>NZ_WRPA01000009.1 GCF_009831655.1 Shewanella insulae | reverse complement strand
AATGGGAAAGGTAATATTCGACATCGAGAACGGTTGGGGTTGGTCATTGTTTTTGTTTGGCGACTAAACAATAACTCTCCAACCGTTTTCATTTCCAGTCCACGCTAATCCGCGATGAACCTTTTTTATTGCTATTTAATCCGCCACCTGGCTTACTTTTTCAAAAATATTTTGATAAAGGTGAGCTTTTTAGCCAGTCTATGCTTAATAGAAGATTGCATAGAGGACGCGATAAATGCGGGGAGCAGGCCATGCAGGTCAATGATCTATTGTTATTCGTGCGGGTCGCAGATTGCGGTAGCCTGAGCGGCGCGGCGGTGGAGCTGGAGATCTCCGCCGCGGTGGCCAGCGCCAGCCTGAAGCGGCTGGAGAAGGAGCTGGATACCGTGCTCTTCATCCGCAGCACCCGTAGCCTGAGGCTGACCGATGCCGGCGAGCGTTACCTCAGCTATTGTCGTCGGGCGCTGGAAGACTTGCGTCTAGGCGAGCAGGCGCTGGCCTGTGCCAAGTCGCAGATTGCCGGTAAGCTGAGTGTGGCCCTGCCATCAGATGCCGGGCGCAACTATATTCTGCCCTGGCTGGATCACCTGATGGACGAATATCCCAGGTTACAGCTGAGGCTGCATCTCGCAGACAGCCTGACTAACTTCTATCACGACAAGATAGATGTGGCCCTGCGTAGCGGCACCCCCAAGGATTCTAGCCTGGTGGCCTTTAAGATCTGTTCTGCCCAGCGCATCCTGTGTGCATCGCCCGAATATATTGCGACCCATGGTCGCCCCGAGACACTAAGCGATCTGGAGAAGCATAATTGTCTGTTCTTCATGTTAGATGAGAGGACCCACGACCAATGGTGTTTCTATCGCGACGGTCAAACTCATAGGGTGAGGGTGTCGGGCAATCGCACCTGTAACGACGCCGAGGTCGCCCGCAAATGGGCGCTGGCGGGCAAGGGGATCGTCTATAAGTCATCTTTGGATCTGGCTGATGACCTGGCAAGTGGCGCTTTAGTGCCACTGCTGACGAAGTACAGCGGCGAGAGCGCCGATCTCTATCTGGTGTGTCCAGGGCGGCAGCATGTGACGCCCCTGGTGCTGACCCTGAGAGAGCATCTGCGCCAGCGCTGCCAGCAGCGCGCCCAGCGCCTCGCCCCGAATTTTGTTCAGCAGGCATAAAAAAAGCCGCATCGTTGCGGCTTTTATCGATAACGTTTTAAGGCTAATAAATATTAGGACTTAATTTAGGACTTAGCGCGTTTCATCGCGGTGAAGAACTCGTCGTTGGTTTTGGTCATGGCAAGCTTGTCGATAAGGAACTCCATGCCGCTGACTTCGTCCATCGGGTTGAGGATCTTACGCAGGATCCACATCTTCTGTAGCTCGTCCGGTGTGGTCAGCTTCTCTTCGCGACGGGTACCCGAGCGGTTGAAGTCGATGGCTGGGAAGACACGCTTCTCGGCGGCCTTACGAGACAGGTGCAGTTCCTGGTTACCCGTACCCTTAAATTCTTCGTAGATCACTTCGTCCATCTTAGAACCCGTATCGACCAGCGCGGTGGCGATAATGGTCAGGCTGCCGCCGTGCTCGATGTTACGTGCCGCGCCGAAGAAGCGCTTAGGACGATGCAGTGCGTTGGCGTCTACACCACCGGTAAGAACCTTACCAGATGATGGGATCACTGTGTTGTAGGCGCGTGCGAGACGGGTAATAGAGTCGAGCAGAATCACTACGTCTTTCTTATGTTCAACCAGACGCTTGGCCTTTTCGATAACCATCTCGGCTACCTGTACGTGACGGCTGGCAGGCTCGTCAAAGGTCGAGGCAACTACTTCACCCTTTACCAGGCGTTGCATCTCGGTCACTTCTTCCGGACGTTCGTCGATCAGCAGTACCATGAGTACAACTTCAGGGTTGTTATAGGTGATGCTCTGGGCGATGTTTTGCAGCAGCAATGTCTTACCAGCCTTCGGCGGCGCCACGATAAGACCACGCTGGCCCTTACCGATAGGCGAGCAGAGGTCGAGAATACGGGCGGTAATATCTTCGGTCGAACCGTTACCACGCTCCATTCGGATGCGTTCTTCTGCGTGAAGTGGGGTTAAGTTTTCGAAGAGGATCTTGCTGCGGGAGTTTTCGGGTTTGTCGAAGTTGACTTCACTGACTTTCAGTAGCGCGAAATAACGTTCACCTTCTTTCGGGGGACGGATTTTACCAAAGATGGTATCACCGGTGCGCATGTTAAAGCGGCGAATCTGACTCGGTGAAACATAGATATCGTCTGGGCCTGCCAGGTAAGAACCGTCTGCGCTACGAAGGAAACCAAAACCATCTTGCAGGATTTCGAGTACCCCGCCACCGAAAATATCTTCACCGCTTTTGGCGTGGGCTTTAAGGATTGCGAAAATAATGTCCTGTTTGCGGGCTCGGGCCATGTTATCGATTTTCATTTCCTGAGCCAGGATGACCAGGTCCGAAATCGACTTCTCTTTTAATTCTGATAAATTCATTGTGGTGGGTCTTGTATATTGCGAGACAAAGCTATTCTTGGACTAATAGCAATAAAGTTGTTTGGATATTAATCGAAATAGCGAGGTGTGGTTAATGAGAAAGTTTCTGGTTATTAAAGTAGCACTATAGAAGCAGGGCGTCTAGAAATTTAGCGACCCTCGACACATTTACTTGGCTAAGCTGTGTCGAGAATCACTTTCTATGACAAAAATGTCATAGGGATCGCTGCATTAGAGTTGAGCGTCGATGAATTCTTTCAGTTGAGTCTTAGAAAGGGCGCCTACTTTAGTGTCGGCTAGCTCACCATTTTTGAAGATCAGCAGTGTTGGAATACCACGCACGCCGTACTTCGCAGGAGAGGCGTTGTTTTGGTCTACGTTTAGCTTAGCGATAGTTACCTTGCCGGCATACTCGTCTGCAACGTCATCCAGGATAGGCGCGATCATTTTGCAAGGGCCGCACCATTCTGCCCAGAAATCAACAAGGACTGGGAGTTCTGATTTTAAAACGTCGTTTTCAAAGCTGTCGTCGCTTAGGGTAATAATTTTATCGCTCATGATGTTCTCCAGTTAGGGTGCCATTGCTGGTTTGTTAATGGCTTAACCTGTATATTGGGTCTGAAATTCGCTTTTCAAGAGTTATTCGCGGCTTTCAACGGTCTTTTTTTATTAGCCGTTATTTCAAACGATCGAGTTCCTTATTGCAACCCTAACTGGTATGCTTGCGCTATGAGCGAAACACATTTAACTAATCAAAAGTTTGCCGACTTTTCTCTGCATCCAGAGATACAACAGGCACTAATCGAAAGCGGCTTTGAATATTGCACGCCAATCCAGGCATTATCATTACCGATTTTACTTCAGCATAAAGATATCGCAGGCCAAGCGCAGACGGGCACAGGTAAAACCCTGGCTTTTCTGGTCGCCACCTTCAATCATCTGCTAACCACATCTATCCCCGACGGACGTCAACTCAATCAGCCTAGAGCCATAGTGATGGCACCGACTCGCGAACTGGCTATTCAGATCGCCAAAGACGCAGAGCTATTGGCGAAACATACCGGCCTTAAGGTAGGGATTGTTTACGGCGGCGAAAGCTACGAAGTACAGCGTAAGGTGCTGGACAAGGGCGTCGATATCCTCATCGGCACCACGGGACGTATCATAGACTATGTGCGCCAGGGGGTGATCAACCTCAGCGCCATTCAGGCTGTGGTATTGGATGAAGCCGATCGTATGTTCGATCTCGGTTTCATCAAAGATATTCGCTTCCTCTTCAGACGCATGCCAGATGCCAACGAGCGTTTGAACATGCTGTTCTCGGCCACCCTGTCGATGAAGGTGCAGGAGCTGGCCTACGATCACATGAATGATCCTGAGAAGGTCGAGATCGCACCGAGCGAAAAGACCTCGAAGAACATTACCGAGGAGATCTTCTATCCGTCGATGGATGAGAAGATGCGTCTGCTGCTGAGTCTTATCGAAGAAGATTGGCCAGAGAAGGCGATTGTATTCTCAAACACTAAGCACAGTTGTGAAAACCTCTGGGCTCACCTGGAGGGCGACGGTCACCGTGTTGGCCTGCTTACCGGCGATGTGCCGCAGAAGAAACGTATCCGTATTCTCGAGCAGTTCACCGAAGGCAAGCTGGATATCTTGGTGGCTACCGATGTTGCGGCGCGCGGCCTGCATATCTCAGACGTGTCTCATGTCTATAACTATGATTTGCCCGATGACTGTGAAGACTATGTTCACCGTATCGGTCGTACCGGACGTGCGGGTCAGAAAGGGGTCTCAGTCAGTTTCGCTTGTGAAGAGTACGCCCTGAACCTGCCGGCTATCGAGAATTACATTCAACATAGCATTCCTGTGACTAACTACGACAGCGAAGCACTGCTCGATGATATTCCGCCGCCGGTACGCATTCATCGTAAGCATTCGCCACGTCCGTCCGGCCGTTCGGGTGGCGGTAAGCCACAGGGTGGTCGCCCAGGCGCTCGTCCGAGACGTCACGATAGGACGCGTAGACACAGTTAATGAAGCACTCTGGCGTCAGTCCCTTGTATGCGGCCATTACCTTAGGCTCGAATAGTTTCAATATGCTGGTGGCGCAAACCCGTGCCGGCAAGCCGACAGTAGTGGCCAAGTATAAGCGCAAGGTACGCCTCGCCGAGGGGATAGGCACGGATGGTGTCCTCTGCCCCGAGGTGTTCGACCGCGGCCTGGATTGTCTACAGATGTTTTCGCAGATGCTGGACCACGAAGGGGTCAGTCGCGACAATATTGCCGTCATCGCCACGGCGACGCTGCGCAGTATCAGTAACGCAGATGCCTTCAGCCAGGCTGCCCTACCTATTCTGGGACAACCCATAGAGATCATCTCAGGCCTGCGTGAGGCTGAGCTGATCTATCAGGGCATGGTCGCCACCACTGTGGGAGAGGGGCGACGCCTGGTGATAGATATCGGCGGCGCCAGCACCGAGTTCATCATTGGCGATGGCAATAAGGTGCTGCTCAAGACCAGCCTGCCCATGGGCTGTGTCACCTTCAACGAAAAATTCTTCAACAGCTTCCCATTTCAGCAACTGGATTTCGATGCGGCTCAGTGTCAGGTCGAAGCCGCCCTGGGGGATTACCGCGGACAGCTGACCGACTATGGTTGGCACTGTGTGGTTGGCGCCTCGGGTACGGTGCAGTCCGTGGTGGAGTTACTCAATGATCGCGGCGTCTCTGCGACCATTACCCCGGCTGTGCTCAAGGAGCTCAGGGGCGAGGTGCTGGCACAGACTGATGTGAGCCTGAGAGACATTCGCGGCCTGCATAGCGAGCGTGCACCTACCTTTGCCGCCGGCTTAGCCATACTATCTGCCCTGTTTAACCTGCTCGATATCCAATCTCTCAATCTCTCCGGCGGCGCCCTGAGAGAAGGTGTGCTGCAGCAACTTGCCCAGCGAGTCTTAGCCGCCTAATTCTGTTTTTTGCTGGCGATAGCCAACATCTAGTTAACGCCCTTCGTTCTCCCTATCTCTCCGCTTTTGTTTAGAAAAAAACAAAATAATCACTTTTTTCAATTGCTTGTGATTGATTCGAACTGCCTCTTTCTTAGCTTATCTACATGAAGAACTTTTGTATATTGAAGATTGTATAAAATATGTATTTTGTGTTATGTTTTTGTTGCGTCTGAGGTCTGTACCAACTTAAACCTAAATTAATGGTTCGGATGCTAATAAAAAATAACGAGGAAGGGAGAATACAATGAAGTTAAATAGACTCGCTCAGTTCGTGAGTTTGTCCTGTGGTAGCTTGGCCGCGATAGCTGCTCCAGTTTATGCCACCGACAATAGTGAAGAGACTGTTGAGCGAATTGAAGTGACTGGTTCGCGGATTAAACGTATCGACATGGAAGGGGCTAGCCCTATTACGACTATTACCGCAGACGAGCTGGCTAAATCAGGCTTTTCGACTGTGGGTGATGCGTTACGTAGCTCTAACTTGAATGCCTTTGGTTCATGGGGCGGTGGTTCTAATAATGGTTGGGGCTCCCAGGCAACAGTGCAGCTTAAAGGGGCTTCGGCTTTTCATACGCTAACCTTGTTAGATGGTAAGCGTATGGCTAAGTCTCCGGTAATGGATGGTGGTGCCGCGAATATCAATACGATTCCAATGGCTGCGGTAGAACGAATCGAGATTCTCACCGATGGTGCGTCTGCTATCTATGGTACCGATGCGATAGCCGGTGTAGTAAATATTATCCTCAAGAAAGATTTTGAGGGTATTCAATTTGATGCCCGTATGGATCGGCCAACCCAAGAGGGGGGAGACTCCTCTAACATGTCATTTACTGGGGGGTTAGATTCTGAGAAGGGACACTTGGTATTTACCGTTGAGCATTATGAGTCACAAAAGATAATGCAGAAGGATCGCTGGTATACCAGACCTTTCGTCAAAGAAGGTGGAAATCCTGAAGACTATCAAGATTGGGTCAATATCAGTCCTACTGGCCGTGTGTTGACACAGGGAGCAGCTGGCGGTTGGGTTTATTCGACACCGTTTTCAAACTCAGATAAGAGCTGTGCCGATGTTTATGGAGGTGCCTTCATAGGCTCTTTGATCGATAGTGATTATCCAGGGGATACACTATGTGCCTATGATTACACTCAAGCAGCGGCAACTTCTGTTGGGCAAACACGAAATAATACGTTAGTCCACTATTCATACGAGTTAACCGATAGCATCGAATTAACAGCGAGAGCTTACTGGGCGTCTAATGAGACAAAGGATATCTCGGCGCCTGTACCTGCTTCTATCAGTATTCCAGAAGGGCTTCCTGCATACACGACACCAGAAGGGTTAGAGCTGGTCGAGCTGCTCGCTGATCCTAGTGCTGGTATGAATTATCGTTTTGACACTGCTGGTGATAGGGTTGCGGAGCATCACGATAATATCTATGACTTCCTCATTGGATTGGATGGAGCTGCTGAGTACTTTGATTGGGATGTCGCGGTCAACTATAACAAATATGATAACTATACTTGGGGCACTGGTTATCAGTTAAAAGGAGCGACGACAGATCTTGTTGGTCATTGGGATGATGATACAAATTCCTTTATAGGTTGGGATCCTCGCGATCCTAACTCTGAATTACCTCCAGGGGCGACGGCCAACTATGATAAGCGTATGTCTGCCTCCTACTTGGACATTAACGGCGGTCTTTCTTTTAACTTATTTGAGTTACCCGCCGGTGATGTAGGCATGTATGTTGGTGCTTCTTATCGCGAAGAAACACTGGATTCTAAAGTGGATGCGTTAGCCGAAGCTGGTCAGATTGTTGGTGGTAATGGCGGCTCTGGTGGAGCGGGAGAGCGTGACGTTAAGGCGGCATATTTTGAAGTTGTCTTACCAATTATTGACAATCTTGAGCTTAATCTTGCCGGTCGCTACGATGATTATTCTGATTTTGGCGGGACTTTTAATCCTCAAGTTTCTATTCGTTATAACGTTATCGATTCATTATTGTTGCGGGGATCTTGGGGAACTGGTTTCCGTGCGCCGACCTTGTCTGATTTGTACCAAGGTACTTCAGAAGGCTTTGGTTATATTAAGAATTATCTCAATTGTTATGATGAAGGTGAAGACATAGATAGCTGCGATCGCTGGGATTATGGTGCGACTCGAACAGGTGGCAACGAGGCGCTAAAGCCGGAAGAGTCAGAGTCTTACAACATTGGCGTCGTTTGGGAAGTGACAGACGATGTCAACCTGTCGGTCGATTACTGGTCACTGGAAACGACTAACCTTATTTCTGAGCTTAATGCGAGTGAGATCGTAAGAACTCAGGCAAAATTATGGGAACTTGCTGACGCCAATGGAGAGCCTCGTCCAGATGTTTCTAGCATTTATCCTGGTACTTCAATAAGCCAGATAGGTAACGGTAAAATCGATTACGTTGTCAGTCAAAAACTGAACGTCGGATTGAGCGAGCGAGAAGGGATCGACGTAAAATTGGGTGCGGGATTTGATTCTGATTATGGTGATTTCAAATTTGGCCTAGGATGGTCTTATTTCTTGAAATACAAGTCGTCATACTCGCAAGCCGGTGTTCAAATCTTGTCTGACGACGATGCAGGCCGAGAAGATACCCCAGCGCACAGAATAAATCTGACGGCTGATTATAGCTTTGGCGATCATGCGGTTAGTTATTTTGGAAACTATATTGGTTCTCAAGAGAGCTGGGATGTTGTGGAAGGTAGCTGGGATGCCGATGCAGGAGAGACGGCTGATGATGGACAGCTTTATGAAATTGATTCAGTTTTCTACCATAACCTTACTTATACCTACACATTACCTTGGAATAATAGCATCTCTCTAGGTGTTACCAATCTTACCGATGAAGATCCTAAGTTTAGATACGATGGCACATACAACGGTAACTTGTATGATATTCGAGGACGAACCTATTGGGCTGGATTCCGCCAGTCTTTCTAGTGATGAGATCAAAAAAGGCCGCAGTTGCGGCCTTTTTTATTCGTGCTCGTTTAGTCGAGGATCTTCGCCAGATCCACTTCGAGAGAGGTTTCTGGACGTTCGACGATACGGCCTATCTCCTTGCCATCCTGCTTGACGATGAAGGTTGGGATGCGGGTAAAGTCATACTTGGCCGCCAGTCCTTCAGGATCTTGTTTCTTACGATCCACCCCTATGTAGGTCACCTTGATGTTCGGGTTGTTGGCCGCTTCCATGATGCGGATAAAACGCGGCGTCTCACGGTGACAGTCCGGGCACCAGGTGCCTATGATGACGACTATCTCGGTCGGTGCCTTCAGGCTCTTGAGTGGCGCGATGGCGGCCTCATCGACCTGGTAGCTCTTATAGCCCTGGGTAAAATCATCAAGCTCTGTGACTAGGGTTTGGGCTTGTACTTCGCCGGTCAGTATCACTTCCTGTTTCTCCTCACTGCAGGTGGCGATAAAGCCTTCCTGCTTTTCATCGAATGCACAGCCATTATTTGCCAGTGCCTGAGTGCTAAAGAACAGCGCTGTGGTGGCAAGTAATGCTTTAATATTATTGGTCATAGATAGTACCTCAGGCCCATAGACAGAAACCAGAATTGAGAATTCATTTCATTCTGATGCTATTCAATCATCTAAGTTGCACCGAGAGTAGCTTGAATGCGGCGAGCTGTTAACTGGATCACGCCATGACAGTCGGCTTGGCGCAGGGCTTCACACATTTGTCGCTAATTTGCAGAAATTTTCTGCGCTCGGCAACAAGGTGTTAACCCTGCGAGCCGCCTAGAGTAAGTTAGGCGGCGACCAGCTTGGTCAGATCGGCCGGGCGATAGTAGACAGACTTGAGCACCTTGCCTTGACGCACCACCTTACCGGCCATCTCTACATCCTTGGCGCACTTGGCGATGATGAAGTCGCCCTTGCGGCTGCCGACGATCTCCACGCCCTGCTTGGCGTAGTGGGCTATGGTCTCTTCCAGTTCCTGCTCGTTGCGACACACCTTGCTCATGTTGCTCGAATGCACTTCGTCCCAGCAGCGGATGAAGTCGATGTCGCGGTTCTTGGCGACATGCAGCAGCAGATCGATCACATAGCTGATCTCCAGGCGGTCACTCATCTGTGTGGCGCCGAGATGCACCAGGCGGCCCATGAGGACATAGACGGAATCGACGATAGCATCGGCCTGCTCGACGCGGCTATCGGCCTCGGCCAGCTCGGTTAACTCCTCGATGGCGAGTGAGGTGTGCAGGGTGTCGGCCTGCTCATCCAGGCTGGACTCATCTTCGATAGGCAGATCGAAGGTAGAGCGGAACTGGTGGATGTCGCGGTAGAGGTGGTCGTAAAGGGGCTGATCGAGTGCGGTCAGTTTCATCTGTAGGCCTTATGGGGTTGTATCTTGTGTCTGTATGCGTGGCGGGAATTTTAATTTAACGAGGCGCTAATTGAAAGCTGACTGCCCCAGTTAGCGGAGCATGAGCCGATAACCCATGCTTGGTTCGAGAACTTGTTCTGCGGGGAATGCGACTTTTTTACCATCATGGCGAAAGGGATATTATGTCGATATCCTGCATAACGAGTCTGTAATGAGTCGTATCGATGAATTTGTACGCTGAATAGAGTATCGACGCCCCTGGACTAGGCCTTGGATAACTGTGACCGGTCTGGACTGGATTGTTAAAAATGTGTAACTATGTTCGGCCCGTCTGGTGATGAAACGGCTCATGTTTATGTGAATTGCGCCGGTTTGATTGCCGGGGAGAAAAATAGGAAACCCCATAATTATAATAAGGATTATCCATGACCTCTCATCAGCAGTCGCCAGACCAGTCTGGCAGAGATTCGAGTTCGGCGTCCGCTAAGCGCCATAAGCAGCCGACGCTACTAGATGCCCTGATCCCCGTTATCGCCCTAGTCTGTATGTTAACGGCCTCTGTGTACCTGTTCTCTTCCGACAGTTCCTATGGTGCCAACCAGATCGCGCTGATCATGGCAGCTTGTATTACTCTGGTTATCGGGGTGAAGAACGGCTATAGCTGGAAGGAGATGGAGGAGGGAATCGTCAAGAGCGTCTCGCTGGCGACCGGCGCTTTGCTGATCCTGTTTTCGGTCGGTTCCCTCATCGGCACCTGGATCCTGGCCGGTACCGTGCCCACGATGATCTTCTATGGCATGAAGATCTTAGACCCAGATTTTTTCTACGCCGCCTCCTGCTTATTATGTGCCGTGGTGGCCCTGAGTATAGGTAGTTCCTGGACGGTCGCCGGTACCTTAGGCATCGCTCTAATCGGCGTTGCCGGTGCCATGGGCCTCAGCGTCGAGATCACCGCCGGTGCCATCATCAGTGGTGCCTACTTCGGTGACAAGATGTCACCCATGTCAGATACCACCAACCTGGCGCCTGCGGTCGCCGGTAGCGAGCTATTCGGTCATATTCGGCACATGGTATGGACCACCACCCCCAGCATATTGCTGGCGCTGACTGGTTTCCTGTTTCTCGGCCTAAACAGTGACAACAGCGGTGCGGTGACGGATCTGGCCGAGACCATGTCGCGCATCGAAGCCCAGTATCATCCCGGCCCGCATCTGCTGCTGCCCTTGCTGGTGGTCTTAGTATTGGCCTACAAGAAGTTACCCGCCTTCCCAACCGTGATTCTGGGCACTCTGGCTGGCGCCATCTGTGCGGCGCTGTTTCAGTTCGATGGCGTGATCAAGTTCGTCAACGACGACAGCCTGCCCGCGCTGGTGGCCTTGGTGAAGGGGATTTGGGTGGCTATGTTCGACGGCTATACCGCCAATACGGGTGATAAGACACTCGACAGCCTGCTGAGCCGCGGCGGCATGAGCAGCATGGTCAATACCGTCTGGCTGATCCTCTGTGCCATGGCTTTTGGTGGTGTGATGGAGAAAATCGGCCTGTTGCAGCGTCTGCTGCAGGGAGTAATGCATCTGGTGAAATCCAGCGGCAGCCTTATCATCACCACCCTGGCAAGCTGTATCGGTGCCAACTTGATCACAGGCGATCAGTTTATTGCCATCTTGCTGCCGGGTCGCATGCTTAAGGTCGAGTATGAGAAGCACGGCCTGGCGCCGGTTAACCTGAGCCGAGCCCTGGAAGATTCGGCCACCATCACCAGCCCCTTGGTGCCCTGGAACACCTGTGGCGCCTACATGGCCAGCACCTTAGGCGTAGCAACCATCGCTTATCTGCCTTTCGCCTTCTTTAACTTGGTTTGTCCTTTCATCAGCGCGGCTTATGCCTACTATGACATCAAGATTGAGCGTCTGCAGGCGGGTGAGCCCCAGGAGGCCGTGGCCTAGCGAGGGGTCGATTCCCTTATCAACTGCTGGTCAATCTCGGCCAGCAGTCGCTTAAAGTCAGCATCTTGGTGACGCTTGGTAAACAACGGATGCTGTACCAGCAAGGCCTTGGCCAGCCAGCCTTGATTAATCGCCTGAATTAGATAGCGATTACTCAGCACCGTCTCACCACTCTTGGCATAGATCTGCGCGAGGGCAAAACTGTCTGCCGGCCTATCCGAGCCTTGGGTCTGACGTTGGTGATAAGCCTCAACCAACTCGGTCAATCGTTGCTTTTCTATATGATCATCGGCGAGGAACTGTATCAGTTCTCCTCGTTGCTGCTGGCGGGGATGAGGCGATGCGGCCAGTTGCTTGCCAAGTGTCATGGATGCGGCAAACTCTCCCAGGTAAAGTCGGCACTGCGCCAGACGCCAGACGAACTTGAGCTGCTCGGGCTGGTGCGTGGTCAGCCTCAGATAATGCTCGCGGGCGGTAATGAAGTTGCCTTGATACAGAGACCAGAGTCCCAGCGTATCGTTGGCCAGCAGAGAGTCGGGCTGTAGTGCCAGAGCCTTGTCCAGGCTCTCTCTGGCCGCTCGATAGCGTCCCAGGGCGATCAAGGCATGGGCCCTGTGTACCATGCTGACGCTGTTCTTGGGATCTATCTTAAGTGCCTTGTCTGCCCAGTACAGCGCCTGTTGCAGCTGGCCCGTTTCACGATAGATGTAGCTGAGGTTCGACATGGCCTCGCTAAAGTTAGGCTGTTTTTCCAATGCCCTGTTGTTGGCCTGTATCGCCTTGGTCAGCCAGCCTTTGTTGTAGTAGGCCAGACCCAGCGCCTTATATCCCTGTGCGAGGTTCGGATTCAGTGCGATCGCCTTATAGGCGGTATCCACAGCCTGCTGTCGCCAGGCTTCGGGGCCATTAAACTGAAACACTCCCTGGCTATAGGCGTCTGAGAGCCCCGCGTAGGCCAAGGCATGGTCTGGGTTGATGGCGATGGCCGACAGGAAGAGATCTATGGCGTGGCGGTTATCTTCCTCGCGATACCTATGATAGTACTCCAGCCCCTTCTCATAGAGCTCTGTATCGAAGCCACTGCTTTGCGCCGTCTGGGGTTGGGTCGGTGAGAGTGAGTGGGTGGAGGAGATGAGGATGGCGACATAGATAAACAGCAAGAGAAAGATGAATAGAATGAGAGAGGTCATCTTCCAGTAGCTGGGATAGCTCTGTGTGTTGCCTAGGGGGAGCTGGTCGCTGGCCAGCATCAGGCCTGCGGCCTCGGGCTTGTCCGTTAGCGGTGTCGCCTTCACAGGGGGCAGGATTCGGTAGCCTCGACCTCGTACCGCCTCTATATATTTGGGCTGGCTGGCGTCGTCCCCCAGGGCTTTGCGTAGCAGTTTGATACGCTGTTTCAGGGTTTCATCACCTACCACTGTCACTGGCCAGACAGCCTGGATAAGGTGCTGCTGACTGACGATGGCGGGAGCCGCCGCGCAAAGGGTGTGTAGCAGTTGATAGCTCAGGTGGGGCAGCAGTATCTCTTCACCCTGACTGTCCACAAGGGTCCCCAATTGAGTATTGAGCTTGAGATCACCGAATTGGTAAAGGTAGTGCTGGCTGTCGTCCCTGTGCATCTTACTCGTCGTGATTGGCTATGGCATAAAACCACTTTACTTGGCTTTCACCGATTGGCAACCGCTTTCACTAAGCTTCACCAAGACTTACATAAGCTTTCACCTAAGGTAGCCGACAAAAAAATCCGCCCGGCGAAATCACTGGCGCAGTGCCGGGCGGGAGCAATAAAGTGATGGTGGGTGGCACCTAAGGGCGCCATTGCTTAATGAAGACTTTGCGCTTTGTTCGGCCTGGCATATTTGGCGGTGAGTTGTTCCAGATAGGGTTGCACCGCCTTGTCGCCCCAGTCTAGATAACCCCTTAGAAATCCAATTAAATTCCCCTCGCCGTCGAAGGCGTAGGTGGCGGGCACTATGTTGGCCGGCAGCATAGTTTCCACCTGCCGCTTAGGGTCGATTAGCGTGGGGTAAGTCGCTAACTGGTGGCGAGCCAGAAAGGCGCCCACCTCATCATGGGCCTCGTCGATGGACAGGGGCAAGACCACAAGATCTTTGTCGAGATTGTCCCGTCTTATCTTATCCATCATGGGGATCTCCTTGATGCAGGGGGCGCACCAGGTGGCCCACAGATTGATTAAGACGAGCTTGCCCCGGTAGTCGCTCAGCCTGACCTGCTGACCGCTGAGATCCTCGAATGTCGCCTCGTCGACCCGGCGGGCGCTGGTCATCTCCACGAAGCGCGACATGATCATCGGCTTGGGCAGGTTATCCCCTGTGTCATACACCTTGGTACTCGGCATCGCGGCCAGGGCGCAGCCAGTCGGTGTCATTAAAGTTATAGCGGACAGGGCGAGGCTGAGCAGGGCAAGTCGTGGTTTTCTCATGATCTATCTTCCTGGGAGGTGTTAAAGGATGCGGCGCTACCTGCCTGCCTGAGATACCAGAATATCGCTAGAGCCAGCAGGCAAAGCGGCGCGAAGAACAGTAGGGCGGTGCCGGCACTTAGGCTGGGCATGTAGCGAATACGCTCGCCGTAGCGGGCCACCATGAAGTCGACAATCTCATCGCTCGTCTTGCCCTGTTCCAGCTGCAGATAGATCTCCGCCTTGAGCTCGTTGGCGATTGGGCTCTGGGAGTCCTGCAGGCTCTGATTGGCGGACATGGGACAGCGCAGGCCAGCGGCGATCTCTATAGCCTGGTGTTTGAGCTGAGCGGGCGTGCGCCACTGTGGGTTTCCATGCGTTTCTGTTGGTGCCTGGGCTCTAGTCGGTCCAAGGAGAGTCACTAAGGTGACCACCAGCAGTAAGATCCAGCTTCCTTTCATCATCAGGCTCCTTTTACCGCTAGTTGCGGCGAGGGCGCCCTTGACTCTTGGCACATCTTGCGCGGAAGCAGCTGGCTCAACCCGGCAAACATCATGATGAGGCCGCCTATCCAGATCCAGCCAATCAGGGGTTTGTAGCTGATGCGAATCAGAAACTCCTCATCGCTCAGTCTATTGCCCATGGAGATATAGAGATCGGCAAACAGGCTGCGATGGATCCCGGCGGCTGAGATCTGCATGGCGTTGCTATTAAAGGTCTGGCGCTGAGGATAGAGGTAGGCCAGATGCTGCTCGCGTCTGTCTCTCACCTCTATCTTGGCCTGAAGTGCATTGTAGCTGGTGTGGGAAACGGTTTCGGTCGCCCGGTAGATAAAGGTATAGCCCGCCAATTCCTTGCCTTGCCCCGGCCCCATCCTGAGCAGCTCCTCCTGCTGAAAATAGCTGGAGCAGGTGGCCCCCAGTATGCTCAGGGCCACACCCAGGTGGGCAAAGCACATGGCGTAGTAGCGCCTGTTATCCCCCGCGCCTGTGAACGCCGCCAGGCGTTTATGCAGATAGAGCCCAGTACAGCCGAGTAGCCAGAGGCAGGAAAAGCTGCCCAGCAGGAAGTGGGCGGCAAACTCTGTCAGCAGCAGAGCGTTAAGAGTGACGCTGATTAGCAGGCAGATAGCTGCAAGCACCGTTAACTGTCTTAGTATGCCAGGGTTTGATATTTGCCAGCGCATCAAAGGCGCGGCGCCCATGAGCAGACAGATAAGCCAAGTCAGCGGGATGAAGAGGCTATTAAAGTAGGGGGCACCCACCGAGATGCTCTGACCGCTTGCTACTTCATAGAGCAGCGGATAGCAGCTGCCCAGCAAGATAGAGATGGCGGCGACCAGGAGTATAAGGTTGCCCAGCTGCATCAGGCTTTCCCGGCTAAGCATATTGCTATTTACCGGTCGGTAGAGGCTAGGGAGGCGCTGCAACAGCAGGGTAAAGCCGCAGATAGAGACCAGGGCGAACAGGGTCAACATGGCGCCGCCGCGCAGGGGATCGGCGGCGAAGGCATGTACCGACTGCACCACGCCTGAGCGCACCAAGAAGGTGCCCAGCAGACAGAGGCTGAAGCCCAAGATTGCCAGAAACAGGCTGGTGCCATGAAATCTGTCTCGTCGCTCACCCAAGATTAACGAGTGCATCAGCGCTGTGGCGACCAGCCAGGGAATAAAGGAGGCATTCTCCACCGGATCCCAGAACCACCATCCTCCCCAGCCGAGCTCATTGTAGGCCCACCAGGAGCCGAAGGCGTTGCCGCCGGTCAACATGGCCCAGGCCAGTACTGCCCAGGGACGCATCTGCTTGCAGTGCTGCTTCAGGGGCTGACTGCTATCCAGCAGGGCGGCGATAGCGGCGGCGAAACAGACCGCCAGCCCTACATAGCCGATAAAGAGTAGCGGCGGATGCAGAATCAAGCCTATATCCTGCAGTATGGGGTTGAGATCCCGCCCCTCTACCGGAATGCCAGGTAAGAGTCTGGCGAAGGGATTCGATCCTATGAGTAAGAAGGCGATTAGTCCGGCCTGGATGGCGCCCAATACGGCGTGGAGAAAGTGAAAAAATGGGGATTTGCCGTGTTTTAGGCTAATCACACAGCTCCAGCTCCCCATGACGGCGACCCAGAACAGCATGGAGCCTTCGTGGCCTCCCCAGACGGCGGCTATCTTATAGAGGCTGGCCAACTGGGTGTTGGAGTTATTGGCCACATAGGCCACGGAAAAATCGTCGCAGAGAAACAGATAGGTCAGGATAAACAGGCTTGCCATCTGCGCCAGGCTATTAAGGCGAATAAAGAGGGGCTGGTAAGGCTTAAGCCAGAGTTTGACACCGCAGGCTGGCATGAAAGGGCTCATGGCCGTGAGTAAACATAGGGTCAAGGAGATAATAAGAAGTAGTAAGCCAATTTCCGCTGTCATGGTCTCGCCTTTAGCCAAGGGGACCAAGCCATTCATCTATATAGTTGGCGATGGATAAGCCTGGTCTGTCTCTGTTTTGGCCTCACCTTAGGCGAACTCCCTGGCGGATTCTGTGAGCTATCGCAGGGTCCTTTTTAGCTGTTTTCCCGCTCAAGATTTTTCATAACTCAAAAAGCCGCTTGAGCTTTTTTGAGATCTAAAAATGCCGCTTTTAAAACTAAAAAATTACACACGAACAATCCGTAAGGTTTTGTTTAATTTGATTTTATATCTGTTCACAACTCACGAAAAATTCCATGTGCGCCAGCTCAACTTTTTTCTCCTTTGTCTGTGAAAAATACTGAAATTGCTCAGTTGTATAAGTCGTTCGGTTAACGATTTGGTTTATTCCAATTAATTCCCGCCAGCGAAAAGGATGAGCTGATTTGGAATTAAACATAAACAGATAAAACTAAAAATATTTAGGAGTGAATGATGAGACGATGGAAACACAAGGTAGCCTTAAGTGCGCTATTTTGTTTCGGTGCCATTGCCAATGTGAATGCCGCTGGTGGTAAATACAACAGCGTGCCCGAGATGGGCAAGACCGCCAAAGAGGCGATAGCAAACTATCAGGGCACGGAACAGGTTAATGGTGTCAAAACTCTGCAAGACTATATTGTTCAAGAAGCCGAGCTGTTTGATTTCCTGTTTGAAAACCACCCTATGTTCAAATATCAGGAAGCGGGCAATCTGGTCGGCGACTATCACATCAGCGACCGGGGTGAAGAGTATCTGGATACCGGCCACAGCCCCGAATACAGCAAGAAGGCGGGTAAACCCAGAGCGGTCCAGTACCGTCTGGGGGCCAAGTCGATTCTGGACTATCCCAATAACTTCGTGGGTCCAGAAAAGTGCGCCGAGTGTCACGCAACTCAGTATGAGAAGTGGAGTCGTTCACGCCACGCCAAGACGATCCGTTTCCCCGGGGATCACCCAGAGGTGGATAACGATCTCAACAAGACAATGTACGGCACTAAGGATACTTCTATCCTACCCGACGGCATCACGCCGGATGTGATCTATGCAACTGTAGGTACGCCGAGAACCAAGTATGGCTTCATCGATGCCTGGCTGGTACGCGGTTCCTATCATATCGAGGGTGGTTTGCTTAAGGATGGCACGGGCAAGATGGTGGCCGGTGCCAACCAGTTCTCACGTGGCTGGGCCGAGTGGTTAACCCCTGAGATGGCCAAGAAGATCAATGCGGTGATCCCTGAGTTCCCAACGACCCTGGAAGCCTATGGTGGTTCCGGCTCTCACCAGTGGGGCATGAGCTCCTACGGCGCCAAGTATCGTAAAGAGATGCTGTTCCAACCCGCCAGCTCCTACTGTGAGGTATGCCATACCTTCAAGTTCGACTTTAAGACCAAGCAGGAATATTTCGACGCCCTGGGCGATCCTAAGAAGCTGCAGGAACACACCATCAGTAAAGGTATCGCCTGTGAAGAGTGTCACGGTGCAGGCGGCCACTTAGATGGTGGTACCGGCGGCATGCAGTCCAACTGCGAACGCTGTCACCAACGCTTCCAGTACGACCCCGCCATGGCCGAAACCCCGGCCGCCCAGGAGAAGCCTGAACTGGCCTTCGGCGTGAAGATGAAGTCGCTCTGTCCTTCCTGTGGTACCGAGGGCTCGCAGATGTATGGCTCGGCGCACTACGAGAAAGGGATGCGTTGTACCACATGTCACGATCCTCACGAGGTTACAGACGGTACCTGGATGTCAGGCATCACCAAGCCTAAGTTGAAGACTGACTGTAAGGACTGCCACGAGGCGCAGACTGTGATTGCCAGCAACACAGACACCCACGCCAACCAGACTTGTCAGAGTTGTCACATGCCTAACATGGGTAGCTGTGAAAACTTCAAGGCGATGCAGTTCCCGGATCAGGCCGGCTTCGATGCGGTGCGTAAGTCGCACATGTGGAAGATCGATGTCGACCCTGAGCGTAAGACACTCAACCCGCCAGAAGGTCAGCCAAGGATCCAGGGACCTAAGGGTGCCAAGGGCTGGACAGTGGCTAAGAACGAGGAGGGTCGTACCTACCTGGATCTCATGTGGTCTTGTGCCCGCACCTCTATCTCAGATCACGACGTGGTGGAAAACAAGGGTTGTCATAGCCAGTTCCAGTCTGAACTCGAAACAGGTCTGCACTACAAGGATCAGCTGGAGATCTACGGCGAAGTGATGAAGTGGCAGAAGCCGATCAAAGAGGTCTTCGGTCAGGTTGAGCAGGCGCTGGTGCGTATCGATCAGCTGCTCGAGGTCACTAAGCTGTCTACCGAAGACAAGACTCAGGTGCTGATGCTGGCCGAGAAGGCCCAGGCCGCAGTGGATCTGATCAAGCAAGACGGCTCTTGGGGTGTCCATGGCTTCCGTTACAGCCAGAAACGTCTCGATGCGGCCCTCACCTATGTGACGCAGGCGCAGAAGATCTTAGACGGCAGCGGCTATTCGGCCAAGGCCCACTAAGCCTCTGAAACCTGGAGATATCTAGGTTCATCACTAACCACCCGGCGCCTTCCCGGCGCCGGGTATTAGAGGAGAGAGAAGATGAAATCCAAACTAGGGCTATCACTGGCGCTGCTGCTGGGGCTAACCCCGCTGTGCAGCCTCGCGGGCGGCGGCGCCGAGATGGCGCCGGCGCACAGATACGAGCATATCCTGCATACCATCAGCCTGGCCGAGGCCGAGGCCCTGCTGGCTCAGGGAGATGTCTACTTCTTCGACGTCAACACATTGGAGTTGTGGGCCGAGGGCTATATCCCTGGGGCCGTCTACTTCAATGTCGATAACTGGAAAACCCTGCTGCCTGAGGATAAGGCGGCGCGCATGGTGTTTTATTGCGCCAATCGTCTCTGCAATGCCAGCGAGATCGCGGCTCATCAGGTGATGAAGCTGGGCTACACCAATGTGATGCAGATGCACGATGGGATCTATGGCTGGCGCCTGTCGGGTAGAAGTATTGAAAAACCATAACAAACAAAGTTTTGCCTAACATTTTGAATAATAGACATTTTGAATAATAGACATTTTGAGCAATAGATGATTGAGAGTGTGAATATGAAAGCGAATCTACTGAAATCTTGTCGTGTCACCACCTTAGCCCTGGCCTGCACTTGGTCATTCTTTGCCGCGGCAAGTGAGTCGCCCCAGGAGGTCGAAGATGCCTCCTATGCATTAGGGGCCTCTGTCGGTCATTACATCTCGGGCAAGATCTATAACCAGGTCGACCTGGGGGCCCAGGTCAAGGTCGATACCGTGATTCAGGGGGTGATAGATGCCCTCAAGGGTGAGGGCAAGATGTCCAACGAAGAGATACTGACTCATCTCAACGCCCGCGCCGAGTGGCTCAACAATGCCAAGGCCGCCAAGCTTGAAGCCTTAGCCAGTAAGCATCAGGCCGAGGGCCAGGCCTACCTGGCGGCCAACCAGGCTAAACCTGGGGTCAAGGTGACCGAGTCGGGTCTGCAATATGAGGTACTCAAGCAGGGTGACGGTCCTAAGCCGGTCGAGTCCGATGTGGTCACAGTGCACTATGTGGGTAAGCTGCTGGACGGCACCGAATTTGATAACTCTTACGAGCGCGACGAGCCCAACCGTTTCGCCCTGCTGTCGGTGATCGATGGCTGGAAAGAGGGGATCGCCCTGATGAATGTGGGTTCGACCTATCGCCTGACCATTCCTGCCGGGCTGGCCTATGGCAAGGAGGTGGTCGGCGTGATCCCGCCTGGCTCGACCCTGATCTTCGACGTCGAGCTACTTAAGATGGAGGCGCCCGGCGAGAACGCCCATGGAATGGGCCTCAGCGGCATGGGTATGGGCGGCATGATGGGCATGGGCCACTAGTTTAGGTTATCGGCAGTAGGTGCTTGTTATGAATAGTTTAGTGTTCGCCATGGCGGTAACCCTGGTCTGTTTTATTGCGCCTATCTGGCGCCACTATTTCAATCAAGAGGCTAACGCCCTGGCCGGCGATGCGACCATCCCTGCTAGGAAGCAGACCCTGACACCTATTGTGGTGACAGGCATGCTACTGCTGATACCACTCACCCTTTATGGCCTGCTGGGCCGCTTCAACGACTGGCATACCGGCCAGATCGACGAAAATATCGACTACCTGATCGCCGCCGACATCAACAAGAATGCGCGCATCTTGGCTGACACGCCCCTAGACCGGCTGGCCTTGCTTAACCTGGCCAATGCCTACACCGAAGGCGGGCGCTATGGCGAGGCGGTAGATACCTTAGACAAATTACTGGCAATAGCGCCCGACGCCGAGCTGTATGGCATGAAGGCGACGGCGCTCTATTACCGTGATAACCGCGCCATGAGCCTTGAGGTCTCCCTCGTGATATCTCAGGCATTGGCGCTCGACCCCGAGGAAGTGCAGTCATTGCTGCTGATGGCGACCCACGCTTATCTGAATAGGGATTTTCAGCAAGCGATCGTCCATTGGCGGCAGTTACTGGACAGCGATAACCCCAACATAAACCGAGCATCGATTAACAGTGCGATTGTCAACGCTGAGCAGAAGATGGCTAACCGTACCGTGACTGCATCTGAGTAAAAGTCACCAAAATGAAAGATTCAATGAGGTCGGCATGCGTGCCGACGGATGGAGGATGCTGTGAGTGAAAATATAGAGAGACGGAGGTTCCTGAAATGCTTAGGAGCCGGCTCTTTGATGTTGGCGCCCTTGGGGTGCAGCGTTAAGGAGCAGACAGGGCAAGACGCTGCACCGCACTATGTGATGGTGTTCGATCAAAACAAATGTGTGGGGTGTGGCGGCTGTAAGGAGGCCTGTAACAAGGCTAATAATCTGCCCGAAGGACGCTCGCGGGTGATACTGGAGCAGCAGTCATCTGCCGTTGCCGGGCAGGCCTGTCCGCATTGCGGCAAGACAGACTGTGACTGTCAGCGCAAGTATGTGCGGGTCTCCTGTCAGCAATGCAAGAACGCCCCTTGCGTGTCCGTGTGCCCCACGGGCGCGGCCCATAGGGATCCCAAGACGGGCATAGTCACCATGGATGCCAGCAAGTGTGCCGGCTGTAAATACTGTATCGCCGCCTGTCCCTACAATGCCCGCTATATCAACAGCGAGACGGATGTGGCCGACAACTGCGACTTCTGTCTGCAGAGCAAGTTGGCCAAGGGAGAGCTGCCCGCCTGCGTGCAGGAGTGTCGGTATGACGCCCTGGTATTTGGCGACGCCAACGACCCCAACTCCTATGTCAGTCGCCTGCTGGCGGTGAAGGATTCGGTGCGGGTCAAGGCCCATCTGGGCACTGAGCCGAGCCTACGTTACATACCTATCGTTAAGTTGGGGGTATAGAGATGGACGGAACACTCGAATTTACCATAGGCCTCTCGGAAGGGGTCGCCTGGCCCTGGCCCATCGCCGTTTACCTGTTTTTCGCCGGTATCTCGGGCGGCGCGCTGTCGGTCGCCCTGTTTATCCGCTTCTATAAACAGCAGAGCGCCAATACTCCCTTCCTCAAGGCATCGGCGCTGATCGCCTTCGTCACCATCGCCCTGGGCATGCTCTGTCTGGTGCTGGATCTGACCAATCCGCTGTTCTTCTGGCGCATCTTGGTCTACTACAACCTCAACTCCGTGATGTCGGTCGGGGTGATCGCCCTGTCAGCCTATATACCGCTGGTGGCCCTGATCGCCCTGTTTGCATTGGAGGAGGAAATACGTCGCCTGCCTATGCTGGCGCCGCTGCTGCCGCTGATCGACAGACTCAGACCCTGGCGTCGTAGCTGCGAGGCCCTAGTGCTGGTGCTGGCGCTGGCGGTATGTGCCTACACGGGCTTCTTGATCTCGGCGCTTATCCGCTTCCCCATCATCAACACCTCTGTGTTGCCGGCCCTATTTGTGGCCTCTGGCCTGTCGGCCGGCGCCGCGGCGGCGAAGATGCTGGCGGTGGGGGTGTTTAAGGAAGATAGACACAGTAGCGACATGCAGATTCTGCATGGCGCCGAGTGGCCCATCATGTTTGCCGAAGCCCTGTTCCTCTTCATGATCATCATGTCGCTGGTGACAGGTAACGCCGGTGCCCAGAGCGCCTTTGAGGCCTTCCACACAGGTAGCTGGTCCGTGGTGTTCTGGCTGGGTGTCGTGGGTGTGGGATTCGGCGGCCCCTTGCTGCTGAACTTCGCCACAGGTAAGCACTTTAGCCATTCATCTCAGGCCTTTTACCTCTCAGGCCTGTGCGCCGTGAGCGGCATGATGTGTCTGCGGATGTTTATCCTTTATGCCGGTCAGAACTTTGCTATCTGACCATTTCGCTCAGCCCCTGTGTGACAGGGGCTGATTACTAGCTATAGGAGTCATAATGAGAGCCTTTATCTTCATCTTTATCAGCGCCTTATTTATGTCGGGTTGTGGCGCCGCCGAGAGTGATACCCATAGTCACGACGGCTTAGTGATAGGTAACCACGAACGCTGCCACATGTGCGGCATGATGGTGAAGCAATACCCAGGTCCTAAGGGCAGTCTGCAGTTAAAGGAGGGCGAGGTGCAGCCCAAGTTTTGCTCGACCCGGGATATGTTTATGTTTGCCCTGCAGCCCGAGAATCGCCGTCAGGTCGAGGCGCTCTGGGTACACGATATGGCGGCGACCGATTGGCAGCATCCGGAGGATGAGCATTTTATCGAAGCCACAAAAGCCTGGTATGTCTATGGCTCAAACCGCAAGGCGGTGATGGGCGTTGCTGTGGCGCCTTTCTCTACCCTGGCAGCGGCCGAGGCCTTCGCCCAGCAGTATGGCGGCGCGGTATTCGAATATGACGAGATCACCCTTGAGCTGCTGTCGGCAAAATAGGCCGTGCCTGTGGCTCAGGTTTTGTCGACGACTAGGGCTGCATCTAGTGCTGGCCTTGAGTCTAGGTCTCTGCTTAGTGTCTATGCAGGCCCTGTCCGCCGATGGGCCTCAGATCATAGAGGTGGCCGATAGCGAGGGGCTGCGTGCGGTGCTGGCATCTGCACTAAGTGGCGCAGAGATACGGCTGCAGCCCGGGCGTTATCTGGGTCGTTTCGAGGTCAATCAGCCGCTGACCCTGCGAGGCCAGCCCGGCGCCGTCATAGATGCCCAAGGCGTAGGCTCGGCGCTGGTGGTCAGCGCATCCAGCGTGACCCTTACCCGGCTGGCGATACGCAACTGGGGGCGGGATCTCTATGAGAAAGACGCCGCCATTCGCCTGTTACCTGGCGCTAACGAGGTGACCATTGTCGCCAATGAGCTGAGCGGTTCCGGCTTTGGCATCTACGCCAGTGAGGTCAGTGACCTTAAGCTCAAGGACAATCAGATTGAGGGCGATGCCGAGACCTTCTTGCTGGATCGCGGTGATGGTATCCATCTGCTTAGGGTGAACTATCCCCTGGTCAGCGGTAACCGTATCAAAACGGTGCGCGACGGCATCTACCTGGAATCTGGCATCGGTAGCCGCGTCTATGGCAATCATCTCTGTGAGCTGCAATACGGCCTGCATTATATGTATACCAAGCAGGATGAGGCCATGGATAACTTGGCTAGTCGGGTCAGCGGTGGCTACGCCCTGATGAACTCTGAGGGGATACGCCTGGTGTTTAATCGTGTACGCGAGGCTAAAGAGTTTGGCGTGCTGCTCAACCTTACCCATGACGCTGAGATCCAGGCCAATCAGATAGAGGCGACTCAGATGCCAAATAGCGTCGCCGGGGATCTCTTTAGTGAGGGCAAGGGGCTGTTCGTCTATGGTGCCAAACGCAATCAGATCAGCGGTAACTATATCGCCGGCAATCAGATAGGCATCGCCATGGCGCTCGGTGGCGAGGACAACCTTGTCTATCAAAATCAGTTTTTGGCCAATGCCACGCAGGTGCGCTATGTGGGCGAGCAGCGAGTGGAGTGGAGTTTTCAGGGGCGAGGAAATTATTGGAGCGATTATCAGGGCTGGGATCTCGATGGCAATGGCATAGGCGATGGTCAGTATCTGCCCAATGACAGTTTAGATCGCCTGTTTTGGTTGTATCCGGAGGCGAAGTTCTTGATGGAGAGTCCTGTAGTGAAATTATTGAAGTGGCTGGATAACCAGTTGCAAGGCGAGCATTCGGTCGGTGTGGTCGACAGCCATCCCGTGATGGCGCCGCCACGTCGCGCTGGCTCCGCCGCCTGGGAGGCACTATGAGCCAGATGGCGGTGACCTTTAATCAGGTGAGTCACTATTTCGATGAGTTGCGCGCCTTGAACGATCTCAGCTTCTCTCTGCCAGGGGGCAAGTTGATGGCGTTGCTGGGTCATAACGGCGCGGGTAAGTCGACACTGATAAAGATGATCTTAGGCCTGCTGGACCCCTGCCAGGGGGAGGTGAGTGTGCTGGGGCAGACCCAGAACCCGGCATCGAAGGCCGCCTCGACCGACATCGGTTACCTGCCGGAGAACATCAGTTTCTACGATAAGTTGACCGGTCACGAGGTGCTGAGTTACTTCGCCGCGCTTAAAGGCGTCTCTGCCCGGGCGGTCGCCCCCTTGCTGGAAGAGTTTGGCCTGGCCTATGCCCAGCACAAGGCGGTTAAGGGTTACTCCAAGGGGATGAAACAGCGCCTGGGGTTTGCCCAGGCAATACTGGCGCGGCCCAGGCTGCTCTTGCTGGATGAGCCTACCGTGGGGCTGGATCCCCAGGCGTCGCAGTTTATCTATCACAAGCTTAAGCAGCTGACCGACCAGGGCTGCACGGCTATTGTCTGTACCCATGAGTTACAGCTGGTGGAGCCGCAGCTGGACTTGGCCTTGGTGCTTGGTCGAGGAAAGAGACTCGCCTTCGGCACCCTAGATGAGCTGGTGCTAAATTGTGGCCTGGGTGTGCACATGGCCCATCCAGCCCTGGCCGGCTTGGTAGCGACCCACCCCCTATTACAATCTTTCTATCGAGACGGTGACTTGATTTGCCCCGTTTCACAACGCGAGGTGTTGATGAAGTACCTGACCCTAGAGTGCCAGTTGTTTGATGTGAAGGTGACACTTCCAGATCTGGCTCAGGTGTACCATGCCAAGATGGCGCAGATGCAAGTGATGAGCGAGCTGGGTCTCAGTCTTACCTCGGGAGAGCTATGATGTTGACCACAGTAAAACGGCCAAATCTCCAGCTTATTTGGGTGATCGCCACCAAAGAAATTAAAGATAGCGTGCGCAATCGCTGGGTCATGGTGGTGTTCGCCATCTTCTGGCTATTGGCGCTTTGCATGACCTTCGCCGGTAGTGCCGTCGGCGGCACGCTGTCACTGCCGAGCCTGAGCAGTGTAGTGGCCTCCTTGACCACCATCTCTGTATTTATCATTCCGCTGGCAGCTATCTTGCTCAGCTATGAAGCCTTCGTGGGCGAGGAGGAGGCGGGCACACTGCAGCTGCTGCTCACCTATCCCGTGAGTAAGTCGCAGATCCTTGCCGGTAAGTTGCTGGCCCATGGTGGAGTGCTCTTCACCGCCATCGCCAGCAGTTATGGCAGCAGCGCCGCCATCTTGCTAGTGTTTGGCCGTGGTGAGAGCTGGGGGGAGATTCTATCGGCATTCGCACTGCTGATTGCCAGTAGCTGTGTGCTGGCGGTGATCTTCATCCTCATCAGCTACCTGGTCAGTCTTAAGTCGGCGGAGAAGGCTAGGGCCGTGGGCAGTCTGTTAGCCCTCTGGTTCGCCCTGGTGCTTATCTATGATCTATTGCTGTTGCTGCTCCTGGTGGCGGATCTCGGCTATGCCAGTCAGTGGTTGGTGAACCTGCTGATTCTATTGAATCCTACCGATCTCTACCGTGCCATCAACATGCTCGGCGCGAGTGCCCCGTTGGGCAGTCTAGGTCTGCTGGCCCAGTATGAGTGGAGTCTGCCGCTGCTCCTGAGCACCTGTGTCGCCTGGCTAGTGGGGCTGCTCTATTGGACTCGCCGTGTATTCTTGAAAAAGTTGGTGTAGTACTTTGCATCGGAACAGGACGCGGGTATTTGGGCGCTAGTTCACACTCTGAGTCCTAGCCTGAAGTCCTGACCGGGGATTTGAGTCAGTAATCACGGTAATTTTGGAGAGATGTTAATAAAATGCCAAAGATAACAATAAGATATTTCTAATTCACGATTAGAAATTATTGAGGTGTCAGGTGTTAAAAATTACGCCATATCTTGAGTTCGATGATGAGGCGCACCAACTGCACGATCGTACCTGTGGCGCCACGATAGGGCTGAGCTTTTCCGAGTCGGCGGTGTTGGCGCACCTGCTGTCACAGCCCGATGCTATTTGCGACAAGGAGGTTTTGATTGCAGTGGGTTGGCCAGAACGCGTGGTGGCGGCAACCTCGCTGACACAGTGCATCAGTACCCTGCGCAAGAAGCTGGAACCCTTTCCCGAGATACAGTTGAAGACCATAGCACGGCGTGGCTATCAACTCCATGTGTCGCCCAAATCCCATGTGACCATGTTGGCGGTTAGCGATGCAGGATCGATCAAAGATGCGCTCATCGATGTCTCTTTGATGGTCAAGGTCAGTGGCATTCTAATCCTGCTGGGGATTGTGGCGACCCTCTGGTATAAGAGTGATTATCATCAGGTGATGAAACATGCGGCTACCTGGGTCTCGGATCATGAAATCGAGGTAAATCTAGGTGGCACCACGCGGCCGTTGAGCCTTATCCATCCCAAGGGGGGCAATAGCCTGCATCCCTCCATGTGGCAGAAGCATATTGCGCCTGAGAGCAACAGCATTGCTGGATTCGATAATTTTGATGGTTTTGCCTTTACCGATGGTAGCCACTATTCGATGGCGGTCTGCGATCTGGATGAGCGCGGCGAGTGTCGCCGAGACAAGATCGTCAACCTGACTGCAATAGACCTGAAGCCCGCCGGGCTTAATATGGTGGAATTTGTCGAGCTGAGTAAGCGGATGGAGGAGCGGATACGCTACAACCGTATTCTTATCCCCCCCAGTGAGACAGGCGGCGATCTGGTGGAACATCACTACAATGGAGACGTCTACTTTCCCGTGGCCGATGAGTTGTTGGTGCGTGCCGATATAGGGATCTCTCTGGTGTATGAGAAGCCTCTCGGCGGTAAGTTCTACTCCCGTGCCTGTATTACAGATCAGGACTGCCTGACGACGCCGATCAAGTATCAGATCCGCGGCGAGTTCGAGCAGTATCGCCAGAAGCTAGGGCAACTGGATGTGGACGTGTTTCATGTGAAGGTGAGGCAGAAAGATCTCATCATGCCCGATGTGGTGAGTGCCTCGGCGATGCATTTCTATCGAGAGATCCGCAAACATAACATTCGCGACGAGGAGCTGTTTTACATGAGGGTGCATGCGGACAACGGCACGGCCGTCTGGGTGGTGCCTCTGCTCGGCAACCTGGTGACCTGGACCAAATATGAGAAGGTGGCGCTATAGCTGGCTTCTGGTGTGTTAGGACGCGAGTCGACTTAGCCCCGGCTAGTTCAGGCTGGGGCTAAGCGTCTAAGATTTCGCGGTTCAGATTTACTTGATGAAGGCGAAGGCGTCACCGTAGAGGTGTTCCTCTTCGACGCCGATCTCACGGAAGACTTCACGTGCGGCGCCGACCATGTCGAATCGACCGGCGATATAGATGTCATAGCCGTTGAGGCTGACATAGTCTTGCTTGATCTGGGCCAACAGGTTGGCCGTCTTACCCTGCCAATCTGGCGTCGACTCTTCTACCACGGGCACGAAATGTAGCCAGGGGTGATCCTGATGCCACTGGCGCGCCAGAGACTCATAGTACATGGTGTCCTGGTTACGGCAGCCCCAGTAGAGGGTGGTTTCTACCTTCTGATCCTGGGCGATCGCCTGCTCGACGATACTCTTGATGTAGGAGAAGCCGGTGCCACCGGCGATCAGCAGTCGTGGTCTGTGGCTGTCGCTGCGCAGGAAGGCTTCGCCGCCCGGCGCCTCGATGTCGATATATTCGCTCTGCTGTAAACGTTCGACCACCTGCATGGGGTAGCTCTCGCTGACGGCGGCACCAATGTGCAGCTCGATCTGCTTGGCGCCAGGCGCCGAGGCGATAGAGAAGGGACGTTTATCTTTTTCACCCATTACGACGCAAAGGTACTGACCAGCCTTAAATTCGAAGCTGGTTTCTGGGGTTAAGGCTACCTGATAGACGGCATCATTAAAGGCGGTAACATGTTCAACTTTACAGCGTATGGTGTTCATTGGTTTTCCTTTCAGACCCTCTCTGTGGAGGTTTAGCTCCTCTGAATACCCGATTAAATTATACAGGTATTCAAAGGGTTAACTTCTTCGATTTATTTTTAAAATTCAGACGATTAGTCTACGCCTGATATTGATTATAGTGTCGGGGCGTCGTCTATGCCCAGATCGTCCCAGATAGCATCGATTCTCTGTTTGACCGCTTCGTCCATGACGATAGGAGTCCCCCACTCGCGGTCGGTTTCCCCTTCCCACTTGTTGGTGGCATCCATCCCCATCTTGGAGCCGAGTCCGGCCACTGGTGAGGCGAAATCCAGGTAGTCGATAGGGGTGTTGTCTATCATGACGGTATCGCGCTTAGGATCCATCCGTGTGGTGATGGCCCAGATGACATCGTTCCAGTCACGGCAGTTCACATCTTCATCCACTATGATGATGAATTTGGTATACATGAACTGGCGCAGGAACGACCAGGCGCCCATCATTACCCGCTTGGCGTGCCCTGGATACTGCTTGCGGATGGAGATCACCGCCATGCGATAGGAGCAGCCTTCGGGCGGCAGATAGAAGTCGACGATCTCCGGATATTGCTTGCGCAAGATAGGCACGAACACCTCGTTCAGTGCCACACCCAGCATGGCGGGCTCATCGGGTGGCCTGCCGGTGTAGGTGCTGTGGTAGATAGCGTCGCGTCTGTGGCTGACATGGGTCACGGTGAAGACGGGGAACTCGTCGGTTTCGTTGTAGTAACCCGTGTGATCCCCGTAGGGGCCCTCTTCAGCCATCTCGCCGGGCTCGATATAACCTTCGAGGATGATCTCGCTGGTGGCCGGCACCTCGAGATCGCAGCTCAGCGCCTTACACACTTCGGTGCGCTCGCCCCGCAGCAGGCCGGCAAAGGCATACTCGCTCATGGCGTCGGGCACAGGTGTCACCGCGCCCAGTATGGTCACAGGATCGGCGCCCAGCGCCACCACAACAGGATAACGTTCGCCCGGATGCTGCTGTTTAAAGTCTTTGAAGTCCAACGCGCCGCCGCGATGATCCAGCCAGCGCATGATCAGCTTGTTCTTGCCCAGTAATTGCTGGCGGTAGATACCTAAGTTTTGTCGCTTCTGCCTAGGGCCCTTGGTGATGGTCAGTCCCCAGGTCACCAGCGGAGCCACGTCGCCCGGCCAGCAGTGCTGAATCGGCAGCTTGGTGAGATCCACCTCATCGCCGCTGACCACTACCTCCTGGCAAGGGGCGTTGCGTACCGTCTTGGGCGGCATGTTCAGCGCCTGCTTGAACATAGGGATCTTGGAGATGGCATCTTTAAAGCCGCGTGGCGGCTCGGGTTCCTTGAGGAAGGCCAGCAGTTCGCCTACATCGCGCAGGGCGAGGGGATCTTCCTTGCCCAGGGCCATGGCAACGCGTTTAGGAGTGCCAAACAAGTTGGCCAGCACTGGCATTGTCTTGCCGACAGGATTTTCAAACAGCAGCGCCGGGCCCTTGGCTCTCAGCACACGATCGGCGATCTCTGTCATCTCCAGATGGGGATCGACAGGATGGGAGACACGCTTGAGTTCGCCGTTGGCTTCGAGGTGATCGATAAAACTGCGTAAATCCTTAAAACTCATTTGGAAATACTCGCGTTGAGAAAAATGTGATATGGCGCGCACTATACCATTTATGGGCGCTATTCCCAAATAGCTTGCGTCGGCTTTGCGCCCCCCACATGACAAGATTTTCAGGGGGTATAATTAAGGGTAAGATGCGGTAAACCCCTTGAGAGTGAGGTAGCAAGATGAAGCCCGATATGAAATCTTTATTGCTGCTAGCAGGCGTGCTCTGGCTAGGCGCCTTGCCGCCCATGGTGAACGATACCTGGGCGCTCAAGATAGACGATGAGTTCGAGGTGGATCCTGACTTTGGCGTGGATCCCGATTGGGAGTATCGTCCCGACTGGGACAGAGACTTCTATGATCCCTGGCGCTGGCGGATCGGCATAGGCACAGGTTTTCCCTATTGGCGCCATGGCAACTATGGCTACTGGCGCGATAGCTGGCGCTATCCCTATCGTTACCAGCCGCGTAAATACCGCAAGCCCAAACCGCTGGCCCCGCCTCAGCGGGTCACTACGAGTTTCACCCAGAGCCACGCCATTCATAGCCTACCCGCAAACGCCAGGGTGAGGGTGAAAGAGGGCAGGACGGTATATGAGTGGCAAGGGGTGGAATATATCTACGATTGGAATAGCGACAGCTACGTCAAGCTTGAGTAGCTGCTGCTCTGATGATTCTTTTTAGGAATTAGATAGGCAGTAGCCAGCGCTCGCTTCTAAACCAATAGTAGTGCTCGGGATCGTTGGAGAAGGCTACCCTATGGGCCTTGCCGGTGATCTCTTTGCGCGGAACGAAGCCGATGACCCGTGAGTCGGCGCTGGCGTCGCGATTATCCCCAAGCGTCAGGTAGTGCCCCTCTGGGACAGTCACCGGGCCAAAATTGGCCAGCCTCGAGGGCCGGTCATTCAGCCGGATGGCGTGGGGCTTGCCGGGCAGGGCCTCTTGCCAAACGCTAAAGGCTTTTTTGGTATTATCTGTAAGTGACAGCGGCTCGGCGCGATAGTTGAGGGCCGCGCCGTTGAGATAGAGGCGGTTGTTACGCATCGCCAGGGTGTCGCCGGGCAGGCCTATGATGCGTTTGACCAGTTTCTTATCGGCCACTGCCGAGTCGAAGGTGATGATGTCGCCGCGCTCCGGGTCGGCCAGTTTCATCAGGCTGACATGGGTAAAGGGCAGGCGCAGGTCGTAAGCCATCTTGTTCACCAGTATGCGGTCACCCTGCACTATGGTGGGCAGCATGGAGCCGCTGGGCACATGGTTCCAGTCGGCCACCGCGCTACGAAACACCAGCATCAGGCCGATAAATAGAATGAACTGGCGATGTTGTTTCACTTGTCGCATCACTTTTTTTAGCATACCAACTCCTTGGAAAGTAAAGTGTCTTAACTTCAGATGCCGCATCGCCCGAGTGGTTCCTGCTCTGTTATCCCATAAGCGTAAGCAAATATTTTTGCTCTGCTCAGTCCGCCATTGATATAGTGCAGCCTGTTGTCCTAAGGCCTTACCCATGGAGAGAGAATGAAGTACCAGTGGATATTATTTGATGCCGATGAAACCCTGTTTCATTTCGACGCCTTCAAAGGATTACAGTTGATGTTTTCGCGCTTCGGCGTGGATTTCACCCTAGCCGATTTCGAAGAGTATCAAACGGTTAATCTGCCTTTGTGGGTGGACTACCAAGACGGCAAGATCAGCGCCCGCCACCTGCAGGTGACCCGCTTCGAGCGTTGGGCCGAGAAGCTTTCTGTGACCGCAGAGCACCTTAACTCGGCCTTTTTAAAGGCCATGGCCGATATCTGCACCCTGCTGCCCGGCGCCGCCGAGTTGGTGGATGCCCTCTATGGCAAGGTGAAGATGGGCATTATCACCAATGGCTTTACCGACCTGCAGACGGTGCGCCTGGAACGTACCGGCTTGCTGCATGCCTTCTCACCCGTGGTGATCTCGGAAGAAGTTGGGGTGGCTAAACCCGACGTGGCGATCTTCGAACACGCTCTGTCGCAGATGGCCCATCCGCCCAGAGAGCATGTGTTGATGGTGGGAGACAACCCCCATTCGGATATTCAAGGTGGGCTTAACGCCGGCTTCGATACCTGCTGGCTTAACCGTGCCAGTCAGCCAGCTCCCGAGGGGATCACGCCCCACTATCAGGTGGCGTCACTCACCGAGCTGCAACACCTGCTGCTTAAGGGCTAATGCCTAACCGGTTAACAGCCCGAATCGACAATCTCGAAGGTCGGGCCCTGGGTAGTACTCAGGGCCTGGGTGTATTTGAGGTAGCAGTTCTCGCCGCTGGACTTCTTGCTTGGGTGCATGAAGCGGATAAAAGGCTCGGCCTTGTTATTGTGAAAGTACCAGTCGGCCGGGTCGTCGGCGTTGAACACAGCATCGGCAAAGCTGGCCTCGAGCAATAGATCCCAGGCGTGGGCCGAGTCGGCGGCGGGGTAACCATAGGCTAGCTCCACCTGATCGCCGTTGAGGCTTATGTTTGTGCTGGCCTGAGTCTGCAGATTTTCCAGGCTGGCCTTGGTAAATACCAAGGGCAGTGTGCCGCTCATCTCGCTCTTGAGTCCCTGTAGGGCGGCGATGCGGGCGTCAGACTGGATATTGATGAAGCGTGGCAGGGCTATGGTAGCCAAAATTCCGAGTATGATGACTGTGATGACAAGTTCAATCAGGGTAAATCCGTTACGTTTCATCTTGCTACCTTAGATTGGCTTTGTGCCTATATTACACCCTGAGAAGGTGTTTGATCCTTGTAATAGGTCAGAAAAGGTTGTTTTTAAGGCATTTGTCATCGAAAAATGCCTTAATGGATTATTTGTTGCTCAGTTAGTGAAATTTAGGCTTTACATTTAAAGTCCATTTCCTTACTATTCTCGGCGTTCGGAGAGATGGCAGAGTGGTCGAATGCACCGGTCTTGAAAACCGGCACGGGTTTATAGCCCGTCTAGGGTTCAAATCCCTATCTCTCCGCCACATTAAGAAAAAAGGCTTCCAGAAATGGAAGCCTTTTTTCGTTCTAGCCTTAGTTGAGTTGTACCTAAGCGACTAAGCAAAAAAGTAATTTGAACCTAGGGTCCCTAATGTTTAGATCTGGCTATCCCTCTGCCACATTAACAAAGCCCGCTTTTTAGCGGGCTTTGTGCTATCTAGCATATAGGAAATGAGAAACCGCCGGGTTCCTAACATTTAAACCTAGCTATCACTTCACCAAATTAAGAAAAAGGGCTTCCAGAAATGGAAGCCTTTTTTCGTTCTAGCTTTCGAGTGCTGGGCACTGCCTTGTCGGCGCTTTTCATTCTGTCCTCTGGGGCTGTGTTAACAACCAACACGAGCGACATTAGACCGTGAACTCATGAGCTTAGACGAGAGAAAAATAGATGTCGGTGATTAGCTCATGCTCCGCCACTTCGGGAAAGAAGTTGTGGTACTCGAAGTAGAGGGGGAAGTCCCTCAGCTCTTCGCCGCTCTCGGGCAACCAGTCACGGTAGAATTGATAGATCTTATCGTCCATCTGATCGTGTGGCCCTTGGTGGCGGATCACGGCGCAGCGACCGCCGGGGATCGTCTTGGTGATCACCCCAAAGTCGTTGGCCTTGACCTCTGCCGTTACTGAGCCGCAGATGTCGAAGCGAAACGCCTCTGGCGCTACCGTGTTGGGGTCGTTAAAGGGCACGCCCAGAGTCAGGCTGCTGGCCACCGGGGATTCGCCGCTCTGCTTACGCCAGTTGATAAATTGTTGAATCGAGTTATTCAGTGAGGCCGGGCTGCCTTGGTGTTCCAGCACGGCGACCTTGATATCGTCTCTTTGGGTGAGTCTTATCTGCACAGTTTCTCTCCTTGTATAGTTGACCTTGGCATATTGCTGACTCCATTGTTCCCACTTGGGGGTTAACCTGAACTGGGTCGGCGTTTGGGCAAATACCTGCTTAAAGGCTCGGGAGAAGGATTCGCCGTTCTCAAATCCGGCATCGAGGGCGATGTCGGTGATCTTCAGTTCGGGGTGAAACACTAATCGGTACGAGGCCCGCTTCAGCCTGAGCAGGCTGATGTATTTACCTAAGGTTATGCCGGTATACACCTGAAACTGGCGATGAAAATGATACTTGGAGAAGTGCGCCTTCTGGCTCAGTTGTTCCAGTGTCAGGGGCTGGTCCAGATGTTTAGCGATATAGTCACAAACCGTCTGGATTCGTTGACTGTAGGCCTGGTGCGCTGCTCGGTTCATATGCATCCCTTTTCAAGTGAGCGATCATTGTGCGACGAGACGGTCGGCTTTGCCTGACTCATATTGCTCAATGTTGGCCGAGCATTGGTGCTTAGAAGCCCCTGCGTTTCCAGAAGTTCGCCACCTGACTCTCCTCATCGTTAAGATGCACATGAAAGGTTTTCTCGGCAACTACCTCGTCGCCCAGGGATAGTGTCATGCGCCACCTGCCCACCTTGTCATGCTCGGGCGCCCAGATGGTGTCACCCAGATAGAACTTCCAGTCGTTGGACTCGACAAACAGCTCGCCCTCGAAGGGGGGGCGAACATTGCCATGCTGGTCGGGAATATGGGGATGATAGATGCAGTAGCTGAGTTTACGATTCTTGGCTTTGCGGATGCGGGCAATGAAACCAAACTCTATGTCTATCTCGGCCGGTACATGGACTGTGGCCTTGAGAAACTTAGGCAGATCCGGGCTCTCTTCATCCCAACGACTGAAGAGTCCGGCTTGCAGTATGGTGACATCGGCTTTGAGCTTAGACAAAGGAGGCGTGTGATTTTAGAGTTAGGTGTGATACTTCACGGCCATGTCGATCAGCGGCTCGCGGCTGGCTTTGGCAGCGCGCAGCCTTGCCAGATAGTTTTCCCACAGATCTACCTGATTGGTGGCCAGGTCATAGAGCACCTTCCAGGAGTAGAGGCCTGTGTCGTGGCCGTCGTCGAATACCAGCTTGACCGCATAGTTGCCCACAGGGGTGATGGCGTCGATATTGACGTTCTTCTTGTGGGTGACTAGCACTGGATTGCCGTGACCATGGACCTCGGCCGAAGGGGAGTAGACCCTTAATAGCTCACAGCTCAAGGTATATTGCTGACCGTTGTCGAAACTTATCTCCAGCTGGCGCGACTTACGTTTGAGTTTTAGCCCAGTGACCTTGGGCGTATCGCTTTGGGGGCTCATATGCTTCGCCTATTCGTGGGAGTGTGTCCCTGGTTAAAAAAGAGGGCCCGCAGGGGAACTGACGGGCCCTTTAAGTTTACAGGATGAAGCGGCTGAGATCTTCGTCCTGCACCAAGTTATCTAGGTGAGCGTTGACATAGTCGGCATCGATCACCGTGGTGCTGCCCGATTTGTCCGAGGCCTCGAAGGAGAGATCTTCCATCAGACGCTCCATCACGGTATGTAGGCGGCGCGCACCAATGTTTTCGGTGCGCTCGTTCACCTGCCAGGCAGCCTGGGCGATACGCTCGATACCTGACTCGCTAAACTCCACCTTAACGCCTTCGGTGCCCATCAGGGCCACATACTGCTCAGTGAGCGAGGCATGGGGCTCGGTGAGGATGCGTTTGAAGTCGTCGGCAGACAGGGCTTCCAGTTCGACGCGGATCGGCAGACGACCCTGTAGCTCAGGGATGAGATCCGACGGCTTAGACATCTGGAAGGCACCCGAGGCGATAAACAGGATATGGTCAGTCTTAACCATGCCGTGCTTGGTGTTGACCGTGCAACCTTCCACCAGAGGTAGCAGGTCACGCTGAACCCCTTCGCGAGAGACGTCTGGGCCCGAGGTGTCGCCACGCTTACAGATCTTGTCGATCTCGTCTAAGAAGACGATGCCGTGCTGCTCGACCAGTTCGATCGCCTGTTCCTTAAGATCGTCAGGGTTTACCAGCTTGGCGGCTTCCTCTTCGATCAATAGCTTATAGGCCTCCTTGATTGGCATCTTACGACGCTTGCTGGCGCCTGGGCCCATGTTTTGGAACATGCTCTGCAGCTGATTGGTCATCTCCTCCATGCCTGGCGGTGACATGATCTCTATGCCCACCTGAGGCGCGGCGATATCGATTTCGATCTCTTTGTCGTCCAGCTGGCCTTCGCGCAGCTTCTTACGAAATACCTGGCGGGTACTGGTGTCATCTTTCTGCTCACTGTCCCAGTCTTCCTTCGGCTTAGGCAGCAGGGCGTCGAGAATGCGCTCTTCGGCCGCTTCTTCGGCCCTGAACTTACACTTGGCCATCTGCTCTTCGCGGGTCAGCTTGACGGCGGCGTCGGTGAGGTCGCGGATGATCTGCTCGACCTCCTTACCTACATAGCCGACTTCGGTAAACTTAGTCGCTTCTACTTTGATAAAAGGTGCCTTGGCCAGTTTGGCTAGGCGGCGGGCGATCTCTGTCTTACCTACACCCGTGGGGCCTATCATCAGAATGTTCTTTGGGGTGACCTCTTGGCGCAGCTCGGCCTCAAGCTGCATACGGCGCCAGCGGTTACGCAGGGCGATTGCGACCGAACGCTTGGCGTTTTGCTGGCCAATGATGTGGCTGTCCAGCTCGTGAACAATCTCGCGTGGAGTCATCTCAGACATAAATATCCCTTAATGCTTGGGTGCATATGTTTGTTAACAGTGAGCGGGCTCAGTGTTAGTAATTCAGTTCTTCGATCGTCTTGAATTGGTTGGTGAATACACAGATGTCACCGGCAATGGTCAAAGACTTCTCGGCGATCTCTTTGGCGCTGAGATCGGTATTTTCCAATAGCGCAGTGGCCGCTGACTGGGCAAAGTTGCCGCCTGAACCTATGGCGATTAGATCGTTTTCCGGCTGCACCACATCACCGTTACCTGTGATGATCAGGCTGCACTCTGTGTCGGCCACTGCCAAGAGGGCCTCGAGTTTGCGCAGCACCTTGTCTGAGCGCCAATCTTTGGCCATCTCGACCGCGGCGCGCATCAGATGGCCCTGATGCATTTCTAACTTGGCTTCGAAACGTTCAAATAGGGTAAAGGCGTCGGCGGTGCCGCCGGCAAAGCCCGCGAGGACCTTGTTGTTATATAGGCGTCGAACCTTTTTAGCGTTTCCTTTCATCACTGTGTTTCCCAGTGATACCTGGCCGTCTCCGGCGATGACAACTTGGTTGTTGCGACGTACTGAAACGATTGTGGTCACGGTATTTCCTCTTCTCTAGCCGACGAGTAGGAAACTCATCGGTGGACAATGGTTTAGATATGGGGGTGGCATTTCGTTTTTCAAGGGAGATCAACCATAGGTTTACCTACTCAATCGGTGAAACGCCGAGTTTTGCGCCTCTGCGGTATAAAAGCCTTTTACTTTTATCATCTTAAGCATCCGAGTATGACACAGAGGCTAATACTAAAGAGGGGGCATTCCTGGGTAAAATTAGCCGCTTGGAGCGGGGCTTTAATACCTTAGCTGGATGAAGGGAGAGTGGCTTGTCCGCATACTTTTGCCTGCCAGCTTAGGTTGGTACTTGTTTTCAAACCGCTTGTTTTAAACAAGGGATGAAAGGAAAACGGTTCGCGGTGTAGGGGTCGACAGGCCGGAGGTTGCACGGTGACGCTTGTCGGGATCTTCGCAGGATGCGCCAACATCGAGTGATGGGCGAAGAAGATTCGGCATCTGGTAATCGCAGTTTCATGTTACTGCTGCGACTTGCATAGGATTGCACCACCAATGTGGTGCGCAAAGGGGTTGCCTCAGGCGAGCACCCCGACAGATAAATTTAGTAAAGGATATTACTCATGACAAAGCTACTTCCACTGGCCGCCGCCATTGCGATGACAATAGGTACCGCCCATGCTGCCGACAGCACGGCGACAACTTCACAAAATGGTTCGGGTAACCTGGCGACTACCGTGCAGTCAGGTTCTAACCATACCGCGACCATCAATACCGCCCTGGGTTTCGACAGCTCGGCGACTATCGACCAAGCCGGTGATGCACAAACGGCCACCATCAACCAGATCGGCGGCGTCGCGAACTCTAGCGCCATGGTGACTCAGTCTGTGTCGTCAAATAACGCTACCGTTAACCAAGAGCACATGGACAACACTCATGCGACGGTTACCCAGGCCGGTGAGAGCAACAACGCCGATGTGAACCAGCTGCATGTTAACGACTCGCAGGCGATCGTTGTGCAACAAGGCAACACCAACAACGCCAACATCAGACAGTATGGTTTCGGCATCCATAACCCAGCCGGTTCAACCATATTGCAGACTGGCAACAACAACAGTGCTAACACAGATCAAGATACCTCTACCGACGCCCTGTCGACCGTAGTACAGACCGGCGCCGAGAACATTGCTAACGTTAATCAGATGAACAACGCCGAGCGTTCGGTTGTTGCGATTAATCAGATCACCAACAGCTCTGTGGCAACGGCGACTCAGGATGGCTCTGCCGACTCGAGCATCACCATTAACCAGATCAACGGCTCAATCGGCACCGCCGATGTGACCCAGAGCAACGGCAGCGATAACCTGGCGAGCGTGACTCAGGATGATAACAGCCTGAATGCCACCGCGAGCGTGTCGCAAACCGACAGCTTCAACCAGGTGAACACACTGCAACAGCATGCCATCAACACCAGCCTGAGCGTGATGCAAAATGGTGAGTCTAACATCGCCTCAGTTAATCAAGAGCATGTGAATGACAGTATCGCGACCGTGAATGTGACCGGTAATACCAACACCACGACAGTGCGTCAGTATGGCTTTGGTTCTCATGAGCCAGCGTCGGCTACCGTGACCACAGTGGGTAACCTCAATAACGTGAACATCAACCAAGATACTTCGTTCATGGCAGAGGCCAGTGTAAACCAGGCGGGTAACGGCAACATCGCCCTGGTGAGCCAGCTTAACGAATCTGACAACGCCAAGGTGTTCATCGATCAGATCGATGCCAGCGAAAACGGTAACGTTGTCGTGGCTCAGGATCAGGCTGTCGAATCTACTGCCACTGTGATGCAGTCTGGTGTTAACGGTTCGGCGGTATTTGTGGCCCAGGGCCCGGGTAGCCAGTTGAATGCCGACGTAAATCAAACTGCTAGCGTGGGCGGTATGGTGAACATCAATCAAGATGGCCTAGATCAAGGTGCTATGGTAAGCCAGAGCGGCACAGAGAACATGGCTGACATCGACCAGACTGCTTCGCTAAACCGCGTGACTGTCGCTCAGATGGGCGATTTCGGTGCGGCCGATATCGACCAGACAGGCAATAACAACGAAGGTTGGGTTTACCAGAGCGGTGGCGAATACAATGACGCCGTGCTGCTACAACAGGGCGATGACAACTACGCCATGATCGAGCAATCTGGCCTGGGGCTTGATGGCGCACACAACCTGGCGACCATCAACCAGCTGGGCATGAACGATAGTGCTTCTATCATGCAGGCTGGTGGTTTCGGTAACACGGCGACCATCACGCAGAACTAAGCGATTAACGCAGACAATAAAAAGCCAGCATTACGCTGGCTTTTTTATTGCCTCAAACATAAAAAAACGGACCAGGGCCCGTCTTTAGTCTGCTAAGGCTAGCCGCCTTCCCAGAACCAAATCTGACAGCCGTTGAGGCCGCCACGTTGTAGTATGTGGCGATGTTTCTCGGCAAGGCGTTTACGCTCATAGGGGCCGAGCACCACCTTATACCAGGTGCCGTTGCTGCCGCTGACCTTACGCACCTGCGCCTCCAGGCCCTGGAAGGCGATCACCGCCTTCATCTCATTGGCCTGAGCCTCTTTCCTGAAGGAGCCGCATTGCATCTGATAGGGACGGGTCGGCGCGGTGTTTTCTGGGATATCCACCTCGACCTGCTTATTCTCCAGCTCCTCCTGGTAGGTCCACTCCTCCTTGGGCTTAGGCGGCAGCGCATTGGGGTCCTTCTTGACCACCTTAGGCTTAACCGCTTGTACCTCGGGCTGAGTCTCTACTTTGTCGGCGCTGTCGTTGATGCTCCAGAGGAAGTAGCCGAAACCGCCTACTAATCCTAGGGTCACCAGAGAGAGCACGAAGGGGAAACGTCTCGGCTTTGGTGCCGGCTGACGTCGGCCACCCGTGCTCTTCTTACGTCCTTTCGAGGCAGGTCTTCTGTTGGCGTAATCGCGATTGCTCATCCTGGCGCCCTATACTACATGCGTTCTAAGGTTTCGATACCCAGTAGATCCAGGCCCTGCTTCAGCGTCTTAGCGGTCAGTTGTGCCAGCAATAGACGGCTCTTCTTCTCATCTTCGCTGTCGGCCGCCAGCACTGGGCAGGCCTCGTAGAAACTTGAGAAGGCGCCCGCCAGTTCAAACAGGTAGCCACACAGGGCGTGAGGCTGACCCTTGGCCACCATGCGACCTAGCACCTCGGCAAACTGGGCCAGCTTGTTGCCCAACTCTTTCTCTTTGTCGTGCTCCAGCTTGATGCTGGCGCCTGTGAGGTCGATATCGGTCGCACGCTTGAAGATGCCTGCAACACGTGTGTAGGCGTAAAGCAGGTAAGGCGCCGTGTTGCCCTCGAAGCTCAGCATCTGCTCGAAGCTGAAGATGTAGTCGCTGGCGCGATTCTTCGACAGATCGGCATATTTCACCGAGGCGATACCCACCACCTTGGCGATCTTAGCCAGCTCCTCTTCATCCATATCAGGATTCTTGCTGCGTACCAGTTCCAGCGCACGGGTCTCGGCCTCGCTCAGCAGGTCAACCAGCTTGACCACCCCACCAGAGCGGGTCTTGAATGGGCGACCATCTTCGCCGTTCATGGTGCCAAAGCCCATGTGTTCCAGACTCATCTCTGGACGAACGAAGTTAGCGGTGCGGGCCAGGCTGAATACCTGCTGGAAGTGCAACGCCTGACGCAGGTCGACGAAGTACAGGGCGCGGTCGGCCTTGAGTACGTTTGAGCGATAGCGCATCGCCGCCAGATCGCTGGTGGCATACAGGAAGCCGCCGTCGGCCTTCTGGATGATCACCGGCAGTGGTTCACCCTCTTTGGTTTGGAACTCATCCTGGAAGACCACCTTGGCGCCGTTACTTTCAGACAATAGGCCCTGGGCATCCAGATCCAGTACCACCTGCTCGAGGTCATCGTTGTAGGCGCTCTCGCCGCGCACGTCGGCGCGGGTCAGGCTCACGCCCAGACGCTCATAAACCTCATGACAGTGGCTCAGGGAGATATCGTTAAATTCACGCCATAGCTTGTTGCAGTACTCGTCGCCCGATTGCAGCTCAACCACGAGCTGGCGAGCGCGGGTAGCAAACTCTTCCGACTCGTCGAAACGTACCTTGGCGGCGCGGTAGAAGCTCTCGAGATCTGCCAGTTCAACCTGGGCTTGCTCGCCTTGCTGGGCGCGTAGCTCTTCCATGTAGGCCAGCAGCATGCCGAACTGGGTGCCCCAGTCGCCGACGTGATTCTGGCGGATCACCTTGTGACCCTGGAACTCCAGCGCGCGTACCACGGCGTCACCGATAATGGTTGAACGTAGGTGACCTACGTGCATCTCTTTGGCCAGGTTTGGCGACGAGTAGTCGACCACCACTGTCTGCGGTGTTGGCAGGACCACGCCAAGGTGATCGTCGCTCAGGGCGGCCATCAGCTGGTTGGTCAAGGCGTTCTCATCGATAAAGAAGTTGATGAAACCTGGGCCGGCGATCTCAACTTTAGCCACCTGGCTGTCTTGTGGCAGGCTATCGATTATCAGCTGTGCGACCTCACGAGGATTCTTGCGAGCCACCTTGGTCAGCATCATGGCTAGGTTGGTGGCAAAATCACCGTGGGTTTTGTCTTTGGTTCGGTCAACCTGAATACGAGCCTCAAAATCGGCAGGAATGATCGCCTGCTGTTTTAGGGTTTGAATGGCTTGTTCGAGCAAAGATTGAATATGTGATTTCATTGGCGTTTAATCGACAGTTGCTAAATAAAAAGATTCAGGGATAACCGCGTATTTTAGCCGCTTGTGGTGGCCAATTGCTATCCTCTGGTCGGATTTTTATGAGCTATTTTTGCATTTTTTGATCACAAGAGATCCTGCGGGTCGCGATCTAGGCTCCAGCGGCATCGCTTGGCCAGGGGCAGGGCTTCGATCTGCGGCAGTGCCTGCTCGAAGGCCTGCTGCAACAGCCCGCGGGTCTTGGTCTGGAACATCAGCTGACGGCGGAACTTACCTGCCTTTCTGTCCATGGGCGCGGGCATGGGGCCTATGATCTCACACTGCTCGTCTTGCGGCAGTAACTGGGCAACCTGGGCGAGGAAGGCGTCGGCATCTTCGGCCTTGTGGGCCTCGGCGCGCAACAGCAACATGTGCCAGGCAGGCGGCAACAGGGCCTGTTTACGCTCCTCCAGCTGACCGCGGGCGAACTCGCCATAGCCCTTGTGCATCAGCTCCCTCAGTATGGGGTTGTCACATTGGTGGGTCTGAAGCAGCACTGTGCCCGGCTTGCGCGCTCGTCCGGCGCGGCCCGATACCTGAGTATAGAGTTGACCGAAACGCTCGGGGGCGCGAAAGTCTGCGCTGAACAGGGCGCCATCGACATCTAACAGGCCGACCAGGGTGACGTCGGGGAAATGGTGCCCCTTGGCGAGCATCTGGGTGCCGACCAAGATCTTATATTCCCCCTTATGGATGGCGTTAAGGTGGGTTTCCAGCGCTCCCTTGCGGCTGGTGGTGTCGCGATCGATTCGCACCACAGGGTAGTTGGGAAACTCCTTGGCCAGGGCGTCGGCCAGCTGCTCTGTGCCCACCCCTTGGCCCATCAGCATGGTGCTGCCGCACTGATGGCACTGCTTGGGGATGGCGTACTGATTGCCGCAGTGGTGGCAACGGATCTCGCCGAGGGATTGATGCACAGTGAAGAAGGCGTCGCAGCGATCGCACTCGTGCAGGTGGCCGCACTCGTGACATAGCAGCGCCGGGGCGAAGCCGCGGCGGTTAAGAAACAGCAGCACCTGATTGCCCGCATCCAGATGGATTCGCATCTCGTTGAGCAGGCCATGGGAGAGACCATTCTTCAGCGGCTGATTGCGGATGTCGATGATCCCCTGGCGCACCTTCTCGGCGGCGCCGGCGCGGCTGCCCAGGCTCAGGTGTTGGTAGCGTCCAGACAGGGCATTCTGTAGCGTCTCCAGGGAGGGGGTGGCGCTGCCAAGGAGTACGGGCACCGATTCGAGATGGCCGCGCATCACGGCTAAGTCCCGGGCGTGATAACCGATCCCCTCTTGCTGTTTGAAGCTGGCGTCGTGTTCCTCATCCAGGATGATGATGCCTGGATAGCGCATGGGGGTGAATAGCGCCGAGCGGGTGCCGATTATGATGGCTGCCTCGCCGCTTCTAGCCAGACGCCAGGCGCTCAGGCGTTGATTGTCGGTGAGCCCAGAGTGGATCACCGCCACCTGCACCTTGAAGCGACGCTTGAAGCGGCTGATGGTCTGGGGTGTCAGGCCAATCTCGGGCACCAGGATCAGTGCCTGTTTACCCTGTTTAAGCACAGTTTCCAGCAGTGCCAGATAGACCTCAGTCTTGCCCGAGCCCGTGATCCCCTCGAGTAAGGTGCAGTGGTAGCCCTGCTGTTGGTTGAGGGTGGCGACGGCGATGGCCTGCTCGGGATTGAGCTGATGGGGCGTCTCATCGAGTTCGAGCCCGTCGCGCCAGCTGAGATTTGATTCGATACGCCGCTCGATACACTCTATCCAGCCCCGTTCAACAAGAGCCTTTAGCGCCGTCTTGCTCAGCTCCAGGGCATTGAGTTCATCCTGGCTGAGCTCTGTCTCTAACAGGGCAAGCAGCAGCTTGCGCTGGGCGGGTGCACGCTTGAGCAGATCGATATCCGCTTCCTGTCCGGCAGCGGTCACGCGCCAGATCTGCAGTTGCTGGGCCTCTACCTCGGCACCCTTACGCAGGGCGACGGGTAGGGCCTGAGACAACATCTGCCCCAGGCTGCAAAAATAGTAGCGGGCGGCCCATTGGGTCAGCTTGTACAGCGAGGGGGGTAATACTGCTTCGTGGTCGAGGAAGGTGATAACCGATTTGATCTGGTTCGGCGCCAGATCGCAACTCTGGCTGAGGCCTGTCACTAGGCCGATCAACTGCTGCCTGCCAAAGGGGACTCTGACCCTGACACCTACCTGAGCCTTGTCGAGATCGGCCTCTTTGACGCGATAGCTAAAGGCCTGGCGCATGGGGACGGGGAGGGCGACTTCGACAAACAGGGACATAGATTCGGCTGGTAGCAATAAAAGTAGAGCAAGTGTAACCAGACAGCTTGACGAGGGCTACCAGAATCTGTCACAAGTCGGTGGAAAGCCTAGGCTATTCAGATCTAAGACTTGTGACAAAATTGTTGAAACATCAAAGAGCTTGTTGCTTAATAGCTAAGTGAGACTCGGGGTTGTCGACTGGCCGGATGGCGGATGCGTGTGACCCTGAGGTGAGCGTCTGAGAGTCGAATCGATCCACCCAAACAGGGATAAGAAGGTTGCGATGAAGAGAGTGCAATATCTGGTCATGCTGTGCCTAGTGCTGCTGGGGCAAGCCGGGCTTATGAGTCTGCCCGCCTGGGCTAAGCTTACCCACGTCAGTATCAATCAAAGGCTGTCAGATCTGGGTCAGCGCCCGACGCTCAGGGTCAATATCGTCGCCCAATCGGTCAACCTGGATAAGGTGCAGTTTGTGGTCGAGCAGCATTCCGGCAGCGAGCGATTGATGGTCAAGCCGATGAACACCTACATGTTGCTGCTCAGCGGTGTGGAAGATGTGGAAGATGGCGAGGCGCAGCTGGTGGTCAAGGAGTATCTGGTCAATAACTGGCAGGAGGTGAAGCGTATGCCGCTATTTGACGGCGCCACCGCTTCTCGCGCCGCCAAACAAATCAAAGCGAGTATTTCCCCGAAGGCGCCGCAGCGCTCTACTAAGCCTCAAGGGGCCACCTCTCAAGAGACGACTCGTCAGTCGACTGCAGCCTTACAACCCGTCGATGTCGGCGATCGGGTGCAGCCGGGCTGTCAGCTTAATTATGCCCCGCCTCAGACCCTATGGCGCCTCGGCAGCGCCTATGCCAAGCAGTGGGAGCTGAGTACCTATGGTGCGATTCTTGCCATTTTCGAGGCTAACCCAAAGGCCTTTAATGGCGGCAAGATCAATGGCCTGCGGGCAGATGTGACCCTCAGGTGTCCGTCGGCTGAGCTCAAGCAGAGGTATCACAGCGCCGATGCGGCAAGAGCGGCCTTCGAGGCGCTGGCCGCCGACTAGGGGGGGCGGCCGATTGCCGGTAAGCTGATTCGCAGGATATTTAGATGATGCAGGAGAATAGTTACAGGATATGCTTGTATCTATTGGTGGTATCCTGTACTATCTCGCGCCTAAATATTTTATTAACTGCATGTGGTGTCCGACTTCGGGTTGGAAGTGCGACATGGCCTTAAACTTGAGGTAATCCCAATGAAACCAGGCATTCATCCTGAATATGCTGAAATCACTGCAACTTGTACTTGTGGTAACGTTATCAAAGTAAACTCAACTGCAGGTAAGCCACTGCACTTGGACGTATGTGGTGCATGTCACCCATTCTACACTGGTACTCAAAAAGTTATGGATACCGGTGGACGTATCGACAAGTTCAACAAGCGTTTCGGTATGCTTGGCAAGAAGTAATACTTCTGCAAAGAACTCTGAAAAAGGCGCCCAATGGGCGCCTTTTTTGTTGCCTGCCGACAGAAGCTGGCACAGAGGAGTAAGGTCCTTCGCTGGGCTCGGATGACGACAGTTGGCGCTCGGTCTAATACCAATCGTAGTAAATAATTGATTATTCTAGCTTGTTAAAACACCCGATAACGGCGTTATTATTTTTGATTGTAGAATAACTACTTATCGAAAAATTCTGCCTTGTTCTTGATCGTTTTTCCTGCGCTATTACTGATCACTTACTTACCGTGATTGGTATAATTGCTTGTAAGGTTATGATATTACTGCTGACTGAGCGTTTAATCTAGGGAAGCGATTCATTATGGACAAGATTCTGGCCCTCTCTCTTACTCTCTGCTCCTTCCTGGCGACCGCCGCTGGCAGCCTGTGCGCGCCGACCCATTATGATGAGACGGTCACCATTGCCTCGGTCATCGATGGCGATACCCTGATGTTGAAAGATGGCCGTAAGCTCAGGCTCATCGGCATAGACTCGCCCGAGATAGATAGTCACTACCCAGAGCTTTCCGAACCCTTCGCTAATCGGGCGCGCAACTTCCTGACCGAGCGTTTGGCGCCCGGACAGCAGCTTAAACTGGCCTTCGATCGTAAACGCTTGGATCCCCAAGGGAAAACCTTAGCCTACGCCTATACAGAGGCCGGGGAACACCTGCAGGAGATCATGCTGAGCCAGGGCTATGCCAAGGCGAGGGTCTATCAGAATGACTATTTCTGGCAGTGTCTGGCCAATATCGAGCGTCTGGCACGTCAGGAGCGGCGGGGATTATGGAGCCATAAAAGCTATCAGGCCAAGTCGCCAGATGAGCTAGGACGCGACGATCGCAATCGCTGGCGAGAGGTCAGAGGAGTGGTAACAGGATTTGAAAGAAAAGGTCAGCAATTGTGGCTGATTATCGATGAAATCTTTTATGTGGGCATACCTAGAGAAGAATCTGGTAAATTTAGCAACATTTTAACCCTGAATCTGCTTGAAAGTCCGGTAATTGTGCGTGGTGAGTTGTATTATTCCTACAAAAAATGGCAGATGATTGCCCATCATCCATCACAGATAAGTTTGCAAAATGAGCCTTAGACCGTTTGGCTTCATAATAAACTGAAATTTTCTAATATCTTGTTTAAAAATCGCCTAATTTCGAGTATCTTAGCGCCCTAATGGCTCGCGTCGTTTTTCGCCAAATCTGGGGGAGCGAAGCGGGACAAATAAGACCTTACTCTGAATACACTTGTCGCATTTTTTGCAGGATTACTAAAATGGCCGATTTCCGTCAGCAAGCCCTTGACTACCATGAGTTCCCCGTACCAGGCAAAACCGCCGTTAGCCTGACCAAGCCCGCAGAAACCAGCATGGATCTGGCGCTGGCCTACAGTCCGGGTGTGGCAGAGCCGGTGCGTGAGATCGCCGCTAATCCTGACGATGCCTACCGTTACACCGCCAAGGGCAACACGGTTGCCGTGATCTCTAACGGTACCGCCATCTTAGGCCTGGGTAACCTTGGCCCACTGGCCTCTAAGCCTGTGATGGAAGGTAAAGCGCTGCTGTTCAAACATTTTGCCAATATCGATGCCACAGATATCGAGGTGAAGCACCGCACAGCCGAAGAGTTTATCAACACGGTCGAGGCGATTGCCGATACCTTTGGCGGCATCAACCTGGAAGACATCAAGGCGCCCGAGTGTTTCGAGATCGAGAAGGCGCTGATTGAGCGTTGTAACGTTCCTGTATTCCATGACGATCAGCACGGCACGGCCATCGTGACCGCTGCCGGCATGATCAATGCCTTGGAGATCCAGGGTAAGAAGCTGGAAGAGGCTGTCTTTGTCTGTATGGGCGCAGGTGCGGCGGCCATCGCCTGTATGACCATGCTGGTTAAGTGCGGCGTGCAGCGCGAAAATGTCTACATGTTGGACCGTAAGGGCGTTATCCACACTCGTCGTGAAGACATCAACGAGTACAAGGCGCTGTTTGCCAACAACACAGACAAGCGCACCCTGCAGGATGTGATCAAGGGCGCCGACGCCTTCCTGGGTCTGTCTGGTCCAGACGTATTGAGCGCAGAAGATGTGGCCCTGATGGCCGACAAGCCGGTGATCTTCGCCTGTTCTAACCCAGACCCAGAGATCAAGCCTGAGCTGGCACACGATGTGCGTAAAGATCTGATCATGGGTACCGGCCGTAGCGATTACCCTAACCAGGTAAACAACGTGCTCTGCTTCCCCTTCATCTTCCGTGGCGCCCTGGATGTACGCGCCGCCAAGATCAACGATGAGATGAAGATTGCCGCGGTACACGCCATCGCGGCCCTGGCCAAAGAGCCTGTACCTGCCGAGGTGTTGGCTGCCTATCCAGATGTGTCTGAGCTGAAGTTTGGCCCTGAGTATGTGATACCTAAGCCTATGGATCCACGTCTGCTATCCAACGTTGCCAAGGCCGTGGCTCAGGCGGCTATCGATTCGGGTGTCGCGGCGCTGCCTTCACTACCTGAACACTACACAGCCTAATCGGCGGTTGTGATGATAAGAAAAGGGCCTCAGGGCCCTTTTTTATTGTGCCTTCCCGCCTTTATTTGTATGGTAAGTGTTAATATGCAGCCTTCGGGTTGACGCCTTTTGCATTCCTTGATGATAAAGCGGTTTCAGACGTAAAAATAATAATAATCCTGCAGGAAGCGGAAATGAAATTGACACAACTCCTGACCAAGAAGTTAACCGGCTTTTGGCTACTTTCCCTCGCCGCGGTCGCCTTCATCTTTATGCTGACCGCCCTGGTCAGTTTCATTCAGCTCACCTATAAGTTTCAACAACAGCAGATGAAAGAGCTGGAAGAGATGTTGCTGCAGCATCAGGTCCGGCACGAGCTGCGACATCTGGATATCTGGCTGCCACAGATCCTGGCCGCCTATGATGCGCAAAAATTTACTCTGATCCGCGGTGAAGAGACATTGTATCGCTTCGACAGGGGCAACCATGATCAGAGTGTCGTCAATTACGACAGGGTACTCAACGAGACCCTAGATCTGCATTTTCATGTCAGCCTGCCTCAGCCCTTCTTGCTGCATAACATCAGCTGGCATGGCAGCCTGGTGTTTTTGGTTGGGGCTCTCGCCGTGGCGTTGCTAGTGCGCCGCGGCTATCTCTGGCTGGCGCAGCAGCTGCAGGGCATAGAAGATCTGGCTAAGCGCAGCCACCTGATCCTGTCGGGAGATTATGACAAGGCCCTGGCCGAGACTGGCCATGGCCGTCCAAGGCTTATCAATCGGGCCTTGACCCAGATGTTGCTGGAGCTGGATGATGCCCAGAAGCAGCGCGCCAGGTTCGATCAGTTTATTCGCTCCAACACCTTCCTCGACCCCGAGTCTGGCATAGGCAATCGCCTGTTCCTCAAGAACCGTCTAGACGCCCTGAGCAACAAGGATGGCATGATGGCACCTGGAGTGCTGCTACTGCTGGAGATGGAAGATCTGGATCTGCTTCAGCAGGAGGCGGATGAGTTCAGCATTCAGGAGCTGCTTACCCAGACCATAGGTGGCATCAGTCACCTGCTTGACAGTCAGGCCAACAGCATCTTCTCCCGCCGTTCCTATAATCAGTTTGCCATCGTGGTGCCGCAGATCTCCCTGGCGGATGCCGAGAAGCTGGCCGCCAGGCTGCTCAAGGTCTGCCTGAGCCAGCCCCTGGAAGGGGTAAATAATCGCGACGATTTCTTCCATATTGGCGTGGCCTATTTCAAGGTTGGCGATAGCAAGGGGCAGCTGATCGAAGAGGCCGAGATGGCGCTACGGGCGGCTCAGTTTCAGGGCAATAGTGGCTGGTTCATGTATGATAAGGGTGCCGTGGACGAGGAGTTTGCCCGAGGCTCGGTGCGCTGGCGTAGCTTCCTCGAGTACGCCCTGGTTAACAAGCGTGTGGTGGCATTTACCCAGGCGGTACTCGACAGTGATGGCAAGGAACACCACAGCGAGGTTTCCTGCCGTCTGCGCGACAGCAGCGACAACCTGGTGCGCGCCACCCTGTTCCTCCCTATGGCGATTAAGTGTGGCCTGATCCCCCAGATTGAGCGTCAGGTGATCGAGGCCGTGTTGTTCGATCTGTTACCCTATTCATCCGAAGATAAGGGTAAATACAGCATTAACCTCTCCCTGGATACCCTGACCAGCCGCGCCCTTATTCGCTGGTTACAGACGACTCTGCTGGAGTATCGTCACCTGACGCCGCGGCTGATCTTTGAGATCAACGAAGATATCCTGGTGAATAATCTGGCGAAGCTGAAGGCGCCGCTGGACATGATTGCCAAGATGGGGGCCAGCCTGTGTGTCGACCGGGTGGGACAGCAGGTGGTGAGTACCCAATATATTCAATCCTGCCGCGTAGATCTGATTAAGTTACACAGGTCTATCGTGCGTCAGATACATTTACGTCAAGAAAATCAACTGTTTGTAAGGAGTCTTATCGGTGGACTCTATCGCACCGAGGTGCAGGTCTTTGCCGACGGCGTCGAGTCGCTGGAGGAGTGGCAAACGCTGAAAATTTTAGGTGTGAGCGCAGGACAGGGCAGTTTCTTTAGCGACCCCCTCGAGGCCGCGTGATTTTGTTGCCTCACTGTTGGGTCTGATAAGGGCTTGTTAGGGCAGGGTTACTGTTCTATGTTTATCTGAGTGTATCTGATTGATGTTAGATTTTTTCTATAAAATTAGGCGATTAGTCGCTACAATAACGCTATTATTTTGACGCTTTCCTCGAGGCAATTTGGGCCCGGCATTTGAGGTAGAGCGATTTGGGACACTCATGGCGCGTGAGTATCAAATTGGTGGATATGCCTTAAATGGAAAATAGTCTTTTGAGTAAATTTGCCTTCTGGCAAACCAAGCACGATAGAGTCGATTTGGGCGTATACCTTAACGCCGCCGCTGTGACCTTCTTTAAGCGCGATAGCGGCACCTCATTTTCACTGCCTCTATCGGGCGATGACTGGTCTGGCGTATTCGAGGCGCTGACCGACAAGATACCCGCTCCCCATCTGCAACTCGTGCTCAGCGAAGACTTCTATCAGCTGATGGTCGTCGACAAGCCTATGGTGGAGCCCGAGGAGATGCATCAGGCGCTTATCTGGTCGATCAAGGATATGGTGTCGGAGTCCGTCGAGTCGCTACATCTGGATTATTTTGAGCTGCCAGAGTCCACCAACAACAAGGTGACTGTGGTGGCGGTTAACAGGGCCATGCTTCAAGCCTTAGTCAAGGCGGCGGACAAGCATGATGTCACCATTGCCGGGATCAGCATCGAAGAGATGGCCATCAGCAACTATGGCGCCGAGGATAAGCTGGCGCACATGGTGCTTTGTCATAAGCCGGGTAGCGAGCTCCTGCTAACCGTGGTGAAACAGGGGCAGCTCTACATGCAGCGCCGTATCCGTGGATTCAGTCAGATAGATAGAGTCTCCAGCCAAGATCTCAAGCTTAACGTCGCCGATAACTTAAGCCTTGAGCTACAGCGCTCCATGGACTATTTCGAGAGCCAACTGCGCCAGGCTCCTGTGGCCTCTATCGCCCTGTTGATGGGCGGCGAGTGCCAGATGTTGGCCCAGCTGTTGAGTAAGAACTTCGATCAAGCTGTCGAGGTGATCGCCTGTGATCAGGTGCAGGATAAGTTGGCCCAGTGGGCATTGGCCGAGCTTGAACGTCAAACGGAGGAGCCTGCCTAGATGAATCCAAAACTGCGGGTCAACCTCTATACCGCCAGCCTGTTACCCCCCAGGCTGCGTCTCTCTTTTATGCGCCTGTTGCAGCTTGGCTTCGGCCTCTTGGTCTTTTTGCTGGCCGCGAACTTACTGGCCTATCTGCACCTGGGAAGCCTGGAGACGGACAAGCATCAGCTGCTTAGCGACAAGGCGGCGTTCGACCAAGAGAAGGCGCAGCTGGAGCAGGCGATCGCCAAGCGCAGCGCCTCTCAGGCCCTGGTGCAACAGGTGGATCTCTTGTCGCAGCAGGTGGAGCTCAAGCGCCTGCTGCTCGGCGAACTCTCCCACGTGGAGACCCTCACCAGCAAGGGCTATTCGCCCCTGTTGACGGGGCTTGCACGGGTGACCGACGATCAGCTCTGGCTGAGCCGCATCCAGGTGCAGGAAGATCAGTTTGTCTTCGAAGGCTATAGCGCCGCACCTAACGCCGTCCCCCTCTGGCTGGCACGCCTGCAAGGGGTCGAGCCGCTCAAGGGACAGGCCTTTAGCACGCTCACCATGAACCGGGGCGACAAGCAGCCGCTGGGATTTGTGCTGCGCAGCAAGCGCGATGAGGAGCAGGCGAAATGAAACAGCAGATAGCCCACTGGGGCGAGGCCTTCGACCAACTGAGTCGGCGCGAGCGGGTGATGATCGCCCTTGCGGTCGTAGTGGTGATCGGCATGTTGCTCTATCTGCCGCTCGAGTCTCTGCTGACCCAGAGCAGCCGGGTGCAGAGTAATATCAAGGCCTTAACCGCCGAGAACCGAATCTCTGAGCAACAGATTGACCTGTACCAACAGACTCTGGCGACCGACCCGGATCAGGAATACCATCAGCGTCTGATGGGGCTGCAACAGCAGGAAAAAGATCTCGACCAGCAGCTGTCGTTTCAGATGGTCGACATGGTGCCCGCCGACAAGATGCCAACCATGCTCGGAGAGTTGCTGGGTAGGGTGAAGGGGATACGCCTGCAAAGCTTCGAGTCTCTGGCGCCTAAGCCACTGCTGGCATTGGGGGATGAGAACAAACTCAATCTCTACAGCCACGGCATTAAGCTGGCCTTCGAGGGGGATTACTTTGCCACCCTCAAGTTTATCGAGGCAGTCGAGGCGATGCCCAATAAGCTCTACTGGCGTCAACTGGATTATGTGGTGGGCGATTACCCTAAGGCCGAGGTGACGTTAGAGGTCTACACACTCAGTATTAACAAGGACTTTATCAGTGTTGCGAATCAAGATTAGTGTTTGCCTGCTGGCGCTGCTTAGCCTTGGATTGACTCAGGCCTCGGCGCAGACCCTGAGGGATCCGACCCGTCCTGGTGCCGGGGCCCCAGGCTCGGCGCAGCATCAAGGCGGACAGAAGCTGGTGCTCAACAGCCTGATGATCACCGACCAATCGGCGACAGCCATTATCAATGACAAGACATTCACCACAGGTGACAGGGTACAGGGTGTGAGGATCGCTCGCATCACGGCACAGGGAGTCTGGCTCGCCGATGGCCGCCAGCTCAAGCTCTACCCAGAAGTAACAGCGACAAAGGGACAATAAATGACTGCGATGAAAACCATAACACCTCTGCTCGTGCTGATGTTAGCCGCCTGTCAGACAACGGATCGTCCCCAGCCTGTCGAGTCCAAGTCGGCGATCGATACCTCGATTGCAGCGGCGCAGAACAAGCCGCAAACGCCACCTCCGGCGGCCGTGATGCCAGATTCGGTGCAGCGCGAACTGCAGTCATCGGCGCTGCTTAGCACACTGACCCCTAGCCAGCCTAGCGAGCGACGTTTCGATGTATCGGCCAAGGATGTCGATGCCAAGGTTTTCTTCCCAAGCCTGGTACAGGGCACGCCCCTGAGCGTGGCCGTGCACCCCAACGTGACCGGCACCGTTTCTCTGTCTCTCAAGGGGGTGACCCTGAGCGAGGCGCTGCAGGTGGTCGAAGATATCTATGGTTACGAGGTGAGCCGTGCAGGGCGTATCCTGCGTGTCTTCCCGGCTGGCATGCGCACCGAGACCTTCCCGCTCAATTATCTCTACATGGAGCGTCAGGGGCTGTCGCTGACCTCGGTAAACTCTGGGCGGATCTCGGACAACAATAACAACCGCAATAACAACGGCAACAACAGCAATAATTACAACAACAATAACTCGAGCAATAACGGTGGCGACGGCAACGGCAACAATAGCAACGAGACCACCAACGGCACCTTTATCCGCTCTAAGACCAAGACAGACTTTTGGGGTGAGCTCAAAGAGACGCTGGAATCTATCATAGGCAACACGGGTGACGGCCGTCAGGTGGTGGTTAGCCCGCAGGCAGGCCTGGTGACTATCAGGGCTTTTCCGAACGAGCTGCGTCAGGTGAAGACCTTCCTTAAGACAGCCGAGACTCATCTGCAGCGTCAGGTGATCCTCGAAGCCAAGGTGCTCGAGGTGACCCTGTCGGACGGTTACCAGCAGGGGATCCACTGGGAAAGCGTGCTGGGGCAGAGTGGCAACAACAGCGTCGAGTTTGGTACCTCGCCTGCGCCCGATGGCCTGGGGGATGTGATCACCTCGGCCATAGGCGGCATCACCTCCTTGCAGATCAAGGGCAAAGACTTCAGCACCATGATTAACCTGCTCGATACCCAGGGTGACGTGGACGTGCTATCCAGCCCAAGGGTGACCGCCTCTAATAACCAGAAGGCGGTGATCAAGGTGGGTCGCGACGAGTATTTCGTGACAGATGTGTCTTCGACCACGGTAGCGGGCACCACACCGGTCACCACCCCCGAAGTGGAGCTGACCCCATTTTTCTCTGGCATCGCGCTGGATGTGACGCCGCAGATCGATGAAGAGGGCAGTGTGCTGCTGCACATTCACCCGTCTGTTATCGATATCAAGGAGCAGAACAAGTCAATCAAAGTATCGCAAGATACTTTAGAACTGCCGCTGGCCCAGAGCGAGATCCGCGAGTCGGATACGGTTATCAAGGCCAACACTGGCGATGTGGTGGTGATAGGCGGTTTGATGAAGAGCGAGAATATCGAGCTGGTCTCTAAGGTACCGCTACTGGGAGATATTCCGCTGCTGGGCGAAGCCTTTACCAATCGTTCCAACTCGCTTCGCAAGACCGAGCTGGTGATCCTGCTCAAGCCGACCGTGGTGGGCGCCGAGACCTGGCAGACCGAGCTGCAACGCTCCAAGGCCCTGCTGGATCGCTGGTACCCAGAAGAGAAACAGGAGTAGACGCTTGTATCTGCAGCACTTTCATTTGGCGCAGGCCCCCTTTTCGCTGACGCCAAATACCGGCTTCTTTTTCGGCCTGGCGCCCCATGTCGAGGCGCTGCAAGTGCTGCAAACTGCCCTGCAGACGGGTGAGGGTTTTATCAAGGTTACCGGCGAGGTCGGTACGGGTAAGACGCTGATCTGTCGTAAGTTGCTCAACGATATTCCCGAGCGTTTTCACTGCGCCTATCTACCTAATCCCTATCTCAGTCCCAGTGAGCTGCGCTGGGCACTGGCATTGGAGCTAGGGCTTAAATACAGCGCCGACATGGATCAGCAGCGCCTCACAAGCCTGATCCAGCAGCAGCTAATCGCGCTGAGCGCCCATGGACACTCCATCATCCTGGTGCTGGACGAAGCCCAGGCCCTACCGGACGAGAGTCTGGAGGCGTTGAGGCTATTCACCAACCTGGAGACAGAGAGTCGTAAGCTGCTGCAGGTGGTCTTGTTTGGTCAGCCGGAGCTGGATAGCCGTCTGCAGCAGACGCAGTTTCGTCAGCTTAGGCAGCGCATCACCTTTAGCTATCAACTGCGGCCCATGACTGCCGACGAGACCCGGGCCTATCAGGCCCACAGACTCGAGGTGGCGGGGTATCACGGCGAGGGGCTGTTTGGCGTCCGCGAGAGTAAACGCATCGCCCGCGCTGCCAGGGGAATCCCCAGACTTATCAATATTTTGTCTCATAAGGCGCTGCTGCTGGCCTATGGTGAGGGTGCTGACAGAGTCAGCCTGCGCCATGTGAAGGGGGCGATTGCCGATACCCAGGATGCCGACAAAGGCTTGTTTCCTACCTGGTGGCTGGGCACCTTTGGCGCCGCGTCGCTGTGCGCCGGCGCGCTATGGTTTTGGCTCACCAGGGGGCTGGCATGAGCGTTATCAATACCATGCTAAAAGATCTGGATAAGCGCCAGCAGTCCCATGGCCTGGATGAGCTGCCCGTGCCACCACTGCAATATCGTCAGGCACCCCGCTCGCGTCTGCCCTGGTTGCTGCTTGCACTGCTCTCATTACTGCTGTTGGCATCGGGCTATCTGGTATGGGATCGCTATGCGGCCCTTGAGCGCACCAACCTTGCACTACAACAGGATAATCAGAGTCTGGTCCAGGAGATCGCCAGCGGCGAACTCAAACAGTCAAGCGTAGAGACGAGCTCTTCCAAAGAAACTGCGCTTGCCATAGGTGAAGAACCTGCCGCGATACCCTCGCTTGAGCCTTCGGCGACTGTAAATACTCAGAGCCCAGCGAAGGTCGAGTCTACCGTCGACGATAGTGCTGAGGCTAATGTAGGGGTCGGGGCTAAGCCGCTAGCCGAAACTATTGAAGAACCTAAGCTTGATACCAAGGATAGTATCGAGGCCAAGACTGTGGCTAAGCCTCAGGCGATTCGGGTCGATCAGGCGTCAGACACCAAAACAGTTAAAGCTAACGGCTCCATGGCGGTGACCGAGGTGAAGCTGTCGCCCGAGGCGCTGGCCGAGAAGCGCTTTAGTCAGGGTAAGTCGGCCCAGGAGGGCGGGCAGCTGTCACAGGCGGCGAATGATTTTAGTGAGGCGATAAGGCTCAAGCCAGCCTTGCACGGCGCGCGTCAGCATCTGGCGGCCCTCTATTACGGTCAGGGACAGTTGGGTGAGGCTAAGACTGTGCTCGAACAGGGACTTGCCCTCTATCCCCAAGAAATTGATTACGCCCTCATGCTGGCCAGGGTGCTGGAGGCGCAGGGTGATAGCCAGGGGGCCTTGGCGGTGCTTGGCAAGATCCCGGATGATCACCTGCTCGCCAAGCAGAAGTGGGTATTGCAGAGCCATTTGGCCCAGCAGGCATCCGAGTTTTCTTTGGCCGAAGAGAGTTATCGCCGCCTGGCCAGGGTCGAACCCACCCAGGCCAAATGGTGGATGGGGCTGGCCTACGCCTTGGATTCCCAGCAAAAATATACCGGCGCCAAGCAGGCCTACGCTCAGGCCCTAAGCTTACCCGGCTTGTCGCAGCAGGCTAGCGATTTTGTTCAGCAGCGGTTGGCCCAGTTAGGAGATATCGAGTGAAACCCAAGTTAAAGATGCGCCTCGGCGACTTATTGGTACAGGAAGCGATCATCAGCGAGGCGCAGCTGGGCCAGGCCCAGGCCGAGCAGAAGAATACCGGCAAGAAGCTGGGTCGTACCCTGATCGATCTCTCCTGCATCACCGAAGAGCAGCTACTTAAGTTTTTGTCACAGCAGCTGCATATTCCCTTCCTGGACATTAGTCGCCGGGCGATCCCGCCTCAGGTGGTGAATCTTCTGCCCGAGGTGCAGGCCCGTCGCTATCGCGCCCTGGCGGTGGAAGATAATGGTGACCATGTGCTGGTGGCCATGAGCGACCCTGCCGATCTGCAGGCGATGGACAATATTGAGGTATTGCTGGCGCCTAAGGCGATTAAGATCGCCGTGGTTACCGAGACCCAGCTGCTGGAGGCCTTCGATAACCTGTATCGCCGCACCGGTGAGATCGCCCAGATCGCCGGTAAGCTGGAGGAGGAATATGCCGCCGACGATCAGTTCGATCTCGCCAGCCTGACCGATGCCGACAGCGATAACGAGACGACAGTGGTTAAGTTGCTGCAGTCGATCTTCGAAGATGCGGTGCAGATGCGCGCCTCCGATATTCATATCGAGCCCGGTGACAAGGTGCTGAGGATCCGTCAGCGTATCGATGGCCAGCTGCAAGAGAATACCCTGCAGGAGGTGAACATCGCCTCGGCATTGGTGCTGCGCCTCAAGTTGATGGCGGGCCTAGATATCTCAGAGAAGCGTCTGCCCCAGGATGGTCGTTTCCACATGGAGATCAAGGGACACAAGATAGATGTGCGTATGTCGACCATGCCCATCTATCACGGTGAGTCTGTGGTGATGCGTCTGCTGGATCAGTCTGCGGGCCTGCTGACCTTAGATGAGACCGGCATGCCGCCCGAGATGCTGGCGCGGGTACGTAAGCAGATCAAGCGCCCCCATGGCATGCTACTGGTGACCGGGCCTACGGGTAGCGGTAAGACCACGACGCTTTATGGCGTGCTGAGCGAACTCAATACCGCAGATCGCAAGATCATCACGGTGGAAGACCCGGTGGAATATCAGCTGCCGCGTATCAATCAGGTACAAGTTAACCATAAGATAGGCTTAGATTTTTCTAACGTGCTGCGTACGACCTTGCGTCAGGACCCCGACATCATCATGGTGGGTGAGATGCGCGACCAGGAGACGGTGGAGATCGGCCTCAGGGGGGCGCTTACAGGTCACTTCGTGCTGTCGACCCTGCATACCAACGATGCAGTCACCTCTGCCCTGCGTCTTCTGGACATGGGGGCCGCCAGCTATCTGGTGGCCAGTGCGCTCAGGGTGATCATCGCTCAGCGTCTGGTGCGCCGCGTCTGTCACAACTGCGCCCAGCCCTACGACCCTAGCGCCGCCGATCAGGCTTGGCTTAGCAGCATCAGCAGTAATGATTTTAGCCAGGCTAAGTTTCGCATTGGCACAGGTTGCCAGAGCTGTAACGGCAGCGGCTATCGTGGCCGTATCGGTGTATTTGAGATCCTGGAGCTGGATGAGCAGATGATCGAGGCGATGCGTAGCGGCAATCCCCAGGCGTTTGCCCAGGCGGCCTACCAGAGCCCCAACTTCACCCCACTGGCCGAGTCGGCGCTGAACTACCTGGCGGAGGGGATGACCACTATGGAAGAGGTGGCCAAGCTTATCGAAGATGCCTGCGATGCCCAGGTGCCCATCTCTCAGGAGATGATCCATCAACAAGAGATTGAGGGCTAACTATGCCTGTCTATCAGTACAAGGGACGTGATGCACAGGGCAAGGCGGTGAGTGGGCGGGTCGATGCGACCACCCAGAGTGCCGCAGCCGATCAGCTGCTGTCTCGCGCCGTGATCCCCCTTGAGTTGGTGGAGGCCAAGGTCGCGCGGGAATTTCAACTGGGCAGCCTGTTTAAGAGCAAGGTCGGCTTGGATGAGCTGCAGATCTTTACCCGGCAGATGTACTCGCTCACCCGCTCGGGCATCCCCATCCTGCGGGCCATCGCCGGCCTGTCAGAGAGCTCCCACTCTAAACGTATGAAGGATGCCCTGAACGATATCTCAGAGCAGCTGATCTCGGGGCGTCCGCTGTCATCGGCGATGAACCATCACCCGGATGTGTTCGATGCCCTGTTTGTCTCCATGATCCATGTGGGGGAGAACACGGGTAAGCTGGAAGATGCCTTTATTCAGCTTTCTGGCTATATCGAGCGCGAGCAGGAGACTCGCAGGCGCATCAAGGCGGCGATGCGTTATCCCATCTTCGTGCTGATGGCGGTGGCCCTGGCCATGGTGGTGCTCAATATCATGGTGATCCCTAAGTTTGCCGATCTGTTTGCCCGTTTCGGCGCGGATCTGCCCTGGGCTACTAAGCTGCTGATCGGCACCTCTAACTTCTTCGTCAACTACTGGTACCTGCTGCTTATCGCCTTGGTGGGCGGCTTCGTGGGGATCCGCTACTGGCACAATACTGAGAAGGGCGAGCAGCAGTGGGACAGATGGAAGCTTAAGATCCCGGCTGTGGGCAGCATCATAGAGCGCTCGACCCTGTCGCGGTATTGCCGCAGCTTCTCCATGATGCTGAGTGCAGGTGTGCCCATGACACAGGCCCTGAGCCTGGTGGCCGATGCGGTGGATAACGCCTATATGCATGACCGCATAGTGGCCATGCGCCGGGGCATAGAGTCCGGCGAGTCTATGCTGCGGGTGTCGAATCAGAGCCAACTCTTTACCCCGCTGGTGCTGCAGATGGTGGCCGTTGGTGAAGAGACAGGCCAGATAGATCAACTGCTTAACGACGCCGCCGACTTTTACGAGGGGGAGGTGGATTACGACCTCAAGAACCTAACCGCCAAGCTTGAACCTATATTGATCGGCATAGTGGCGGTGATCGTCCTCATCCTGGCGCTGGGTATCTACCTACCGATGTGGGACATGCTCAACGTGGTCAAGGGGGGATAACCCATGGCAAGCATGGGCTGGGAGCTGAGCTGATGGAGAACCAGACACGGGTCGACAGCGAGCTGATGCAGGCCTATGGCAAGATGATTGCCATAGTGGTGCTCTTGCTCATCTTGGGCGTGCTGGGTTACGGTTATTTCGCCAAGGTGGATCAGGTCTCTTCTCAGGGGTTGAGGCTGGAGCACAGCCGCCTGCTGAATGTGTTGGCTATGGTGCGTTCACAATGGCTGGTGCAGGGGCGCCCCAACGAGATGCGTCTGGACTGGTCCACCGCCATAGACTTGAGGGATGGCGAGCAACCTCTGATCAAGATGAGCGTTCAGGGGTGGCCAACCTTAGCCCAAGTCACCGAGGAGAACTGCAAGACCCTCTGGTGGCAGCTGTTGGGTGGCCGGGATGATTTAGCCAAAATTGTTACACAAGCGGACCAGGCTGGAGAGGTTTGTAGTTATATTGCTAATAACGGTGATCGTTTGAGTTATCAACTCACTAGTGGACGCGTTATTTTTTTGACAGATCGCTGAATTTAGCGACTTCTAAGGTTTTATAATTTGCTGTAACTGCTAGAATTATCAGGATTATCTAAGGGAGTTTTTTATGAAAATGCGAGCCCAACACATGCGAATCAAACAGAGCGGTTTCTCGCTGATCGAGCTGGTGATCGTGATTGTGATCCTGGGAATTCTGGCGGCCACGGCCATTCCCCGTTTTTTGAATGTGACCGACGATGCAGAAGATGCTAGCGTAGATGGCGTAGCCGGTGGGTTGGCCACGGCGGTAAGCTTCGTGCGCTCCCAATGGGAGGTAGATGGTCGTAATAATGCCAATGTGGTGCTAGATGGTACGCAGATCTCTCTGGATACCCGTTTCGGTTTCCCAACGGGCTTGACCTCGGGCAGTGGTATCGTGAGTGCGACCGGTATGACGGATGCGTCTTGTCAGGAAGTTTTCGATAATATTTTACAAAACGCACCGCGTAACGTGCTCTTTAATCAGGATGCTCGCAATCAACGTTTTACCGCCCGGGTATTAGCGGGTGCCGGTGGTAACGGCGTTGCGATCGATGGCACTCAGGTGACCAACTTAGATCTCTGCGTCTACCATCAGGTGACCTCACTGGTATTAAACACAACCACAGGGGTGCCGACACCTACACCGGATCTGAATACCGCCAACGCCAAAGGCATACTGTACAACCCAGGCACAGGCCAGGTGCTCAGCTTTACCAATTAATCTGCACCTTGCCTATAGCGAGGTCGACAAAATTTTTATAAAAGTTAGCAGAAGCTAAAAACAAGGGTACAACATGAAGAAGCAAAGCGGCTTTACGCTGATCGAGTTAGTGGTTGTGATCATCATCTTGGGGATTCTGGCCGTGACTGCAGCACCTAAGTTTATTAATTTACAGAGTGATGCGCGTGCATCCACGTTGGAAGGCTTAAAAGCTTCGTTGCAAGGTGCGAATACCTTGGTTTATTCCAAAGCCGCTATCCAAGGGCAGGATTCGAAGTCGGCTGGCACAGTGATTTTAGATGATAAGGGTGATAGTGATACTAGTAACGATGTGACTATCAATTCGGTATATGGTTACTTAAAACAAGCATCTGCCGATTTAGTTTTAGCATTGGATATCGACACAACTTCTTCTCAGCCTGAATGGACGATAGTCGATGCTCCGACAGTAACTACGACTTTATCTGGTGCAATTATTATTCATCCAGGTGAGAAAACACCATCTGATACGTCTAAATGTTGGGTAGAGTACAAGCAATCCGCATCTAAGGGTGCATTACCACAGTATAAAGTAGAAAAATCAGGTTGTTAATTAGGGTATGACAAAAATGAGTAATCAAAAGGGTTTTACATTAATCGAGTTGGTTGTGGTCATAATTATCTTAGGGATTTTAGCGGTGACTGCCGCACCTAAGTTTATTAACCTGCAGAGTGACGCTCGTAAATCAACTGTATCTGGATTAGAAGCGGCTATAAAAGGTGCCGATAGTCTGGTGCAATCTAAGTCATTGATTGCAGGCAACGAAACTCAGGCAAGCACCGCAACCCCAGCGCCAACAGTAACGGTGGATGCTGCCGGTACGACAGTGGCTTTAAATTATGGTCATGCCAAGGCTGTTTGGACCGGTAGCCTGGCCAATGCTTTAGATATTAATGCTGCGACTTCCGGTACAACGGCTGAATGGTTGTATGTTGAGGATGCGGATACGAACAGTATCTACTTCTATCCTCAGGGCCAAACTAGCCCTAAAGCAGCACAAGATGCAGGCACTTGTTACGTTCAGTACGTGAACGCATTAACTGCCTATGGCGCTATAACAGTAAATACAGTGGTTACGGGTTGTTAAACTCATATCCTCTCTAAAGGCCTGCAATGCAGGCCTTTTTTGTCTCTGACGAGAGACTAATTACTGAAATCGATGGCAATATTTGCCATACTCTGTAGGTTATTAGAAAGTTTAACGCTATCAGCGTGTTGCAGCTGGGGTGTCGATGAATAAACAACAAGGTTTTACCCTTGTAGAGCTGGTCACAACCATCATCTTGATTGCCATTCTTTCTGTGGTGGTCTTGCCGCGCTTCTTTACCGCCTCAAGCTACAGCGCCTACACATTGAGAGACGAACTGATTAGCGAGCTCAGGCGCGTGCAGCTGATGGCACTGAATAATCTGGATCGCTGCTACAAGGTGAGTGTGACGGCAACAAGTTATCGTGCCGATATCTATGGTACAGATTGCAGCAGCCTGATGGTCACTGGCAATGCCCAGTCGCTACCCAGGCAGACAAGCCTGAGCCTAGGGGGGGAGAATAGCTTTACCCTAGCATTCGATCGCGATGGTCGGGTGACGGGCAGCTGCGCTGCGGGCTGCACCATCAAGGTCGCCGCCGATGAAACCTTAGACCTCACCATAGAGAGCCAGGGGTATATTCATGGACGCTAGCAGAGCCACCTTACCAAAGCGCGCCTCAGGCTTTACCCTGATCGAATTGGTCGTGGGCATGATAGTGCTGGGCATCGCCTTGGTCATGCTCACTAGCATGCTGTTTCCCCAGGCGGACCGCGCCGCCGAGACCCTACACAGGGTACGCTCTGCCGAGCTGGCGCATTCCCTGCTCAACGAGATCTGGGGCAAGCGTTACGATCAGAACAGCAATCCCAATGGCGGCGTGCCCGCCTGTGGTGCGGCGGCCAGGCCAGATCTTGGCTTGCCCGCCGGACTTCCTTGCACCGACCAGGCTAACTTTGGTCCGGGCGGACTCGATCGCAACGCCTATCGTGACGTGGATGACTACCATGGCCTGACCCAGGCCAGCGAGATGCTCAACTCAGACCGCACCTATGCTAAGGAATATATTAACTACCAGCTATCGGTCAGTGTGACCTATCCCGGCAGCGACAAGAACAGCAAGCTGGTAGCGATCAATGTGACCACCCCCAGTGGCGAGGTGATCACCTATCATGGGCTGCGGAGTAACTACTGATGCGGCTGCAAACTAACAAGGGCTTCACCCTGGTGGAGATGGTGACCGTCATCATCATACTCGGCATCCTGGTGGTCGGGGTGAGCAGTTTCGTCATCTTGGGCACCCGCATCTTCGTCGAGTCCAGCTCAGTGGATCAGGTGCTGAGCCAGAGCCGTTTCGTGATTGAACGCATGACCCGCGAGCTGCGGAATGCCCTGCCAAATAGTATTCGAGTGGCCAGCCCCAGCGGCGCCCAATGCATAGAATTTCTGCCTATCACCGCTAGTGCCAGCTATATCAGTTTGCCGATAGCGCCAGAAGCAGCGGCCGATACCGGCAGCATCATGCTCCCGGCCCAGGGAATTAATCTGGCACACAAGATGGTGGTCTATCCGCTAGCGCCCGCTCAGCTCTACCAAGACAGCCCATCGACCAAACAGGGGCGTATCTTCGATGTTAAGCAGCTGAGCGGTAATCGGCTTGAGTTCGATAATGAGCTGCGCTTCGATGAGGCATCGCCTCAGAAGCGTTACTTCATGGTCAATGGCGCCGTGAGCTACTGCTTCTTAAGTAGCGGCGATATCAGACGTTACGACGGCTATGGGGTTCAGACAACCCAGCCGACACCCGCACAGATGGGGACGGGCGCCTTGATGGGCCAGCATGTGGTCAATAATCTCGGCAGCGAGGCGCCGATTCATTATACGCCGGGCACCCTAGTTAACAATGCCGTGGTTCAGCTGTCTCCCCATTTCGAGGTCAATGGCCAGACCTTTCAATATCAACATCAGGTGCAGGTGATCAATGTTCCCTAATCGAGTCAGGCAGCGAGGCAGCGCCCTAGTGATTGGCATCTTCATCATTACCGTGATGTTTCTGATGGCGGCCGCGCTGATCAATATCGTCAGCGATGCCGACGAGGGGGTAAACCTTGAGGTCTTGGCGACCCGCGCCTTCGCCGCGGCGAACAGCGGCGCCGATGCCGCCCTGGCGCAGCTGTTTCCCCTAAGTGGTACAGTGGTGGGCTGCGCTAGCGTCTCTGCCAGCTGGACGCCGCCGGATGTGGTGGGCTTTCATGGCTGTAGTGTGGTGTTAAGTTGCAACCAGACCACAGTGACGATTGGGAGTGACAGTGTAACCCAATACCTTATCGGCAGTGAGGCGACCTGCGCCGTGGGCAGTTGTGATGGCGACGCCTGTCTGCGCGTTAACCGTAAGGTGGAGGTCGAGGCCCGTGAATAGATTCCTGCTAACCCTGCTCGCTGGCTTGTTATACCTGGTATTCTCCACAGGCGTTTTCGCCGTACCTCAGTGTGATGCGATCTTTACCGACCCGCCAACCGGAAACCATAATCCCGGCTTGGTGCCACCCGATGATATTGGTCCCAGACTCGGTAACCTTAGTTGTTTTAAGGGCGCTTGCTCAGGGCACAGTCCAGAGTTTTCAGCCGGAGATTATGATTTTGCCACGGGGAGTTTTGGTAATCGCTCTGTGATAACCACTACGGGGAAAACGGCGCGCCTCTACTTCGACAACCTGTCGATGAATAATGCCAGCATCAATGCATCGGGTAAGGCCGAAAACCTGATCATCTATGTCAGGGGCGATCTCTCTGTGGCCGGACAGAACTATATCAACGGCATTCTCTATGTGGCCGGCACTGTGACCTTTACCGGCAATGCCTGGATAGATGGCGCCATCGCATCAGGGGGGAGCCTGAGTTTTGACGGCAATGGTGGAGCGGATGTCGACCTGGGTGCTGTGGATGATGCCGACTTCGGCGGCATGTGTGACAAGGGCGGTGTGAGTGTCGACCATTACCGGCTCGAATTTACCTCGGATGCGCTGAGCTGCGCCGCCAAAGACATATTGCTGCGGGCCTGCGTCAACGCCGACTGCTCGACTCAGGCGAGCGTCTCTTCGAGCGTGGAGCTGACCAAGGATGGCGTGAAATATGCCGATGTCGGCTTTACCGGCTCGGCTCAAACCCAGGTGTGGCACCCAGACGGCGGCAGCGTACGCCTTGGGCTTGGTGCCACGGCGCCAGCCGCGCCTTACCGATGCTATATCGACGGCGCCTTGGTGGATAATTTACAGTGTCTGCTCGACTTTGCCGACACGGGGTTCTATTTCGATGTGCCCGACAGCACCGCCTGTAAGACGGGCAGCAGCTTTAACCTGTTTGCCGTGACCAAGGATACTCAGACGCAGCAGTGTAAGCCCCTATTTGCTAACCAGACCAAGACGATTAGCTTCGGCTTCGATTATCTGCGTCCGGCAACGGTGAACAATCCGGCTAAGCTTACCCTGAACAGCCTGTTATCCCCGACCGGCTCGGTAGCTATCGATGGTGGCGGTACTCAGGCAATGCAGGTGCATTTCAACGGCGAGGGTGTGGCGAGCCTGTCGGCCAATTATCCCGAGGCGGGCGTGGTGACGCTTAGCGCCGAACATAGCCACACAGTTTCGCGTCCCGCCGGAGGCTCAGAGACGCTAGTGCTTTCCCATAGTGACAATTTTACCTCGGCACCTGCCGGTTTTCATTTTGCCAATGTCAGTGCCAATGGACGCTGTGATGCCGGCGATCCCTATGACGCAGGCTGTAAGGTGCTGGCCGCCGCGGGTGAACCCTTTAGCATGCAGGTGACTGCGGCCTGTTGGCAGAGCGATGAAGACAAAGATTTCAGTGGCAATACTGCGCTGCAAAACTTCGAGCATAATGGCCTGTCTGTGGTGTCACAGGTGGTGCAGCCCGATACCGGGGTAAACGGCGTGTTAGGCCGTGATAGCCTGTCGTTCTCGCTATCATCTGGCGTCAGCGCCCAGATCATCGATGATCAAAGCTGGAGCGAGGTGGGCACCATGCAGGTGGCGCTTGGCAGCGATGTCAGTTACGAGGGAGTAACCATCCCCGCCAGCCAGTCTAGCAGTGAGGTATTTGGCCGTTTCACGCCGGCCTACCTAAGCATTACAGGCAATACCCCTGAGGCGGTCCAGAGTTGCGGCACATTTACCTATCTGGATCAGCCCTTCGGTTTTAAAACGGGCGCCGAGCCAAGCATTCAGGTGGCAGGTTTCGACGCTCAAGGTAGGGTGACGACTAACTATCAGAACGGCGATTGGTGGCGTTATAAACACAGGGATGAGGCAGAGCGCAATCAGTGGTCTGAGCGCAGCTATCAGGATGGCACCAAGAAGGCAGTAATTGCCGACAGTCAGGCGCCGGCACACTCAGGCCAAGTCAATTATCGCGGCTCGCCCAATGTCGCTGAGTTGATAGGCGCCCAGCCGAGTTACCAGCGCACCCAGACGCCACAGGAACCCTTCGATGCCAAGTTTGATCTGGTTTTGTCGGCGCTGGACGTCAGCGATGAAGATGGCATCTGTTATCGCGACAGCGCCTCGGCCCCTTGCCGCGGATTTACCTTTAGCGATATCGGCGACGGTAAGGCTTTCGAGCTGCGCTATGGCCGCATGGTGCTGGAAAACGGCTATGGTCCTCAGTCCGAGAGCCTGCGACTGCCGCTACGCAGCGAATATGTTTCAAGCGCGACTGCTGGCGTGCCGGTCTGGACATTAAACGGCGACGACAATTGCTCGGTTTTTAATACCCAGACCTCCTTAGATGCTGGGGAGACGGCAACCTCTGGCCTGTATCGCGTCCTACCTTCGGGCTTCCCCGATCTGCAGGCCTATAGCGATAGCGGGCTGTCGCTGCGAAGTGGCGCCCTGGTGAATGGCGTCGGTAATCTTTACTTCGCCATCCCCAATCAGGCGGGTGAGCTGCCCCTCAAGCTGCATGTTGAACCTTGGCTCAAGGGATATTGGAACTATCCGGGGGATGCGGCCGATACCCTGTTTGACCCGAGGGCCAATGCCTATTTTGGCACCTATCGCGGACACGATAAGATCATCTATTGGCGGGAAGTGAAATAGCTGCTCTACCAATTGATGAGCGAGTGTTCACTTAGGCTGACACAAACCCCAATGATGAACAGATATTTATCTAAGGATCAGCATAATATCCTTGTGGAATGCGGGGGGCATTGATAAAGTTACCTGATTTTTATTTTTCCGACTCCACTGAGACAGGCTGGTTACATGTTCAAGAAGCTGCGTGGCATTTTTTCTAACGATCTATCGATCGATTTGGGTACGGCTAACACCTTAATTTACGTTCGCGAAGAGGGCATAGTGTTAAATGAGCCTTCGGTTGTTGCAATTCGGGGCGAACGCGGCAGCGGCGGCCAAAAATCGGTTGCCGCCGTGGGAACAGAAGCTAAGCAGATGCTGGGTCGTACGCCGGGCAACATTCAAGCCATTCGTCCAATGAAAGACGGCGTGATCGCCGACTTCTATGTGACCGAGAAGATGCTGCAGCACTTCATCAAACAGGTACACAACAACAGCGTATTCCGCCCAAGTCCACGCGTCTTGGTGTGTGTGCCTGTGGGAGCCACTCAGGTTGAGCGTCGTGCGATTCGTGAGTCGGCCATGGGCGCAGGTGCTCGTGAAGTCTATCTGATCGAAGAGCCTATGGCGGCCGCTATCGGTGCCGGTCTGCCTGTGTCGGAAGCAACGGGTTCTATGGTGGTGGATATCGGTGGTGGTACTACCGAGGTGGCCATCATCTCGCTAAACGGCGTGGTCTATTCCTCTTCTGTGCGTATCGGTGGTGACAAGTTTGACGATGCCATCATCAACTATGTGCGCCGCAACTATGGCAGCCTGATCGGTGAGGCCACGGCCGAGCGCATCAAGCACACCATAGGTACCGCCTATCCGGGTGACGAAGTGCTGGAGATCGAAGTGCGCGGTCGCAACTTAGCCGAAGGGGTACCACGTAGCTTTACCCTGAACAGCAACGAGATCTTAGAGGCGCTGCAAGAGCCGCTCTCTGGTATCGTCAGCGCCGTGATGGTGGCGCTGGAACAGTCTCCGCCAGAACTGGCCTCAGATATCTCTGAGCGCGGCATGGTACTGACCGGTGGTGGCGCCCTGTTGCGTGACCTCGACCGTCTGTTGATGCAAGAGACAGGCATCCCAGTGATGGTAGCAGACGATCCCCTGACCTGTGTGGCCCGTGGTGGTGGTAAGGCATTAGAGATGATCGACATGCATGGCGGCGATCTCTTCTCTGACGAAAACTAATTCGGCTCAAAGAAAATAGGCAGCTAGACTCTGGTTACACCCCTGGCGAGACACAGTAAATAATGCCTCGCCGCCCCGACACCTCTAGGTGGAAGGGGTAAAGCGGGTACCGGGTTCGCTGCCTTAAGTGTTTTATGAAACCTATTTTTGCCCGCGGTATTTCGAATCAATTCAGGCTCACATTGGCAATCGTTTTGTCGGTGATCTTACTGGTGGCCAACGATAGGCTGGAGCCGGTACGTCAATCTATCTCCTCTCTGCTCAGCCCCCTGCAATACGTGGCTAACATCCCCGGCGCCGTCCTGGATTGGTCGGCCGAGAGTATCGCCACCCGCAACATGCTGGCCAAGCAGAACAAGCAGCTGCTGCGGCAACAACTCTTGATGAGCGAGCGTCTGCAGCGTTTCGAGCATCTGAGACAGGAAAACGATCGTCTGCGCGCCCTATTGGGCTCTCCAGTGCACATGGACTCCAAGAAGATGGTGGCCGAGGTGATGGAGGTGGCCAGCGACCCCTTTCGTCACTATGTGGTGCTTAACCATGGCGCCCGTAGCGGTGTATTCGTCGGTCAGCCAGTGGTGGACGCCCACGGGGTAGTAGGTCAGGTGGTGGAGATCAGCGAGCTGACCAGTCGGGTGCTGCTGATCTCAGACGTGACTCATGCGATTCCGGTGCGGGTGACCCGTAACGATGTCCGCCTGGTGGTCCAGGGCATAGGTGAGCTCGATGAGCTCGAGCTGCGCCACGTGGCCAAGAGTACGGATCTCAGGGTCGGCGATCTCCTGGTTTCCTCCGGTCTGGGTAAGCGTTTCCCTGAAGGTTATCCCGTGGCGCGAGTCATGAAGGTCGAACGTGACGATGGCCAGAGCTATGCCACAGTCACTGCTCAACCCCTGGCGGCACTGGATCGTATCCGTTATCTGCTGTTGATCTGGCCCGACGGCAACCAGAGTGAGCAAGCCGAGCCGAAAGCCGACGAGCCGAAAGCGGAGGAGACGCCATGAGCATGCATATTCCCCACGGACGTTGGGTGGTCTGGCTAAGCTTCCTGTTGGCCATGTTATTTCAGATCATGCCGCTGCCCGGTCTGGTCGAGTCCTGGCGCCCTGACTGGCTGCTGCTAGTGATGATCTACTGGGCGATGGCGCTGCCGCATCGCTACAACATACTTTCTGCCTGGGTGCTGGGGGTGTTGCTGGATATCCTGTTGGGGGCCCATCTTGGCATTCGTGCACTCTCCATGTCGCTGGTGATCTATGTGGTGGTGCTGCATTTTCAGCGACTGCGTAACTTCCCCATGTGGCAACAGGCCCTGATGGTGGCCAGCCTGGTGTGTCTGCACCATCTGCTGGTGTTCTGGGTACAGTTTGTGGTGAACGTGGCCAGCTTCGATGTCAGCCTGTTCCTGCCGGCCCTGTCGAGCCTGATCATCTGGCCTTGGGTATTTTGGATGCTGAGACGCATTCGTCGTATTTATAAAGTGAGATAATGATGCAACTGGTATTAGCCTCTTCCTCTCCCCGTCGTCGCGAGCTGCTGGCGCAGGTCGGCCTGGGTCAACCCGGCTTTGGTTTCGAGGCGCTAGCCGCCGATATCGACGAGAGTCATAGGACGGGGGAGAGCGCAGAAGAATTTGTGGTGCGCCTGGCAATTGAGAAGGCTTGCGCAGGACTGACGCTCTGGGGACAGGCGGATGCCGTGGTGTTGGGCTCAGATACTATAGTTGTATTGGACGGCGAAATCTTAGGTAAGCCTAAGGATGAGCTGGACGCCAGGCGGATGCTTAGTGCGCTTTCAGGTAAGCGTCATAGCGTGATGACGGCGGTGGCAGTCACCGACGGCGAGCGAACCCTGTCTCGATTAGTTGAAACTAAAGTGCAATTTTGCGGCCTAACTGAACAAGATATCTTAGCCTATATTGGCACCGGCGAACCTATGGACAAGGCCGGCGCCTATGGCATTCAGGGCCTGGGCGGCTGCTTCGTCGAGGCCATAGATGGCAGCTATTCGGCGGTGGTGGGTCTGCCGCTGGTTGAGACGAGAGCGCTACTGAGCGAGATGCAGGTTTTATAATTTCGGGTTAGGGATTGGCTTTTCCAAGATTAGCGCTCGTCTTTGGGTCGTTAATGCTTCAATCATATTAAGTGAGTAATCATGAGTCACATAGTCAAAAACAGAGTACAGAAAAAGATTGGTTCTGAGTTATTGATCAATGTGACGCCTACCGAGGCGCGGGTGGCGCTGGTGGAATATGGCATCTTGCAAGAGGTGCATATCGAGCGCCGCATGAAGCGTGGCCTGGTGGGCAACATCTATAAGGGCAAGGTTAGCCGGGTGCTGCCAGGCATGCAGGCCGCCTTTGTCGATATCGGCCTGGATAAGGCCGCCTTCCTCCATGCCTCAGATATCGTACCCCATACCGAGTGTGTGGCCGATGTCGAGAAGGGCAACTTCGTCGTACGAGATATCGCCGAGCTGGTGCGTCAGGGTCAGGACATCATGGTGCAGGTGGTGAAAGATCCCCTGGGCACCAAGGGCGCACGGCTCACCACAGACATCACCTTACCCTCACGCTACCTGGTATTCATGCCGGGCTCCAGCCATGTGGGGGTATCACAGCGGATCGAGTCCGAAGAGGTGCGTGCCCGTCTCAAGGGGCTGACCGAGCCCTTCGTCGACGAAGATGGCGGCTTCATCATTCGCACCGCCGCCGAGAATGCCGGCGAGCAGGAGCTGATCCAGGATGCGGCCTTCCTGCGTCGGGTCTGGGCCAAGGTGTGCGAGCGTCGCAAGCGCCCGGGTGTCTCCCTGCTCTATCAAGATCTCGCCTTGCCTGTGCGTATCGTACGCGACTTTGTCGGTACCGAGCTGGATCAGATCCAGGTGGATTCCGGCCAGACCTACGAGGAGCTGCTGCAGTTTACTCAGGAATTTATGCCCGAGATCGCCGACAAGATAGAACACTACTCCGGCCGGGTGCCCATCTTCGATCTCTATGATGTAGAGAACGAGGTGCAGCGCGCCCTGGGGCGCAAGGTGGAGCTCAAATCTGGTGGCTACCTGATCATAGATCAGACCGAGGCCATGACTACGGTCGATATCAACACAGGCGCCTTCGTCGGCCATCGTAACCTGGAAGAGACCATATTCAACACCAACCTGGAGGCGACCCACGCCATCGCTCGCCAATTGCGCCTGCGTAATCTGGGGGGGATTATCATCATAGATTTCATCGACATGCTGAATGAAGACCATAAGAAGCGTGTGCTCAGCACCCTGGAGGCGGCATTGGCCACTGACAGGGTGAAGACCAACGTCAGCGGCTTCTCTGGGCTTGGCCTGGTGGAGATGACCCGTAAGCGTACCCGCGAGAGCCTGGAGCATGTGCTGTGCGGTGAGTGTCCGGCCTGTTACGGCACGGGGAGCCTGAAGACAGTCGAGACGGTTTCTTACGAGATCTTCCGCGAGATCATCCGTCTCAATCGTGGCTATGATGCCGACGAATTTCTGGTCTACTGCGCCCCGGCGGTCTATAACAGCCTTACCGGCGAGGAGAGTCATCTGGTGGCTGAACTCGGGGCCTACATAGGCAAGCATGTACGTCTGCAGAACGAGCCCATGTATGCGCAAAACAAATTCGATGTGGTGATAATGTAGTGTCTCGCCCATTTTGTCCTCGCACCTTTGGTCGCCTATGCTGGCAGATGATCGCCATCATAGTGGTGCTCTTTGCCTTGAGCGTCAGCCTGTTCAGAGGCCTGTTGCCTAAGCTGGATCAAGTTCGTCAAGAGCTGGTGAGTTATGTCTACCAGCAATATCAGGTGAAGGTTGAGGTGTCAGAGCTTACCGCCGAGTGGCAGGCCTTCGGCCCGGCAGTAACCATCAAGAATCTGGTCTTGCCCGTGCAGGAGAACCTGCCGGTTACCTTCATCATAGACAGTGTCCACCTCAAGCTGGATTTCTGGGACAGCCTGGTCTCGGCTTCACCTCAGATAGAAAATGTGATCTTCGAGGGCGTCAAGATAGCGCTGGATCTGGACCGCATCGGCTCGAGCGGTAACGGTGAGCCAAGTAGCGATACCCCTGTGGTAGAACAGAACACCGATTGGCTCTACGCCCTGATGCTGGAGCAGTTCGATCGGTTCGCCATCACAGATGTGACCATGCAGCTGATCAGCCGCTCCCACAAGTTCAGGCCCATCCATATCAAGGATCTGCGCTGGCGCAACCTAGGGGATCGCCACAGGGCCGAGGGGGCGTTGTTCCTCGACGAGCTGGCCTCAGAGGTCGAGCGTCTCTCCCTCTCTGTCGATATTCGTGGCGATGGCCATAGCCCTGAGTCCTTAACCGGTCAGCTCTATCTGGCGGCCAACTCACTGGACCTGGGTAAATGGGCCTCTCGTCAGGAAAACCCTTACGCCTCGGGCAAGAAGCTGCCACTAGAGGGGGTGGTGAACCTGCAGGCCTGGGCAGAGTTCTCCAACCGAGCCTTTACCGCCGCGACGGTCGCCTTCGAGCCAAGCTGGCTGCAGTGGCAGCTCAAGGGGGAGCAGCAAAAATTTGAGATCCAGGGTGGGCAGCTTAACTGGCAGCCTCAGATCTCGGGTTGGCAGTTGACCAGCTCAGATCTGGCCTTCGTCACTAATGAGCAGGCTTGGCCGGCGCTGCATGTCGGTGCACTCAAGCGTGACGATCGGCTAGTGGCTAACATTAATCAACTCGATGCCGATGTCTTGCTGCCTCTGTTGCCGCTGGTTCCCGGCATGGATCTCGAGGGCCTCTACCTGTGGCAGTCGATGGCGCCCAAGGGGACCATAGAGGGGCTCAAGCTGGGTTATGGAGAGCGGCAGGGTTTTGCCATGTCGGCGCAGCTAAAACAGTTTGCCTGGCAAGGCAGCGGCCAGATCCCAAGAGCAGAGGCGATCGACCTGCGGCTAGGCATGCAGGGTAGCGATCTCTATCTGTCTGCACCCGAGCAGCATTATCAATTGGATTTTAACGGCGGCTTCGAGGCGCCATTGTCGCTAGAGGGCGAGGCTTTTACCCTAAAATATGCCTTGGACGAGGCGGCGCTGATCGCCCCTAAGCTGCATTTCTATAATGGGGATCTAGACCTCGATGCGGCAATGAAACTTGACTTTGCAGATGAGGCCAGTCTCAACCTGCTGGCCGATGTGCAGGTGAAAAACGCCGCCAGGGCCAAGTACTATTTTCCCAAACACGCCATGTCCGAATCCCTGGTCGATTATCTCAGCGGCGCCATCAAGGCGGGGCAGAGCCAGGACGCCAAGGTGGTGTGGAATGGCCCCCTGAAGCATTTCCCCTATGATGACAATAGCGGCGTATTCCAGGCTGGCTTCTCATTGAATCAGGCCCGCTACAGGTTCCAGCCCGATTGGCCCGAGGTGACCGATCTGAGTCTAAATGCCCTGTTTGAGAATGCGGCTATGGATATCTGGGTGAATAAGGGGATGTTAATGGATGTTCCCGCCGACGGCGCCCATGTGGCCATCCCGCGCATGAGTCAACAGACCCTGCTGACGGTGAAGGCGGATCTTCGCACTCAGGGCGAGGCCGCCAAGCAGGTGCTGTTACGCTCGCCTCTAGCCGATACCGTTGGGGCCACCCTGGAGGTGGTGCAGGTACAGGGTGAGGTGTCGGGCAGGCTGGATCTCAGCATTCCTCTGTATCAAGGGGGGAAGGAGCAGATTCTGGGCCAGGTGAAGTTCGACGATACCCCTGTCTACATTAGCCAACCTGGGGTGCAGCTAGACGGCGTGACAGGTGAGGTCTACTTTGCCAACGAGGTGGTCACCGGCGAGAAGATAGCGGCGCGTCTGTTCGAGCAACCCGTGAGATTCACCTTCGACACAGGTAAGGTTAACCAGCATTATGGTCTGAATCTGGATATGCAGGGACAGTGGGCATTGACCTCACTGCCTGCGACACTGGATAACCCTCTCAAGGATTACTACAGCGGCGAACTGGATTGGCAGGGGGCCATGACGCTGATCTTCGATGAGCTGGGCTACCGTATCCAGGCCCAGGTGAAGAGTGACATGCAGGGCGTCGAGCTCAGCCTACCGGGTAAGTTTGCCAAGATGGCGGACAGCCGGCGAGCCCTCTCCTTCGAGCTGATCGGTGACAATAAGCAGTCCTCATTAGGGGCTAAGCTTGGGGATCAGATGGAGTTCTGGGGTGGCTTCGATGAGGAGTCGGGCGATCATCTGGCGCATTTCGATCTGTTGCTGGGGCGCCTGTTTAAGCCTGGCGATCAACTTAAGCGTCAGGCCGGCCATCTGCAGCTGGATATGCCCGCCACAGAATTTGCTCCCTGGCTACCCATCATCAAGGGATTCATGGGAGATGCCGCACTGGAATCCTCATTAGATGCCGCTATGCGGCAGGCCCTGGCCGAACAGACACCCGAGGCCCCGCTGATTCAAGGAGAATCCGAGCCGGAGAAGAGCAGCTTCTTCCCGCCACTCATCGCGGTCGATGGTCAGGTACGCCAGCTAGATCTCTATGGTCAGCCGCTGACCGAGTTGAGTCTGGACGCTCATCCGACGGAGCATGGCTGGCGCTTCGAGGGCAACGCCAACGAGTTTAGTGGTCGGGTGGACTTCTATCCCGACTGGTCGACCCAGGGCTTAAAGCTGGTGGCGAGCCGATTTAACTTTGCGCCCGAGAGCAAGGAGGGCGAAGAGTCAGAGGTTGCCAGCGACGAGGTGCTCGGCATACTGCCGCCGCTGGCGGTGGATGTGGATCAGTTCAGCTTCTACGGCAAGCCCCTGGGCCATCTGGTGTTGCAGGCGACGCCCAAGAATGGCGACTATCAGATTCAGACCATCGCCATCACCACCCCGGGGATCACCCTCAAGGGTAAGGGCGCCTGGTCCAACAGTGAGGGGCAGAACCTGACCGAGTTTCAGGTGGATCTCAAGGCCAAACAGTTCGATGAGGTCTCAGAGCGTCTGGGTATAGACCCAGGCCTCAAGGAGGCGCCGCTGGATCTGCAGGCCGAGCTGTCCTGGCAGGGGGCGCCCTATGGTTTCTCGCTGGAGACCCTCAATGGCCAGATCAGTTACAAGTTGGGCAAGGGCCACCTGTCTGAGGTGAGTGACAAGGGCGCGCGTATCTTCTCTCTCTTTAGCCTGGATTCCTTGCTGCGTAAGCTTTCACTGGATTTCTCCGACGTCTTCGGCAAGGGACTCTATTTTAACTCCTTTACCGGTACCCTTAAGCTGGATAACGGCGTGGTGAAGACCACGGACTCTGAGATGGATGCGGTTGCGGGCAACATGAGGGTGCGAGGCTATACCGACCTCACTACCGAGAGCCTCAACTACGACATACGTTTCGTGCCGCAACTGGCCTCCAGCGTACCTACAGTGGTGCTGCTCAGCACCGGCGGTTGGACCCTGGGCCTGGGCGCCTTCGCCCTGACCAAGGTGTTGGAGCCGGTGATCGAGGTGATATCTGAGATCCGCTTCAGGCTGACGGGCACCATGTCAGAGCCTAAGCTGGAGGAGCTGGAACGTAAGAGCAAGGAGATAGAGATCCCCGAATCTGTGTTGCCGCGTAAATCAGATCAAGTCCCTGGCACAGAAGCTAAGCCTGAAGGCGAACAGCCAGCGCAACAGCAGCAACAGCAGCAAGAACAGGAACCGTTGCAGCAGCCAGTATCAGCGACTCAGCCTGAGGGCGTCTCGGCGAATGAAGAGGTGACGTCATCTGGCGTAGAGATCCCTAAGCCGGCGGTCGTCGCCATGCCTGAGTTTAAGGAGACGCCCACCGGGCAGCAGGCGCCAGCGGAACAAAAAATTGAGACGCCGCCACAGCAAGAATCACAGGAAAAGCCTGTGAACATGGAGTCAAGCGATGCAGATCAGCCTATTACAATGTCAGAGTGGTCGCGACGTCGAGGAGAACCTCGGCTTTATTCGCGAGCAGCTTGATGCCCTAGCGGGTGGCGAGCGCCCCCATCTGGTGGTGCTGCCCGAGTGTTGCCTGCTATTTGGTGGTCACGAGCGCCAACAGCTGGCCTATGCCGGAGACGATGCAAGTAGCGACCTCAAGCGGGAACTGGCCGGACTGGCGAAACAATATGGTATCTATCTGGTGGCGGGCACCATCCCTATCCTGGCCGATGAGGGACGGGTGTTTAGCCGCAGCTATCTGTTTAACGACAAGGGTGAGACCCTAGGCCATTACGATAAGCTGCATTTGTTCGATGTGGATGTGGACGATGGTACTAAGTCTTACCGGGAGAGCGATACCTTTTGCCCCGGTGAGGCGGTAACCGTTGTCGATACGCCTTTCGGTAAGGTCGGGATGGCGATATGCTATGACCTTAGGTTTGCCGATCTGTTTCGCGCCATGCGCTTGCAGGGAGCGGAGATCATCGCCTTGCCCGCGGCCTTTACCCGGGTAACGGGGCGGGCTCACTGGCTACCTCTGCTACAGGCCAGGGCGATAGAGACCCAGTGTTTCGTGTTGGCGGCGGCCCAGTGGGGCGAGCACAACCAGGGCAAGCGTGAGACCTGGGGACACTCCTGCATCATCGACCCCTGGGGAGAGGTGAAGGCGATCAAGCCCGAAGGCTGTGGCTGGTTGTCGGCAGAAATAAACCTTAAGGCCATTGAAGGGATACGTCGCAACATCCCTGTGGTCGAGCACAATCGTTTCGAGCTACCCAAATTAAAGAGACTATAAAATCGCGTCTTCATGCAGGCGCCATAGAGAGAAAATTAATGCCATTTTTAACCCAAGTAGAACAGAGCCTCTTGCAAGACGGATTGTCGCTAGATCAGTTGCAAGGCTATATCAATAGCATTCATCAGCATCAGGTGGACTTTTCCGATCTCTATTTTCAGGGCAGTCGCCACGAGTCTTGGGTGTTAGAAGATGGCATAGTCAAGGAAGGTAGCTTCCATATCGAGCGCGGTGTGGGCGTGCGTGCCATCAGTGGCGAGAAGACAGGTTTCGCCTATGCCGACGAGATCAATCCCGTAGCATTGAGTGCGGCGGTCGAGGCGGCTCGCGGCATCTCGGCGGCGGGCAATAGCGGTCGTGTTCAGGCCTGGAAACAACAGAAGGTAGCGCCTCTGTATCAAAGCGCCGATCCTATCGCCGCCATGGAAGAGGTGAAGAAGATAGAATTGCTCAAGCAGGCCGACGCCTATGTGCGTAGCCTGGATGCGCGCATCATACAGGTGGTGATCAGCCTGTCTGGCGTGCACGAAGAGATCTTAGTCGCGGCCAGCGACGGCACCCTGGCGGCGGATATTCGCCCCCTGGTACGTTTCAACTGTAGCGTGGTGCTGGAACAGGACGGCAAGCGTGAACGCGGTGCCAGCGGTGGCGGTGGACGCCATGACTATCAAGTGTTCTTCGAGCCGGGCGAAGATGGTCTGCCTAGCTGTTTCGCCTTTGCCCGCGAAGCCGTGCGTCAGGCATCGGTCAATCTAACTGCCATAGATGCACCGGCCGGTGAGATGCCCGTGGTACTGGGCGCGGGTTGGCCCGGTGTCCTGCTGCATGAGGCCGTGGGCCATGGCCTGGAAGGCGACTTTAACCGTAAGGGCAGCAGCGCCTTTAGCGGCCTGGTGGGCCAGCAGGTGGCCTCTAGCCTGGTGACTGTGGTGGACGATGGCACTCTGGAAAATCGCCGCGGCTCGCTCAGCATAGACGATGAGGGTGTACCGACCCAGAAGACAGTGCTTATTCAGGACGGCATCCTCAAGGGCTATATGCAAGACAAGCTCAATGGGCGTCTGATGGGCCAGGCCTCAACCGGTAACGGTCGCCGCGAGTCTTATGCTCATCTGCCGATGCCGCGCATGACCAACACCTATATGGAAGCCGGCGACAGCTCGCCGGCCGATATCATCAAGTCGGTGGACAAGGGGATCTATGCGCCTAACTTCGGTGGCGGTCAGGTCGATATCACCTCGGGCAAGTTTGTGTTCTCGGCATCTGAGGCATACCTCATCGAGAAGGGCGAGATCACCCAGGCGATCAAGGGCGCGACCCTGATAGGTAATGGTCCCGAGGCCATGGGGCAGATCTCCATGGTGGGTAATGATCTGGCGCTCGATAAGGGCGTCGGTGTCTGTGGCAAAGATGGTCAAAGTGTGCCCGTGGGCGTGGGCCAGCCTAGCCTGAAACTCGATCGCCTGACGGTCGGGGGCACGGCTTAATTCAGTCGTTACTCGCGCCTCTGGCATAGTCGTTAGAGGCGGGGACAGGTGGTAACAGGAGAGAGCTTAGGAAAGGCTGCCGACTGCTTGTGAAGCAGCTTGTCAACAAGGCCTGCTTCTCAACGCCCCCATAGGGTGTTAACATTTGCCAAGGAAATAGAGTTTTAGCTCTAGAGGTGTCGATGAGATATTCACATATTATTTGGCTGTCGCTGTTAGCCCTGGCGGGGAATGCTGCCCAGGCGAAAGAGCTCGCCTTTGGCGATGCCTGGCAGCAGCTGTTACAGGTCAGCGACAAGTTGCAGGCCAGTCAGCAGGAGGTTAACCGGGCCCAGGCCGAGCAGGCTGCCGGGGAGGACCTCAACCTGCCTTCGCTATCGATTAATGGTAGCTACACACGCTTAGAGAAACCCTTGGAGCTTGATCTGAGGGATCTTAACCCCTTAGCCAGTCTCGATCCCGCTACCTTGCCGCCGGCGCTGGGTGGCGCCCTGGGCGCCATTCCCGGGTCGCTGTTTGTCACTCCTTTTACCGAGCAGGATATCTTCCGCTCCAGCCTGCAGGCCATGTGGCCCATCTATACCGGCGGTCGTATCAGCGCCGCCCAGGGGATCCATGAGGCTCAGGTAGCCGAGAAGGAGCAGCAGCATCAGTTGTCTACCCGGGATCTCTTTGTCCAACTGGTGGACAGATACTATGGGGTGGCGGTGAGCCATGCCCTGATGGCGACCCGAGGTCAGCTGGTGGATGCCCTCACCGAGCATGCCGAGCATGCGGTCAAACTGGAGCAGCAGGGACAGATCGCCAAGGTTGAGCGCCTCAACGCCCAGGTGGCCCTGGAAAATGCCCGGGTGGATTATGCCAGTGCCAAGCGCCAGCTGGAGATGAGTCAGATAGCCCTGTCACGCATGCTGCATCAGAGCGACGTCGATACCGCCTCTAAGCTGTTTCTCCTCGATAATCCGCCTTCTCTCGGTCAGCTCAGTCAGCTGACCCTGACTAGCCATCCGGCGCTCAAGCTGTTGGAGGCCAAGGAGATCCAGGCCAACGGCCTTATCGATGTGGAGAAGGGCAGTTATTACCCCACCGTCTTTCTTTACGGCAACTACACATTGTATGAAGACGATACCCTGCTGGCCAAGATGGAGCCCGACTGGATGGTCGGCGTCGGGGTGAAGATCCCGCTGATCAGTCGCGATGGTCGCAGCGGTAAGGTCGAGGCCGCCCGCAGCGCCCTGTTGCAGGCCCGCTACACCAAGGCGCAGACCCAGCAGGATCTCAGCCTGCTACTGGATCAGAGCTATCGTCAGCTACAACAGGCCAGGGAGGAGACTGAGTCCCTCGACCTGTCGCTGTCGCTTGCCAGAGAAAACAAACGCCTGCGGGATCTCGCCTTCAGCCAGGGGCTATCGACCTCTATCGAGAAGGTGGACGCCGAACTCAAGCTGAGCGGTGTGCAGACCCAGCAGTTGGCGGCCCAGTACCGCTATGTACAGGCCTACGCCAGATTGATGGCCATCAGTGGCCAGTTAGATGAATTTATCGGTCGTTCACGCACCGCCCAGGAGAGAGCTGATGCGCACTAACAGAATCCTAGCCATTGTCGCCCTAATCGCCTTGGTGGCCATCCTGGCCTACGGCTTGAAACTGGCCCATACGCCCAAAGCCGAGCGATTGCAGGGACAGATAGAGGCCAGAGAGTACAACATCTCCTCTAAGGTGCCAGGGCGTGTGGCGCAGGTTATGGTGCGCCGCGGCGATCAGGTGGCCGAAGGCGATCTCCTGTTTGCCATCGACAGCCCTGAGCTCAACGCTAAGCTGATGCAGGCCCAGGGGGGCCGAGATGCTGCCAAGGCGATGCAGCAGGAGGCGGATAACGGCGCCCGTAAGCAGCAGGTGGCGGCATCAAAGGAGCAATGGTTAAAGGCGAAGGCGGCGGCTACCCTGGCCGAGACTACTTACAAGCGGGTGGAAGCCCTGTTTAGCGAAGGAGTGCTTGCCCGTCAGAAACGCGACGAGGCCTTTACCCAGTGGCAGGCGGCCAAGTACACCCAGCAGGCGGCTTATGCCATGTATCAGATGGCCGAAGAGGGCGCCCGAGAAGAGACCAAGGCGGCAGCCGAGGGCAATGCCCGCATGGCCGAGGGGGCGGTAAAAGAGGTCAGCGCGATTCTTGCCGACAGCCAGATGCGCTCGCCCAAGTCCGGTGAGGTCAGCGAGGTGTTGCTGCAGCCCGGCGAGCTGGCGCCTAGCGGCTTTCCTGTGGTGAGCGTGATCGACATGCAAGATGCCTGGGCCGTGTTTCAGGTACGAGAAGATCAGCTTAAGGGCTTTAAGCAGGGCGATACCCTAGAGGTGGATATTCCGGCGCTCGGTGAGCGTTATCCCTTCAAGGTGACCCACATTAGCGTCATGGGCCATTTCGCCACTTGGCGCTCCACCGAGAGTGGCCACGATTTCGACATGCGCACCTTCGAGATGGAGCTGAGGCCAGTGGCGCCCATCGCCGACTTGCGGGTGGGTATGACAACTCTGCTGGTGCTTTAAGCCTTGGCTTCCATGAAGCAACTTATTAAACGCGAGTTGATTGCCTTGTGGCATGACCCCTGGCAGCTCGCCTTGGTAAGCTATATTCCCCTGGTAGGGATATTCGGCTTGTGGTGGCTCTTTAGTGCAGGACTGCCACGACAATTACCCGTAGCCATTGTCGATCAGGATCAGAGCCAGATTAGCCGCATGTTGGTGAGACAGCTACAAGCGAACTCTGTTATTAGCCCCATCCATTATCAAGACATTAACCAAGCCAAAGACTCCATGGAAAGGGCGAAGACCTATGCGCTGGTGGTGTTGCCATTTCAGCTCAATCGCGATCTACTGACAGGGCATCAACCGACCATAGACATACGCTACAACAGCCAATATCTGCTGGTGGGGAAATTATTGTCGAGTCAGATCCAGCTCAGTCTGGCGGACGGCCTCAGACACAAGGCCTTGCTGAAACAGCTGGCGGCGGGTGTGCCAATGGCACAGGCCGAAGTTAACCTGAATCTGGTGAAGACCCAGGTAAGCGCTCTGTACAACGCCAACAGTAACTATGTGGTGTTTTTATTGCCGCCGATACTGCTTGCCTTGGGGCAGCTATTGGCGATGTTGGTGTTTGCCAACTCACTTAATCGAGAGTTAAGACTAAACACCCTCCAAGAGTGGTTTAGCTTGGGTACGCGACGGGTATTGTGGGCCAAGATATTGGTCTATACCCCGCTTATCGTGTTACAGGGGCGCCTGATTTTAACCCTGTTATATCAATATTTGGGACTGCCATTGGCGGGAACCTTTGGACAGCTATTGCTAGCGCAGATTGTCATGCTGTTGGCGGTGTGGCTACTGGTGTTGACTATCTTCTTCCTGTTGCAAGATCCGGCCAGGGTGATCAGTTTCTGTACCGCACTGTTTGCGCCAGCCTTTCCCTTTATGGGGATCACCTTTCCGACTCAGGAGATGCCGCAGTTGGCGCAGTGGTGGCGAGTGCTCATGCCGTCGAGTCATTATATAGATACCCATGTCGGTGTGGTCAGCTATGGACAGGGTTTTGCGGTCTTTGCCCAGCAGGTGACCAGCTACGCAGGCTTCTTAGTCCTGATCCCTGTGATAGTCTTGTTGGCTCGCAGGGTGAAGCAGGCCAATATGTCGCAGGCCGGTGGCCAGCCTTCAACTGAGGCGCCCTAGTATGGATTTTTGGTCTCTGATGTGGGCAGATTTTAAAGCGATCGTGACCGACAAGGCGATCGCCATCACCCTGTTTGGCGGCGTACTGTTTTATTCGGTGCTGTATCCGCTCCCCTATCTGCATGAAGTGCCGACGAAGCAGCAGATAGTGGTCGTCGATGGCGATCATTCCAGTCTCAGCCGCCAACTGATCAGGCATGCCGATGCCAGCCCTAAGTTGGCCGTGGTCGGCGAGCTGGCCAATATTAGCCAGGCCGAGACCTGGGTCGCCTCGGGGAAGGCCCATGGTTATTTGGTGATTCCGGAAGGCTTTCGGCGCGATCTGATACGCCAAAGAGGAGTCACCTTAGCCTATGGCGGCGATGCCAACTACTTCTTGATCTATTCTGCCGTGGTCGAAGGCCTGATGTCGGTAGGAATCGATGCCGGCAGGTATGTACAGTTTAATGGCCTGCTGGCCAGAGGCAGTTCGGCCAAGCAGGTGAAGCATGATCTTGAGCCGATTAAGCTCAACAGTGTGCCCGCCTTCAACCCCAGCCTGGGCTATACCCCCTATGTGGTGCCCGGTGTCCTGCTGTTGGTGCTGCATCAGACGCTGCTTATCGGAGCGGGTATCCTGGGGGCGGGTCAATGGGGGAGAGAGGGCTACTGGCAGCGAGCATCTACCATGCAGCTTATTTTCGCGCGGGTGAGCGTCTTCAGCATCATCTATAGCCTATTCACCTGCTTCTATGTCGGCTTTTGTAACTATTGGTACGGGGTCAGCGTTCAGGGAATACTGTCGCAGGTGGTGTTGTTTCTGGTGCCCTTTATTCTTTGTACGGCAGTCGCCGGGGTGGCCTTTAGTTGCTTGTTTACCAGGCGGGATTTACCGACTCAGGTACTCTTGCTGATCTCCATGCCGATCCTGTTTGTCTCGGGCTTTATCTGGCCGCTAGAGCTGATTCCTGCCGCGCTTATCTGGTTGGCGCAGGCTGTGCCGGCTGTTCCAGCGATTCAAGGCATGTTGCAGTTAAACCAGATGGGGGCCAGCTGGGTCGGCGTTGTCGGCTTCTGGTGGCACCTGTGGGCTCTCGCCCTGGTTTATTTGTTGCTCGCCTATCTTGGCGTCAGGTATCGTCTGAATAGATAGTAAAAAGCCCGCTAATTAGAGCGGGCTTTTTATGGTGTGGCGCATATATACGGGAACGATTATTCGGTGATCTCGGTGCGCAGGTATTTCACCAATTCGGCGGCAGACTTAGAGGCCTTTTCTGGCTGCTTCGTCAGCTCCTTGTTGGCTTGCCTCACCAGCTGACGCAGCTTCTGACGTTCCAGACTCGGATGCTGCTCGAGCAGGGCCTGAATCGCCTCATCACCACCGGTTAATAGTTGATCTTTCTGCTTCTCGGCGACGTTCTGTTTCGAGCTCTCGTTGCGGTTCTGGTTAAGCACGTTTTTCAGGTTAGCCTGCAGCTCGTCGATATCGACATTGCGCATCAGCTTGCCCACATAGTGCATCTGGCGGCGATGACCCTCGCTGTTGATACGGATCGTCTTGGCCTTCAAGATGTTGTCGTGCAGCAGCTCATCCAGCTCCAGCTTCTCTAGCTGACTCTTGCTGAGGGCAACCAGTTTCTTACCTAGCTCCTGGTAAATGACCATCTCGCGCTTTATATCGGCTCTACTGACGTAATCATCGTCATGATCGAAGGGCTGTTTAAAGTGTTCTGAGTCGCCAACAATATTCATCATTAAAAAATCTCTGGGGTTCAAGCTATAACTCCCCTAATCATAACATTCCCGGCCAATATCGCCTACGAAACGACTCAGTTATTTAATGTGAAAGCCCGGCGGGTTTGCTATGCTACGGCCACGATTGACAACAAATAGAGTAGATCTGTGCCTTCTCCAAGCATCGAAACCGAATTGAATTCATTGAAAGACGCCGTGTCTATGGCATTGGAATATGCCGCCAAGTTGGGCACCTCGGGGGCCGAAGTGGCCATCAGCAAGCAGCAGGGACTCTCAGTCTCGACGCGCTTGAAAGAGGTTGAGACCGTTGAGTTTAATAAAGATGGTGCGTTGGGGATCACCCTGTTTCGAGACGGTTGCAAGGGGAGCTCGTCGACCTCAGATCTGAGCCCTGAGGCGATTCGCCGTGCCGTGAAGGCCGCCGACGATATCGCCCGCTTCACCTCGGAAGACCCTTTCAATGGCTTGGCCGATGCCGAGCTGATGGCCAAGCAGATCCAAGATCTCGAGCTCTACTATCCCCATGAGACCACACCCGCCGAGCTCGAAGCCCTGGCGGCCAGCGCCGAAACTGCGGCCCTGGATGCCGATGCCCGTATTGTCAACTCCGACGGTGCCAGCGCCAACGCCCATACGGGCGCCAAGGTGTATGGCAACAGCCATGGCTTCCTCAACGGCTATGTCAGTTCGCGCTACAGCCTGAGCTGTGTGGTGATCGGCGAGCAAGATGGCCAGATGCAGCGGGACTACGACTACACTGTGGCCCGTCGCTTCGACGAACTGTGGACGCCAGAGGCTGTGGGCCAGAAGGCAGCCAAGAAGACATTGAGTCGTCTGGGTGCGCGTAAGATAGCCACCACTAAGCTGCCTATTTTGTTCGCACCCGATGTGGCCACCGGCCTCATGGGCCATCTGGTGGGTGCCATCAGCGGCAGCAGCCTGTATCGCAAGTCGAGCTTTTTGCTCGATGCCATAGATACCCAGATCTTCCCAGAGTGGTTTACCATCGCCGAGCAGCCGCACCTCAAGGGGGCGCTAGCCAGCGCCTGTTATGACAGCGAAGGGGTGGCGACCATAGATCGCAACATCATAGATAGCGGCATACTCTCCACCTATCTGTTGACCAGTTATTCGGCGCGCAAGTTAGGGCTGACCAATACGGGTCATGCCGGTGGCATCTATAACTGGACGCTGTCCCATACCGGACAGACCTTCGATGAGCTGGTGAAGAAGATGGGCACAGGCCTGATCGTCACCGAGGTGATGGGCCAGGGGGTTAATGGCGTGACCGGTGACTATTCTCGCGGCGCCGCCGGTTTCTATGTGGAGAATGGCGAGATCCAATATCCGGTGGAAGAGATCACCATAGCCGGTAACCTCAAGGATATGTACCGCAACATAGTGGCGGTGGGCAAGGAGCGGGATTTGCGCTCCTCCATCCGTACCGGCGCCATTCTGCTCGATGAGATGAAGATTGCCGGTAACTAATTCAGGCAATAATGTCCATTTTGCCTGATATTTTTTAGAGACCTTAAAGCGAGCCCGATGGCTCGCTTTTTTGTGCCCCAAACAGTATTGCTATGCCAGAGCCAAAATGTGGCAATCAAGACTTGTATATATGGAAAATCATATATATGATTTTCCGTATGTTTGTTTGAGGAAGCATTGATGGCCGTTGCAATCTTTAAAGCCCTTTCCGATGAGACCCGTCTGCTGAGCCTGTTGCTGATACAGGCCGAGGGGGAGCTGTGCGTGTGCGAGTTGATGGCTGCGCTGGACGAGAGTCAGCCCAAGGTCTCGCGCCATCTGGCGCAGCTACGCAAGGCGGAGCTGCTGAGCGATCGTCGCCAGGGACAGTGGGTGTTCTACCGTATCAATCCTGAGCTACCCGAATGGGCGGGCGAGGTGATCCAAAAGACGCTGGCGGGCAACCCTCAGCTGTTGAGTCAGGCCCAGGCCAGATTGGCCGAGATGGGTCAGCGCCCGGAGCGGGTGCAAGTCTGCTGTAAGGGATAGAGGTATGGGATTATTTGAGCGTTATCTGAGTGTCTGGGTGGGGCTAGCCATAGTGGCGGGCGTCGCCCTGGGTTATCTGCTGCCGGACCAGTTTGCCCTGATCGCCTCGTTCGAGTACGCCAGCGTCAATCTGCTGATCGCCCTGCTGATCTGGGTGATGATCTACCCCATGATGGTGCAGATAGACTTCTCGGCGGTGAAGGATGTGGGCAAGCGTCCCAAGGGACTGGTGCTGACCCTGGTGGTGAACTGGCTGATCAAGCCCTTTACCATGGCACTGCTGGGCTGGCTCTTCTTCCGTGTGCTGTTTGCCTCCTGGGTCGATCCGCAGACCGCCAGCGAGTATATCGCCGGCATGATCTTACTGGGCGTCGCCCCCTGTACCGCCATGGTGTTTGTCTGGAGTCAGCTCACCAGGGGCAATCCTAACTACACACTAGTGCAGGTGTCGGTGAATGACATCATCATGGTGTTTGCCTTTGCCCCCATCTGCGCCTTCCTGCTTGGGGTGAGCGATATTCAAGTGCCCTGGCAGACCCTGCTGATCTCTGTAGTGCTCTATGTGGTGCTGCCTCTGGTGGCAGGCATAGCGACGCGCAGGGCATTGAATAAAAAGGGTCATGCCTCGGGTGTCGAGGCCTTTGTTGCCCGCCTCAAGCCCTGGTCTATCCTAGGCCTGCTGGCCACTGTTGTGCTGCTGTTTGGTCTGCAGGCCAACACCATATTGGCTCAGCCGCAAAACATCTTGCTGATCGCCATTCCCTTGCTGCTGCAGACCTACGGGATCTTCTTCATCGCCTATCTGGCGGCCAAGCGGATGAGGCTAGAGCAGGATGTGGCGGCACCCGCCTGCATGATAGCCACCTCTAATTTCTTCGAACTGGCGGTGGCCGTGGCCATCTCCCTGTTTGGTCTGCACTCGGGGGCAGCCCTGGCGACCGTGGTGGGGGTGCTGGTGGAGGTGCCTGTGATGCTTTCCCTGGTGGCTTTCGTCAATCGGGACAAAACCAATTACCTGCGCGGCTTGGGCAAGACCTAGGCGGCAACCGCGAATCTAACGAATAGGACGATAAGATGACAATCAAAGTGGGAATTAACGGCTTTGGCCGCATGGGACGCCTGGCGCTGCGCGCCGCCTGGGAATGGGACGATATCGAGTTTGTGCAGATCAACGACCCGGCGGGCGACGCCGCCACCCTGGCGCACCTGCTGACCTTCGATTCCATCCATGGCCGCTGGGCCCATGAGGCAGTTGCAGACGGCGATCAGATCGTCATAGGTGACAAGCGTATCAATACTAGCGCTAACCGCGCCATCGGCGACACGGACTGGTCTGGCTGCGATCTGGTGATCGAAGCCTCAGGGGTGATGAAGTCTAAGGTGCTGCTGCAGGCCTATCTGGATCAAGGAGTGAAGCGCGTGGTGGTGACCGCGCCGGTAAAGGAAGAGGGCGTACTCAACATCGTCATGGGGGTTAACCATCAGCTGTATGACAAGAATAAACATCCTATCGTCACGGCGGCCTCTTGCACCACCAACTGTCTGGCCCCCGTGGTGAAGGTGTTGCATGAACAGATAGGCATCAAGCATGGCTCCATGACCACCATTCACGACATCACCAATACCCAGACCATCTTAGATGCGCCCCATAAGGATCTGCGCCGGGCCCGCGCCTGCGGTCAGTCGCTGATCCCGACCACTACGGGCTCGGCCACCGCCATCACCCATATCTTCCCCGAGCTGAAGGGCAAGTTAAACGGTCATGCGGTGCGTGTGCCCCTGGCCAATGCTTCCATAACAGACTGTGTGTTCGAGATGCAACGCCCTGTGACTGAACAGGAGGTCAACGCCCTGTTTAAGGCGGCCGCCGAAGGTGAGCTTAAAGATATTCTTGGCTACGAGGAGCGCCCGTTGGTGTCGGTGGACTACAAGACAGATCCCCGCTCCAGCATAGTCGATGCCCTGTCGACCATGGTGATCAACGACACTCAGCTCAAGCTCTATGTCTGGTACGACAACGAGTGGGGCTATGCCAACCGCACCGCCGAGTTGGCGCGCATGGTCGGCCGCATGGATAAGGCCTAAATGATGCTTGCCAGCCTGCGCGCCCTGCCGAGCGAGATGCGCCAGTATCTGCTGGTGACGGGCAACTACTGGGCCTTCACCCTCACAGATGGCGCGCTGCGCATGCTGGTGGTGCTGCACTTTCATCAGCTTGGCTACTCGCCGCTGTCGATCGCCATGCTGTTCCTCTTCTACGAGATCTTCGGCGTGGTGACCAATCTGGTGGGCGGCTATCTGGGGGCGCGCCTCGGACTTAATCGCACCATGAATATCGGCCTCGGGCTGCAGGTGGTGGCGCTGGCCATGCTCTTGGTGCCCAGCAGCTGGCTTGTCGTGCCCTGGGTGATGGCGGCCCAGGCGCTATCGGGGATCGCTAAAGATCTCAATAAGATGAGCGCCAAGAGCAGCGTGAAGATGCTGGTGGCCAAGGGGGAAGAGGGCAGGCTGTACAAGTATATCGCCGTGCTGACCGGCTCCAAAAATGCCCTCAAGGGGGCGGGCTTCTTCCTCGGCGGCGCCCTGCTGGCGATGCTGGGGTTCAAGGGGGCGATCGGCCTGATGGCGGCCCTGCTGGCTATCGTCTGGCTGGTGAGCATCATCAAGCTCAAGCAAGATCTCGGCAAGGCCAAGAACAAGCCTAAGTTTACCGAGCTGTTTTCCAAGAGCCGGGCGATCAACATACTCTCGGCGGCGCGCATGTGCCTGTTTGCCGCTCGCGATGTCTGGTTTGTGGTGGCCCTGCCCGTCTATCTCGCCAGCCAATTTGGCTGGGACCACTATCAGGTAGGCGGCTTCCTGGCGCTGTGGATCATCGGCTATGGCGCGGTGCAGAGCCTGGCCCCCAGGGTCACGGGCAAGGCCAGCGGTCAGGTGCCCGACGGGCGCAGCGCCATGTGGTGGGCCGGGGCGCTGACCCTGATCCCCGCACTGATCGCCTATTTGATGAATAGTGAGTTGGCCGCCCAGGCGCCCGAGTTCAATCTCGGCGTGTTGCTGCTCGGCCTAATGCTGTTTGGCGCCGTGTTTGCGGTCAACTCCTCCCTGCACAGTTACCTGATTGTCAGCTATGCCAGCGACGATGGTGTTTCCCTGGATGTGGGTTTCTATTACATGGCCAATGCCATGGGGCGCCTGCTGGGGACGATCCTTTCGGGCTGGGTGTATCAGGCCTATGGGCTGGCCGCCTGCCTATGGAGCTCGACGGCGCTGCTCGGGCTGACGGCGCTGATTAGTGTGGGACTGCCGAGGCGCTAGCCTTTAAATAAAGGCTGATTGCTTTGGGCGGGGGGAGTATTCTAGCGACAATGGGAAGTGTTGAAGAATTAATATGGCAGGATTTAGATTCACTGTGCAATAAAATCAAAAGAATTTTGGTGTAGTGATTCTAGGTGCAACAGGATATGCTGAGTAATATCAATCTGAATTTCATAGGGATTTGTATGACAGATTTAGAGAAAATCAAGATATTAACCCGGGGCGAGAGAGGCGTCGTTGCCGGAGTGTGCGCTGGGTTGGCCGACTATTTCGGCTGGCGAGTCAACGGACTGCGGGTCGCTTTTGTCCTTAGCAGCCTATTCTTCTTCCTACCTATGCTCGTCTATCTGGTGTGCTGGTTAGTGTTGCCTAAATACCCCACAACCCAGGCGATGCGGCGTCAGTTGCAGCGAAAGGCTAGCCAAGCCCGGTGACTGGTGGCGACAGCACCTATCAGTATTGATTCTGGCTTACTCCACTTAGCCGTTCTACTTCCTTCTTAGTTTAAAAATCTTAGTCTCAGGGGCGAGAGGTTGAGGTGGGAGCTGCCGTCGGCCTATCCAACAAGAGTGCAAGAGAATTAAGGTGTTTTTGCGTCTCATTATTGATCGCAACGGGCATTATGCAGCATCTAAGTCGTGTAATATATGGGTCATGTAGATGAGCCCCACGGTGTGCTTGTCGGTTTCGCTTGGCGAGATAGATTAAACAGCGCCGCAGCTGGCTAACCATCGATTCTGCGGTCAGCACTACCCATGGAGAGAGACGTAAGTACTCACAGGAGATAATCTAGGGATGTACGGTATATTACTCACGTTACATATTTTGGCGGCGACCATCTGGACGGGTGGGCATATAGTGCTTTCGGTGGTAGTGCTGCCCCGTGTACTTAAAGAGAAATCTCCTCAGCGCCTGTTGGAGTTTGAGTCCGTCTACGAAAAGATCGGCATGCCAGCTTTGGTTATTCAGATCATAACCGGCTTGATGTTAGCGTATCGGCTACTGCCAGATGTTAGCCTGTGGTTTGATATGTCGGTTCCCTTGGCTCACGGCATAGCGGCGAAATTAACCTTACTCGGTTTAACTTTCCTCTTGGCATTAGATGCCAGATTCAGAGTTATCCCCAAGCTTTCACCATCAAACCTGACCGATATGGCGCTTCATATTATTCCGGTAACGCTATTTTCAATCATGTTTGTATTGGTGGGGGTCTCCTTCAAGCTGGGTGGCTTGGCCTACCTGGTCTCTTAATTCGGTGCGACGGGCTCATCAGGCTTGTGCTTGCAGATGGGGGGCGAGCTGATAGCCCTTATATTTCGGCCGTTTCAATCCATTTGATAAACTTAGACAATTACACTGGCGTGGGCTTACCTGATCTCAATCGCTTGCCATGTTTCATATCTCACAGGCCATCCAGGGCATTGCCCATTTCTTGAACAAGTCTCTTTGTTTCAATTTGTTAACAATCGCTGCTTTCATTTTGAACGCTTTTCGTTGTACTCTGGGATGCAATCAACAAAGCGTGGCGTAGATCACCAAAAAAACGATAAAAACGACGAGGTTTGAATGGAAGTTATTACTGAATTTGTCAGTACGATCAACGGGTTCGTATGGGGTACTCCCATGCTCGTGATGATCTTAGGCGTAGGACTCTTTCTTTCCGTTGGTTTGCGGTTGATGCCGATCCTCAAGCTGGGCACCGGCTTTAAGCTGCTCTGGTCCGGACGTATTCCCGACAAGGATAAGCAGATGAAGGGGGAGATCAGCCCTTTCAATGCCTTGATGACCTCGCTGTCAGCCACTATAGGTACGGGTAACATCGCCGGGGTGGCGACTGCCATCTTTATTGGCGGCCCGGGTGCCCTGTTCTGGATGTGGTGTACTGCCTTAGTCGGCATGGCGACCAAGTTCTCCGAGGCCGTGTTGGCGGTGAAGTACCGTGAAGTAGACGATAACGGCAACCATATCGGCGGCCCTATGTACTACATCAAGAATGGTCTGGGCAGTAAATGGGCCTGGCTGGGTACAGCCTTCGCCCTGTTTGGATCCTTCGCCGGTTTCGGCATCGGCAACACGGTACAGGCCAATTCTGTGGCCGACGCCCTGAGCAGTAACTTCGGCGTGCCCACTTGGGTGACGGGTTTGGTGCTCATGGTGTTGGTAGGCGCCGTGCTGATGGGCGGTATCAAGCGTATCGCGGATGTGGCGGGTAAGCTGGTGCCCCTGATGACGGTATTCTATATTGCGGCAGGTCTGTCGGTGATCGTGGTCAACTTCGCCGATATTCCCGATGCCATCGCCCTTATCGTCCACAGCGCCTTCAATCCTGTGGCGGCACAGGGCGGTTTTGCCGGGGCGGCAGTGTGGGCGGCAGTGCGTTTCGGTGTGGCTCGCGGCGTCTTCTCTAACGAGGCCGGGCTGGGTAGTGCGCCCATTGCTCACGCGGCGGCCCAGACTAATAACCCTGTGGCTCAGGGCCTAGTAGCCATGCTAGGCACCTTCATCGATACCCTGGTGGTGTGTACCATTACCGGTCTGGCGATCGTAGTCTCTGGCGCATGGACCTCGGGTGAGAACGGCGCGGCGTTGACCTCTTATGCCTTCTCTCATGCTCTGCCTATGGGTAACTATATCGTGGCCATCGCCCTCTCTGTCTTTGCCTTCACCACCATCCTGGGTTGGAGCGTCTATAGTGAGAAGTGCGTGCAGTACCTGTTTGGTGTGCGTGCGGTAAAACCCTTTAGAGCCATCTGGGTTGTGGTGGTGCCGCTAGGGGCCGTCAGCTCCCTCGATTTCATCTGGCTGCTGGCCGATACCCTGAATGCCATGATGGCGATTCCTAACCTGATCGCCCTGGCGTTGCTTAGCCCTGTGGTCTTTGGGTTGACCCGTGAGTACTTCATCAAGAAGCGTCAGCAGGAAGCGGAAGCTAGTAATTAAGTCTCATGGTATGAGATGAAAAAGCGCCCTCGGGCGCTTTTTTTGTGCCACTTACTGTGTGCTACTAACAATGCTAGTCGAGGCGCTTGTTGAAGCGCAGCGAGGCCACCAGGATGCCGACCAGAGTGAAACCGATTAACCAGAGGGCATCGAATTGCATGTCGCTCAGGGTACCACCGCGCAGCACTATGGCACGAATGATACGCATGAAGTGGGTGGCAGGCAGCAGCTCGGCAATCCATTGGGCAGGCTTAGGCATGGCCTCGAAGGGAAACATAAAGCCCGATAACAAGATAGTGGGCAGTATGACGAAGATGGTCATCTGCATCGCCTGCAGCTGGGTCTTGGCGATAGTGGAGATGATCAACCCCAGGGTGAGGCTGGCTGCGATAAAGAGTAGGGTGCCCATCAACAGCTGGGTGATGGCGCCATTGATGGGGACATCGAAGATAAGATGGCCCAGCCCGAGGATAATGGTCATCTGCACCAGCCCCACCAGGATGTAGGGGACTATCTTACCCAGCATCAGCTCCAACGGCTTGATGGGCGTGGTGATCAGCAGTTCCAGGTTGCCACGTTCCCGCTCTCGCACTATGGCCGCCGAGGTAAAGAGGATCATTGTCATGGTGAGGATCACCGCAATCAGCCCTGGCACTATGTTGACCGCCGAGCGCTGTTCAGGATTGTAGAAGAGGGCGACCTCGAAGGTGGGCTTTTTCTGGGTGTCTTGCCTGGTGAGCTGATCCAGCGGCATGTTTCTCAGCTGGCTGATGGCCGAGGCGATCATGGTATCTGAGCCGTCGACTACCCATTGGCCCAGGGTTTCGCCGTGGGCCAGCTTCTCGGTGAGGTTGGGCGGTAAGATCAGCGCCGCGCGTACCTCGCCTCGGGTAATGGCTGCCTCGGCCTCCTCGGCGCTGGCGTAGTGCTTCTCTATGCTGACTACCTGTGTCACCTTGACGGCCTCGACTATCCAGCGCCCGGCGGCTGAGTGGCTCTGATCTACCACCACCACGGGCACGTTGCGCACGTCGGTATTGATGGCATAGCCAAATAGCAGCAGCTGGATCAGGGGGATCATCACCACCATGCCGAAGGTGATGCGATCCCGCTTGAGCTGACGGATCTCCTTGGTGGTGATCGACTTTATTCGCCTCAGGCTAGCCAGTAACATCTTCTGCCTCCCGAGACGCCTCGAGCCCCTTGCCGGTGACGGAAACGAAGAGATCTTCCAGGTTGGGGGCGACCTGAGTCAGTTGCGGTGGCGTCAGTTGGCCTGCCACGGCGCGACTCTTTTCCAGTAGCCAGGGGATGGGGGCGTCTATCTTTTTGTCGACCAGAACCCGCAGGCGATCGCCTAGCTGGGCGGCGGAGGGGATCTCGCTGAACTGGCCCAGGTGAGATTTTAGTTGGCGCAGTCTGTGGCCGGCTATCTCGATGACATGCAGCGGCATCGCCTCGAGTAGTGCCTGAGGATTGCCCTTGGCACGAATATGGCCGCTTTCCATGATCGCCAGTTGGTGGCAGCGCTGGGCTTCATCCATGTAGTGGGTGGTGACTAATATGCTGGTGCCGCGATCGGAGAGATCGAACAGCTGCTCCCAGAAGTCACGGCGGTTCTGGGGATCTACCGCCGAGGTGGGTTCGTCGAGAAACAGCAGCTCGGGCTCGTTGATACAGGCGCAGGCCAGCCCCAGGCGCTGTTTCTGTCCGCCGCTGAGGGTGCCCGCGAGCTGCTGGCGCTGGGCGTCGAGATGATAGGTGGCCGTCAGCTCATCTATCTTGCGTTTACTCTCCCTGACGCCCAAGCCATAGATGTCGGCGATAAACTGCAGGTTCTCTCTGACGCTTAGGTCTTCGTAGAGGGAAAACTTCTGGGTCATATAGCCGATGTGCCGCCTCAGCGCCTCGGCCTGTTGGGGGATGGCCATGCCCAGCACATTGATCTCGCCCCGTGTTGGGGTCAATAGGCCGGTGAGCATGCGTATGGTGGTGGACTTGCCGCAGCCATTGGGGCCGAGAAAGCCGTAGATGTGGCCCTTCTGCACCTGTAGATCCAGCTCGGCCACCGCTCGTAGTTTGCCAAACTGCTTATCGACGCCGCGGGCATCTATGGCTAGCTCCGCATTTGACGGCATCAGGGCAGCTCCACCTGGGCGGGGATCCCCGTGGGCAGACTCTGGGCCGTGTCGTCGAGCTCGAACTCCGCCAGATAGACGAGGCGAGACCTGTCCTGCTGATTCAGGGCGTAGTAGGGGGTGAAGGCCGGTTCCTTGCTGAGCCAGCGGAGTGTGCCGTTAAAGGGTTGCTTCTGACCGTCGACATGCACCTTGAGCTGCATCCCTATGGCGAGCTTGGCCATGGCGGGGGCGGGAATATAGACCCTGGCATAGGCGGCCTTGTCGGCCTGAATCGCCACTACTACGGCGTTGGCGGGCACCCGCTCGCCCAGATTAAAGGGCAGGCTGTCGAGGCGGCCGCTGCGGGTCGCCGTAATGCTGAGGTCATCCAGCAGTTGCCGCGCCAGATCCAGCTCGGCCGCGGCGGCATCCAGAGCCGCCTGGGCCTGCTGAATATCTTCCTGGCGCACGCCGACGATCAACTTGCTCAGGGCCTCATTAGCGGCGTTGTGTTCGGCTATGGTCTGATCCCGGCTGGCGACAGCCTGATCCAGCTCCTGCTGACTCACCAGATTCTGGCGTTTGAGCTTGTCGATGCGCCGATAGGTCTTCTCCGCCTGAACCATGGCGGCGGTGGCACGCTCCAGATTAGCCTGGGCGCTGGCGATATCCTCTGGGCGTTCGCCATTGGTGAGCCTGAGCAGATAGGCCTGGGCCTTCTGCCACTGGGCCTGGGCGTTGGCAACTCGTGCCGCCTGTTTGCGGGTGTCGAACTGTAGCAGCAAGTCGCCTTCGGTGACCTGGCTGCCTTCGCGTTTAGGTAAGGCCGTGATGATCTCTGAGGTGGTGGCGCGCAGGAGTACCCGGTCACGCTCCAGCGTACCTAGTGCCTGGGGAGGTTCGGCGCCCTGACAGCCGCTAAGCAGCAGGAGCAGTGGGGCGAGAAGGCGTAAGGATTTGCTCAGCGTCATGATGACCTCTTGCAGACGAACTGCTTGGAAGAATTATGACTATCAACAAGTTATGTGCTGAATTTAATCTTACACCAATTTAACCTGGGTAGAAGGGGAATCTTTGACCCTTGCGTTTGAGGGGTCGTCTCTTGGAGTGCCTCCTACTGGCGGTATTTGACTTGGCGCCTGTGTTGCAGCTCGCAGGTGTACTTAGGTTTATTAGCGCCTGAACTGGTGCTCTAGTGTCATCGAATCAGGCTGGTCGAGTCATGTTTTGACCGAATAATCTGCACTATTTTTCGTTATTTAGAACAATGCCGGACTCTGTGATGGCTGACTCAAGTGAGTGCAGACCGATTGTCATAACCTAAAGAAACCCTAGTCTAGGCCCTTTCTTTTCTTCTGCTGCGATGCTCGACTTTAGTCAGGCAGTGCGTTGAAAACCGCCAATCTTGTTAACATTGTTTTGACTTGAGAGCCTGAGTTTGGGGATTCGTTTGGGCATCTTTTGCTAGAAACTATACTTTCAGCCTCTAAAGCGTAAATCGCTTGTGTCTACTCCCACCTCACTTTAGAGCCCTGCACCTCAGCCAAATTTTTCTAATGACAAATGAGGGTTCGGTTTTATCTTTATGTTTATAAACGATTTTATATGAGTTGTTCGTACTGTCCTATAGCTGTGACTCTTGACTCTTGCTTTCAGCATCTATTGGCAAATGGCATTTTTTACATTTGCTTATCATTCATTAAATAAATCTTATCCACTTTGTTATCGAGATCACATCCTGTTGCAAAACGTTCACATCTGTCCCCCTGATCTTCACCGCAATGTGAGGTCGCTCTCATTAAGTCGAGAAAAGAAAAAATAGAGTAAAGACTCTAATTTAGAGTAATTGCTCTATAAATTGTTCAGGATAGCGTCGTTTTAGACCTCAACCTGAATCAAATTAACTCAGGAGGCGTTATGGACATACCTGTCTGGCAATATGTTGTTTCGATGAGCGGATACATAGTGTTCTTGCTCGTGTTGGTGGAAGGCATGCGCCGTACACCTCGTTTAACCGCAGCATTTTGGCTGTTGTCATTGCTTACCGCGCCCTTATGGGCCGATAACCTCGACGGCTGGTTCCGTTGGGCGAAAACCGTGAGTGTTCTCATCCCCACTGCTATCGTGGTGGGTGGCGCTCGAATTGCTTATCTCTATTACGACAACCCTAACAGGGTATTGGCGTTTTTCAGGGGAGACTGGGTACTCAAGGTCTTGTATGCCGTACTCTTCCTCAACATTGCCGAGGCGACGGCTAAAGACTTTGCCACCGCAAACTACTTCAATGCGATCTGTGGCGTGATTCTTTGTATCACGATTCCTTTCCCTCGCTATAAGAATGGTCAACGCATGTATTGGGTGATAGGTCGAGACAAGCCCAATGATCTCTTGTTCTATTCGACTGCGGCATGGAACTTCCTCTACACCACCTGGAACCTGGCCTTTGTGTTTGGCGAGAACCCAGGCTACTTCGCCAGCTCCTTCTGTATCTTAATGGCGGCGGAGCTGTACCCCATCATCAAGGGGCGTCCCGAGCTCTACATCATCGCCCGAGTGTACACCTTAGCCTTCCACATCTTGGTACGTGCCAATGCCGACATCTTCACGCCAGTAATGGACTCGTCCAGCTGGGCCAACGACACAGTGCTGTGGGCGTGGGGCGCGATCAACCTGGCGATGCACGTTCCGTTTGCCATCTGGTACTTCAATAAGCAACGCACTAGCCCAACAGGTGAGCCGCCGACCGGGGACAACGAGCCGCCGATGCTTAATGAGTACTACAAAGACACGCCGGAAAAACAGCAACGACTAACCACGGCTTAAGACCTTAGGGCGCCGCTAGGTGGCGCCCCTCATCTAAGCATCACGATTGAGAGAGTGAAATTATGAAACTCAGGGTGAAACAGATAATCAGCACTATGTTTGCCATGTTATTGCTGCTTTGTAGCACAGTAACTCATGCAGACGATTCCTTAGATGCGACATCGCATCTGGATAATATTCAGGGGCAGGTTTGGCAGGGAACACGGGATGGCAAGCCAGGCGAGGGCAGCCTGTTCTATCGTCTCGAATTTGGCAGTGACGACACGGTTGAGGTCACTAAGCAGTCGGGTGGCTTTAACCATAGCGAGATTCAACACTGGGCATTGTCGGGTCATGAGCTGACAATCACCAGTCAGCCTGGAGATTTGATCACCGACTTTGACGGCGCGCAGATCAGCTTCGTCGAAGCGGAAACCATGCGCTTTAGTCTGGATGGAGACGGCTTTAACATTCACAAGTGGTATCAAAACCGCGCCTTCGGTCATGTGTTTTTGGTGCTGATTGGTTTGATGCTGCTTAACGAGCTGTGTCGCCGCTTTAAATACAGCAATTATCTGCTGTGGTTCATTCTTCCCATCGTATTGATTCCATTGTGGTCTAGCTATGGTGTGACCTATTGGTTCAAGTGGGTCAAGCTCTATTCTGTGGTGGGCGCCGCGGCGTTATTTACCCTGATCCGCTTTACCAAGATAGGGGATATGAAGTGGGCCAAGTTTGGTGCTGCCGCTTTCCTCGCTATCAACATTTCCGAAGCCGTCATGCAGGACTTTAGCATGGGTAACCTGGCTAACATCCTCAACGCCATTGGCGGCGTGTTGTCCATCATCACGTTGGCGGGCTGGGCGCAGATCTTCGCCGACAAGTCTAAGCAGCAAGATATGATCTGGCCGGCAATGACCACCTTCTGGATTATTGCCTACGACGTTTGGAATATCGTCTTCGTCTACCTCAACTTCCCGGGGTCTGCAACGGCTCAGATGATGGTGCTGATCGCCGCGACGCTACCGGCCCTGTTCATCAAGAAAGGAACCTGGTTGCAAGCCCGTGCCTTCACGCTGGCTGGATCCTTTATGTACTACTTCAGTTGCCCATTTATGTATGAAAGCAATGTGGTGCCTATGCCACGTAACGATGAGCTTATGCTCGCCGCCGGTGCAGCAAGCTTTGTGATCAACAGTGCATATGCCTATGTCTTCTTCACCGGTAAGTGGAAGCGCCGTCAGGCATTGGCTGCGGCAAGTTAACCGCCGCAATACGACAAGTGATTTAAACCGATTTTTAAAACAAATAGATCAAATGATGACGATGGAGTCAATTATGAAAAAGCATCTTTTAAGTGTTGCTGTGGTGGCGTCAATGGCTTGTGGTTTCAATGCGATGGCGGCAGATGATGCCGACATCGATATGTCTAACCCAACGGATGTGTATACCTCACTGGGAGCGTCTTATGGCAGCGAAGGTGCCAACTTTAAGGCGCAATTGATGTTGTCGGAAAAGACGGCGACCTCGGGACAGAAGACAGGGGTGATCTTCGAGGCGAAAAACATCTTCAATGAGGGGGATAAGACACAGCAATTTACCGGCATGGTGGCCCATCCCGAATACGGCATGATCCCCACCTTTAACGATGAAACCAGCAAGCGATCGTACCGGATGCGTTACGGAACTATCAATACCACAAATGGTACAGGCTGGTCGGTCGATGCCATCCTGGCGGATCATCCCTTCTACGGCAATATGGCCGTGATTCAGGCAGGCCCTGTGATGACGATTCCTGTGACCGACAGTTTCTACATCTGGCCGATTCTCTATGCCGGCGCCGTGGTGGTTGAAGACAACATGTCGCAGATCTTGCCGCCTGACATGGCTGCTAGCACAGCCGTGTCCAGCAGTGGTATCGACGTCCCTTCACTGATTTTGACCGGTATGGTTTACGCCCGTTATGCCTTTAACGAGCACTGGTGGACCTTGGTGAGCGCCTCTTATACCGATGAAATTCAAGGTAAAGGCTGGAGTGATGACATCATGGATGGTGGATTACAGATGGCCAGTTTCAATGGAGAGATCTCGGTGGCTTATCAGATGAACAAGCGTCAGAACATTCGTGTGAACTATAAGACAGACAATAGTGATAGCACAGATGACAGCTACTGGATCGAGTATAACCACGCATTCTAGCTGGTGCCCTTTGCACTAGCGTTTTGCTCCCCAGTTCGGCGCTAGTGCCTTTTTAATTGTGTCGTGTGCGGCTGGTCTGCAATGGCTTAGGCAACCGCCATGACTTGGATATCGACGGAGTGACAAATGAATAAACATAGCTTGTTATTGGCCGGAGCACTGTTACTGAGTACCACATCTGTGTCGGCTGTCGAGGTTGCAGGTATCGATGTCGCCGAGACCATGACCTCTCAAGAGCAGGTGCTACAGCTCAATGGTGCGGGTGTTCGCAGCAAGTTCTTCATGGATCTGTATGTGGGGTCCTTGTATACGGTCTCCCAGACAGAGCAGGCAGCCATGGTGCTTGATGGCGAACAGATTGCCGCGATTCGGCTCAATATTACCTCTGGCATGATCACCTCTGAGAAGATGACGGAGGCGATGCATGATGGATTCGAGCGGGCGACCGACGGCGACACCAGTGCCATTGCCGAGAGCATCACCTCCTTTATCGCGACCTTTGCCGAGCCGATTAAAGAGGGGGATCAATTTACCCTGGTGAGTGTGCCCGGTACCGGCATTGTCAGCTATAAAAATGGTCAGCAGTTGTCTGTGACCAGTGGTGAGGATTTTCGTAAGGCCGTGCTGGCGATCTGGTTGGGTGATAACCCAACCGATAAGGGTCTTAAGAAAGAGATGTTAAAGGGGTAAGTCTTGAGTCGGCCTGTTGCGGCTATCATGTGATGCTCCATCAGACGTGGCTCGGCTCGTGATGAGGCTGAGCCGCGGCGATGAGCCACTCCTGTTCACCCGGTGGTTGCAATAGGGCATCATGTGAATTGGCAACAGGCTGACTTATTTCTCACCTCGAGTCGTTTGCAGGCAGGAGATCTAAGCCTATGACCCCACTCGCTATCTGGCATCAGTTGTTTTTCCCCAAGCATCATCATTGGAATAATGATCAGGTTCGTTTGGTCGAAACCCTGCTTTTCTTCACCCTGTTATGCCTGTTTACCGGGCTATATAGCCTGATCAAATGGGCACAGCAGCCCCATAGCTTGCTGATGATCACCTCGATGATCTTTATCTCTGTCGAGGTAATGGCGGCGGCGACGGTTCGTTTTCTACGCCAGATAAATCTGGCGTTAAATCTGGGCTTCTTTGGCATGGTGTTGCACGCCCTCAACGTCATCTATCAGGGCGGAGGGATCCTTGCCTCGAGTCAAAGCCTCTGGGTTGCCGTGTTGATTATCGCCTTCTATCTGACCGCCAATTTAACCATGGCGACTGTGTGGAGTCTTATCGTCATCGGCCTATCGGCTGTCATGGTGCAGTTAGGCTTGCAGCAGCAGATAGTGGTGACCATAGCGCTGTCTGAGACGGGGGAGGCGGTCGAGGCCTGGAGTGGCATGATACTTCCTCTGGTCGTGATCGTGGTGGCGCAAGGCTATAGTTGCGCCGCCCGGCATAGGGCCAACCAGGCCCAGGCCGAAGCACAGCAGAGTGTGCAATCGAGCGCCGCTAAGGCGCAGGCAGGCGAGCAGCGCCTTGGACAGGTGTTGACTCAGGCGAGTGAGGATGCCTCGGCGCTGTCCTGTGTTGCCTCTGCGCTAGACGTCCAAGCCTCGGATCTTCACCGGCAGGTGACTCAGCTTAATGTGAATTGTGACTCTCAGGCCAGTGCGGCAGAGCAGATGAGTCAACAGGTGTCGCAGATGGCCCAAGACATGCGGCAATCAGAGCAGTTTATGACAGAGCTGAGGGAGCGCTGCCAATCTATCGATCGCCGGGCGACCGATAGCGCCCAATCCTTAGAGGCGTCGACCAGTGCCATCGCGGCGATACTAAGAAGCAACCAGGAAATCGTCTCGGTCGCCGACCTCATTACGTCTGTGGCGGAACAGACTAATCTACTCGCACTCAATGCGGCAATTGAGGCGGCCAGGGCCGGCGAATATGGACGAGGCTTTGCCGTGGTTGCCGAGCAAGTCAGAGAGCTTTCGGCCAAGAGCGATCAGTCTGCGGTCGAGATACGTCAGCTGCTGGGAAGCAGTCGTGACGAGGTGTTACAAGGACAGAAGGTGATAGCGCAGAGCACGGAGGAGCTGACGCAGATTATCGAACAGGTGGCCAGTGTTGTTCACGACGTTAATCAAATGGCGGTGTTAATGGCCCAGCAAGGAGAGGCGCTGACGCAACTCAATAGCGCCAGCTGTGAAGTGGCATCCAGCGTGGTGGATACCAATCAGGTGTCTGAGTCGGTGGCGCTCGCTGGGGAGCAGCTGACCAAGCGAGTCGAGCAGTTGCAGGCGTTGGCAAATAGCCTAACTAAGGTGGTACGTTGCCAAGCGAGCTGACCTAATCAGGGTAGGCGTTACCTACCCTTATCTCTGGGTTTCAGTAGAAATCACCACCCATGGCGCGTTTGAGGGCTGCCTCTTCGAGTAACTCTTCCAGGCGACGTTTGACTTCCCGCCTGTGTTGCAGCTCACAGGCGGCCTTAGGGTTTTTGGGTGCTGTGATCGCTTCGATTTCAGCATCGTTCGGAATAACATCGAGTAACTGAGCCATAGTGAAATCCTCGTCAAATAAAGTGCTTGAGCACTCATTTGGTGCTACTTAGCACTGAGCCGCTTTAACATAAAGTTAACTGGGTCAAAGCGTTAGCTAGTATAGCGTCCTAAGGCCTGAGCACATTAGCGAGCGCTAATGAGAAAAATAGCAGGGGATTTTCGATTTTTGTTTGATCGAGTTAACACAATTGTATTTGTCGGTTTTGTGGACAAACTCTGTGTGGTTCGGTGGACGGATGGATTTTAAGTTGCGGTTTTTAAATGAAATAATTTCAGGACAATAGTGAGTTGCCGGCTAATTTAGCGGCAACTCATTTAAATTTAGATCACAAATCGAAACTATAGCTGTAGCCAACGACCACTTTCGGATCGTCACCCTCGAGGTCGGTATCGCTGACCAGGAAGGAGATGGTACCGAAGTCGGTTTCCTTATCCAGAGAGAGTGAGTAGTCGGCATAGTGGTCGGTATCGAACCAGGCATTGACGACGTCGCCGCTGGAGTAGCCATAGTGAGCCGAGATAGACAGGGTCTCAGACAGTGGGAAGCTGACACCGGCGTCGATATAGCTAAGATCTTTCTCATCGAAGGGATCCGCTGCCACGTCGCTATCGGCATTGACCACCTGTGAATAGGCGATGCTGAACCATTTCCAGCTTAGGGCCAGAGTCACTTCACCGAAGTCTATGCTCGAATCGCTATCTGGGTAGGCGTAGTAGAGGTAGCTGATGTCATAACCAAACTCTTCCCCTATGCTGCCAGCGTAGCCGCCGTAGAAGTCGATCTCATAGCTGGTGTCGTCGCCGAAATCCACATTGGACGCCCAGGTTCCGAGGTAGAGGCCGCTGTCGTGTTCGAAGTCTATGCCGCCTTGAACCGCGGGCGCGTCTCCCGTCTGCGTGGCACCGCGCCACAAGTAGTTGGAGGTCGCGCCTATGTTGCCCGTGACACTAGCGCTGGCGGGTAATGCAACCATCAAGGTGCCCGCGAGTAGGCTTAGGGTTCGCAATGCTTGTTTCATACTCATTCCTTCTTATTGGTCTATGGGAGCGGCCCTGGCTGTTGTTATGAGTATTGTCAGGCCGCGTACAAGCTATAGCGAAGAGCGTGCCAAATATTTATCTGTTATATTTCAGTTGGTTATTTTGCTTGCGTTAGAAAGAAGCAAGGGTTTGACTAAAAATGAGGCAGAGGATGCACTAAGAGAGGGCATAAAAAAACCTCCATGGAGGAGGTTTTTCGACGGATTAAATACCGATTTAGTTTACGCTGTCTTTTAGCGTCTTACCGGCTTTAAACTTAGGTACTACAGCCGCTGGGATCTGAATTTCTTTGCCCGTTTGTGGGTTGCGGCCTGTACGTGCTGCACGGCTAGTGGTCTCGAAAGAACCAAAACCTACAATAGAGATTTTCTCGCCGTTCTTCATCGCTTCCGCTACCGTCTCTTCGAAAGACTTTAAGGCGCGAGCAGCTTCAGCTTTAGTGAGTTCAGCGTTCTCCGCTATTTTTGCAACAAGTTCAGTTTTATTCATTTGGATAGTCTCTTCTTTCCGTAGATTTAGTAATACCAATTACATTAGATACTTGCAATTGCTGAACTTAACATGCCACAAGCATCCCTATATTGAAAGCGGTTTTATGCGTCGAAAGGGTGCTTTCAGTCAAATTCAGTAAAAATTTACCCTTGAGGTAGCAGAAAACGCCCCGGTTTTGACTGGATTGGTACAAAGGCCTGTCAGATAAGGCCTGGGGAGGTGACAGGCTATAAACCTCCCCGTGGGAAGAGTTAGGCCTTGTTCTTGTCGCTGGCTTGCGCTGCCTGTGGCAGGTATTGTTTCAGCCCCTTAGAGAATGCCATATACCACTGAAAACTCAGTAATACGATGACTACTAGGGCGATGGCCCAGATAGGCAGCTCCTGACCGCGTACCACCACCTTAACGTCTTCCGGGGTGATCTGGTAGGCGATAACCGCCGTGGCACCCAGCGCCGTGAATCCTAGGGTCTGTATGCCGATATAGATCTTAAGCACTAGGCTCGCCCAGCTAGTGCGGGCGATGAGGCCGATGAGCACGGGGAGTACACCCAGGGTAAAGAGATCTAGGGTCTGGCTGTCCAGGGCGCGCCAGCCGGCGAGAATGGCAATAAGGATATAGAAAGCGATCAGTAGCAGTATGCTCGGACTTGGTCGGTTCATCTTGGCTCTTGGGTGAATGATTTGCCCCGCAGTGTAGAAAAATGGCGCAACTTAGTCCAATGCTTTACCTCTATGTCCAGTGCTTTGTCTAAATTGCTATGGCCATACTGCCAGCAGGCCCGACTTAGGGTAAGATGTGGCCTCCGCCTGGTCAGGTGTTTTGGCGAGTGTAACGCCCGCTGCCCGGTTGGAGTCGAACAGTAATTCAATCCATCAGAGTCAACTACTTAGGTTACTCTAAAAGTTAAGCCGCTTCCGGCGCGAGAAGAACATGAACGAGAATGAATTTTGGCAGTTAGTTACCCGCAGCAAGCCTGAACAAGATCAGGAGAGCCTGGCGGCGGAGCTGAAGGCGAAACTGAATGAACTTGACAACCAAGACTTGGCGGCTTTCGATAAGTTCTTCTCGCAGCAGATGCGCCGATCTTACCTCTGGTCACTGTGGGGCGCCGCCTACATAGTGACGGGCTGTGATAGCGAATATGGCTTTGCCGAGTTTCGTGCCTTTCTGATCTCCTTGGGACAGGAGTGGTTCGAGCGAGTGCTACTCGACCCCGATGCCTTGGCTGAGCTGCCCGCCTGGCCTGAGAAGGATGGTTATGCCTATCCCTTCGTGGAGGATTACGATCTGATCGCGGGACAGATCTATGAAGATCGCACCGGCGAGGAGCTACCCTTTGTGCCGTCTGGACAGGCGACGCCTCAGGGTAAGAAGTTCTCGCACAAGAAAAAACAGCTGAAGGCGACTTACCCTCAGCTGTTTCAGTTGTTTCCTTTCTAGCGACCTCTCGGTAAGGCTGGTTTAGTAGCAGACCTGGCTATCGCTATCGAACTGCAGTTCATGTTCGGCGCAGGCGCCTTCCATAAACTCCTCTTCGGCCTGCTCCAGCTGGCTGTCTAGGTCAGCCTGGAAGGTGTCGAGTGTCTGATTGTCGCTCGCTTCTTGCTGCTGGTCCAGAATCTGGAAGTGTTGTTCTACCGCGGCACGTTCGCTGTCGCTAATTTCATTAGCATTGGCGCCTGAGATAAAGGCGAAACCTAGGATTAGCGTGGCCAATAGGGCGAATCTGCCAGAGAATCTTGTGCGGGTTAGCTTGTTCATAGTCATGGCTCCTGTCAGTGCTTAAGTTCAATCTGTTGTCGGTATCTGGGCCTGTCTCTGGGGCTGTGCTTGCTGCCGCCTGAGTGATGCTGCCGTTTCATTGATACCTATGTTAATGGTTATTGCTTGAACCTTAGCTGAACAAAAAACAGACAGTGACTATGACTATGACTATGACTATGGCTCTGACTATGGCTATTGATGGTTTTGCATGGTCTCGCACTGAAACCCCTGGCGGCTATTGTCGAAGCGACACCTGAGGCCACACTCCCACAAGACGTCGCCAAGTTCCTTGGCCTGCTCGGTGGCGAAGGCCTTACAACTTTCGTAATCCTCAAAGTCATCGGTTTTCTTGTAGCGACCCGAGTTGTAGCCATGGGCGTAGACGAAGGCTGACCAGGTTTCCGGAGCCTGTTGGGTTTCTTCCTCTAAGGCGATCCAATAGAGGGCGCCGGCCAGCAGTGAAAAGAGGATGATGACGAATAGCAGAGAAGATCGATTTTGCATGATTTACCTTAGGGCCTGTTTATTCTGAGAGTTTATCCCAGGCTCGAAGCAAATTGATACAAAGGCGACTAAAAACTGTGGGCTTGGGAGAAAAGGGTTAGTCACGCTTGTCCAATAGATAGAAAGATAAGGAAAAGGCTCGCCTTGCTTTTGCATTAAGCCTATATTCAGGTTAGCTTTTGTACACTCAGTGTTGTTACAAGACTCTCAACTGGTGTCCCATGCTTGGGCGATTAAGGAGGCAAAATATGAAGTTTCAATCTCTACTCTTGGTGGGGGCATTGGTGTCACTCAACCTTGCCGCCGAAGAAGCCAAAGAGAACCCTGTTACCGAGACAGGTATGGTTAAGATCACCTGGCAGGATGTGGACAGCTACCGTGATGTGAAGGCGGTGGGTGACATTCAGTCTCGCTATGAGCTGCGAGTGTTCGAGACCCTGACCAAGAATCTCAACAAGTCCGCCGAGAAGATGCTCAAGCCTAACCAGAAGCTGGAGCTGGTGGTCACCGATGTGGACCTGGCGGGAGACGTGCGCCCAACCTTCGGTGCGACACCCAACGATATTCGCGTGGTCAAAGATATCTATCCGCCGCGAATGACCTTTAGTTACCAGGTACTCGACGGTGAGCAGGTGGTGATTGCCGGCGATGAGAAGCTCAGAGACATGAGCTTCATGCACACCACAGGCGTGATGAACGACAAGCCTCTCAGGCATGAGTCCAAGATGCTCAACGATTGGTTGAAGAAGACGGTGCAGCCTAAACTCTAAGGCTGTAGAGCCTCTCAGGCGAGTTTAAGCGGTCGATACAGAGTAATTGCCGCGTCGTTGGGCGCGGGGGTGAACAGGCTAAAGCCACTCATTGCGGCTTTAGCCTGTTTTTTTGCCGCTGCACTATAGGTCGATAGCCCCTGCTCGTCGCAAAAGCGGGTCACCTCTGGGGGCAGCAGGCCGACACACAGGCTGATCAAGGGATGAGTCACCCTCTGCCCCTGTCTGTCTTCGGCCGTCACACCTTGTGCCTGCCAGTCATCAGGGCTATAGAAAGCCTCTCTGTCTTGGTTGAAGTCGCGCAGCAGCTGCCTGCATGCGTCGATGATGGCCGGGCTTGTGCCTATCACCACAAAATCATCACCGCCCACATGGCCGACAAAGTGCTCGCCGCCCAGCTGTTGCTGCAGGCGCTTCGCCACGGCTTGAATCACCTCATCGCCGCGGCAGAAACCATAGATATCGTTATAGGGCTTGAAGTGGCACAGGTCGAAGTAGGCCAGATAGAAGGCGCGGCCCTGTTGGCGCAGGCGTTGCAGCTCCTCCTGAATGGGGATGTTGCCCGGTAGGCCGCTCAGGGGGTTGGCGTGACGGGCCATCTTGATGCGCTGCTCAGTGATCTGTTGTAGCAGATCTTTGGTGTGGCCAATTCCCAGCAGTCGCTGGTCGCGCATTACCATGAAATGTTGTGCAACCGTGCCGTGTTCTGCGGTCAGGCATTGACTCACCTCGGAGATCGGCATGCAGGCTGGCACTTTGAGTACCTTGTCATTCATCACCTCAATCACAGGACTATTCTCGTGCAGGGCACGGCCATAGGGCGTGCTGAACAGCTCCATCAGCTGCGCCCTGTCCACTATCCCTAGAGGCTGCCGGTCAGTATCGACGATGGCGACCACCTGCAGGTGCGGCGAGCGCACGAAGCGGGCGCTCAGGGCCTTCAACTTGGTCTCGGGTGTCACACATATGGTGCGGGTCGACAGGCTTTCGGCCGATTCGGCGTAGCGGGTCTGTCGCTGCTTGGCCTCCTGAGGCGCCATCGCCGTCAGGGTCTGTGTCGGTTGAGTCTGGGGGCGGCCCAGCAGGTAGCCCTGACAATAGACGATGCCGAGCTGGGTCAGCAGTGCCAATTCGGCCTGGGTCTCTATCCCTTCGGCGATCACCTTGCAACTCAGGCTCTGGCAGAGATCTATGATGGAGCGGACAAACTCCTGTTTCACCGGTGATTGATCTATCTGGTAGATGAAGTGGCGGTCTATCTTGACATAGTCCGGTGCCAGCTCAGACCAGAGCCTCAGCCCAGAATAGCCGGTGCCGAGGTCGTCGATGGCGGTCAGAAACCCCTGGCTGCGGTAGTGGTTGAGGCACTCCTTCAGGAGATCGATATCGTCGGCGGGGTATTGTTCCGACAGCTCTATCACTATCTGATCCGGCGAGAGTCCAAGCTCTTGTACCAAGCCTAGGGTGAGCCCCTTGGCGTGGCTGGGTTCAAGCAGGGCCTTGGGGGAGATGTTGATAAACAGCTTGCCCGGCAACTCGCGGGTGTCGAACTGCCTGATGGAGTGACGACGGCAGATCTCTTCAAGTTCCGACAGGCGTCCCTCGTGAGCCGCGGTCTGAAACAGGGGCACGGGGGAGAAGAGGGCACTATGCTCTGGACCCCGGCTCAGGGCTTCGAAGCCGTGCAGCCTCTGGCTATTGATGTTGAAGATGGGCTGAAACAGCACATGGATCTTCTCACGCTCGATGATCTTATCCAGTTCACTGCTCAGGTCGATTGCTGTCATCCAGGTTCGCCTCGTACGAAAAGTAGGGCGATTCTATGGCCAGGCCATGACAGCAATATGACACTAAAGTATGAGCCTACTAGCTCATTCGGTTACTTTAGTTACTTAGGTGCTTCGTTACTTGGCTTGGCTCTTAAATGCCTGAAGGGTCTGCAGCAGTACCCCTAGCTTACGCACGAAACTCTCCAGCGCCGGGGCAAGATCTTCGCCTTGGCTTGGCAGCTTGGTCATCTCGTCGGCCAGCTCCTGTACATAGGGGCCGAAGCGGTTGCTGCGGGAGGTAAAGCCTTCATCCTGGGTGAAGATGGTGGTGAACTTACCGTGGCCGGCCTTCTTTAACTCATCCAGTTTGGCATCGGCGTCGATGGCCTGACGATAGGCCAACTGCAGGTTCTCTTTCAGTTGCTCTATTAGGTGACTATGTGGCATAACTGCCTCGTGTAGAAAAATTTAGCCGAATTATAAGGGGCAAGCCTGATGGCAACAAGTCGACCGCGTTTATTAAACATAGGGATTTTACTACTGACAGGGATCATGTCACTCGGCGCGATGGCAGCCGGTGATGATAAACCGCCCTTCTATAAGATCACTTACCAAGGCAAACAGACCTATCTCTTAGGATCGGTCCATATCGGCCAGGCCGACTTCTACCCCATGGCGGAGCAGATCGAATCGGCCTTTGCCAAGGCGGGCGCCCTGGCGGTAGAGGCCGATACCAACAAGGCGGATATCATGGGGCTGATCCGCAAGTATGGCTTGAACCAGGTGGCTGCCGACGCCAAGACCAAGGCGCGCCTGGAAGAATACTGCCGTACCCGTAGTGAGATCTGCACCCCCATGCAGCCCTACGCCCCCTGGATGCAGGCGATGCAGTTTAGTGTGATGCGTTTCGCCTCCCTGGGTTATCAGGCCAAGTGGGGCGTAGATCAGATGTTGCTGAGCAAGAACGGTTCGCGCCCGGTGATCGAGCTCGAGAGTACCGAGTATCAGTTTAAGCTGATGGCCTCTTTCAGCCCGCAGATTCAGTGGGAAATGGTGCTGGAGGCGATCGATGCGCCGGACGAGGAGATGGTGCAGCTGATTAAGGCCTGGCGCAGCGGCGACGAGGCGGGGCTCGATGCCTTGATGCAGGGGCAGATGCTACACGATGGCGATAAGGAGCTTATCGACAAGATGCTGTGGCAGCGCAACGAGCAGATGACGGCCAAGATCGGCTCCTTGATGATGCAGCAAGATGGCCCATCGCCGCTATTTGTGGTGGTTGGCGCCGGTCACGTGGTGGGGGATAAGGGGATTCCCGCCAAGTTTGCTGAATTAGAAGGGACCAAGGTACAAAACTGCTGGCAGACGACCTGTAACTAAAGCCTCTCTGCAGGGCATCTGTGTCTCTCGTTTGGCTATACTGTTAGGCAGGATACACGTTAGCCGAGATATCGATGGGCGCAGGGCCCATCGATGCAGGGAGGCAAGATGCAGGCAGAGGCGACCCTTTTCCCCGTTCGATCCGAATTTGAGGCTATCCCCCGTCAGTGGGATAGCCGCCACGAAGCCGTGGTGGCCCGCGTCGATCCTGGCAACTTCTATGTCACCGGTCACGATGAGTTGATCTTCACCCGCCTGGGGTCCTGTGTCGCCGCCTGCATCTGGGATCCCTTACTGGGCATAGGCGGCCTCAACCATTTCCTGCTGCCCGAGCGGCAACTCCATGAAGATTGGCATCAGCTGACCAGCTATACCTGTCGTTACGGCAACTGGGCCATGGAGCAGCTGATCAACAACATATTGAACCTGGGCGGCATGCGTAATCGCCTCAAGGCCAAGGTATTCGGCGGTGCACAGATGACGGCCGCCAGTGTGTTGAACGTCGGCGAGTCCAACATCAACTTCGTGAAGAATTACCTCAAGACAGAGGGCATAGAGATTGTGAGCGAAGATCTCGGTGGCCCCTGGCCCCGCAAGGTGCTGTTTCACCCAAACAGTGGCAAGGTTAAGCTGATGCGACTGTCACCTGAGCGAATCAGTAAGATGATGAGCGAAGAGCAGCGCTATCTGAAACAGATAGTCACCGCTCAGGGGGAGAGTCAGGTGGAGCTGTTCGATTAGTAAGCTAGCTATCTTTGCCTGCGGGTGATGAAGTGGACGTAGCGCCCCAGGCCTATGTAGGCGGGGTGGGTCGAGTATTGCAGCTCCATCTCCAGCAGTTGGCTGAAATCGGCATTAGGGGGCTGGTGGGTCTTGAGATAGTCGTGGATCACCCGTACGCCAGACTCTGTGACCAGCTCCATCTGCCAATCGGCTACCCAGGCCCTTACATCGTCGATATACAGGGGATAGCTGGGGGTGAGGCCGACCTTCTTCTTCACCTTAAAATCTGCCGCCACATAGTCGAAGTTACCCGAGATCAGGCTGTGAAAGCGCATCGCCTCCTTGTTGTAGAACATGAGGGAAAATAGTCCCTGGGGTTTTAACAGCTGGGTCAGACCGGCCAGGGTCTGCCTGGCATCGCTCAGCCACTCGGCTACCGCATGGCAGAGGATGAGGTCGAACTGGCCAAGTTCTTCCCGGGTCAGGGATTGTATCGGTGCGTGCAGCAGTGTGATATCCAGCTTGTCGCCGCTATCGTTTTCATACTCTGTTATCTGCGCCTGTCCCAGGGCCAACATCTCGCTGGAGATATCACACAGGGTGACGCTATGGCCAAGCTTCGCCAGCTTCTGGCTGAAGAAGCCGAAGCCGCCGCCCGCATCCAAGATACGTAGCGGCCCAGTTGGCAGTTGAGTCAAGGCCTGGGATAGATCTCGCCACAGCACGGCGGCGCGGACCTCGCCCTTAGGGGTGCCGTAGATGTTCTTGGCAAATTTACCGGCTAATGCATCGAAGTTTTTGTCTTGCACTGAGTGACGCCCATGGGAAAAGCTGACTGAAATTAGGAGGGCTATTTTGCCATAGGCGGGGGCGACGCGCATTAAACAGACTTAAGGTTTAGGTAAAAAGCGTGATTTTGGGGTATACTCGCGGGCTTGCAATTTTTAGGCTGAGTAAAGTGTGAAGGGTTTGGATAGCGTGAATAAAGAAATTTGTGTTGAACTTAAGGCGATGCCGTCGTTGTTATCACTTTATCGCAAGATCTTTTTTGGCCGAAAGCCAGGCTGGGATGAGCAGCCTCTCCCCCATGTTAAGGTGACCTGTCCACAGGTGGCCGTGCGCGCCGACAAGGTCGCCCAATATGCCAAGGTATGTGGCTTCGAGTTCGATGGTCAGCAGCTGCCGTTGACCTATCTCTATGTCATGGTGTTTCGCCTGCATGCCAGCATCTTTACCTTAGATGCGATCACCTTCCCCTTGCTGGGCATGATCCATCTGAAGAACAGCATTACCCGCTATCGCACCACAAGCGTCGATGAGCGCTATGACCTCGAGTGCGAGCTGACCAGCAGCGAGATGACAGACTCAGGGCTGGAGTTTGAGCTGGTGTCTCGGGCCTTCGTCGGTGGCGAGCTGGTATGGGAGTCGCTATCGACCTATCTCTACCGTATCGATCGCGGCGGCAAGCGAGCGCGTCCGCCCAAGGCAAGCCCAATGAGCTGGTCGAATCCGGTTAGCTGGGAGTTGAGCGAAGATCTCGGCCGCCGCTATGCCAAGGCATCGGGCGATTACAACCTGATCCACCTGCATCCCGTGCTGTCTAAGCGTTTCGGTTTCGATCGCGTGCTGGCTCACGGCATGTGGTCTAAGGCGAGAAGCGTGGCCCAGCTGATGCCAGAGATCGGCGATAAGCCCTGTACAGTAGAGGTGGCCTTCAAGCTGCCACTTCTCATGCCGGCCCAGGTGAGCTTCGATTTCGACACCGAGAGCGCCGAGGGGCTGATGTTCGAGCTGCGCGACGTCAAGGGACGCAGGCCGCACCTGACCGGTCAGGTGAAGTTTCACGACTAATTCCTTAAAAGCTAACTTCTCAGACTAAGTCTAAGTTTGAGATGGATAGAGAAAAGCCAGCAGATTGCTGGCTTTTTGGTTTCTGGTGCAGAAAGGTAATTACTTTTTAGTGTCCTAAGGCACGCTGTGACCGGTGGAGGCCTGCCAGATGCTAAACCATTCCTGCCCGTCGAGCGTTATCTCGCCGGAAGCCACGGCGGCGCTGATCCGCTCAGAATTACCGCTACCTATGATAGGCCTTGGCTGGCTGGGGAGGGCCATCACCCAGGCATAGATGATCTGACTGATATCGTCTGTGCCATGGTCGGCGGCTATCTTGCTCAATGTCTTACGTAGCCTAACGGCCTGCTCGCTCTGGCTGTGGAAGATCTCGCCGCCCCCGAGACAGGACCAGGCCATGGGCGGACAGCGATACTGCTGCGCCTGATCCAGGCTGCCATCGTTCAGGGTATGCATGGCCATGGGAGAGATCTCCAGCTGGTTGGTCACCAAGGGGCAATCCAGGCGGGATTGCAACAGGTCGAACTGGGCTGGGGTGAAGTTAGAGACGCCAAAGTGGCGTACCTTTCCCGTCTGGTAGAGTTGCTCGAAGGCCTGGGCGACCTCGTCGGCATTCATCAGGGGATCCGGTCTGTGGATCAGCAGTAGATCTATCTCATTCACCTGCAGCGCCTTAAGGGAGTTGTCGACACTGGCGAGAATGTGCTGATAGCCTGTGTCATAGTGGTTGACGTAGCGATCAGCTGTGGAGGCAAAGGCGGGCTTGATGCCGCACTTGGTGACTATCTGCATCTGTTGTCGAAGAGAGGGCTTGAGGGCCAGGGCGCGGCCAAACAGCGCCTCGCAGCTGTACTCGCCATAGATGTCGGCATGATCCATACAGGTTACACCCAGGCTGAGATAGTGTTCGATCAGCGCCAGGGTCTGCTGTGGCGTCTGTTGCCAACTATCGAGACGCCAGAAGCCGGCGATAAAGGGAGAAAATGTAAAGCTTTGCTGACTCATGGGCCGCTCCGTTTGGATTAATTTTTTCCATTAATAATCATTTTATTGATTTAGATTCATAAATCCTTAATTAAAGCTATTGTCGACAATGAATAGGTTTGTTGTGACCATTTTTTGCTCTATATTCGCACCAGCTCGCTTTTTTTCATGCTTATTTATTGTAGGAGCGCTATATGCTGACTGACATCGAAATCTCACGCCAAGCCAGCTTACAACCCATAGAAGAGATCGCCGCTGCCTTCGGGATCTTGCCCCACGAATTAAGCCCCTATGGCAGGACCAAGGCCAAGGTCGATCTGGCTATCGCTGACCGAATTAAAGATAACAAACATGGTAAGTTAGTGATAGTTACTGCGGTAACACCGACCCCCTTCGGTGAAGGCAAGACGGTCACCAGTATCGGCCTGACACAGGGCTTGCAGGCGATCGGCAAGAAGAGCTGCGCCTGTATCCGCCAGCCCAGCATGGGCCCGGTGTTTGGCATCAAGGGCGGCGCCGCCGGTGGTGGCCTGGCCCAGGTGGTGCCCATGGAAGATCTCAACCTGCACCTGACCGGTGACATACATGCGGTGACCAGTGCCCATAATCTGGCTGCTGCGGCCATTGATGCCCGCCTCTATCATGAGCAGCGTTTAGGGAGTGATGCCTTTCGCGAGCAATCTGGGTTAGCGCCCTTAGATATAGACCCCGACAAGATCCTCTGGCGCCGGGTGGTGGATCAGAATGAGCGCAGCCTGCGCACCATCACGGTCGGCCTGGGTGAGGTCAACGGCCCTGTGCATCAGGGGGGCTTCGATATCAGTGCCGCCTCCGAGTTGATGGCGATCCTGGCGCTGAGCCGGGATCTCAAGGATCTGCGTGCCCGCATCGGCCGTATCGTGCTGGCACAGAACAAGCAGGGCGACTATATCAGCGCCGAAGATCTCGGTGTGGCCGGCGCCATGACCGCCATCATGAGTCAGGCCATCTCGCCGACCCTGATGCAGACCCTAAGCGGTGCCCCTTGTCTGATCCACGCAGGACCCTTTGCCAACATCGCCCACGGTAATTCCTCGATCATCGCCGACGATATCGCCCTGAGGCTGGCGGATATTGTGGTGACAGAGGGGGGGTTTGGCTCCGACATGGGCTTCGAGAAATTCTGTAATATCAAGACGCGCCAGTCGGGCAATGCGCCAGATGCGGCGGTCTTGGTGGTGACGGTCAAGGCGCTCAAGTCCCACAATCCCCAAGCGGGGAGTGAGATGGATAAGCTCGCCGCCGGCTATGCTAACTTAAGCTGGCACATAAGCAACGTGGCCAAGTATGGCCTGCCGCTGGTGGTGGCCATCAACCGCTTCGCCGAGGATACCCAGGAGGAGCTGGACTGGCTTAAGGCCCGCGTATTGCAAGAGGGGGTGTTTGCCTGTGAAGTCTGCGAAGCCTTTAGCGAGGGCGCCGAAGGCGCGGTGGCATTGGCCGAGGCCGTGGTGCGCGCTACCGAGCAGGCCAGTCAGTTCCGTTATCTCTATGAGACCAAGCAGTCCATAGAGGCTAAGCTGCTGACCATCGCCGAGGCTGGCTACGGCGCCAGCGGTATCAGCTTATCCGATAAGGCTAAGGCGCAGCTGGTTCAGCTGCAACGCCAGGGATTCGAAAAGCTGGCGCTCTGCATCGCCAAGACCCCCATGTCGGTCAGCCATGATCCTAAGCTCAAGGGGGCGCCGCAAGGGTTTGAGCTGCCTATCGCCGAGCTGAAACTCAATGCCGGTGCCGGCTTTATCACGGCGCTGGTGGGTAAGGTGATGACCATGCCTGGGCTGGGGATACGACCCGGCTACCTCAACATAGATATCGATGAGCAGGGTGAGATCACCGGACTGGCCTAAGGCTGGTGGGTTATCGGCTCTTGTTCTAGCTAGATAAAAAAACGCCTGCAATTGCAGGCGTTTTTATGTAAGCGACTATTTTTCTGTCTGATAAATATGCACGTCGCGCTGCGGGAAAGGAATCGAGATACTTTCCTGGTCGAAGCGCATCTTCACCGCGCGGGTGATGTCCCAGTACACATCCCAGTAATCTTCCGGCTTCACCCAAGGACGCACCACGAAGTCCACCGAAGACTCGCCCAGCAGGTGTAGCTTCACCGTCGGCTCAGGTTGCTTGAGTACCTTAGGATGTTCATCGACTATGCCGCGCAGTACCTGTTCGGCCTGTTCTATGTTGTCTCCGTAGCCTATGCCGAAGGTCATGTCGACGCGGCGCTGATGTTCCACCGTGATGTTGTTGATGGTATCGCCCCAGATCTTGTTGTTGGGGATGATCAGTCGCTGGTTGTCCAGGGTCTTGATGGTGGTGGAGACCAGGCTCATCTGGCTCACCTTACCCGTCACGCCCGCGGCGTTGATCAGGTCGCCCACATCGTAGGGACGATAGATGAGGATCATCATGCCCGAGGCGAAGTTAGACAGTGTGTCTTGCAGGGCGAAACCTATGATGACACCCGCGACCCCGAAGCCCGCCAGTAGCGGCCCAAGCTCGAAGCCCAGCTGCGACAGGGCGATCATCAGACCCAGTGCAAATACCGTCTTGCCGGAGAGGGAGACGAAGAAGTCTTGCAGCAGCTTGCTGAATTTGAGCTTTGAGTTGCTCACCATCTTCTTGACGATACGCTGCACCGCCTTGCCGGCCAGGTGGGCCAGGAAGAGAATAAGCAAAAAGATGAACAGCTTGAACAGCAACCCTGGGCCGTTGTCCAGCGCCTGACTCTTGGCCTTGTTCCACCATTGATCCAGCAGGTTGCTTGCCACATCGACGTTGAGCACGTCCTGGGTGATATCCCCCGAGATGCTGAACAGGGTCTGCTTGAGCGCCGTGGTGTCCTGGCTCAGGGCATCGAGAAGCTCGATCGCCACCGACAGGCTGGCGCTGGTCAGGTTGAGTCGCTCGTTAAGGTTGGTGACCAGGGCGGTCTGTTCAGCAGTGACATCCTTACCCGCCTTGGCCGCCTCGTCTACTGCCAGCTTGAGCTTGTCCTGGGTGAAATGCACTAGGCTGTTGAGCATGTCGGAGCGCTTGAGCAGATGGGTTGTCAGCTGGGTCTTGATCGCCTGGGTGTCTTTGCCTAGGGAGTCTAACCAGGTAAGGGTTTCATATTTGGCATTGAGGATCTCGTCGCGCTGGCGATCCCGCATGGCCAGCTTATACATGATGCCGGTGTCATTGTCGCTGCCAAGCTGTTGCTTGAACTCTTCTATATCGGCGGCGTAGTAGTCGGCCACCTTGTCGATGAAGGCCAGATGCTTCTGTAGCAGCGGCAGCAGCTGTGCCTTATCCAGTGGTTGCTGGCTCATCAGCAGCTTGAACTTGTCATGAATCTGGTTGGCGTGTTCCTTGATGCGATACTCGATGAACTGCTTCATCTCGCCGTTGGCGCTGCCTAGTTTAGCAGTGTCTGAATCTATGGTCTGTTGCAGTTGAGTCAGTTCGGTCAGGGGTTGAGGGGGTTGGAGGGCTTCATCGGCGGCGGCTGGGAGATGGGCAAGCGCCATCACTGTCACCAGCGCCAAGGCTAGGGTGCGTAACATATTATCCGTCCTGTGTTAGCTAATGGCTGGAATCATAATCTGTTCCATCTGCGCTGTAAATTCGCAACGCGCTGCGGCGCAATCTGATAGACTAGCACTCTTTGCCGTTATTTGAGAGTTTGTTGTGCTGTGTTCTCACTGTAGTCACTCCTTTCGCGCCCAGCAGGTGGCCGCCCAGCGAGGCAAGGGGTTAGATGCCCAGATCCAATGTCCTCACTGCGAGGCCTGGTTGGGGCGAAGTACCACCTTGATGCGATTGAAGATATTGGGTTTCTATCTGGGGCTGGTGATGCTGGTCGTGGGCTATTTTTGGCCTGAGTGGCGTAACCTGACCACGCCTGTGGCGATCTTTGCCGTGATGATACTACTGGTTAGCCACATGATGGATCACCTCAAGGTGACCCAGGCACCGCCGCGGCAAGTGCTGGACGACAGCGAGCACAGACAGAAGTATCGTTGAGGGGCGTGGCTGTGTGAGCCCGCAGAGATGATGCCGTGCCTGAGCTAGGCCTAGAGCCTAGCTCATCTGATAGCCGAATCGTTATTCTGGTGTTATTACCCGAGTCGTTATTCTACGACCTGAACCTGCGCCTCTAGCGCCGTTTCGACATAATAGATCCCGCCCAGGATGGCGACAAAGAAGATCGCAGTCCAGAACAGCAGTTTGAAATTTTCGCGAAAAAATTCCTTCATAGAGAGCATTTCCTTTAAACCTTGAATGGGGAGAGTCGGTTGCTCAAAGCAGCCGCTCAATTTAGTTGTCATCTTAGTGTCACTAACTTAAGTCAGACTTAATTTTAGCCAATCTGGCCGTGATGTGGGCCACGCTTTAGGCTGGCACTTAAGTAAAACTTTTTCATAACTTTTGTTACATTCCAGCCCGAGCTACCGCCAATTCTGGCTTGACTTCATCACTCGTATCCCTAAACTTGGTCGAAATTTGAATGCGTCCAGTAGATCCCATGGCAATGTCGGTAAAAGGAAAAGTAAGAGGAGTGGCGATATGGCTAAGTGCTATATTGTTCTGCTTGTCTGTGCTTGCGCCTGCCCATAGCCTGGAACATCTGGACGAGGGCGCCACCACACACTGCACCCTGTGTATTCAAAAACTGCAGCTAAATAGTGTCTTGCCGGTCGGTGAGTTCAGCTTTAGCCTGCCTAGCCTTACGGTGGAAGTGCCGCTGCGCGAACCCACGGCCCTTGCCACCGTCCATGTCGACTACTTCCAGAGCCGCGCCCCGCCCGCACAATCGTAATACCTCAAAGACTCAAGATAATTAATACTCTGCGCCCATAGGTGGCGGAGTTGTTTAGCTGTTTTTTGGAGACATTATGATTAATTTCAATGCCCGCCTGTCGGCGGTTGCCCTTGCCTGTGCCTGTTTACCAAGTCTAAGTTTTGCGGCGGATCCTAGCCTGACTAACCCAGCCATCAGTGCGGTGCTCGATGGTTATTATCAAAACGCCGAGCGCCCCATGGCAGAGCGCGTCGAGGGCTTTGGTCTGGGTCACACCGAGCTGGCCCTGAGTGCCAACATAGATGACATGTTCTATGGCAAGCTGACCTCTGTGATCGAGGTGCACGATGGCGAGACCGAGGTGGGACTCGAAGAGGCCTTCATTCAGACTCTGGCGATGCCTTATGGATTCTCGATGCGCGGCGGTCGTTTCCTGTCGGATGTGGGTTACCTCAACAATCAGCATGTGCACACAGACGCCTTCTCAGATCGCCCCGCGGCCTACCGTGCCTTCCTGGGGAGTCACTACTTCGATGATGGTGTGCGTCTGGATTATGTCGCGCCCACGGATCTCTACTGGTCCATGGGCGTCGAGGCCTTCAAGGGCGATGGCATGCGCGCCGAAGATGAGCACGGTGAGCGCGAATTCAAGAACGTCGGCGTCTACACCGCCTACACTAAGTTGGGGGGCGATATTGGCGTCAGTAGCTCCTGGCAGCTGGGCCTGAGTTATCTGCGTAACGAGAATGGTCGTCTCACCGCCCATGAGGAGCATGAAGAGCAGGTGGTCGCCGAGGCTGGTCATGATCATGACCATAGTCACGCCGCGAGATACACTGGCGAGAACACCTATATGGCGGACTTCGTTTATAAGTGGGCACCACAGGGCAACTATAAGTATCAGCACCTGACCCTGAGCGGCGAGTATTTCCGCGTGAGCGACTATGAACCGCTGGACGACCATGACCATGATCATGAGGCTGTGGACGATCATGATACCGCTAAGCCGGATGCCCACACGGGTTGGTATCTCAGCTCTGTCTATCAGTTCTCGCCAAATTGGTCGGCTGGCCTGCGTTATGGTCAGGTCGATACCCACCTGTTGCATGATGAGCATTTCGATGCCCAGAAGTTAAAAGAAACAGAAGTTAGCCTGGCCTGGCATCACAGCCACTTCTCTACAGTGCGTCTACAATACACCAATCAGCAAGGCACTAACTTTGACGGCATCACTGATGATAATGTCATTACACTTCAATATGTCATGACTCTGGGGGCTCACGGTGCGCATCAATTCTAACTATCTAAAGGCCGGCGTTGCGGCGTTGGCACTGAGCTTTGCCTGTGGTGCACAGGCGAAATTGAATATCTTCGCCTGCGAGCCAGAGTATGCCGCCTTGGCCAAGGAGCTGGCACCGGATGCCAAGATCTACGCCGCGACTACCGCTATGCAGGATCCCCATCAGGTGCAGGCCAGACCGAGTCTGATCGCCAAGATGCGCCAGGCGGATCTGGCGGTCTGTGCCGGTGCCGATCTCGAGGTGGGTTGGTTGCCCATGTTGCAGATGAAGTCGGCCAATGCCCAGGTGCGCTCAACCGACAAGGGGCTGTTCTACGCCGCTGAGCACACCCAGACCCTGGATAAGCTGGCTCAGGTGGATCGCAGCATGGGTGACGTCCATGCCCAGGGCAATCCGCATCTGCACTTCGACCCAGAGCGTCTGCTGGAGGTGGCTAAGGCGCTGTCGGCCAAGATGGTGTCGCTCGACCCGGACAATCGTCCGGCCTACGAGTCTGCTCTGGCCGATTTCAGTCAACGTTGGCAGGCGGCGACAGGCCGTTGGCAGTCACAGGCGGCACCGCTGCAAGGTAAGAAGGTGATCGCCTATCACACCAGCTTCCGCTACCTGTTCAACTGGTTAGGCATGGAGCAGGTGGGGGATCTTGAGCCTAAGCCTGGCCTGCCGCCAAGTACCGGACACCTGGCCAGCCTGCAGGGGCGCGCCGGACAGGGTGATGTGATGGCGATTATTGTTGCCTCCTATCAGGATGAGCGCGGCGCCAACTGGCTCGGTGAGCGTACCGGCCTGCCCGTGGTCAACCTGCCCATGTCGGTCGGCGGTAACGATGACGCCCAGGATCTTTTCGGCCTGTACGACAGCGTTATCCATTTATTACTGGGCGTGAATCGCTAGCCTGGTTTAGATCCGGCGCCCCATGGGGCGCCGTTGTTCGCTTTTTGGTATTCAATCATGTTCGATTTCGATCTCTTATCTATCCTGTTACCCGCCTTCGCCGCGGGTATTCTGGTGCTATCAACCCACGTCTTGCTGGGGAGTCAGGTCCTCAAGCGGGGCATCATCTTCATCGACCTGGCGATTGCCCAAGTGGCGGCGCTGGGGGCCATCATCGCCCACACCAACCATGAGTTGGAGCATCTGCCCTATGCCACAGTCTGGATGCCGGCCCTGTTTGCCTTGCTGGGAGCCGGTTTCATCGCCTGGCTGGCCAAGCGTATGGCGGACGAGTTGGAGGCGATCATAGGTTGCTTCTATGTGCTGTCGGCGGTGGCGGCCATGTTGTTGCTGTCGAACGATCCCCATGGCGCAGAGATGCTTAAGCAGCTGATGTCTGGGCAGATCCTCTGGGTGAACTGGTCACAGTTGGTCCTACCGGCTCTGGTGTCGGGCCTGGTGCTGGCGATCATCGCCCTGCGTCCCGCCATACTCAATGGCGCCGGTTTCTACCTGTTATTCGCCTTAGTGATCACCCTGTCGGTGGAACTGGTGGGCGTCTATCTGGTGTTCAGCTCGCTGATCCTGCCGGCCCTGGCGGTCAACAAGCTGCACGGCAAGGGAAAGTGGCCACTGGCCTATCTGGTGGGTCTGCTGGGCTATGGTATAGGCCTGCTGTTGTCGGCCAGTTTCGACCTGCCAAGTGGCGCCGCGATCGTGGCGACCCTGGCGGTGAGCACGGTAGTGTTTCGTCTGCTGCTGGCCAGACTACTCGGAGGTAGTTCGATTACAAAGGTTGAGGCTAACTAGAAAAGTCGATAATAACCAAGCTATTGAACGATGAGCGGGTAGGGCCAGATAGGCTCTGGCCCGCTTTTTTCTTGGTAACCTTTGATTGAGGCAATATCTTTTTACTGTTAATTCCGTGACTTATCCCCTTAACATTTGTTTCTTATCCTGTAAGGCCGAGAGGGGCTTAAGACGACAGGTGTAAGTCAAAAAGCCTGCTGCTATAATGTCGCCACTGAAATCACAGGAGTAAGTTGTGCTGTTAATCTTCAGATCTCTGATCTTAGCCATCATGTTGTTGTTGGCCTTTGTCTTCGGTGGCCTCTATTGCCTGCTGCGCCCCCGTCATAGAGACAATGTTCATCTGTTTGCTAAGATTTTTTCCTGGGCCGCGCCGGTGCTGGGGGTCAAGGTGGTGGTGCGCAAGCCCAAGGTAGAGCGCTGCGAACCCTGTATCTTCCTGGCTAACCACCAGAACAATTTCGATATGTTCACCCATACGGCCGCCGTGCCTAAGGGGACAGTCAGCCTGGGCAAGAAGAGCTTGGCCTGGATCCCTTTCTTCGGCCAGATCTATTGGCTGTCGGGTAACATACTGATCGACCGCAAAAACCGTAACCGTGCCTTCGAGACCATGGCGCAGACGGCGAAGAAGATTAAGGATAAGTGCCTCTCTATCTGGATCTTCCCAGAGGGCACGCGCTCACGGGGCAAGGGGCTGCTGCCTTTCAAGGCGGGCGCCTTCCATACCGCCATCGAGGCAGGGGTCGCCATGGTGCCTGTGCTGGCCTCTAATCAGGAACATATTAAGCTCAATCGTTGGAATAACGGCGTGGTGATCATAGAGATGATGGATCCCATAGAGACCAAGGGGCTGGCCAAGTCCCAGGTAAAAGAGCTTTCTACCCGGATTCATGCCATGATGGCGGAGAAGTTGGCTCAGCTTAATCAGGAAGCCAGTGCCCTGATGGCCAAGAAAGCAATTAATTAAGAACATTTTTATTCGGAGAGATCCATGTCTACAGAACGTCAGCTGCAGGAACAGAAACAGGAAAACCAGGAGATCGTGGATGCGATTCTTGCCGATGGTTCTGAGCCAGATGCCGAATACACCATAGAACATCACTTCTCGGCCTCTAATTTCGATCGCCTGGAGAAGGCGGCGGTAGAAGCCTTTAAGATGGGCTTCGAGGTGAACGATGCCGAAGAGATGGAGCTGGAAGACGGCTCAGTGATCTTCTGTTTCGACGCCATCGCCTACCATAAGCTCGAGGTGGCCCTGCTGGATAAGGCCTGTGAAGATCTGATCCAGCTGGCGGCTAAGCTGAAGGTGGATTACGACGGCTGGGGCACCTATTTCATCGGCGACGAGATGGAAGGTGATGACGAGGAGTATGAAGAGGAAGACTCTCGCTTCCATTAATCCTGCGCTATCTCGCCCTGAGCAAAAAGCCCATCATGGATGGGCTTTTTTTGTGTCTTGTTCTCAATTGTTTGTGGTTTTTAGCCCGTTATATTCCTGTCTCATTCTGCCTCATCTGAGCTGAAGATGACGCAGCAGTTACGTCCCTGCTGTTTGGCCTGATAGAGGGCGCTGTCGGCCTGCGCTAACCATTGAGCGCTGTTGCTCAGGTGTTCATCTATGCCGCAGATGCCGATACTGACTGTGACCTTGAGGATGGCACTCTCGAACCTCAGCTCAGATGCTTCAATCTTCTCCCGCAGACGGTCGGCAAAATGCAGTGCGGCCTCGGCATTGGTGTTCGACAGCACCACGGAGAACTCCTCACCGCCATAGCGGCCGGCGCAATCTGTGTCCCGCAGGGACTGACGCAGGATATGAGAGACATGTTGGATCACCTTGTCGCCGGCGATATGGCCATAGGTGTCGTTAATCCGTTTGAAATGGTCTATGTCGAACATCACCAGTGTGGTGGGCTCGCCGTAGCGGGCATGACGGTCGAATTCCTTCTGCATGCAGAGCTGCCAGTGGCGGCGGTTGTGCAGTTGGGTCAGGCCATCCGTCTGGCTCAGATGTTCCAGGCGCTCGTTGGCGGCCTTGAGCTGTAGCTTGTTGATCGCCACATCGGTAACGTCATAGATGATCATGCTGATATGGGTGATCTGTCCCGTGAGGGAGGAGAGTGGCAACAGGGTCACATTCTGGTACATGAAGTCGGCGCGGCCCGTGATGGGGCGATAGTTGCCGAACTTAAACACATAGGGGCGCTGTTCCCAGCTGATGAAGGCGCGATTCTTCAGCAGAAACACCGATTCCATCTTCTGCTGCAGCCAGGTGGCCGGCAGGTAGTCGAACTGATCGAATAGATTCTTGCCCTTGATGGAGTTGGGTGAGATGCCGCTATGATTCTCCATGAAACCATTCCAGAGCTGGATGTTGTAGTCGCGATCCAGCACGACCAGGCCGACCTCTATGGTCTGCACCATATCGATTAGCCAGTGGAGTTCGTTCATCGCGCTTTGGTCATATGACATATCTTGGTCCAACTTAATCCAGCAGGTAGCCCAGCTTATAGTTAAGCGTCGGCAAAGAGTCTTCGGTAAATAACAGCAGGAGATCGCATTGAATATCATGGCCTTCGATGCGGTAGTTGATCTCCATCGCCAGGGTGCGGGACCATTTCTCCGAGTTGTCGTGGATCAGGTCGTTTACCGTGCAGTGACGCCCCAGCACCACGGGATGGCTCTGGCTGAACTTCATGTGCAGCTGCTCCGAGATGCCGCTGAGGAAGGCGCCGATAAGCACGTTGCCCGTGTCTATCATCACCTCTATCTCTGTGTTGGCATCCTCAGGATTGGCCAGTCCCATCAGCTTGGCCATGTCTTGAAAGGAGGAGTCGTGAAACAGCAGTAGCGCCTCGCCCGCAACCCCTGCGCCGATGAAACCCTGGCACAGGGCGGAAACCGTGCTGTACTGCTCGGTGGCCTTGAGGGTCATGGTCAGTTCGCTGACTTCCAGCACGTTGACGTTAGGGATAGGCAGCAGCACGAAGACATCCAGCAGCTTGGCCAGCAGATCGGCGGCGCGGCCCATGGCGACGTTGGCCACTTCCTGGCAGGCGTCGCGCAGATCCACCTCTATCATGGGGTTGTCGTTATCTTGCTCACCAAGTGCAATGGTGAGTATGCCGTATTCCTGGAGGATATTGCTGATGGCGTCGGCACTCACGGGCTTCTGGATAAAGTCCAGGGCACCCAAGGATTTAACCTTTTCATGAGCCTTGATCTGAATATCGCCCGAGACCACGATCACCAGGGCGGGCAGATCTTCCTTCTGAATCGTCTCCAGTACCTCATAACCATCCATCACCGGCATGTTGAGATCGAGAAAGACCACTTCACCCTTGCCGGCCCTGATCGCCTCGATACCTTCGGCGCCATTGTTGGCAAAGGTGATCTCGACATCCCACTCCTTGGGCAGGGTTCTGGCCATCTGCTTGCGAGCGAGTGCGGAGTCATCGCATATGAGTACGGGGATCGACATCTAGTTATAACATCCTAATCTGCCTTCATTATTAGAAGATAACACCAAATCACTCGCTTGGTGGCTAAAAGCTTCATCCTGAGGCAGTTTTATCGGTTTTGTCTGTGGTCACGACAGGGCTTAATGGGAGTTACTCTTTGATATATTTACCTAGGGGTTTACCCGAGTCCTTGGCATCCATGGCTAAGTTGGCGTACACGAATGAGAAGCTCTGTCTAAAGGTTATTATCTATCAGCTTGATTAACAACCGTAAACCGCTCAGTGGCAATATTTTGACACCAGTCAAGAAACGGGCTTATGTTATATCTTTTAGGGATATTTGCCAAATGTGTTACATTTCCTCTGGACTGACCAGTAATAGAGTTAACTGCAGCGATTGAGGAGTAAAGGAATGCAACATCCCCACGTCACCCTGACCATAGCCGAAGGTATCGCCTGGGTGGAACTGTCACGACCGGAAAAGTACAACGCCCTCAATTACGCCCTGTTTGAATCTATTGTGAAGGTGCAGAGGCACATCGCCAAACGCCGGGATGTGCGGGCGGTGATCCTCAGCGGTAGCGGTGGCAACTTCTGCTCCGGCCTGGATGTAGGTAGCGTGATGAAGTCGCCCATGCAGGCCTTTAAGCTGCTGTTTAAATGGCTGCCGGGCAGTGCCAACTTGGCACAGCGGGTGTCTATCGGCTGGCGACGCCTGCCTGTGCCTGTGATCTGTGTGCTCGAGGGGATCTGCTATGGCGGCGGCACTCAGATAGCCTTAGGGGCCGATATGCGCATCGCCGCGCCAGACTGCCGCCTCTCCATCATGGAGGCCAAGTGGGGCCTGGTGCCCGACATGGCTGGCCTGGTCGGCTTGCGAGAGTTGGTGGGAAAGGATGTCGCCATGCAGCTTACCATGAGCGCAGAGGTGATCGACGCCGAGCAGGCCAAGGCCTATGGTTTGGTGACCCAGGTGAGTGAGGCGCCGCGCGAGGCCGCCGAGGCGCTGGCCTTGAGGCTGGCAAACACCTCGCCCGATGCCAATGCGGCGATCAAGTTCAGCATCAACAAGAGCTGGCGCGCCAGCGAGCGCAGCCTGCTGGCCCGTGAGTCTCTGAGTCAGGTGCGCCTGTTGCTGGGTAAGAACCGGGTGATTGCCGCCCTGCGTCAGACCAAAGATCCTGAGCGTCGTTACCAGGTGCGTCAGCCCTGGTGGCGCTAGCCTGGGGCCTTATTGGCGAGGCTGGCATCATTAGGGCGTGCAGCTAAGCGAATGAGACATAAACATTTTTCAATGTGACCTGCTTCACACTCCTTCTCGCTGGGCGAGACGGGCATACCTAGGCTCGCTAGTATCCTGCTGCCAAATTTTTGATTAAGGAAAGCATGATAATGCGACAAGGGTTCGAACGATTTCTCTGGAGTAGCCGCCTCTCTGTGATGATTGGGGTGTTTGCCTGTGTGCTGGCGGCCTTTGTGGTGTTTATCATGGGGGTGAAAGATGTGGTCCACATGGTCGCCTTGCTGTGGGACTATGTGCTGACCGGCAGCTACGAGGTGCGCAACGATCTGGTGATGGTGGTGGTCGAGATCTTAGATACCTTCCTGCTGGGCTCAGTACTGCTTATCTTCGCCTTTGGCCTGTATGAGCTATTTATCAGCAACCTGCAGGCGGCGGAAGACAGTGTCGCCGGCGGTAAGATATTGGTGATCAGCAGCATAGACTCGCTCAAGAGCAAGTTGGGTAAGGTGATCCTTATGATGTTGATCATTAAGGTGTTCTCTTACTTTACCGAGATGAAGCCGAGTTCCATGCTCGAGCTGCTCTACATGGGCGTCATAGTGGTGCTGATCGCCCTGGCGCTGATGCTTAGCAAAGACAAGAAGTAAGGGACTAGATAGCCATTTTTTACGGGTAGGCCCGTAGGATGCGCTGGGCGAAGCCCTGAATTAGGGTCAGTACCTCCTGCCAGGCTGTGGGCTGATCCAGGTTTAACGCCAGTCGCTGCTGCTCATAACGCAGTGGCTGCCCCATGGGGGAGAGTGCCTTGCGGGTATCTTGAGTTGCCAGCGAGGCCGGTAGCCCGTTGGGGGATTGAATATCCAATACCGGCAGCTCCAGCTTAGCCAGCTTGCCTGGCAGCTCCCGATTCTCCGCATCCTGTTCCAGGTAGGGATTGATCACCACCAGCAGATCTGGGCTCGGCAACGTCGCGGCCGCTAGCATCTCGATAACCAGGCCGGCGCTCTGGCCTGTGACGATAAGGATGCGTTTCCCCGGATAGTTGCTCCCCAGAGAGTCGAGCTGCCCCAGGGTCTGACTCATGGCTGTCTTCTGCTTCTCCCGCAGCGTCGCCCAATCTTCCTGGCTGTATTTGGGCAGGCTCTGATGACTCTTCTGGCTCAGCTGCTGCTCGCCCGGCTTAGATATCTCGCCTGCGTCGGTAATGTGGTTGGGCTGCGCCGCGCCCTGGGGCGCGCCAATGCTTAGGGTCGCCCAGCCCTTAGGCGTGAGTTCGCGTCTGAGAAAGGCCAGCAGGCCCTCTGGGTCGGCATCCTCACCCAGATCCCCTAATATGACTGCCGCGCCATACTCATGACGCCCCTGCCAGGGGCGTACCAATACAGCTTGCTCACTCTCGTCCAGAGTGATCTTAGCGATCTCCTCTGGTGGCAGGTAGTCATAATCGGGTGTAGCACTTTGCTGGGCAGAGGCCATAAAAGGGAGTAGGGCCAGGCTCATCAGAGAGGGCAGGAAAAGACTAAGCAGTGTGGAGCGTAGATTCATCGGTATCTAAGTCATTGGGCATTTACTTTGGCTATGGCGTCAGTATAAGCCTAAGTGCTTGCCATTGGCGACAAAATGCAAAAAAAGCTGGCACCGAACTGGTGTCGGTGCCATGAGTAGATATGCCGAATTAGGAGGTTAGGCGTGACTGGACTTATGCATGGCTTGGCTTAGGCATGGCTGACCAGGACCAGACGCACGGCGTCCAGTTGCAGCTGACAGGCATCTAAGTAGTTGCCCAGCTCGACCATCTGATTTCTCAGGTGCTCCAGCTCCTCGTCACGAATGTTGGGATTGACCGCCTTGAGGGCCTCCAAACGTTCCAGCTCGGCGGTGAGCTGTTGAGTCATCCTGTTGCTGGCCTCTTCGGTCAGCTGCTTCATCGCCGCCAGTGCAAACTCTTCGCCCTTGGCAAACAGAGGATGCAGCAGGGTCTGCGAAGCATTCACCAGCTTGCTGGCGATATGTCGGTTAACTGCGCTCAGCTGCTTGTCGAAGCTCTCGTAGCTGACATTCTCCGACAGGTTGTTGCCATTCTTGTCCAGCAGCACGCGCACCGGGGTTGGTGGCATGTAGCGGTAGAGCTGGCTCGAACGCGGCGCCGAGGCATCGGCCATATAGATCAGCTCCAGGAAGACGGTGCCCGCCGGCAGCGCCTTGTTCTTAAGCACGGCGACACTGGTAGTGCCGGTTTCCGAAGAGGTGATCAGATCCAGACCCGTCTGCACCAGAGGGTGCTCCTGGGTGATCAGGGCGATATCGTCACGGGACAGGGCTATCTCACGGTCGAAGGTGACGGTAATGCCATCTTCAGGTAGGCCGGGATAGGTCGGGAACATCATGTGCTCGCTCGGGTGCAGCACTATGGCGTTTTCTCCGCTGTCTTCCTGCTCTACGCCTATGATGTCCCACAGGCGGATCACTGAGCCGATCAGCTGGGTGTCCTGGTCGCGTGCCGCCAGGCTCTCCACTAACTTCTGCGCCTTGTCGCCGCCGTGGGAGTTGATCTCCAGCAGCTTATCGCGGCCCTGTTCCATCGCCTTCTTCAGTTCCTTATAGCGGCTCTGGGTGTGGTTGAGCAGCTGGGTGAACTTGTCTTCGTCGCGGTAGACCAGCTGGGTCAGCAGCTCTTCGGAAAACTCGTTAAACAGAATATGGCCGCTAGGGCAGGTCTGCTCGAAGGCGTTGAGTCCCTTGTGGTACCAGTTCATCAGGTTTTCTTGCGCCGTGCCTGCCAGGTAGGGCAGGTGGATCTCGACGTCGTTGGCCTGGCCGATACGATCCAGACGGCCGATGCGCTGTTCCAGCAGATCTGGATTCAGCGGCAAGTCGAACAGCACCAGGTGACTGGCAAACTGGAAGTTACGACCCTCCGAGCCGATCTCACTACAGATGAGCGCCTGGGCGCCGCCGGTTTCCTGGGCAAAGTAGGCGCCGGCCTTGTCGCGTTCAATGATGGACATGCCTTCGTGGAACACTGTGGCCTGAATACCCTCGCGGGTACGCAGGGCCTCTTCCAGGCTCAGGGCGGTCTCCGCCTGGCTGGCGATGATCAGCACCTTCTTGCTGCGATGGTTCTTGAGAAAATCGATCAGCCAGTCGACCCTAGGGTCGAACTTCCACCAACTGGCACTGTCGCTCTCGAAGGCCTGGTACAGCTTCTCCGGGCTCAGGGCCTGCTTTACCTTGGCGGTCAGATCTGTCTGGCCACCCATCATCTCAGACACTCTGGCGGCGGTCTCATACTGAGCCGGCATGGCCTGAGGGTGAGCATGGAAGTGCCGGGCCGGGAAACCTTTCACCGAGGCGCGGCTGTTACGGTAGAGCACTCGGCCGGTGCCGTGTCTGTCCAGCAGTTCCTGCAGCAGCTCGCTACGGGCCTGGTCGCGCAGCTCTCCATCGACACTCTCATCTTCGATCAGACGCAGCGCAGGGGTGATATCTTTCTCGTTGAGCAGCTCGGTCAGGCTGGCAACGGCTTCGTCGGGCAGGCGCTTACCGCTGGCCAGGGCATCGGCGGCGCTGGCCACCTCTTTGTAGCTCTCCTCCTCTTTGAGGAAGGCCTGATAGTCGTAGAAGCGGTCTGGGTCCAGCAGGCGTAGACGGGCGAAGTGGCTCTGGTGCCCCAGCTGATCAGGTGTGGCGGTCAGCAATAGCACGCCGGGCACCACTTCACTCAGGGCCTCGACCACGCGGTAGGCGCGGCTCGGCGCCTCTTCGGTCCACTCCAGATGGTGGGCCTCATCGACCACCATGAGATCCCAGTCGGCATCCAGGGCCTGATCCAGGCGCTTCTTCTTCCGCAGCAGCTCTAATGAGCAGATCACCAGCTGCTCTGTGTAGAAGGGGTTGTCGTGGTCGGCGTAGGCCTCGACGCATCTGTCTTCGTCGAACACCGAGAAGCGCAGGTTGAAGCGGCGCAGCATCTCAACCAGCCACTGATGGCGTAGGGTGTCTGGCACTATGATCAGGATACGTTCTGCGCGGCCGGTCAGCAGCTGCTGGTGAATGATCAGGCCGGCTTCGATGGTCTTACCCAGGCCTACTTCGTCCGCTAACAGGACCCGCGGCGCGAAGCGCTGGCCCACTTCATGGGCGATCCACTGCTGGTGGGGGATCAGGCCAACGCGGGGGCCCTGTAGGCCCAGCAGATCTGAGGTGGCCAGCTTGTGACGCAGCAGCTGGCTCTGATAGCGCACGCCGAACCTGTCGAGACGATCGATCTGACCGGCAAACAGCCTGTCTTGGGGCTTGTTGAAACGAATATTGTGGTTGAGCAGCGTCTCTCTGAGGCTGACTTCTTCGCCGGTCTCGGTATGGATACCGTGGTAGATCACCAGCTGGTTCTTCTCTTCGATTTCGCTGACCTTGAGACTCCATCCTTCGTGACTCTCAATGATATCGCCAGGGTTATAGATCACTCGGGTTAGCGGGGCATCGTCGCGGGCAAACATGCGGTTTTCGTCAGTGGCGGGGAACATCAGGGTGACCATACGGCCTTCGAGTCCAACGACAGTACCTAAACCGAGTTCCGATTCGGTATCACTAATCCAACGTTGACCTAAGGAAAAGGGCATTTACAAATTCTCATCTACAGGGTGAATCACGAAAGGGCGCGTATGTTATCCAATCGAGGCTTTGATGTCGAACATATCTGCCCCGTAATTACCGTCTTAAAAAGCCTAATTCCTCTCATGTTAGATTACAAATTATCCAATCGGATCGGCCGCCGCCCGTCTTGTCATCTTATTGTCATTTTAGGCTACCAGTCTCGAACTGGGTCGGGCTATTTTCTGGGCAAGTTTCCGTTGAAGCCGTGAGATTTTGGTGTCAGTATGGATTTAATCCCTAAGTGCTTTGTTGCGCATCACCATACTGACAGAGAAGGAGGCTAATCACTCGCTCAGTTCGCTTGACGACAAATATAACACCCTACGCACAAGTGGAGGCGCCATGGAACAAGACGACAAGAAGTTGTTTGTACTGGATACCAATGTGTTACTGCATGAACCCTTAGCCATCTATTCGTTTAAGGAGCATGATGTCGTAGTCCCCATGACTGTCCTTGAAGAGTTGGATCAGATCAAAGACAGGAAAAGAGATATCAGTCGAGATGCCCGAGTCGCCATTCGCGCATTGGAAGACATACTCGGTGGACAGACAACCCCGGAAGAGATCGTCAGCGGGGTGACCTTGCCCAAACGTGAAGGGCACGGTGACGCAGTAGGTTCCCTCTCTATCTTCCCCGACCATCAACTCGAATTTACCCAGGCATCCCTGCCCGGCGACAACAACGACAACCGCATCATCAACACCGCCCTGCATCTGCAGAACCAGTTTGCCCCGCGCCACGTGGTACTGGTGACCAAAGATATCAACATGCGTCTCAAGGCCAAGGGTGCCGGCATCAACCTGGTCGAAGACTATCGAACCGACCAGCTGATCGACGACATTCGTTTCCTCACCAAAGGCTTCCACCAGTTCGAGGGGGATTTCTGGGCGCGTAAGGAACATGTCAATACCGAGACCCAGGGGCGCCATACGGTGCACCGTGTGCCTGTTAAGGAGGTGGGCGAAGAGAACTTCTATACCAACCAATTCCTTATCGACCAAGACTCTAACTTCTGCGGTAGAGTACTGAGCAACGACGACCAAGATCTGGAGATATTGGATCTCGGCCGGGACCGTTTGCTTAATCTTGATGCCTGGGGCATCAAGCCCAAGAACATCTATCAGGGGATGGCGATGCAGGCGCTGCTGGATCCCGACATCGATCTGGTGATCCTCACCGGCCCCGCAGGTTGTGGTAAGACACTGCTGGCCATGGCGGCGGCCCTGGAGATGGTGGTAGAGCGCGGCCTCTACGACAAGGTGATCGTGACCCGCAACACGCCGGAGATCGCCGAGTCTATCGGCTTCCTGCCCGGCACCGAGGAGGAGAAGATGGCGCCCTGGCTGGCGGCCATTACCGATACCCTGGAGGTGCTGCACAAGCATGACGTCAATCCCAGCGGCAGCATGAATTACATCATGGACAAGGCCAACATACAGTTCAAGTCGATCAACTTCATGCGCGGACGTTCGATACAGAACTCTGTGGTCCTGCTGGATGAGTGTCAGAACCTGACCGCCTCGCAGATCAAGACGATGATCACCCGTATGGGCGAGGGGACTAAGCTGATCTGTAGCGGTAACCTGGCGCAGATCGATTCTAACTATCTGACGGCGGTGACCTCGGGGCTTACCTATATCGTCGAGCGCTTTAAAAACTTCGATGGCAGTGCCAATGTCTACCTCAATGGTGTGGTGCGTTCTCGCCTGGCAGAGTTTGCCGAGGAAAACCTCTAGCCGCCCATGCGGTGACCTAAGCGGTGATCTAAGATAAAAGGCTCCTTGGCGGAGTCTTTTGTCTAAAGAAGGGGCGATCTTGGGGGCCTGAGTAAACTCTTCGGCCCTGTGCCAGCCTGACGACTGAGATCATTCTGGCAAAAGCGACTACCCTTTGTATTCCATTGGGCCGGCTTCCTGATACTATATGCAGAATATGATGCGCCGCTCAGGGGAAGCCCAAGGGCAGATGCTTGTTTTCAAAGGTAATCAATGAAGTCGATAGAGCCGGACTTACAGCTTAAGTCTCCGATTCAAAAAAACTACAATCGCGCGGTTTTCTATACCTATATCGGCGTGATCATCATGGCGTTGCTGACGGCCTGGATCTTCTTCGAGCGCCAAAAGACCCAGATGATGGAGCAGCGCGAAGAGCTGGTCGAACGTCACGTGTTGCAGATCGACCTCCTGTTGGAATCCAGTATCCGCGCAGTGAAGAGCCTGCGCAACGTGGCGGTGGATCACCTGCGTCTTGGGGAGCTGGTGCGTACCGAGCGACTGCCCCAATATGAGAAGTTCAACGAGAGCGGCCAGTTCTTCACCCTTGAGCCCAGCTATGCCCAGAGCGGCAAGCCCTTCACCAACATGGGGCGGATCACGGGGGCGGGTTCCCTCAATGGCCGCAGCGACAAGTTTTATCAGGAGCTGGAGATGCTGTTCGAGCTCTCCCTCTCTTTCCCGGTCGCCAGACAGGCGGCGCCCAAGGCCTCCTCTATCTACTACATCTCCAAACACAGGATGATGTCTTACTATCCCTGGCCCTCGGACGAACAGCGTTTTCGTGACGAGCTGCTGAAGAAGCAGCAGTTCCAGCTGGTCACTCCCGCCATGAACCCGCAGCGCAGCGTAGCCTGGAGCCCCGCCTATGTGGAGCCCAACGGCAAGGGGCTGCTGACTACTGTGGGCGTGCCTATCTATCTGGAAGATGAGTTTATCGGCTCCATTAACCTGGACATGACCCTCTCCTCCTTGGATAAGCAGATCCGCCTCTACTTCAAGATGCCGGGCACGGTGATCCTGCTGGATCAGCAGAACAACATTCTCTCCCACAGCGATATCGACGCCGCCGACATCAACCGCGTCTTCCATATCAGCCAGAAGATCCCCTCGGCGCTGCACTCGGTGCCCGAGTCTGAGCTGTTCGACGCCCATGAGGGGATCATGCGTAACGGCTACTATATTCACTCGGTGGCGCTGCAAAACGCCCCCTGGCGTCTGCTCTATCTGCAGGACGAGAATGAGCTGTTTAAGGATTCCTGGGAAAAGCTTGAGCTGACCTTCCTGCTGGTGGTGATCGCCCTGTCTGTGCTGGTGACCATAGTGCACTGGCAGACCCGTCGATCCTTCGTGAATCCGGCCTCGCGCCTGTTATCGCACCTAGAGGGCTGCTCGCAGGAGCCGCGTAAGCCACCGGCCAAGATCACCCTGGGCTGGGAGCCATGGTTCCAGCTGGTGAGCCGTATCTTCGAAGAGAACCAACAGTATACCCGCCACCTGGCGGAGCAGAACCGTCGCCTGGATAACCTGGTGGCGCGGCGCACCGAGCGTCTCAAGGAGACCACGGAGCGGCGCGAGCGCGAGTACGCCCTGTTGCGATCCCTGCTGGACTCCATCCCAGAGGCGATCATCTTCAAGGATAAAGAGGGTAAATACCTGGGCTGTAACAAGTCCGCCGAGCGCATGTTGGGTTATACCGAGAGCGAGATGATAGGTCAGGACTCACAGTCGATGACCAGCAACGAGCAGTCGATGCGGATCCGCGCCGAAGATGAGCGGGTGCTGTCCGAGCGTACGCCGCTGAGGTATCAGGAGAAGGTGGAGCTGGCGGGCAAGCCGGTGCTGCTGGATACCCTCAAGCTGCCTTTCTACAACCGCCGTGGCGAACTGCTGGGGCTTATCGCCGTGTGGCGTGACGTGACCCGGGAATATGAATCCGCCGAGCAGCTCAGGCTGTCGGAGGAGCGTTATCACCTGGCGATGGACGCGGTAGAAGATGGCCTGTGGGACTGGTATCTGGATTCTGAGCAGATCATCTGTAATCCGGCCTACTACTCTATGCTCGGCTATAAGAGCAACGAATTCCCGGCCCTGGTGTCGACCATTGACGAGCTGGTGCATCCGGACGATCGCATTCGGGTGCAGGAGTACCGCGAGCAGTATCTGGCGGATCCTATCGGCGCCTACGACATCGAATTCCGTATGCGCGGCAAGAGCGGCATGTACCATTGGGTACTCAGTCGTGGCCGTGTAGTGGAGTTCACCTCGGACAATCAACCTAAGCGTATGGTGGGTACCCACAAGGATATTACCCGCCACAAGAGCAACGAGGTGGCGCTGCTGGAAGCCAAGCAGGACGCCGAATCGGCCAACCTCTATAAGAGTGAGTTCCTGGCTAACATGAGCCACGAGATCCGCACGCCGATGAACGCCATCATAGGCATGTTGCAACTGGCCAGCCGTACCCAGCTGACGCCGCAGCAGGCGGATTATCTGGATAAGGCGGGCTTCTCGGCCCAGTCACTGCTGCGCATCATCAACGACATCCTCGACTTCTCCAAGATCGAGGCCGGTAAGCTGGAGTTGGAGCGGGTTGCCTTCCCGCTGGATAAGGTGCTGGACCACGCCCTGGACCTCAACGCCCTCAAGGCGCAGGAGAAGGGCGTCGAGTTGCTGCTGTACGCCCCGGTGACCGCCGGGCTGATCCTCGAGGGGGATCCCCTGCGTCTGGGACAGGTGCTGATCAACATGCTCAGCAACGCAGTCAAGTTTACCCAGAGCGGCGAGATCGAGCTGGGCTGTGAAGATGTGGGCGAGCGGGATCATCGCATCACCCTCAAGTTCTGGGTGCGCGATACCGGCATAGGGATCAGCAAGGAGCAGCAGGCAAGCCTGTTCGACGCCTTCGCCCAGGCCGACGGCTCGACCACCCGCAAGTATGGGGGGACGGGTCTGGGTCTCTCCATCAGCAAACATCTGGTCTCCATGATGGGCGGCACCATGCAGGTGCAGAGTGAGCTGGGGGTCGGCAGTACCTTCAGCTTCACCATCAGCTTCGAGATCGCCGAGGAGGCCGAGGTGAAACCCCTTATCGTGCCCGAGGTGATCGGCAACCTGAAGACACTGGTAGTGGATGATAACCCGACGGCGCTGCAGATCTACTCCACCGCCATGCGCGATTTCCACTTCGACGTGGATACCGCTTCTAACGGCGCCGAGGCCCTGTACAAGCTGGAACACAGGCCGGTGGATCTCCTGCTGCTGGATTGGATGATGCCAGAGATGGACGGGGTCGAGGTGATCAAGGCGCTGGACGCCATGGTGGCCGACGGTCGCCTGGAGAAGCGTCCGGTGATCATCATGATGACCGCCTATGCCTCCGAGCCGCTTAAGGAAGATCTGGACGATCTCGACATCTACGCCATGTTGCAGAAACCCTTCAAGGCCTCGGCCCTGTTCGACGAGATCATCGCCGCCTTCATCGACAAGCCTAAGATCAATCCTGCGGCGGCCCTGCCGGAGCAAGGCAGCGCCGCGAGTACTGGCTCGGGGCAGATCCTGCTGGTGGAAGATAATTTCATCAACCAACAGGTGGCGACCGAGCTGCTCAAGAGCGCGGGTTACGAGGTGGATGTGGCCGAGAATGGTCAGGTGGCCCTGGATATGGTGGACGCCAAACAATATGACGCCGTGCTGATGGATATTCAGATGCCTGTGATGGACGGTCTGACGGCCACCAAGGAGCTGCGGAAGCGTTTCTCCAAGGAGGAGCTACCTGTGATCGCCATGACGGCCCACGCCATGTCGGGGGATCGCGAGAAGAGTCTGGCGGCGGGCATGAACGCCCACATCACTAAGCCTATCGTGCTCAACGAGTTGTTCGATACCCTGACGCAGTGGATAGTGCGTCACTAATCGGACAATGAGCTAGTGCCTGCGTATGAAGGGGCCTTGGCCCCTTTTTTGTGTCTGTTACTCCATTGACCGCGAGGCAGGAAGGGCTAACAGGCCGAGTGAATTATTTGCACTTGAGCCAGAAGTGAGACCTGTTAAGCTAAGCGACTGATAATCACGAGACGCATAATATTTGAACAACTAAGTCTCCCATCATAAGTCTCAGCAAGGAGATAACATGAGACCCTCTACACTCGCCCTGGCCCTTGCCTTAACCCTAGTCCCGACGGGCTCCCTGCTCGCCGCCGAAAATAGCGCTAAGGTGATCAAGAGCAGCCAGGCTGCCAAAGGCTTTATTAACCTCTTCTATCAGCAAGGTTCGGGTGATCTCTACCTGGAGGCGACACGTCTCAATCAGCCATTTTTGCTGGTTACCAGTCTGCCCCATGGCGTGGGCTCTAACGACATCGGCCTGGATCGCGGCCAGCTGGGGATGACCCGCCTGGTGCAGTTTGAGCGCCACGGTCCCTATATCATCCTCAAGCAGCTCAACACCCGTTACCGGGCGACCACAGACAGCGATGCCGAGCAGCGGGCGGTAAAGGAGGCCTTCGCCGAGTCTGTGCTCTGGCGCGGCAAGCTGCTGGCGGGTAAGCGGGCGCTGGTGTCGATCAATGATCTTGTGCTGCGCGACCTCCACGGCATCAGCGAGACACTGGAACAGACCAAGCAGGGTCACTATCAGCTGGAGCGGGATACATCGCTGATCCTGCCTAAGGGCGTGAAATCCTTCGAGCGTAACAGCGATGTTGACGTGTTGCTTACCTTCAAGGGCGCCAAGGCCGGGCCCCAGGTGGCCCAGGTCACCCCGGATGGCAAACAGATGTCGCTGCGGATGCGCTACTCCTTTGTCGAGTTGCCGGACGACAACTATAGGCCCAGGGCCTATCACCCCAACAGCGGCTACCTGTCCGACGAATATCTGGATTACGGCACAGCAATCGACAGCGATATCGTGCAGCGTCATCTGCTGCGTCACCGCCTGCAGAAGGTCACTCAGGGGGATGCGCCCAGCGAGGTGGTAAAACCTATCATCTACTATCTGGATCCCGGCGTGCCCGAGCCCATTCGTGGAGCCCTGTTAGAGGGGGCCCGCTGGTGGGAGACCGCCTTCAACGAGGGGGGCTTCATCAACGGCTTCAAGGTGGAGCTGCTGCCGGAAGATGCCGATCCCCAGGACATTCGTTACAACGTGATCCAGTGGGTACACAGGGCGACCCGCGGCTGGTCTTACGGCAGCGCCATCGCCGATCCCCGTACCGGTGAGATCATCAAGGGCCATGTGACCCTGGGCAGTCAGCGTGTCAGACAAGATCACCTCATCGCCCGAGGCCTCACCGCGGGCTGGCAGGACAGAGAGGCGGCCGCCCAGGCGGTGACTGAGCTCTCACTGGCACGTATTCGCCAGCTTTCGGCCCATGAGGTGGGCCACACCTTAGGCCTAGATCATAACTTCGCGGCGTCGAGTAACGATAACGCCTCTGTGATGGATTACCCGCACCCTAAGGCGACCCTAAAGGGCGACAAGATAGATATCTCCGCCCCCTATGATGAGGGCGTAGGTGCCTGGGATAAGTTTACTGTGGCCTATGGCTATGGTCAGTTTAGCCAGGAAGATCAACAGGCTAAGTTGACCGAGTTGATGCAGGCAGTGGAGCGCCAGGGGCTGAGGTATATCGGCGAGGCGGATTCGCGCCGCGCCGGTGCCAGCCATGCCTACGCCAGCCTGTGGGATAATGGTCAGGATCCTGTCGCCGAGCTGAGCCGTCTGGCCAGGGTGCGCGAGGCGGCCATCGAAGGCTTTAACGACGCGGCCCTGCTGCAAGGCCAGCCCTATGGTGAGCTGCGCGACGCCTTCGTGCCCGTCTATCTGCTGACCCGTTATCAGATCGCCGCCGCAGCCAAGTTTATCGGTGGCACCGACTACAACTACTCCACCCAGGAAGGCGGACGCAGCTGGCACTATATGGCGCCTGAGCTGCAAAAGAATGCCCTCGATGCCCTGCTACAAGGTCTGAGTGTGGAGGCCTTGGCGTTGCCAGCCAGGGTGACCGATGCCCTGGTGCCTAAGTCGGGCAACTATGGTGCCACCCGTGAGAGCTTCGATAGCGCCACAGGCGTGGTGATCGATCCTATCGGCATGGCCGAGGTGCTGAGCCGTCACACCTGTGGGCAGCTGCTGCAGCCGATGCGACTCAATCGCGTCAATCAGGGCTACTTCGCCGATCGAGAGCAGCTCTCCGTCGTCACTCTGGTGAATAAGCTGCTGGCCAGGACAGTGTTTAGCGATGCCCCTAACGGCGCTATGCAGGGGGTATGGATGCGGGTCAATGCCGTGGTACTCGATGCCCTGTTAGCCAGTTATCATGACAAGATGAGTTCGCCTGAGGTGAAGGCCCAGCTAGCGGGTCGTCTGGCCTTCGCCCAGAAACAGCTCAGCCGCCTGGTAAAACGCAGCAGCGACTATGAGTCGGCGCACTATCAGTGGCTGCTGGATGGTGTAGAGAAGGGACTGAAAGATAGCAAGCACAAGCTGATCGACAAGCCGCTGGCCATGCCGCCGGGCTCGCCCATCTAAACTCGTCAGAAGCGCTTCTGAGCGAAAATGGTATCTAGCTAAAAGCCCCGCATCACGGGGCTTTTTTATGGTCTGAAATTGTCGACTCAGCTTCTAGTTCAGGCCTGGTTCTGCGCCCGGTGGGCTAGAGGCGCTGCACCGAATCGAGGAAGTTGCGGGCGGTCTGTTCTTCGCGGCTGGACTGATAGCCAGCCACTAGCAACAGCAGGTGATCGTCGACGATATAGATATGCTGAATCAGGCGAGTCTCGTCCTTGGGCAGACGCATCTCAACCTCGTAGCCACGCATGCCGTTGGTATTGATATAGCCCTTGCTGAGGATCATATCCTCGAAAATGCTGGCCACTTCAGGCCCCGCCATGGCGGTGTATTTGTCCATTGAAAGGGTCTGTTGACCTTTCCTGTTTATTTCTGCAGCAGTGTGTAGGCGGTTTATACAAGGCAGAGACTGTGCGGTGTAGTTACTCTACATAAACAGGTAATAACGCAGTAGAAATCGCCTACAAACGCTGCCCGTGGGGTTCATCTAAACACATCTTGTACTTTGTTGTTCGTCACTCGCATAGCACCACTATGCTGCATGGCTCTCGCCGCGTGCAAAATGCGTTTAGATTGAACGGAAATTAAACCTGAAAGATAAACAGACCCTTGGGCAAGAACTCCAAGTCCTCTGGTTCTATACGCTCCATGGATGACTTGAAACTCATCACGAACATGGTGAGTTTGTCCTCTCTATTTTTCTGGGTATTGAGCGACTCGAATTCCACCTGGGCGTTTTGCTTGTGCAGCACCTTAGCTTCTGGCAGCAACTTGAGGCTCACTGGCACCGAGGTGAGGCGATAGGTTTCCAGCGGGTAAGGGGCAAACCAATGTTGGTAGCCGAAATAGAGTGCAGCCACCAGGGCCGCCAGTTTGATCAGGTGCGACATGCTTATTTCCTTGTCTGCTTAGCCCTGGGCTAAGGGGTTATCCGTAACGCTTCTATCTGTTTGACTTAGCTTATTAGGGCGCATTGCCCTTAGGCCAGTGTACCCGTCGGATCGCCAAGATGGCAAATTTTCAACCTGGGAGAGTACCATGCAAAAAGTGTAACAATTTGCAAGTCTTACTGTGACCTTGTTCAAAAAATGTGGGGTTTAGGTTAGTATATTTGTTAGCTAATTGTGGTCAATAAGATTGGAGTACATGATGAAGTTGTTAGCCAGCACGACCTTAGCTTTAGCCTCTCTACTAGTTACTACCCAGGCGTTTGCCGAGAGACCGGATTTCTCTAAGACCGCCGCGGCAAGGGCCGATTATCGCTTTGCCGACAACCCTGTTGCGAAACAGAATCAGGTGCCGCTTTCGAGCAGTCGTCATGATTTTTCCAAGACGACCGCCGCCAACAGTGAGTATCATTTTATCGACAATTCACCCGCCGATGAGACCGAACTCGAGCCGAGAACGACTCAGCACGATTTCTCGCGCACGGAAGCGGCCAGGAAACAGAGCTAAAGCATTTTTGATCTTGTGAAGGAGCCGTTTAGGCTCCTTTTTTTATGGCAGTTTTCGTGGCGTTAGCCAGCCCTTTGAGCCAGATGCCTGAGCTAGCAGTTTGAGCTAGCAGGCTGAGTCAGTGATTTGCCTCGGCATGATCTTGGCTCTGCCGTGCCTCCTGGCGCATCAGCTTACGGCCCTGGCGGTAGGCGTCCAGGATGCCTATGAGCCAGCCTAGGATGAAGGCCCAGGTGGCAGCCTCGATCCAGAAGGCCTCGCTGCCCTGAGTGACCTGGCTGATGGCGGCGTAGATGGCGCCAAACTCCAGTGGCAGCTCACCCGATAGGATCTGGTCCGACACTGTCACGGCGCGATTGACCGCCTGGTACAAGAGGTAGGCGAGACCGCTCAGGCTAAGGCAAGAGATCAGCGTCCCTGCGTTGTAGCGCTTGAGGTAGAAGTGGCCCGAACCTGGGCAGACGAAGGCCGAAAGCAGGGTGGCGATGATGGCTTTATTCATAATGCTCGCTTGTTAATTGAATCTTACCTGTTGGCGCTATTCGAGGTCGATGCGTCTGATGGCGGCCCTGAGATGCTCCGCCTTGGCGCGCATCGCCTCGGGCGCACTGTCTCCGTGGGCGGCGAGCTGACTCTCAATGCCGCTCAGCTCCTGTACCAGCCAGCCGCGCACCATCACATAGTAGCGTGAATCCGTGCCGTAGCGGGCGATCACCTCCAGATGCTGCGGCGATGGGCTGGCGATCGCTTGTTGCAGCACCTGCACCATGGCCCCCAGGGCTTGTTGCTCCGCTTGTTCTTGGGCTTGGATTTGAGTTTGGGATTGGCTGGGCATGTTGGCGCAGCCCGTCATCAGGCATGCGACGAGCAGGCTGGCAGCGAATAAGGAGAGCAAAAGCAGACGAGCCATAGGCGTATTCGACTCAGTGATTTATGGGATGAGTCTGATAATAACAGCTCTTTTGGGTCTGTTTAGTTTTCAGGTTTAAATTTTGTTCTCTCTAAATGCGCGCAGTTCATTGTAGCGGGCCAGAAAAAACCACCGCCTCGAGGCGGTGGTCAGCAGATTGGCATGCTAGTTCTGTTTCGCGCCTTCATCTATCCAACGTTTGATGAGGGCGATCTGCTCGCTGCTGAGGGGCTTTCCTTCGCCTTGCGCAAATTTATCACTGTGGTGGGGGGGCATCTGGATCTTGCTGTCGACCTTATGGTCGATCGCCAGATAGAGGGTGCTGGAGGCGGAGCTGCCGGGAACCACGACGGGGCCAAGCTGGGTACCGCGCATCACGCCCTGATAACTATCCAGTGCCAGATGGGTTTTTGCCATGCCTTCGCCTGCACCCGAATGACAGCTGATGCAGGAGGCGTTGAGTATGGGCTGTACTTCGGATGAGAAGCTCACCGGCCGCTCACAGCCCAGTAGCACCGTGGTGGCCAATGCTGCCACCAGTAACAGGCGCCTGTCGATGGAGTGATGAGCATACATAGTATCCTCCCAATAACCTTGTTTTAAGTACGGTTTAAGTATAGTCCTGAGAGGGAGAATCCTCCTGCGCGATGAGTGAGACAAGGCGCCTGTGGTGAGCGGGTGTAAATCCAGCTTGCCGCTAATCCGAGATGAACCAAAGAAAAAGCCCGACTCTCTCGAGCCGGGCACGCCGGGAAGCGAAATGGAAAGGGCTTATTGCGCCTTAGGCACCTTGATGCCGAAGATCAGGGTGTAGGCCACCGGCAGCACCACCAGGGTGAGCACAGAGGCGAAGCCCAGGCCGAAGATGATGGTGATCGCCATGGAGCCGAAGAAGGCATCCGGCAGCAGGGGGATCATCCCCAGCATGGTAGTGATCGCCGCCATCAACACGGGACGCACACGGCTCACCGAGGAGTCGAATACCGCGCGGTAGGCTTCCTTACCCTGGCTCAGCTCCAGGTTGATCTGATCCACCAGGACGATACCGTTCTTGATGATCATCCCGGTCAGACTCAGCAGACCCAGCAGTGCCATGAAGCTGAAAGGGGCGTCGAACAGCAGCAGGCCAGAGACCACACCGATCAGCGCCAGCGGCACGGTAAACCAGATCACCAGAGGCTGTCTGACCGAGTTAAACAGCAGCACGGTTATCAGGAACATCGCCAGGTAGCCAAGTGGGATCGAGCTAAATACCGACTGCTGCGCCTCGCTGGAGGTCTCATATTCGCCGCCCCATTCCAGCTCATAGCCGGCAGGCAGGCTGATGGCCTCGACCTTGTCACGTAACTTTCTAAACACAGAATCTGCAGTCTCGTTGCTGCCGTTCACCGGGTCGGCGAGCACAGAGAGCACCCGCTTACGGTCGCGGCGCATGATCAGCGGATCTTCCCACTCAGTGGTGAAGTCGCTGACCACCTGAGAGATGGGCACGAACACATTGTTTTCCGTGCTCCACACCTGCAGCGCCGAGATGCTGTCGGCATTGAGACGCTCATCGGCCGGTGCCCGGGCGATAATCGGCAATAGGTGGCTGTTCTCACGATACAGGCCGACATGCTTGCCACTGAAGTTGGTCAGCAGGGCATTATCCAGGTCTTGCTTGCTAATGCCGGTTTCGCGGGCCTGAGCCAGCGCCAGCTGTGGACGTACCAGGGTCACCTGATTACGCCAGTTGTGGCGCACGCTGGTGGCGCTCGGCTCGGCGAGGAAGATCTCGCTCGCCTGCTGGGCCAGCTGCCTCAGCACTTCTGGGTCTTCACCGTAGAAGCGCGCCTCGATCTTGGCCGCCGGGCTGGGGCCATTCTCCATATACTTGAAGCGATATTCCGCCTCGGGATAGTGCTGTACCAGGTCCTGTTCCAGCTTACGCATATAGGCGTTGAGGGTCTCGAGATTGGTCATCTCGATCAGCAGCTGGCCATAGGCGGCGTAGCCCTTCTCCGGCACATAGGGCAGCACGAAGCGCTGGGCGCCCTGGCCGACCACACTGGTGATGTTTACCAGGCCGAGATCCTGTTTCTCCTGCTCCGCCATCAGATCCTGCTCGATACGACCCAGCAGCGCCTCGGTGGCCTTGATGTCGCTGCCCTCCGGCATCCACACATCCACGAAGAAGATAGGGGTGTTAGAGGCCGGGAAGAAGACGTTCTTCACCTGACCGAAGCCCATGACCGAGCCCACCAAGGCCAGCAGCACGACCAGCAGGGTCAGGCCGCGAAAACGCATCGCCAGGCCTAGGCTGCCGCGATAGAGCTGGAACAGCCAACCCTTGTAGGGGTCGCTATCCGCCTCATCGGGGATCTCGCCATCCTTAAACAGCAGATCGCAGAAGAAGGGGGTCAGCGTCATGGCGGTGATCCAGCTGATAAACAGGGAGATCAGCAGCACCAGGAGCAGAGAGATACAAAACTCACCGGTGGCGTTGTCCGACAGACCGATAGGCGCGAAGGCGATGATGGCAATAACCGTCGCCCCCAGCAGTGGCCACTGGGTCTGGGTGATCACCTGCTTGGCGGTCTCCAGACGCGACTGACCGCGCTTGAGGCCTATGATGATCCCTTCGGTCACCACGATGGCGTTATCCACCAACATCCCCAGGGCGATGATCAATGCCCCCAGCGAGATGATCTGCAGCTCGATATTGAGCACCTTCATCATGATGAAGGTACCGAGTATGGTGAGCAGCAGCACCAGCCCCATCAGCAGGCCAGATCTCAGCCCCATGAAGATCAGCAGTACGCCGATGACGATGGCGATCGATTCCGCCAGGTTCACCAAAAAGCCGTTGATGGTCTGATCCACCATCTTGCTCTGGTCATAGACTGTGGTCAGCATCATGCCCACCGGCAGCTCGTCGCTCAGCGCCATCATCTTCTGATTGACGGCCTCGCCCACCTTGACCACGTTCACGCCGCTGGAGAAGGCAATGCCCACAGACAGCGCCATGTCGCCGCCGCTGTGATACAGGTTGCTCGGGGTCTCGTCCATCGCCTTGTAGATGTTGGCGATATCCCCCAGGTAGATCAGCTTGGCGCTACCTGGCGCACTCACCACCAGGCGTGATAGCGCCTCGACGCTGTCGAACTCACCCGTGGGGTGGATGCGGATGCGGTTGTCGCCCACGCGAATGCTCCCCGCGTTAGAGACCACGTTCTGGCTGTTAATCAGGCCATAGATATAGTCCTGATTAAGGCCTAAGGCGTTGATCTTCTGAGTGGAGATCTCCACTACTACCTGTTGATCGACGATACCGGCGATGTTGACGCGCTTGATCCCATCGACCAGCACCAGCTCGCGGCGCAGAAAATCGGCGTAGTTTTCCAGCTCGCGTTCGCTGTAGCCATCGCCGCTGAGGTTGAGCAAAATGCCATAGACGTCGCCGAAGTCGTCGATCACCTTAGGCGTCATGGCGCCGCTGGGCAGCTCTCCCAGGGTATCGCTCACCTTACGGCGCACTTCGTCCCAGATCTGCGGCAGCTTCTCGGCGTCATACTTGTCTTGCATCTCAATCTGGATCTGCGACAGGCCGGCGCTGTTGATTGAGGTGATATGTTTCACCCCATCTAGCTGTTGCAGTGCATCTTCCAGAGGCAGGGTGACCTCTTCCTCCACCTGCTCCGGTGAGGCGCCAGGGTAGGCAGTGACGACCAGTGCCTCTTTAATGGTAAATTCGGGAAATTCCAGCTGCCCCAGGCTCATGAACGACAGGCTGCCACCTATGAGGAGCAGCAGGGCAAACATCCAACTGACCACCTTGTGGGTGATCGAATACTCGGCAAAATTCATCGGTTAAACACCTCGTTGCCAGCGCAGAGGCTTGACCTGCTGATTCTCGTGTAGCTGGGCCACACCGGCAACCACCACGCGGTCACCTACCGCCAGCCCCTGGGTGATCTCTATCCCCTGACTGGTCACCTTACCCAGGCTCACCTTGCGGGCGCTTACCTGGCCCGTGCCCAGATCATAGGTCCAGACTATCTGCTCACCGTCTTGATCTCGCTTGAGCACGGCGCTCGGCGGCACTATGGCGCTCTTCTTGTCGGCATCGGGACCGGCGATATCCAAGATCAGCTGGGCGCTCATGCCCGGCAGCACGCTAAACTCGGTCGGAGTCGGCAGGGTAAACACCACCTCATAGCTCTGGGTGCCCGGAGTCACCTGAGTGGCAAACTCTTTCAGGCGCGCGGCATACTGCTGCTCCGGGTGATTGCTAAAGGTCACCATGGGCAGCGAAGGCGAATGTGGGTTAAAGGAGGTCACACTGCTGGCCAGCGACTCGGGCACCTGGATCACCACGTCGATGAAGCGATCTTTCTGCAGCACCAGAACCGGCTGGTTGGCCTGTACTATCTGAAAATTCTCTATCTTGGTCTTGGCGACCGTGCCGCTGAAGGGCGCCTTGATCACCGTATAGCTCAGCTGATCCTGGGCGCTGGCCAGGTTGGCGGCGCTGGATTTCAGCTGGGCCTTGGCCAGGTCATATTCCGCCTGGGAGATCAGTGCCTGACGCAGCAGCTCGCCCTTACGATTAAAGTCGGCCTGGGCCAGTTCATGATCCGCCTCGCGGTTGAGCAGCTGGTTGCGTGCGTCTCTGTCGTCGAGACGCGCCAGCACCTCGCCCTTGGTGACGCGCTGGCCATCCACCAGAGAGAACTCGACCAGCTGACCGGATAATCTGAATGACAGTTCCGCCTGCTTGGTGGCGGCGACCTTGGCGGGGAAGCTTCTCAGGGTGCCGCTGCCCAACTCGGTGATCTCCAGCAGCTTAACGGGACGAACACTCTCGGGAGCGATCTCGGCAGATTCTGTGCTGCAACCGGCAAGTACTAGAGTTAATACGAGTAGTGAAAGTGACGTTGTAAGGGGTTTCATGTCGTAAACTCCATCATTTGTGACAAGGTGTATCTCATGGCGGCTAAGATAGCAGCGTGATACATCTATTAAAATGGAATTATATGGAATCATGAGTTCCAAAAATTGAAACTGTATTAACTTGATTTACCCCAGTGACTGTGTGCAAAGTAATAACAGAATCAGGTCTGCCGCCTGTTATTGAAGTGAGACTGTGATGAAAACCGAAGATATTGCCCTGTTCCACCGCATCGTCGAGACAGGCAGCCTGGTGGAGGCTGCCGATATTCTCAACGTGCCTAAATCGACCCTGAGTCGACGCCTGCAGACGCTCGAAGATGAGCTCAATGTTAAGCTGTTTCATCGCCAGAGTCGCGCCATGACCCTCACCGCCTCGGGCAGTCATTTCTACAATAAAACCACGCCCTTGCTGGCGAGTTTGGAGCAGACCTTCTCTGAGCTATCGGGGCAGGAAGCGGCGGTCACCGGCCATTTACGTATCTTGATCTTTCCCATTCCGGAAATATTGCATATCACCCACGCGATATTTGAGTTCATGGATCTCAACCCTGAGCTGACGGTGGAGCTCATCGTCAGTTCCGAGCCTAAAGATATGATCCGCAACAATATCGACTTGGCCTTTATGCTCGAAGATGCTTTTAACGAGAATGAGATGGTGGCGCGGCACGTCATCAGCGAGACAGTTCACTTCTTTGCCAGTCCGGAATATCTGGCGCGGGCGGGTACGCCTACTATGCCTGAAGAGTTGGATGGGCATAACTCCATTTTGTTTCGTTACCCCAACGGCAGGATCTTCAACGAAGTGCCCTTCGGAAAAGACAGAATTATCTCGGTAAAAGGCAACCTGTGTGTCAATAGCCTGGGCACCTGCTTAGAGGCCGCCTTGATGGGGCGTGGCATCGCCTTGATGCCACTGCCGATAGCGCAGGAGTATGTGGATAATGGCAAGCTGGTGATGCTATTTAAAGATATCGAGCCCTATGAGGGTAAGTGTTTCCTCGTCTATCCGTCGCGGCGTTTCATTAGCCTCGCCAGTCAACGCTTTATCGACCATGTGTTGAGGGCAATAGATGAGTGTCTTCAAAATGGTGCCTGCGATCGTGAAGCCAGGACCAAGGGGGCGATTAAGCCGTTAATTTAACGCTATTCGCCGCAGACGATTAAGCCGAAGGGCGCCAGCAGCTGACTCTGCTGCCAGGCGTCTATCATCACCCCTTCCAGCGCCACCTCGCGGGGATCCAGCCCCTCGAGGTCCACCCTCGTCAGGTTGGCGCCCCTGAGATCGAACTCCCCCCACAGCTCAGGGCTAAACTCGCCGCCGCTGAGGTTACTGCCCCTAAGCGATGCCCCGGTCAGGTTGGCGTCACGCCAACGGTTGTCGGTGAGTTCGCACTCTTCCAGTATCAGCTGCGACAGGTTGCCATAGGCGAGGTTACAGCCGGTGATCACTGCGCTGCAGAAGTAATGATTGGTGCCTATCTGGTTGGCGAAGCCGGCGCGGTAAAAGTCGGCGCCCTGCAGGTTGCAGTCTCGAAACTCGGAGCCGAAACAGCGGGCCCCGGTAAAGCGCGCCAGGTTGAGGCGACAGTCGCTGAACTTGGCGTTGATCAGGGTGGCGTAGCTAAAATCGCAGCCCAGCAGATCGCCAGGCTCGACAAACAGACACTGCTCGAAGTGGCAGTCGGTCAGGTCGGCGCGGTTAAAGCTGCAGCGCACGAAGCGGCAGCGGCGAAACTGCAGGCCCTGTAGATCCTCGCCGCCAAAGTCATGCTCAAAGTAATCTCGTTCAAGCGTCTCGTGTTGCAAATCATCCATGGCGGCCGCGCCCTCTGTTAACGCTTATAGATCTCGACATGCTTGGGCGTGGTGTCCGGCTCTGTGATGCGACTGGCCAGGATATAACAGGCGATACCCATCACGGTGTTGGTGATCGGCAGTGCCAGCAGCAGCCCCTTCACGCCGCCCAGGTAAGAGCCCAGCGCCGCCAGCGGCAGCAGGAGCAGAAACAGGCGACAGACATTAAGCACCAAGGAACTCATCGGCCTGTGGTAGGCGTTGAGCGAGGTGGCGGTGAGGATCACCATCCCCAGCGGGCCATAGGCGGCGGGCAGGGCGATGATGTAGAAGCTGAGCCACTCGATCACCTGGGGATCTTTACTGAACAACTGGGCGATAGGGGTCGCCAGTAGCATCAGCGGCAGGTAGATCAGGGTCTGGAACACCAGCACGAAACGGAGCGACAGCATCAGGGCCTCGCGGGCGCGCTCTGTCTGTCCCGCCCCCAGGTTCTGGGCGATAAAGGGCACCAGGCTGGAGGAGAGCGCCATCACGGCGATCAGCAGCACAGACTCAAGGCGGGTACCGGCGCCGAAGGCCGCCACCGCGCTGTGGTCGATGCGGGCCAGCATGGCCATTATGATGGCGTTGGCCACAGGGTTGAGCAGGTTCATCAGCGCCGCGGGCTGGGCAATATGGGCCAGCTGGCGCCAGTTGCAGTGAATGCGCTGCAGATTAAACTCGGCAAAGTCCACCAGGTTGCGCTTGATGATAAGCAGGTATCCCGACAGAGACAGGGCCACCACCCAGGAGATCAGGGTGGCGATGGCCGCGCCCTGAATTTCCAAGCGGGGGAAGGGCCCCAGGCCGAAGATGAGCAGCGGATCCAGCACCAGATTGATCACCGCCGCCAGGGCCATGATCTTGGCCGGCGACTTGGTATCTCCTGTGGCGCGCAGCCCCTGGTTGCCCACCATCAAGAGCACCAGCAGCGGCGCCCCCAGATACCAGAGAAACATATAGTCGCGGATCAACGGCAGGCTGTCGTCGTTGGCACCCAACAGGGTAAACAGCGGGCCGATAAACAGGCTGCCCAGCAAGGAGAGGGCGGCGATCAGCCAGAAGGTGATCAGCAGGGCATCGTGCAGAAACACCTTGGCCTTGGGGCTGTTGCCACTGCCGATGAGGCGGCCAAGGTTAGTCGATACCCCGGCGCCAATGCCGATGGCGATGCTGGAGACGATCAGGGTGACCGGAAAGGTAAAACTGATGGCGGCTAGGGCTTCTGTACCCAACTGGCTGATAAAAAAGGTGTCTACAAGGCTGAACCCAAGAATGGTGAGAATACCAATCAGGTTCGGGAGGCTCATATTTAGCAGTACACGACCGATTGGCTGACTGAGCAGCCCGTGTCTGTCTCTCATGTAAGTGGATTGCCTAGGTAACAGAAGGAGGGCAATTCTATCAGGAAAGGCTGATCTTTTATAAAACCCAGTTAAAAAAAATCAGATTTTTTTTGCAAAGCCCTTGGATCTGCTAAACCTTATCCCCATATATCGAACATCCCGTGGCGAAAGGTAACTCGCCGCACTTTTAATTTGATAAACCGCCAACGTTTGTTGGGCAAAAAAATCATTAGGAGAGTCCGTAGATGAATATTCGTCCATTACATGACCGCGTCATTGTTAAGCGTTCTGAAGTTGAATCAAAATCAGCCGGTGGCATCGTACTAACAGGTAGTGCAGCCGAGCAGTCAACTCGCGGTGAAGTTCTTGCAGTAGGCAATGGCCGAATTCTTGAAAATGGCACTGTACAGCCGCTAGACGTTAAAGTCGGTGACATAGTGATCTTCAACGAAGGTTATGGCGTGAAGAAAGAGAAGATCGACGGTCAAGAGGTCTTGATCCTTTCTGAATCAGATTTAATGGCTGTAGTGGAATAATCCACTCAATATCCCGTTTAACCAAAATTTTATTAAAGGATACAGAACATGGCAGCTAAAGAAGTTCAATTTGGTAATGACGCACGCGTAAAAATGCTTGCGGGCGTAAACGTACTGGCTAACGCAGTAAAAGTCACCCTAGGCCCTAAAGGCCGTAACGTAGTTCTAGACAAGAGCTTCGGCGCACCACTGATCACCAAAGACGGTGTATCGGTAGCGAAAGAGATCGAACTGGAAGACAAGTTCGAAAACATGGGCGCCCAGATGGTGAAAGAAGTTGCTTCTAAAGCCAACGACGCCGCCGGTGACGGTACCACTACCGCTACCGTACTGGCGCAAGCTATCGTAACCGAAGGCCTGAAAGCCGTTGCCGCTGGCATGAACCCAATGGATCTTAAGCGCGGTATCGACAAGGCGGTTGTCGCTGCCGTTGCCGAGCTGAAGACACTATCTCAAGAGTGTAGCGACACTAAGGCGATCGCTCAGGTAGGTACCATCTCTGCTAACTCTGACGAGTCTATCGGTGAGATCATCGCAACTGCGATGGAGCGCGTAGGTAAAGAAGGCGTGATCACCGTTGAAGAAGGTCAGGCACTAGAGAACGAGCTGGACGTGGTTGAAGGTATGCAGTTCGACCGCGGTTACCTGTCTCCATACTTCATCAACAAGCCAGAAACCGGCAGCGTTGAACTTGAAAACCCATACATCCTATTGGTTGACAAGAAGATCTCTAACATCCGTGAGCTACTGCCGATCCTTGAAGGTCTGGCCAAGACTGGTAAGCCACTGATGATCATCGCCGAAGACGTTGAAGGCGAAGCCCTGGCGACGCTGGTGGTGAACAACATGCGCGGCATCGTTAAGGTTGCTGCGGTTAAGGCACCAGGTTTTGGTGACCGCCGTAAGGCGATGCTACAAGATATCGCTATCCTGACTGGCGGTACTGTGATTGCCGAAGAGATCGGCCTAGAGCTTGAAAAAGCCACTCTGGAAGACCTGGGGACCGCTAAGCGCGTGGTTATCACCAAAGATGACACAACCATCATCGACGGTACCGGCGAGCAAGAGCAGATCTCTGCACGCGTTGCGCAGATTAAGGTACAGGCTGAAGAGTCAACTTCTGACTACGACAAAGAGAAGCTGCAAGAGCGTATGGCCAAGCTGGCCGGCGGTGTTGCAGTGATCAAGGTCGGTGCGGCTACCGAAGTCGAAATGAAAGAGAAGAAGGCTCGCGTAGAAGATGCGCTACACGCGACTCGCGCCGCCGTTGAAGAAGGTGTGGTTGCCGGTGGTGGTGTTGCCCTGGTACGCGTTGCCTCTAAGATCGGCGAAGTCGAAGTGACTAACGAAGACCAGAAGCACGGTGTGACTATCGCACTGCGCGCCATGGAAGCGCCTCTACGTCAGATCGCTACCAACGCGGGTGAAGAAGCCTCAGTGGTTGCCAACAACGTTAAGAACGGCTCAGGTAACTATGGTTACAACGCCGGTAGCGACGTATACGGCGATATGCTAGAGATGGGTATCCTTGACCCAACTAAGGTGACTCGTAGTGCGCTACAGTTCGCCTCATCTATCGCGGGTCTGATGATCACTACCGAAGCTATGGTTGGTGAGATCCCACAAGAAGCTGCTGCACCTGATATGGGTGGTATGGGCGGAATGGGTGGTATGGGCGGAATGGGCGGCATGATGTAATTCTAGCTGGTTAAAATCGTCTATAGCGGCGTTATCTTGCCACTCGTTTAGACAGCTAAACGTCGCGGTAAGATGCCTTGCTCTAAAACGATTTTTCCTACGCTAGATACTCTGCTGGTCTAACGCTTAACAGCCTGAAACCAAATAAATGAAAGCCCCGATACTTAACAGTATCGGGGCTTTTTCATAGGGAGATGATTATCCCCGGAGTATATGGATATACTAAGAGGGGATTTGCTTTGTGGTGAGAGTGAGTAGAGTTTTGTTGCCACATGCTTGTAAGGTGTTAGCAGACAGCTAAACGTCGCGGCAAGATGCCTTGCTCTAAAACGATTTTTCCTGCGCTAGAACATCTGTTCCTTAGGTCTGAGTGTTTAGTTTAATCGCTAAGAGAAAAACCTCATAAAAACCCGAGGCTGGAATCAGTGTCGGTTTTTTATGAGGTTTGGTATGCGCGTAGTTTCTTAGTAGTAAAGGTTTATTTTGATTTTTGTTTATTTAGTTGCACATTCTTTTAGCAATAGCCTCAAGCTTCTTGAGATCTAGACGGCCATTGGCCCAACCTTCAGCAAATGGGATTGTATTGGACTTCGGAAGTTTGTTTTTCTGAAGGTCTCTAACTCTTATCCTTGAAGGTAGCGCTGCACCTTCACCAACAAATATGGCTTCCTGTTGTGATAAAATAGGCAGTGCACCAACCATTCCAGATAGTCCATCAGGTAGAAAGCGTGCAACATGCTGCTGATCAGCAGAATTAGTAAGCCTTAATACAACCCAAGTGCCACATTGTGATATGACAGTACTATCCACATCAGCAGGCCTTTGGCTAACAAGCATAAGACCAATCCCATACTTTCGTCCCTCTCTCGCAATACGTCTTATAGCTCCTTGTGCTGCTGCATATTGCGCTTCTCCATGATCAGGCACATATCTATGTGCTTCTTCGCATACGAGTAGAATTGGATCTTTTTCCTTCTCTTCTTGCGTCTGAAATACTTTATATTGAAATAATAATCTAGAAATCAAGGCAGCTAGAGGGCCCGCAACTTCGTTAGGAAGACCTGAAATATCTATTATTCTAATATCTTTCTTATCCTGAACAGGAACCCCAACAAGTTGGTTTAAAACCTTGTGAAGTTTAATTTCATCTTGTTCACCTTTCCAACATTGCAGCATAAAAGAGAGTCGCTTATCTTTTCGGAGAACTCTCACCTTATCTAAGACTGATGGAATACGAGCTTTCCCTAAATCTGTAGGTGGCAATGTCTCAAGGATTTTTGTGCCTTTTTTAAAACGTCCTCCTTGTATAAATTTTATATGACTCTCAAACTCATCTAAGCAAAATGGTCTTGGTTTATCTCTATCAAATTCAAGAATGTCCGATGCGTCTTTTTTATCACAAAGTTTTGGATCATCATGGTTTTCTAGTTCTTTCAGTTCTTCGGTATCAAACTCTCTAGGACACGGTTGAACTATTCCTGCCGCAACCATTCGAGCATGCGTCAAAGCTTTTTGAACTATGTTGTTTTGGCTAGTGGCACTTTCTTCAGTTTTACCAATTATCAAACTGGTAAATTCATCGCTTGACATTAACCAGTATGGTAATTTTATTAACTCTTGCTGATCCTCACCTGCTGCGATGTTATATGCTCTATACTGTATAGCCCTTTCACTGAATGCTGCACCATATTCCCCATGTGGGTCAATTACGACTATTTGCGGAGAAAAGCTCATTTCTCCTATGTTATGCTCCAAAACACTATGAATTATTGCTGCGACAGTTCCCGATTTCCCTGAACCTGTTGAGCCCAATACTGCACAGTGCATCCCGAACATTTTGTTTATATTCGCTCTGCAAGAAGTTGACTCCGATGCGCTATATACAGCAAATGGAACTAATGGATTTACTTTCTCTTCTCGCTCACCTTCAGCTGAGCGATAAACACATGCAATCTCATCGTTTGTTAATAAAAACACACCTTGTTGAGGTAATGGATATGTCTTAATACCTCGTTTAAAGGATAATTTGGAGCTAGAGTTATTCCAACTACCTTCAGCCAGTAGCTGCACTTCCATTAATCGTTGGTCAGAATCAGTATTTATAGGCATACCAGCCTCTAGCAATTCTTCAGAGCGCATTCGAAGCATTGTCACTAAACCGAAAATAACCTTTCGACCGTAGTGGATCTTAACCATGCTGCCGATTTGGCCTATAGGATAAACTCTACCATTGAAAGTTCTGGTTAACTCTGAGATCTTACTCGAAATTTCAACTTTGATAGTCGTCCCTGAGACCTCAACAACTTGGCCTATTTTCAGCTCATCAGTTGGTGTAAACATGATTTATACCTCACATCCGTTTTTAAGTACTGATGTGACACCTTTGAATGTCCACCAATAGTCGTCATCGTCTTTTCTTTTAAAGGGGCCTTGCGCACCTACATAGAGACCATGAAGAGATGCAATTATTACTCGCGAGCCATAACTCGACTTGCGCCATCGCTCTAGACAGGACGGAATTTCTTCTCGGCATTCAAGAAACGCGACTAAAACGGTTCTGTTGTCGTCTTTAGACAGGGCGAACTCAATTTCGTTATTGATATGATCATCTCCAAAGCTATATCCGCATACAGCTAACACATTACTATTTGAAGAGTTCAGAGCTTTACGAAATAGGTCGAACTGTGCAGAGAATGGATCTTGTTGGGTTGCTATATATTTTGTAGCTTGAGGGTAAATAAGAACTCGGCGATCAGCTTTTGGATAGCGAACATTATCTCTGACTCTCCAGACATGTCCCTTTTCACAAAGAAACCAGTCTATTGAACCATGCATTTTGATTAAGTTGGCACGTTGACCATTAGTAGGTAGAGGTTCACCATAACGTTGAGTTCGGTGAGCTACTGCACCTCCAGAAAAACCATCCCAGTAGGGAATTTTGTTTAATGCCAAAGCATCTTCTAACAAAGTGTCATAGTTGGTGGTAAAAATGTTTACGGATTTCCTCCGTTCATAAATGCCAGCGCCTGCGTGATTGAATAAAGTGTCAACAAATTCTAAATGAGAGTCAATTTCTACTATTGGTTCAGCGATAGTTCCTTGTTCAGTTGTGTTTCCTGCTTTGTCTTCAACGTAGCCACTTCTAATTACATTTGATATTGAGTCAAGAATTAAACGATGGGCTTCTTGCAACTCAACTAACGTTACTTCAGCCCCATTGATACTGATCTTTTTGTCTTTACTCCTCTCTGCTAAGGCGGCATAGTCACCTAAATGACTGAGGATGTGTTCGATATGGCACTCTTGAGGTAACTCTGTGAACAGTGGAGCAACAATCTTATCGAATACGTCTTGGTCGTCCGCTTTTAAGTCCTTCTTAACTTTATTTGTTAGCGGGTACATAAGTGGTAGCTTAGCGTCAAAGCTAATACCTGCGCCCATCAACCAGTTAAGTTCAGTACATTTCAGGTGTTCTTCTATTTGTGAAAATAGCTCTTCATTTGTTAAATCATCCATGTATATCCCTTTATTACAAATATAGGCTTTTTGATTTATTCAAAATATAAAACTTTCAGTCTTTTCTTTATAATTTAGTAGAACCAAATCACTTTTATGAATAAGTAAGGTCAGCTTAAACTTCCCCCCTAAATTGCTCTAAGATCACAATCATACCCTCAGCAATTCGGCGTGTAGGTATCGTGTCTTTTTTGCATTCGAGAGTTCTTGCTTTTTTTGCTATTTCAATAATCGAGCAGGCTTATTTTGTCGGTATTTTTTTTAGCACTCACCCCACCTATTTCACACTCTTCTTGGCTCGTTTGCTTTCTCTGATCCACATAACTGAACCGTTGGTTTTTCGCATCTCGAATAGGTCGATGGCGGCGAACAGGTCGCTGAGTTTCTTGAAGCCATAGTTTCTTTGGTCGAATGAGCTGTGGTTCGAAATGTGAGAGCCGATGGGGCCAAGTTGTGCCCAACCATCGTCCTCTTCGGTTGCCTCAATTGCCTGTCGCAGCAGGTGAATTAATTTGGCATCACCTTTAAGGTTTTGTTTGCGGGGAACACTGGCTTTTGTGGTTGGCGTGACGGTTTTAGCTTCTTTCTCTGTTGTCGGCTCTATTGCTTTCTCTACTGGGACTTCCACTTCGGTTTCAACTTCGGGTTCTGCGTCTAGGTAGAGGAAGCGGGAGCAGCTGTTAACGAATGCGGTGGGGGCTTTACGTTCACCAAAGCCGAATACCTTTTTGCCGTCCGAGAGCACTCTTGTGACTAAGGGGGTGAAGTCGCAGTCTGAGGAGATGAGGCACATGATATCTATATCTTTGGTGTATAAGATGTCCATGGCATCTATCACCAGTGCGATATCTGTGGCGTTTTTTCCTTTGGTCAGGTCGAACTGCTGAATCGGTTGAATGGCATATTCGTGGAGAATGTCTTCCCAATGCTTCAGGCCTGGGCTTTTCCAGTTGCCGTAGGCCTTGCGAATACTCACCACGCCATGTTTGGCCAGCTCAGCCAGTACCACATCAAACTTTCTTGCCGGTGCATTATCGGCATCGATAAACACCGCTATTTTTGCTACGTCTTGCATTTAAACCATTCCTTTGAAAATGCATCTCTGAGACTTGTTGATTAGATGCAGGTAGCCTTACATGAAGGGTACGGGATTCAGATTGCCCCAACCCCCGCTCGAAGGAGATTTCCGCTTCGTCGCGGGTTGCAAGGGATTGATAAGGGCGATTGCTCGTATAGCGTTTATGAGCGCGAACCATGGATGGTGAGCTGGCTCTTTTGCATGGACGCAATTGCCTGTCGAAACGGCCCCTTATCCCGGTGTGGTGTGGAACACCACGACTTTAACCAAGCGTGGCTTGGCGGCTATCCGATATTCGACAGCGATAGCTACCGCAGTGAATCCTAGCTATTCCAGAGCGCGAAAAATCAGATTAATCTAATAAAAACATAAAGCTATCAAGCTGCCGTAGATAAAACCTTATCCAAGGTCACAAACTGCACAGTTTGCTGAGTTGCTTTACTAACGTTCTTAAAGTCGGCTGAGTCAGAGCCATCGAGCCAGAGTCAGAGCAATGAGCCAGAGAGGGGAGTTTGAGGTGAGGTGTGAAAGCTGTCCTTGCCTTATGCCGTCTCTCTGGTGAGAGCGGCGCCATCCCTGACATTTATTCGCGTACTTTAGCTAACGCTTAAATGTTGTTTTAACAACAAAATATTAACTTATCCTACAGTATCGCCGCCGCGCAAGGCAATAGTGAACAAGATATCGCTTGGGGATAACTGGGGGCTGAGAGGCGTGTATGGCCAGTGTTCGAGCCTGCATTTCAGCTAGTCGTAACCTTTCCCTGTCTATTGACCCATTTTTAAGACTTGCCTCAGCTTGCTTTTCTAAGTCAAACATTGTGATATGTTATCGTTTTGTAATGAGGGTGGAGTTTACCGTTTTTTAAAAGGATAAGTACATGGAAGAGCTTAGTTCAGAGGTGCCTCAAGAGGGTGGGATTATAAAAAAGTTAATTACTGGGAAACTGGGCTTGGTTGATACATTTTGGGGCGCATATTTCTTAGGCGGGATACTTTTTAATGTCATCATTAAAGCACTGCAAGATGTCAGTGCACTGTTCATTTTCAATATGAGCTATGCGGTCTATATTCTGGTTGTATGCATTGGCGTGTGGAAGGCTGCTAGTTTATATCAGGGAAAAGTTTATTGGGCGATCCTTGCAAAAATTACAGCAGCTATTTCTATAGTTAATAGCCTAGTCATGTTATTCGCTTTGCCGATGGCAATAATGGATATTTAAAAACGCGTTGGATTGAGAGTTTTGTTCCGAAGTTTGTTTACTGTGGAAGCAGAAAAATTAGAGTATGGAAAAGCGATGAGGAAGTTTATCTGTTTAATATTGCTTGGCGTTGCATCATTCAGTTGCTATGCCAATATCGAACGCGCCGAGTTAGCTATGGAAAATGGTGACTATGCGGCAGCATTTGCGATCATAGAGCCCTTGGCTGATGGCGGAGATCCTGATGCTATAAGCTACTTAGCCAGCTTTTATGATGAAGGTATTGTTGTCGATAAGGATCACGCTAAAGCGTTTAACTTGTATAAACAGGCTGCAGAGCTTGGCAATGTGCGGGCTCAATTTAACTTGGGGCTTTCCTATTATGCAGGTTTGGGCACTGACATTAATTATGAATTAGCGTTTAAATGGTTGCTCAAAACCGCAGAACAAGGATTTGTACCTGCATATGATGTTGTTGGAACTATGTATTCAAAAGGTTTGGGCGTCGAGAAAAATATACAAGAGAAAATAAAATGGTATCAGCTTGCGGTGGAAGGCGGGTCTGGTGAGGTAGGTTATGTTCTGGCATCAATGTATTATTATGGTACTGATGTACCAAAAGACCTGCCGCTTGCCGTAACGTATTTTTCAAAGGCGGCGAACCTTAACAATCCCGATGCTCAATACAGCATGGCTTTGTTGTATGCCAATGGTGAAGGTGTTGAGTTAAATAATCAAGAGTCTATGAGATTATTAAACTTAGCTGCTGAGCAACAACTTGTTGAGGCGCAATATTATCTGGGTGAGGTTTATAGAGTCGGTCAAGTGGTAAAAAAGGACCCTACAGTCTCCTGTGATTGGTTTCAATTAGCTGCTGATCAAGGCCACGCTGAAGCCCAGGCAAAAGTTGCATATTGTTTCTTTAAGGGAGCCGGGAAACCGCTTAATTATGAGGAAGCGGCTCACTATTTTCTGCTTGCGGCTGAACAAGGGCATAGTACTGCTCAGTACCTAATTGGCATCATGTATGGCTCAGGTTTAGGTCTGCCGATAGATTATGTCGAAGCTAAAAAGTGGCTTAGTTTGTCTGCAGCGAAGGGAAATGTTAAAGCGAAAGAGAAGCTAGCCAGCATGAGATAGGATTTTGCTACCCATTTTTAAGACTTGCCTCAGCTTGCCTAGGTAACATGGTGACTGTTCTGTATCTGGAATGGTTATCAAAGGGAGCGAGCATCATGGGAGAGCGGCATTTAAACGGGACTAAGCGTGGGCCTTGGATGGCGATTGGGGTCAGCCTGGCCGTGGTGGGGCTGATCGCGCTGCTGCTTATGATGATGCCCAAGGGCTTTAAGGCGACCCATGAGGAGATAGGTAAAGGCACGCCGGCGCTGGTGTTTGTGTATGACCCAAATCTGGCGGTGAGCCATAGCCAGACAGAGCAGATGAACGAGGCGCGTGGTCATCTGGGCGATAACCTGGTGTTTCTGCTGGCGAGAGTCGGCACCCCAGATGGGGATAAGCTTATCGCCAAATACCGGGCGGGCGCCGCCGAACTCCTGTTGTTCGACGGCTCGGGTAAGCTGATCAAGCGCCAGTTTGCGGTGCAAGACGCCAATCAGCTAATGCGCTGGGTACGCTAATGAACCCTCAGCTCCCGTAAATAGTTATCGGGGGCTTTGGCTTGCCTCGCGTAATATGGGTATCGCTTATGAGTATAAGGTTATCCCTATCGCGGTTAGTCTGGCATCACGACTATGCCTAGCGGTTCCAGTAATTGTTCCGTCTGCCAGGCACAGATCTTCACGCCTTCCAAGTTGACGCTTCTGATGTCGAGCCCCTCTAGCTCGGCGTAGGTGAGATCACACCCGCGTATGTTCAAGTTCTGCCAGCAATCTCTAGAAAAGGTGCCGCGATTAAGATCGGATCCCATTAGCGATGCACCGATGAGATTGGCGTTGCGCCAGTTATTTTCAAATAGTTCGCATTTCTCCAGGCATTGGTCGCTCAAGTTGGCATAGGAGAGGTTACAGCCAGAGATGTAGGCGGTGCAGAAATACATTTTATGACTGATCTGGTTGTAAAACCGGGCGCGTGAGAAGTTTGTTCCCTTGAGATCACACTCTCTAAATTCGATGCCAAAACAGTTGGCGCCTGCAAAGATGGACAGAGAGAGTCGGCACGCCTTAAAGCTCGCATCACGCAGATCGGCGTAGTTAAAGTGGCAGCCTTCTATGGCGCCGGGTTCGATGAAATAACACTCTTCGAAGCTGGCATCGCGCAGATTGGCGTGGCGAAAATCACACTGGTAAAAGTGGCAACGTCGAAAACGTCTGTCGCTCAAGTCTTGGTGCGAAAAGTCCTGTTGTGTAAAAACTTTGTCAATAAGATCCATGCTTACTCCTCAAATAAATCGCCTGCACCTTAGCATCCAAGGTCTTGATTTTCATTAAAATTAACTCCTTGAAAATCAGCGGTTTAAACTATGCCTAAATCGCGATTTTAAGGGGGCAAAATGGCGCTGTAAGCCACTTTCGTTATCGAATCGGTATGAACAGATGATGAAAAAAGTTTTTAGCCCCAGAGAGTTTGTTTAAATTTGGACCGATCATGGGGGCGAGTTGCATCTTCGCGGCACTTTTAATTGAGCCATTGGGGCTATTTTTGAACATTTGTTAATCGAAAAGTCGTTGTTGAAACCCGCTGGGGTGTTAAAATGCCGCTCGGCTTCGGTCCGGCCGTGGCCTAACTTGGGGTCATCTCGCGAGTGCCGGGCTTATTTCTCTTTTTCCATTACTGATTCGAGTGTCTATGAAACGGATTTTATGTTTGTCCCTGCTGGCCTTTTCTCAAATGGCCTTTGCGGTCGACCCCCTGATTGAAACCCCGAAAGATATGCAGCCTACCTGGGTCGATGAGATCCTGGACGTCTTCGGCGCCGACGGTGAGTTTGACGAGAGCAAGACCATAGACATGAGCTATCTGCCGACCGCCTATTACACGCCCGAGAAGAAGTTTGGCGTGGGCCTGCTGATGGTCGGCCTATACAAGGCAGATGGCGCCGCGCCCGAGGAGCAACCCTCTTCCCTGGTGCTTAACTCCTTCGTGTCGATGAATAGCTCCTACGGCGTCGAAGTGGAAAACATGACCTTCTTCAACGGCGGCAAGCAGCGCCTGTTGCTGGGACTCGAGCTGCATAACGAGGTGTCTGTCTATTACGGCCGCGGCATAGCGGACGGCAACATCGACAGCAATCACCATGAGTTCGACGAGCAGCTCTACAGCTTCACGCCGCGTTGGATGACCCAGGTGGCCGACAACTATTTTGTTGGTGTGGGCGCCGACTTTACCTACGCCAGTGCCGACAAGTTTACTCGGGTAGAGGGCGACATTCCGCTGCCATCCGACGGCATCTTGCCGGACAACTTCAGTTCTGGCCTGGTGGTCACCAGCATCTATGATTCCCGCGACTATCGCCTCAACGCCACCAAGGGCTGGTTGTTGCAGCTGGACGCGGGCCTGTATCAAAACAGCGAGTACGACAGCTTCGCCAAGTATGACCTCGAGCTGGCCAACTATATCGATCTCAGCACCACCTCTTGGTTGAGCCAGATGCCTGGCCTTATCGCCTGGCAGGTGCAGGGTCACTTTACCAGTGGCGACGTGCCTTGGAACATGCTGCCGGACCTCGGCGGCTCAAGTGCCATGCGCGGCTACATCAAGGGCCGCTACCGTGACAAGCAGATGATGATGGGGCAGGTCGAGTACCGTCTGCCTATCTTCCAGCGTTATGGCATGGTGTTCTGGGGGGGTGTGGGCAGCGTGGCCGACAAGGTGAGCGAGCTTAACGACGAGCTGCTGACCACCTATGGCACAGGCTTCCGCTTCAAGCTCAAAGACAAGATTAACCTGCGTCTGGATATTGGTGTCGGCGAGAACGAGACCAACTTCTACCTCAACGTCAACGAAGTCTTCTAGTGATGCAACAGCCGCTCGCTCTGCCTGCCCGATTGCGTCTCAACGCCAAGTTTGTGCTGGTTGCCTCGGTTGTTATCTCCGCCCTGGCGACGAGCCAGCCTGTGCTGGCGGGCGAGACTCAGATCCGTGATGCACAAGATAAAAAGGCTCAGTGCAGTCGCCGCTCGGACTATGATATCTATCTCAGCGGCATACACACGGGCACCATGAGCCGCACCGAACAGTGGCAGGGCAAACGGGCGGTGGTGACCTCAGACAGTCAGGCCAGCATCCTAGGCATAGGCACCCGCTATCGGCAGCGGGCCGAACTAAGCTGGTCGGAGGCCACACAGGAGTGGATCACCCAGGCGTTTCATCAACAGGTGAGCGGCTTTCGCGCCCGCGACATGCAGGTAGAGTTTAGCGACAATGGCCGCGCCGCGCGGGTGGCACTGGATGGTGAGGTGACCGACTATCGCTCTAAAGACAAGGCCCTGCGGGATGTGGACACACTGGCTATCGAGATGCGCCGCTTGCTGCTAAAGGGGCGACACCAGTTTGCCCTGGTTCGTCAGGCCTCGGATGCCATGGAGCCTTATCAATTCTACGTCAAATCCCCTCAGCCTTCGCAGCAGACCCCTTGGGGGAAGCTGACCTTAGTGCCGGTGGAGCAGACAGGCGCCGAAGAGGTGACCTACTACTTCGCCCCCGAGCTGGATTATCAGCTCATCAAGGCGCGCTATCACGGTATCTTGCTGCAAGGGCTTATCGAGCTTAATCACTACAGCTCGAGTTGCGACTCGGCCTCATAGGGCTGAGCCGCAACTATCCTCACTTTGGTAAGGCTTTTAGGGTCAAGACGCTTGGCCCTGCTTTAACCCTGATTTAGCCCTGGTTATAGTGGCTAATGGGCAGCTGGCTGACACTGTCGAGTCGCCAGGCGCCTTTCTCGTAGACGAAGCTGACGCTGTGCAGGGCATCCTTAAACTCATAGCGTGTGTTCGAAGCTGGCAGGGCATGGTTAAACTCGACCTGAATGTGTTGATAGCCATCGTTTAGTGACATCTTACCCAGATGTTGTGGCAGGTCGATAAGGCGGCTCAGTGCCTTGTCTAATTCGCGATCCCGTATCGGCAGTTGCTGCTTAAAGTGTTCGCTGAATAGCGCCGAGAAGGCCTGCTTATCCTTGGTGTGGGTATAGGCGGCAATGGTCCAGTCGGCCAACAAGAGGTCGAACGCCTTATCGGCCTGGGCCAGGGTTGCGACGGGCGTCTTGTTGTCGTTGGTAAGGTAGTTGTTAAGCGTCTCCTCGGCTGTTTTTATGGCGTCTTCCAGTAGTTGTGCCACCTGTGCTGCCGCCGGATCTTGGGTGGCTTTTAGCTCGCCGCTGACCCTGTCGACTGCCTCTACACGTTCTTGCCAGCTGTCGAAGCCTTTCATAAGTCCTTGTAGTGAGGCCTTATGTTGCTTCATCACCTCGGCGACGGCCTTATCCTGTTTGCGGGCCTCCCTGGCCTTGGTGCCCACAGTATCTCTAAAGGTGCTGTTGAGCAGGTTATCGGGCGAATCGAAGTAGAGTCCGGCACCGCTGTAGGGATCGACCCAGAGATCGCCGGTATCGACAGGCGCCATGGACTTGGGCTGCATATCGCCATAGTAGAGCTGGGCTAACTCTGTCTTATGCTGGCTAACGAAGGCGCCAATTGCCTTGCCATCTGTGGCAGGTAATTGTTGGTACTGGCTTGCCAGTTGCTGCAATTTGTCTGAGTGCAGCACTCTTTGGCTGGCATAGTAGCCACAGCGCAGGTTACAGGCTTGCTTAGTCAGGCTGGAGGCAGGGCCTAAGGTGATCGCCTTGCTCTGCACAAACACCTCGGCGGTATATATACCCCTGGGGATGGCGCCACTCTTGTCCATCAGGTAGATGGTGTTGTTAGGGCTATGGCGGCCGACGACCTCAAGATCTTGCTTACTGGCACACAGGGAATAGTCCCGGCTGGTGACCGGCAGCTCCTTGTTGTAGGTGGAGACGACCAGCTTATCCAGGCTAATCCCTTCGGGTACAGTACCTGTGATGGTGAGATCGCACTGCTGAGCGTTGACGTTGAGGGCCAGGCCGCCCAGGGTCAGACCGAGAAATACCAATCCTTGTTTCATGAAGCTTCCTTGTAGTTGTTGATTTAAATGTGTTTTATGTTTTATCCCAGCGGCACCACTGTCGCTCACAGGGTACGCCGTCGCCGTCACCGTCCATCTCTGTGCCTGGGCAATGACGTATGTAGTAGGTTGCCTCCTCACAGGAGCTCATATGACTGCAATGTGTCTTGCCTGTCTCACAGCGAAACTTGGGGGTAGTCGGTTGCCACTCTTGGGGTTCGACTGCGGGGAGTTCCTCGTAGGTGAGCACCGGAGTGGCATTGAGTGCCTGATACTGCTTGACGGCAAAGCTGCCGATACTCACGAGTATGACAATGAAGATCATCCGCTGCAGGCGAGAGCCGGAGCGGCGGTGAGAATAGTGAGACGTGGACGAATGGTTTTTATATTGGGAGCGAGTCGATTTATTCGCAAGGCCAGAAGCCCTCCCCGAAGCTATGCCTGAAATCACGGCGACGCCTTCAATGCTGGCCTTGACAGCCTTTATCTTGCCGTCACTCTGCTGCTGGCTTTGGTAGATGATCTCGTCGCCCACTACAGGCTTTCTGGCCATCTGCTTCAGGGCCGAGATATGGATAAACACATCTTGGGCATTGGGCGTGTTGGGCTTGATAAAGCCAAAGCCTTTGTCGTGGTTCCAGCGGACCAGTGTGCCTCTTTCCATGGCTAAGATTGTCCTTTTATGAATTATTTGCCTGTTGATTCAGCGGCTAAGCAATATTATTCGCCTATGCTATCGCGAATTCTCATCCTTTGTCACCCGCTAATGGTGACCAGGTTCAGCACCCAGCCCATCAGGGTGAAGGCGACCAGTAGCAGGGCAAACAGCAGGGCCAGCAGGCGCCACTGCATCACCTGTTTGAGCATGACAAACTCGGGAAAGCTGGCGGCGACCGTGCTCATACAGAAGGCTAGGGTGGTGCCCAGGGGCACGCCCTGGATCAACAGGCTCTCCAGTACAGGGATCACGCCGGTGGCATTGGCATACAGGGGGATGCCCATCAGCACGGCGATGGGCACAGACCACCACTGGCCGTCGCCCAGGTTGGCCTCCAGATAGCCGGCTGGCACGAAGCCGTGCAGCGCCGCGCCCAGGCCTACCCCTATGATGACCCATTTCCACACCCGGCCGAAGATGGTGAGTGTCTCCTCCTTGGCAAATTGGTGGCGCTGGCGCCAGCTCATGCCTGGCGGGTTCTTGGTCGAGGAGTGATCTGCGGCAGTTTGCGCCTGAGATACGCCGCGTCGATAGGCATTGGCGGCGAGGGGCTGTAGCCAGCGCTCGGCGTGCAATAGATCCAGCAGGGCACCACCTAGCATGCCTATGGTGATGCCGGTGAGGGCGTAGAGCAGGGTAACCTTAGCGCCGAGCAGGCTAAACAGCAGCAGGATGGCCACCTCGTTGATCAGCGGCGAGGTCAGCAGAAACGCCATGGTGATCCCCACGGGGATCCCTGCTGTGGTAAAGCCGAGGAAGACGGGAATACTGGAGCAGGAGCAGAAGGGGGTGATGGCGCCAAAGCCTGCCCCCAGGCCATAACCCAGCAGCCTAGGCTTGCCCGCGAGATAGTCGCGCACCCGTTCGACATTGAGTGCGGCCCTAAGCCAGCCGATCAGGTAGATCATCACCACTAGCAGGGCGAAGATCTTACTTGTGTCTTCGACGAAGAAGTGCAGTGCCCCACCTGCCGCGCTCTGACTGGAGAGGCCAAATAGATCGTAGACCAGGAGGTCGGCGAGTTGGGTAAACCAGGCTAGCATAGGCCCTCCCCTGAGACGGCTGAGACGTTATTGCACCTTGTGGATCTTGGTTAGCAACTGGGTGAGTTCTTCCTCGCCGGGTTGGCGGCCCGTTGTCAGTACCTCACCGTCGATCACTATGGCAGGGGTAGACATGACGCCATAGGCGGCGATCTGGGCGATGTCGGTGACCTTGCTCAGCTCTATCTTTAGGTTGAGCTCATCGGCGATTCTGGCGATATCGTCGGCGAGGTTGGTGCAGCGTTTACAGCCGCTGCCGAGTACTTCTATCTTCATTGTGTTCCCCTTATTGCATGGATTGAATCTTGTGCCTTGGTCTTTGATAAGCACTAGTTACCGCAGCAGCCTGGCGTTTTCGTCTCGAGGGCGGTCTCGATACAGGTCAGCATGCCGAGCAGACAGGGCGTCTCAAGGCGGTAGTAGATCTGCTTGCCCTCACGGCGGCTGGTGACTATGCCCGCCTGTCTGAGTAGTGACAGGTGTTTGGAGACGGTAGAGATGTCGGCATCCACGCCGTCGGTGAGCTCGCAGACACAGCGCTCCTGCTGTTCCAGCTGCTCAACCAGCCAGAGACGGGTCGGATGGGCCAGGGCCTTGAGTACGGCGACGCGATTATTGAGTCGCTGTTGCTGAGCCTGAGCTGTCGTTGGTTTCATTGTGCGCCTCAAAAGAGTGGAGCCTTCATTTGGCATAATAGCCAAATGTTCTTTGGGCGAGTTAGTTTTTATCAAGGGTTTAGCTCGGGTTTGTGATGGGCCTGTCAACTGTCGAGAGCTTTGTGAGCCCTGGCTGATTTGCAATCTGGGTGAATCAGATTTGCAGTTTGTGCAACTCTGTCGAGCCTCAAGCGCAGGATAGTCTATCTGTGTGGCGAAAATTTGTACTTATGTTGCGTGGTGATAGAGTGAAGTTCTTGGAGGTGTGCTAAGGATTAAGCTTAGTTTAAGTGTTAGGGCCGATCATGTGGGCCAAATCACAATAAAAACAACTTGAAGGAGAGGACGCGTGAAGAAGATAGCCATACTCTTGCTGTGCATCTTGATGCCGGTGACGACGGTTTTTGCCCAAACGGGCAAGCCTCTGTCGGTGGAGGTGCTGTGGCAGCTCAGCCGGATAGGTAACCCCAGTATTTCCCCCAATGGCGATTACATCATCGCCCCGGTAACCGAATACGATGTGCCCGAAGATAAGGGCAATACCCAGCTGTGGCTGTTTAGCCAGGACGGCAAGCAGCAGCGGGCGTTGACCGCTAAGGGGATGCGGGTGAGCGAGCCGGTGTTCTCGCCAGACAGCAAGACCCTGGCCTTTATCAGTAAGCGCGATAAGGATGAGGCGGGACAGATCTATCTCTTGCCTATGGATGGGCCGGGCGAGGCTCAGCGCCTGACCGATGTGCCGAGCGGAGTCTATGGCATCAAGTGGGTGGGCGAGCATCTCTACTTCATCAGCTCTGTCTATCCGGGTAAGAACTGGACAGAGATAGGTGAGCAGCTCAAGGCCGATAAGGATAACAAGGTGTCGGCCCATCAGTGGAACGCGCTGCCCTATTCGAGCTTCGATCACTGGATAGACGAAGGCCGTCAGGCCCACGTGTTCCGTATTGCCGCCAAGGGTGGCGAGGTGGAGGCGATCACTCAGCCCCTGAATATCGAGCTGCCGCGCTCATCCCAAGGCGCGGGCAGCTATGACATCAGCCCGGATGAAGCCTGGATCGCCTTTAATGCCAACGGCAGCGACAATCAGGTAAATCCTAAACGAGATATCTTCCTCGCGGCTATCGGTAGCGGCAAGGCGGAAAACATCACTCCCGACAACCTAGCGCCAGACGGCAGCCCTAAGTTCAGCCCCAACGGTAAGACACTGGCCTTCACCCGCCAGCATATTCAGGGCTTCTACGCCGATACCGCCAAGCTGATGTTGTTCGATCTCAAGAAGCGCAGCACTAAGATGCTCGCTAAGGAGTGGGATCGCTCGGTAGCCCGCTTCGTGTGGACCCCGGACAGCAAGGGCTTCTATGCCGCCATCGACGATGCGGCCACCCGGCGCCTGTACCATATCGACGCCAAGAAGGGTAAGGTGAAGGCGATCACCAAGTCGACCAACTTCGGCAAGCCAGCCATCGCCAAAGACGGCACCCTGGTGGCGGCCAACGACAGCTTCCTCTACCCGGCGCGTCTGGTGAAGGTTAACGCCAGAAATGGCAAGACCACTCGCCTGGATAGCTTTAACGATGAGGTCCTGGCCGATGTGGATCTCGGCACCTATGAGTCTGTGACCTACAAGGGTTATAAGGACCAAGAGATTCAGATGTGGGTGCACTACCCGCCAGGATTCGATCGCAGCAAGAAATACCCCCTGATGATGCTGGTGCATGGCGGGCCGCACAACGCCATCTCGGACGGCTTCCATTACCGCTGGAACGCCCAGACCTTCGCCTCCTGGGGCTATGTGACCGCCTGGCCTAATTTCCATGGTTCGAGCAGCTTCGGTCAGGAATTTGCCGACAGCATCAACCCGGACTGGAAGAACAAGTCCCTGGAAGATGTGTTAAAGGCGGCCGACTGGTTTAAGCAGCAGTCCTGGATCGATGACAAGCGCATGGTGGCCGGTGGTGCCAGTTACGGTGGTTACCTGACCTCTATCATCCTGGGGCAGAAGCATCCCTTCAACGCCCTGCTGATCCACGCCGCCGTTTACAACATGTACTCGCAGATGGCGGCGGACTTCTCGGTGCACAGTCCACGCTTTGGCAACTACTGGGATAACCCTGAGATTTACCAGTCGATCTCGCCGCATTACGGCGCAGGCAACTTCAACACCCCGACCCTAGTGATCCACGGTCAGCTGGATTATCGCGTGCCTGTGGGTCAGGGCTTCGAGCTGTTCAGAACCCTGCAGACCCGCGGTGTGGAGTCGCGCATGATCTACTTCCCCGACGAGAACCACTGGATCATGAAGCCTAACAACTCCATCTACTGGTATCACCAGGTGAAGGACTGGATGACCCGCTTCGCCGAGCCGGGTGGCAAGTAGGGGATAAATTCAACCTTTACGTCAGCAATAAAAAAGGCTGCCCCAATTACAGGGTGCAGCCTTTTTTAATGAGATTAACAGCTTAAGACTTCTGTAACTGCGCCTTGGCGGCCTCGACCTTGGCGAAATCCAGGCCCAGCTCGGTGACAGCCTCTTTGATCAGGGCAGGGTTTTGCATCACCAACGCCATCAGCTGCTGCAGCTTTTCTGGGGCGATCCCCAGTTGGCCAATGGTGCCCATGGCCATCAGAGGGTTTTCAGTCAGGGCCTGAAATAGCTCCTGGATCTGTGCGTCGCTGACCTTGTGTTCTTTTAAGATTGCAATAATAGGATTCATTGCACTACCTTATCTCGGTTGAATGTAAACAGGCCGCAAGTTTAGCATCCTCTGTGGCTAGCTCAAGTGATAGCGCCTGAAGCAGGCCTGATAGGCTTTCCCCATTAGCGCTGCGAGCGCCTAGAGGCGAGGATCGCCGGACTTGCTGTCGACCTGGCCGATCACCTCGATATCGCTTAGCTTAGAGAGTATCCCCCACTGCTGTATGGTCATCATATCCTTGACCTCCTGGGCCTTGAAACTCAGGCGCAGGCCATCCTTGCGATACTCCTGGGGGAGATTTTGCGGCAATATGTGGCGGCCATCATCGGCGACTATGCCCCAGAAGCCCCCTTCGAGATTGAAATACCTAACCGTGCCTTGTGTCATGGTGATCGCCTTCTGCAGTGAGTCGCTGGTCTCCTTAGATAAGCCATCGGCGACGATTTGAAGATCTTCGGCCTTTGGCTGAGCCTTGTCCGCTTCGACTTGAGTCGCCTTGGCCTCATCGGCCTTAATTGCGACAGTCTCTTTAGCACTTTCCTCTGCCGAGCTTTGCTCTGCGGCAGGTGGCTGTGCCGGTGCAGATTGCTCTTGCTGGTTGCAGGCCGACAGCGCCAGGGCGGCGAGTAGGGGGATTGAAATCTTGGTGATTACACCCATGGGCAAGTTCCTCATGCTCTAATCTATAGTTAATCTTAATTACTCTAACAGAATCCCCAGGAATGCCTAGCCTGTCGAGGGGGCTGTTGGTCTGTCATAGTTATCGTGCCCCTGTATCTATTGGTTTTTCGCATAATACCTGCCGAGGCGAATCCCCCCTACGGGGATAAAATGCCACTCAATTAATCCATGTGATGACTGATGAGAGAGAAGGTCCATGAAAAATTTACTTATTGTTCCAGCTTTGATGGCGGGCGCCTTAATGGCCCCTAGCCATGCATCGGCGGCGACCATTATCGGTGGCATAGGCTTCGAGTCGGCAAAAACCGTGCAGTCTACCGAGAAGAAGGAAAAGCAGCAATTCGAAGCCATTTTACAGGCGGCAAATGTGGAGTTTCTAGGGCTTAACTGGAACAACATCACCGCCGCCAAGGTGAACCGTAATGGCGATATTACGGTGGCGCGCAACTGGGGCTATGGTTTCTGGAACGACAACTTTGGTATGTCGGTGGATCTCATCAAGGGGGACTGGCTCGGCGCCGGCCCAAATATTGCCGCGGTGGGTCTCGCCTATAAAGACTGCTGGGGCAAGTTCTGCCTGCGGGTCAACCCGACGCTGGCAGGGATCGACATGAAGGGCGTGGATGGTAAGGTGTTTAAGGATCATGGTGTCCAGCTAAACCTTAAGGCTGACTACCAGTTTAACGATACCTTCAGTGCGACCTTCCACCCTCAGTATGCCAGCTGGAACGACGATGAGTTGGGCCAAACCATGAAGCTGGAGTTTAACCTGACTGCCAATCTGACCGACGACAAACGTCATAAGCTGATGTTGGTGCATGAGCGATTCTTGGTTAACAACGCCTCTACCGACCACAGAACCCGTTACATAGGTGAAAACTCACCCATTGGTGGCTACGTGGTGGGTACCGAGTCGACCCTGAAGCTGCGCTATTTTTACGTATTTTAAATCAGCCTTTTATCGACAATTTTGCCGACACTAACCTCTCTCCTAGTGTCGGCGATCTCCGCCTGGGCCCACCTTAGGGTGTGGCCCAGGTTTTCTTATCGGCCTCTGCCAAGTACCATAGCCTGCAACAAATTGATTCATAGTGCCGCGATCGACACAATTCGGCGGCCAAAGGAAGGCGTAATGCTTGCTAACATATTGTTTGCTAAAAAAATCGGCCCCATGACCGTGATTCGTCGCCAGCGAGGCTTCAGCGGGATGCAGATCTTCTTAATCGTGCTGCTGACCATGGTACTGACGGCGCTCGCCAGCTTCTTCATCATTAAGACCTATATTTTTCCCTCTCCCTTCACCCCCGTGACCCTCAATGCGAAGGAGGAGCGGCGGTTGGACAACAAGTTGTCGCAGCTGGGATGGCAGGTGGAGCGCAAGGACGATCGCCACGGCGGGGCGGGCAAGCTTGAGCCCGAGCCCTATCGTGAGCGCGACGCCGACCGCAAGGTGACCTTCAGCGAGAAGGAGGTCAACGCCATGATAGGCCGCAACCCAGACTTTGCCGAGCGGGTGGCGATAGATTTTTCCGACAACCTGGCCAGCGCCAAGATCTTGATCCCCATTCCCCAGGATTTTCCCATCATGGCCGGTGAGATCCTACGGGTGAACGCCGGCTTGGATATCCATCTGGACGCCAGCCGTCGCCCCGTGGTGGCGCTTGTCGGCGTGAGCCTGATGGGCGTGCCCATCCCCAATGCCTGGCTGGGTAACATGAAGAACGTCAATCTGGTGGGGGAGTTTGGCGATCGCGGCTTCTGGACCACCTTCGCCGATGGGGTCGACGATCTGCAGATCCGCGATGGTGAACTCTACCTTAAATTACGCCGCTAGAATCGCCCGGCCTCAGTCTGAATTGGAGGCAAAATAAAAGCCGGTTGATGAGGGCCGGCTTTCGATGCAGTGGTGTAGGGAGATGGTGAGATGGCGCCTAGTCCTTAGTCTGCTGGGTGTTGGCCTCCTGCTCTGCTGCCTTCTCTTGCTTGGTCTCTTCCTGTTTAGGTTTCTCGGCCTGTCCGCCGCATCCGCCACAACAACTCATAATGACTCCTGTTGGTTCGATTAACTGGCCACAGAGTACTTGATTAAATTACTCGGGTATTTGATCTCGATCAGCTTTTGTCGACTTGTTGTGATCGCCGCCGCGTTCGGCGGCGCTCACTCAAGTCTTCTGGCGAATGTAAATGGCCTCAGGCCGTCAGCTCCTGCTGCGTCCCTTGGCTGTCTCTGGCGGCGAAATAGCTCAGGGTGTCGGCGATGATCACCTTGCGCAGGCCGATGAGGGCGATCAGGTTGGGAATCGCCATCAGGCCGTTGACGGTATCGGCCAGCAGCCAGATGAGATCCAGCTGAATGAAGGCACCCAGGGCGATTAGACTCAGAAAGATAAACTGGTAGAGCTTAATGCCTCGCTCGCCCAGCTTGTGGCCAGTGAGATAGTACCAGCAGCGCTCGCCGTAGTAGTGCCAGCCCAGAATGGTGGTGAAGGCGAAGCAGACCAGGGCGATGGTCACCAGATATTGGCCGATGACCGCCGAACCGCCGGTGGCGAAGGCCGCGCTGGTCATGGCGGCGCCCGCGGCGTCGCCGCTCCAGACGCCTGTGATGATCAGCACCAGTCCCGTCATGGTGCAGATGAGCAGGGTATCGAAGAAGGTGCCCGTCATGCTCACCAATCCCTGTTCTACCGGCTCCTTGGTCTTGGCTGCGGCCGCTGCGATGGGGGCGCTACCCAGACCCGACTCGTTGGAGAAGACCCCGCGGGCGATCCCTATCTGAATCGCCTGGGCCACGGTAGCCCCCAGGAAGCCACCGGCGGCGGAGATGGGGCTGAAGGCCGAGTGGATCACCAGCTGCAACGCTGGGATGATCTGCTCGCTGAAGGTCACCAGGATCCACAGGCAGGCCAGCACGTACCCCAGCGCCATGCTGGGTACCAGCTTCTGTGCCACCTTGGCGATTCGCTTGACGCCCCCCAGGGTCACCGCGGCCACCAGCAGGGTGAGCACCAGGGCCGTGACCCAGGCGGGCACGTGGAAGGCGATGGTCATGGCATCGCTGATGGCGTTGACCTGGGCAAAGGTGCCTATGCCGAAGAAGGCGACGCCGACGCCGAACAGGGCAAACAGCTTGGCCAGCCAACCGAGGCCCAGGCCGCGCTCTATGTAGTACATGGGGCCGCCGGCGATATTGCCACGCGCATCTGTGGTGCGATACTTGAGCGCCAGCATGCATTCGCCATACTTGGTGGCCATGCCGAAGAAGGCCGCCAGCCACATCCAGAAGAGGGCGCCCGGGCCACCGATCTTGATGGCGGTGGCCACCCCGACGATATTGCCCGTGCCTATGGTGGCCGACAAGGCGGTGCACAGAGCGGCGAAGGAGGAGAGATCCCCCTGGCCGCTGGCGGGTTTAAACAGCAACCTGAGTGCCAGGGGTAACTTAAAGACCTGGATCAGCCTGAGGCGCAGGGTGAGATAGAGGCCGGTGCCGACCAGCAGGCACAGGGTAATAGGGCCCCAGACGATGGCGTTGATCTCGCTAAGTAACGCGTGAAAATTCATGATGTTCCTCGAATATTAAACTCTAGGGTCCGTAGACCCCCTAATATGGAGGAGGAAAAGAAATGTCTGTGTGGAGACCGGCGTTTGTGGCTAGGTGATTCTTATTAACAGGGACACCGATTAACAGCAATAGGCTTTAACAGTGGCACGCAGCAACAGGCAAAAGCAACAAACGACAGTGACTGAATATAGCCAGGGCTATAACCGCTACAGTCATCCTCTCCTCTGTCCTTTTGCCTGAGCGTTTCGCACAGCCATTGGGGCTGCACTTTCGCCTTCGGCGCCGTGATACCTAAGAGTTATCCTGGGCTCACAGTCTCTCCAGAGGCTCGTCCAGTAACAGTCCACGCCACAATATGGCACCTGAAAGAGTGGTTTCTCGCCGATAACGCCTGGCGACAAACTTGCCTCGTCGGTGTGGGGTTGACTCCCCACTCTCCTGCTACCTTCATCCGAACGGAATCCGGGGGCGCTAGCCCCCGGGGCCGTATAGCATGCGTCAAACGCCGCGCCATCTCAAGGGGGTGAGTCACACTTTTGGTTGAGAAGTGTGGCAAAGAGGGGAGCTGAGAGCATAAACGCCAGGCTTAGACCAAAGGCGTACGATTTTTTTCGTTCAGCCCCTTACCTTGGCGCCCGCGCTAGGTTTAGAATAAAAGCTCATAATCACACTGTGGTTATACTGGCATTCATTGCTTAGCAGTCCAGCCTCTACGCTCACAGAAACTTCAGGTGTATCGTCACCTCACGACTTGCCATTTTTTGCCAAGTGCAGACAAGCCTTGATCTCGACTCGTTACACTCAGATGTTCGCAACTGTGTTGCGGCCGCAAGCATTATTTCATCGGGATCAACATGTTTTCAGCAGTCAAAAAAAGCATTAGCGCTAAACCCTCTTTTCAGGAGATACAGACCAATATCTTGGCGGGATTGACCGTGGGGGTGATAGCCCTGCCACTCTCAATGGCACTGGCGATCGCCAGCGGCGTGCCGCCCCAGCACGGCCTCTACACGGCGATGATCGCCGGCATAGTGATCGCCCTGTGTGGCGGCTCTAAGGTCAACATCTCGGGGCCGACGGCGGCCTTCGTGGTGATTTTGCTGCCAATCGTACAGCAGTTTGGTCTGGGGGGGCTGCTGCTCAGCGGCCTGATGGCCGGGGTGATACTGCTGCTAATGGGACTGGGCAAACTGGGTAAGTTGATCGAGATAGTGCCTTATCCCGTGACCGTGGGCTTCACCGCCGGGATAGGTGTGGTGATCGCCACCTTTCAGATCAAAGACTTTTTCGGGCTCGAGGTGGCCGCCGGTGGCGAACATTACCTGGAGAAGCTCTCCCATATCGCCCAGGCACTGACCAGCATTAACTGGCAGGAGACGCTGATCGGCGCCCTGACTCTGGCCGTGTTGCTGGCCTGGCCCAGGCTCAAGTCTAAGGTGCCGGCCCACCTGGCCGCGCTATTGGTAGGCGCACTCATCGCCTGGATCATGACCCAGATGGTAAATGGCTTCTCGGTGGCGACCATAGGCAGCCGCTTTCACTATGAGCTCGATGGCCTGCTGGGCAGCGGTATTCCGCCCATCATGCCCAGCTTCGAGTGGCCCTGGAACCTGCCGGGCGCCGATGGCCAACCCATAGGCATGAGCTTCGAGCTGGTGCGTGAGCTGCTGCCCTCGGCCATCACCATAGCTATCCTGGGGGCATTGGAATCCCTGCTGTGCGCCGTGGTGGCCGACGGCATGTCGGGCAAGAAACACAACCCCAACGACGAGCTGATCGGCCAGGGGCTGGGTAACATGCTGGTGCCCCTGTTTGGTGGGATCCCGGCGACGGCGGCCATCGCCCGCACCGCGGCCAACGTCAAGGCCGGGGGCAGTATGCCGCTGGCCTCAGTGGTCCACGGCCTGTTTATCTTGGCGGGGATCCTCCTGCTGGCGCCGCTGCTGTCATACATTCCCATGGCGTCCATGGCGGCGCTGCTGCTGGTGGTTGCCTGGAACATGAGTGAGGCGAAACACTTCGCCCGTACCTTAAAGGTGGCGCCGAGGGACGATGTGCTGATCTTAGTGCTCTGTTTCGCCCTTACCGTGCTGTTCGACATGACGATTGCCGTGGCTGTGGGCATGGGGCTGGCGGCCATGTTGTTTATTCGCCGCAGCATCAGCCTGACCGATGCCAGGGCTGTAGAGACCAACCATCAGGCCTATGAGGTGCCTGAGAGTGTGGTGGTGTATGACATCAACGGGCCGCTATTTTTCGGCTCGGCTCACAAGGCGCTCAAGACCATCGCCCTGGTGCGTCCAGACGTGCGGGTGGTGATTCTGGATATGTCCGAGGTAACCCTGCTGGATATGAGCGCCATCGTCGCCATGGAGTCGATCGCTCAAGATCTGTCGAGCAAGAAGGTGGCATTGATCATCAACAATCTGCAGCCGCGCATGTTGCTCAAGCTCAGGCGGGCGGGGATCCGCAAGCGCCGTGGTCAGGTGGAGTACGCCCGTACCATGGACGACAGCTTTGCCTTGGCGCGGCGAATGACGGCGCAGGGATAAACCTATTCGGGCACTTGGGGCCGCGGTATGTCAAAGTGCAGCGCTCCAGAGAGGCCACAATTGGCTAAGGTTAACAGTAGAGCGAATCACAGGTAGGGTGATTCGCTTTTTTGTTTTTTTAGCTATCGCGAATATGAGCCAGTGTGAGCTGGCCCTCAGTTTCATTTCATAAGATCTCCCACAATTCAGTTATTGGCGTACGCCAATAACTCATCAATATTTTATCGGATAAAGGGAATGGCCATGCCAAGACCCAAGAAATGTCGCCGCCTGCAGTGCCGTCCGCCCTGCAGCCTATTTAAGCCAAATGGGATCCCAAGCGTGGAGCTGGAGAAGATCCAATTGGAGGCCGACGAATTTGAGGCCCTAGCGCTGGGAGATGTGCAGCGCCTGAGTCAGTTGGAGGCGGCTGCGTCCATGGGGATCTCTCGCCAGACCTTCGGCAATCTGCTGGCCAGTGCCCGCCACAAGGTGGCGACGGCGATCACCCAGGGGCAGGCCATAGTGTTGCCGACATCGAATCAATAAGGAATCATCATGATAATTGCTATGCCCATGAGCAGGGGCCGTCTGGCGGCGCATTTTACCAAGGCGCAGCGCATCGGCTTCTTTAACGAATATCACCAGCTGATCACCAGCTTCGATAACCCGGCCTTAGGTGGTGGTTGTCGTGCCAAGAGTGAGCTGCTAAGCCTAATCAAGGCGCAGAAGACAGACATAGTGATAGTGCAGCATATCGGCGAGCGCATGCTGGGTAAGTTGCTGGCGGCGGGGATCGGCGTCAGCCAGGGGGACAACGGCGAGAGCATAGAAGTGCTGCTCAGCCAGACCCAGTTGCTGGAGCGTCGTCTGCTGGACGCCTTCCAGGGAAGGGCTTCCCTCAATCACGCCAAGAAGGACGGTTGTTGCGCCAGCGGGGGAGGCTGTGGTTCGGCCGAGGGGGGATGTGGTTCGGCCGAGGGCGGATGTGGCTGCGGCGGTCATAAGCCTAAGTCTGAGGTATCGAGCTTGCTACAAAAGCCTGAGTCAGCCCAGGGTGAGGCGTCTGTCTCCTATAGCGGCTTTCGCCCCCTGAGTTAGGCTCATCAGTCTAGCAGTTGATAGGGGCGAGCGATCGCCTCTCTCACCTCGGCCATAGAGAAGACCTTGATGAAACGCTCGAAGGGCTGGCCGTGAAAATAGAGTTCAACAACGGGTAGGGTAAAGACTCGGTGGGCGGCGGCGATCTCGCCCTGCTCTGCACAGTCGATATAACAAAGCTGCATCTTGGGAAACTCCACGACCAGCATCTGTAGCAGTCTGGGCTTGATGCTCTGGCAGACGCCGCAATGGGCGCCGCCAAAGAGCAGGAGCACGGCCTCATGGGCGGCTAAGTAGTCACCCAAGGCTTCATTCGACTCAATATGGTCTGCTGTTAACTGTGCCATCTACATTACCCTTGTCTCTTACCTGCTCTCTAGTCTCGACGCTCTCGAGTGGCTTCGCAGGTGTTACTCCGCTTATTGAGAATGCCTCTAAAGAGGTATTTAAATTCAATATCATAGCCTAATTAACCTATCTGGTTCACACTTCTTTTGTTCGGGTCGAATATCCGTTGTCCGCCATCTCTCCTCTGAGTAGACTGGCGGCAATAAAGCTATATTCAGGATGTTTGTTTAGTCCCTTATTCAGGTCGAGGCGCAGCAGATGCTTAATATCGATGATCCTAGAGTAGTCGACAAGACACCGGCGATTTGGCGCCTGGGATTTAGGCCCTTCTTCCTGGGCGGCGCCCTGCTGGCGACCCTGTATGTGCCGCTTTGGCTGATCACCTGGTATCTGCCTGAGATGAGCCTGCTGAGATCCCAGTTCTGGGTCAAGGTGGTACCGCTCTGGTGGCATCCCCACGAGTTACTGTTCGGCTTTGCCATGGCGATCGTCTCAGGCTTCCTGCTCACCTCGGTGCAGACCTGGACCAATCAGCCTAGCCTCAAGGGCTGGCCCCTAGCCTTGGTGTTTGCCTGCTGGTTGCTGGCGCGCGTGCTCCTGCTATCGCCGTTTGAGTTGCCGGTGTGGCTGCCGGCGCTATTTGACAGCCTTTTTTTGCTGCTCACGGCGGCTAAGCTCTGGTCTTGTATCTATAGGGTCAAGCAGTGGCGTAACATAGGCTTTCCCATCATGTTGCTGGTGGCCACGGGGATCAACCTGCTGAGTTACTACGCCCTGAGCCAGCGTGACTTCGTGCTGAGCCACCATATCTGGCAGGGCATGCTCTGGTGGCTGGGATTGCTGATCACCATAGTGGGCGGTCGGGTGATCCCCTTCTTTACCGCTGTGCGCATCAAACAGGCCAAGCCCGAGCCGATTAAGGCTCTGGATATCAGCCTGATAGCCTTAATGATCCTGTTGATTGCCCAAGGGATCACTAAATACCTCGCGCCCGGGGCCGAGCAGGCCTTGCTGGCGGTGACGGCGCTGGCACATCTGCTGCGCTGGAGTCGCTGGCTGCCCCACAAGACGCTAAGAGAGCCCATGCTCTGGTCCCTGCAGCTGGCCTATCTCTGTCTGCCCCTGACCCTGGCGGCGATCGCCTGGAATATAGATGATGAGAATGCCTATCGTCATCTGCTGCATCTGTTTGCCATAGGCACAATGGCGGGGCTCTGCCTGTCGATGATCTCCCGGGTCTCCCTGGGTCATACCAGCCGCAACATCTATCAGGGCCCCAAGATGTCACTGGCCTTCATGGGGATCACGCTGGCGGCGCTGTGCCGGGCCGTGATGCCGCTGTGGTTTCCCGAGTATAGCGAACAGTGGCTGTGGATAGCCGGCAGTTGCTGGAGCCTGGCCTTTGGCTGGTTTGTCTGGTGCTACGCGCCTATATTGACCCGGCCCAGAGTCGACGGACGTCCGGGCTAGCCCTGACACAAGTAGTCATTTAAATGAGTGTGGAAAGTGTAATGAAGAAACTAACTGCCATCGCATTGAGCCTGTTGGGCTGGTGCACCCTGAGTCAGGCGCTTGCCGCAGATGTAAGCACTGAGGTCATGGAGAGCAAGCGGGCCATGCAGGCCAAATACCCTAACCAATATGCCAGCTGGCAGGCGACCTCGACCCAGGCTGCGCGCAGCGACATGCTGGCCAGCTATCCCGCCGCCGTCATTCTCTGGGCGGGCTCGGCCTACGCCAAGGAGTACCATAGCCCGAGGGGGCATCAGTTTGCGGTGGCCGACGTGACCCATACCCTGCGCACAGGCGTGGCGTCGGGAGAGGGCAAGAAGGGGCTGTCGGCGAGCTGCTGGACCTGTAAGTCGCCGGATGTGCCAAGGCTTATCGATGAGCTGGGGGTCGAAGGTTTCTCGGCGAAGAACTTCACCGATCTCGGTAGCGAGATGAACAGCGTGGTCTACTGCAGCGACTGTCACGTCAAGGGCAAGGCGGCGCTGACCCTGCCGCGCCCTCATGCCCGCGATGCCATGGCTAAGGTCCATCTGCCCTTCGATAAGCAGGACGAGGCGATGCAAGGGGCCCAGGTGTGTGGTCAATGCCATGTGACCTACTACTTTCAGCCGGAGCGCAGCAACAAGGTTAATATTCCCTGGATCTTCGGCAGTAGCGCGGATCTTATAGAGAAATATTACGATACTCGCCGCTTCTACGAGTGGATCCATCCCATCTCTAAGACGCCCATCCTCAAGGCGCGTCACCCTGAGTTTGAGCATTGGAGCCGCAGCGAACACGCTAAGGTGGGCGTCACCTGTGTGACCTGTCACATGCCGGCGGCGACCGACGGCGAGGGCAAGGAATACACCAATCATCAGGTGGGTAAGGCGCTGCCAAACTATGATGCCGTGTGTCAGGGCTGCCACGAGAATAAACAGGCCCTGATGAAGCAGCTTACCTCGGCCAAGTCGCAGATTGCCGAGAAGGCGAGACGCGTTGAGCAGCTGCTGGTCAAGGCCCATTATGAGGCGGGAGCCGCCTGGGACGCGGGCGCAAGCTGGGCCATCATGAACGATGCCATCATGGCGATCCGTCATTCTCAATGGCGCTGGGACTTTGCTATGTCATCCCACGGCAGCTATGCCCATAACCCCCAGGAGGCTAACGACCTGCTGGACACGGCGATCCTTCAGGCAGAACATGCCCGCCGCGCACTTAGCGAAATCCTCAGCATGTTGTCTGTCACTCAGGTTAACTACCCCGACATCTCCACCAAGGAGGCGGCGCAGCAGGCCGTCGGGATAGAGTTGGATAAGCTGACCGAGGCTAAGCAGGCCTTTATCAAGCAAGAGGTGGACAAACACTGGCCCGCGGTGAGCCGCACGGGTTACTAGTCGTTTTCTAGTCTAGCTATTGATTCGGTATAAAACGCCGACCTGGATACCGGGCCGGCGTTTTTGTTGCTAGGGTTTGGGTAGCGGATATTGGCTGTCGAAGGCCAGGCATTTCTGCTTGAGAAACTCGATGCAGGTGCGAACCTTATGGCTTGGGTATTCCGTCTGCAGGTAGGTGAGCTGCAGGGGAATGGGCTCGGCCAGATAGTCGGTCAGCAGCAGCTCGAGCCTGCCCTCTGTGACCTCCTGAGCCACATCGAACCAGCTCTTATAGGCGATCCCTTCCCCCGCCAGGGCCCACTCCTTAACCACGGCGCCGTCGTTGCAACTCTTGCTGCCCGTCAGCTCGACCTCGAGGGGCTGGCGTTTGTCGGCAAAGCGCCACTTGTGCCATGGGGTATTGCCGCGGTTGAGCAGTAAGATCTTATGCTGACTCAGCTGCTGGGGATGGCTGGGGCGGCCATGGCGGTCTAAGTATTCGGGGGAGGCCACCGCCACCCTGTGCATGCGCGCCAGTTGCCGCCGCATCAGGGAGGAGTCCTGCAGCTCACCGTACCTCAGCGCCAGATGGACATTCTGTTCGATGAGGTCGTCCAGCTGATCGCCGAAATAGAGCCGCAGGGTCAGCTCGGGAGCCTGGGCCGTCAGTTCATCCAGCCAGGCTCTGACCCGGTTGCGACCAAGATCTGAGGGGAGGGCGATGCGCAGCTCACCCCTGAGTTCGCCTCGCTTGTCGGCGAGGGCATCGCTGGCACCCTGTAGCAGGCTGAGGGCCTGACGCCCTGTGTCGATGAAGGCCTGGCCCTCCTCGGTGAGCTGCATGTTACGGGTCGAGCGGGCAAACAGTTGACAGTTGAGCTTGTGTTCCAGACGCTGCAGGGCGGCGCTGGCGGAGGCCGGGGTCATGCCCAGTTCGCGAGCGGCGGCCGATACGCTGTGCAGGTCGGCGATACGGATCGCCAGTTGCAGATCTTTGAGATGGTACATGTCAAAAAATTTTTGAAAATGATTTCAATACTAGCCTAATTATCAAATTATATAACGGGTAATACACTCGGTTTCATCGAACAACTTGAATGTAATTGCCGCCACCTGTCGGCATAAGGAAACCCGATGAAACTCTTTAACTCCTACCAGATGGGCCAGCATGCCTTGGCCAACCGTATCGTGATGGCGCCCATGACCCGCTCACGCACCAGTCAGCCGGGCAATCTACCCAATGAGATGATGGCCACCTACTACGCCCAGCGTGCCTCGGCGGGACTGATAGTGACCGAGGCGACCCAGATCTCCGACGATAGCCAGGGGTATTCCTTTACTCCCGGCATCTATACCCAGGCGCAGATCGATGGCTGGCGTCAGGTGACAGATGCGGTGCACAGTGCGGGCGGTAAGATCTTCAATCAACTCTGGCATGTGGGCCGGGTGTCTCACCCTGTCTTTCAGGGGGGAGAGGCGCCCATGGCTCCCTCGGCCATCAAGCCCGAAGGAACCCAGGTTTGGGTGGTCGACGAGGCGCACCCCGAGGGGCAGATGGTGGATTGTCCGACGCCCAGAGAGATGAGCCAGGCGGATATCGACGGCGTGGTGAAGGACTTTGCCATGGCTGCGAGCAATGCGGTGGCCGCCGGCTTCGATGGGGTAGAGATCCACGGCGGGAATGGTTATCTCATCGACCAGTTCCTACGCACCAACTCCAACAAGCGCCGCGATGCCTATGGTGGCAGCGCCGAGAAACGTATTCGCTTCCTGCTTGAGGTAGTCGCGGCCGTGAGCGAAAGAATTGGCGCCGGGCGTGTCGGCGTGCGTCTCGCCCCCTTCGTGACCTTCAAGGATATGAACTGCCCCGAGATCGTAGATACCATCTTGCTGGCGGCCAAATCGCTTTCAAAGATGGGCATCGCCTATATTCATCTGTCTGAGGCGGATTGGGATGACGCACCGCAGATCCCCGAGTCCTTCAGGGTGCAGCTGCGTAACCTGTTCGACGCCAGTATTATCGTTGCCGGACGCTACGATCTCGCCAGAGCCAGCGAAGTGCTGAGCAAGGGCTATGCGGATCTGGTGGCCTTCGGTCGTCCCTTCATCGCCAATCCTGACCTGCCCCACAGGTTGCAACACCAGTTGCCGTTGGCGCACTTCGACAAGGGCCCGCTGTTTGGGGGCGGCGCAGCCGGGTATACGGACTATCCTGCCGTGCGTTAGGTATGATATCAAGTTTGATGAGTGGAATCCCCCTAGCCTCAAGACGCTGGTGGCTAGGGGTTAGGAATTGGTGTTAGGGGCGTCTATTGACCTAATGTCTTAGGTCAGAGATCAGGTGCCACTGTCGGCGGCCCATCTCCAATACCACTCCGACGGCGAGCCCGGCGGCGGTATTGATAGTCAGGCAGACGGCGGCGGTGGATAAGATCACTAAGATGCAGAAGGGCTTGCCATCGAGGAAGCGCTTAGACCAGGCCAGTTGCAGGCCGGCGATCGCTAGCAGACTCCCCAGAATCGCCAAGGGAATGAGAGACAGTAGCTGAGCGATAGTGTCGCCCCAGCACAGGGCGATAAGCAGGCAGCAGATACCGAACAGCACGGGGGCACGCCAGCTTCTGGCGCCAAAATGGTATTGTACCGCCAAGCCGCCCGCCCCATGGCACATGGGCGTGGCACCCAGGGGGGCCAGCAGCAGGTTTGCCCAGCCCGAGCTGGTGGCCAGGCGCCGCGGTGCGAAGCGTTTATCATCTACCAGGGCATCTTGGGGGAATTTCTCACCGGCCATTGCGGAGGTGGCGATGACCGCATTGGTGAGGGTGAGTGCCAGCTGCGGCAACACCAGCAGCAGGGCGGCAGATTGCCACTCATCTATTTTGGGCCAGCCCAGTTGCCAGTCTGTGGTGGCGGACAGGGTAAAGCTGGGTGCCGAGCCCTGATTGGCCTGCCACAGTACACCCAGGCCCAACACCAGCGGCATCGCTAGATAGGGAAGTGGGAGGAAGCGACTGACAAACAGGGCGGTGAATGCCAGTATGCCGATGAGCCAGGTACCGCTCATCATCTGCCCACCCATCCAGATGAGCTGCAGGCCAATCGCCAGTTGTATGCCTATGCTCACCGCGGGTGACAGCTGTTTGGCCATCCAGCCGATGGCGCCGCTATAGGCCAGCAGCAAGAGTATGAGGCCCATCAAGATGCCGCTGGCTTGCAGCATGCCCGGCGTCAGCCCCTGGGCGATCACCAGCGCTGCGATCACCTTCATCGGCTGTACAGGAATGGGCCGACGATAAAAGTAAGCGGTAAAAAAGGCAAACAGGCCGAAGCCGAGAAAGATCCCCTGGGGGGAGAAGTGGTTGATAGCTATCAGGCCGAGCACCAGTGGCAGAAAGGTGCCGAGATCGGCGAAGGCGCCGCTGAATTCTCCTATGTGTCTGTGTAGCGGATTGTCGTCTTGGGTGTTACATCTCATATTACTTGCCGTGGGAAATCATCACTCATTTCATGGCAAATTTAATGCCATGTTTTTTGTAGGCTTTTATGGGGAAAACCGAGGCAAAATGGGCCATTTAGCTAACCTGGGTGAGACAAGTTGTCACACTCTTGGTCAGCACTGGGACAAGAGATCTCAATATTGATTGATGCTGACTTTTTATGAAGTCTGCGCTAGCAGTGAATTTTGGGCTGCTTGTGGCTGTAAGTATCCCGCTTCTGACAAACGAACAGTGAATAGGTTAGAGGAGAAACGCTGTTTGTTAAATTGGGACTAGGGTCTTTGCTGTAGATCGGGTGTTGAGCCACTAATGTTTTATCGGCACTAGGCCCGTAAACGGGCCTTGTGATTGCCTCAGAGTTGGTTGTGCATATCGTTTAAGGCGTTGTGTAGCAGGTCGTCGTCATGGGCACTGGCATGCTGATCGTCTCTGGGATCGTCGATATCCACAAGCGATGGATGAGGCTTCTCTTTCTCATGCTCCTCCAGCAGCGGGTTGTCGAACTGATCCGCCTGAGTCAGGGTGAGATCGTCTGCGTCGAAGTGCTCCGTGGCCAGCAACGGCGTATCCAGATCCGGCTGAGGCTTAGTGTGACTATCGACTTGCGCCAGATCCTGCTGACTCAGCCCCACCATCTGCAGATAGTGATCCACGGGGGCGGGCGTAGCGGCCGCCAATGGCTGGGTGCCGGCCTCTGTATGAGAGGGGGCGGCACCACTTGCCGCCAGCTCATGGGGCTGATTAACAGGCTCCTCATCTTGAGCTGCCGCGCGTTGTGCATGCTTATCCTCTGCCTCACTTTCGTTTGCCTGGATGACGATGATTTGGGCATCATCGCTGGCGTCCTGGTTGTCACCCCATTGGGGAACATCGTGCAGTTCAGGCGGCGGTGGTGGCGGGGCAGGGATTGTGGTGACCGGAGTGACAGTCATATCCACCAACTGAGTGGATTGCTGGTTGTGGCCGCTGTGCCCATGGATATAGGTGATATCCAGATTCACCTCCACATCCACATTGGAGGAGTGGCTGTCGTGATAGAGGATATGGAAGATATCGTGGTGGGTTTCAGAGATGGTTTCCCCCGCCCAGTGGGTGCCGCCGGCAGCCTTATCGCCCGGTGTTGGTTCCTGGTTATAGAGATAGTCTACGTGGCCTGTATCTGGGTCTATGGTGAGTGTGCCATATTGACCCCTTAGGCTGAGTGTAGGGTGCCCATGGCCGTCATCTATCGCCCAGGCGCCCTTGGTGGATAAGTTAGGGGTGAGTTGCTGAAGCAATGGCGGCGCAATGAGATCGCCTGAGATATGTGAGCCAATGCTACCACTACCTATTGGTGTAGGGGGGGTCTTAAAGCTCAAAGTGGGTACAGGGTTAGCGCTATCGCTAATAAACAGAGGGCTGTGTATTGATGCTAAATTCCCCGCTAAATCTTGAACCGATGCGGTGATATCAACCGTTCCCCCAGGCAGCGCCTGAACCTCCGCTGCGGTTAATGAAGTGTGCCAAGCGCCTTGAGTTACCACGGCTTGATGCTGCTGACCCGCAATCGTTACTGTAACCGTTTGCCCATCTTCAACGCCAGATACTGTACCCGTTATATCAATCGCTTGCTGGTGTTCGCTGGCGTCAATGATGTTGTCGCTGGTGATTGGGTTAACCCTAATGGCCGTAGTATCGGTGCTGTAGTGATGATTATCCGCCGCACTGGTTGCCGTAGTGCCATCAGGCCCTGTGGTGGTGACTTCTACATGTAAGGGGACATCTCCAGTTGGTGCAGTTTTAGGGAGTACAACCTCAATGCTTGAACGATGCCAATCTTGCACTTCGACTGCTTGGCCATTCTGAACTGTAGCAGTGTGTCCATGGCCGTCATCAAGAGTTGTACCATCCGGAAGGCCAGTTAGCTTAACGCTTGTAACATGATCATCCGGATCATTGGGCTGCACATCCAGGTTCAGATCGTGATGGAATGGATTCCCCCCTATTTGTGGTGTATTCAAAGTGTGATGTGCCAATGCATCGGTTTGGTGTCCTGTATGATCGACTAGTTGCCCGCCTTGGATGCCTAATTCCAGTAAAACCCTGCCAGAACCAATTCCTGGTGTTGATTCACTTAATGGTCCAGAGGCTACCTGTTGGGCTGTTACTTCTCCTTGCATAATGACAGCACTGGTAAATACAGCTTGCACACTTAAATCACTCGCAGGCGCTTTCATCTGCCCATCGCTGTACATTACCTGCCCATTTTCATTCATCAGTGGGTGTAACCCATCACCTAAATTAACCCCAGTATGTCCTACTGCTTTTGCAATAAAGATTGGTATATGGTCTCCCCCACGACCTTGGTGGTTAAACCAAAAGGTAGGATTTCCAAAAATCTGTGCATCATCTCCAGCAGTGTTGTAACTATTCATGCCTAAATCACTATCATGCCATATCTGAGCACTGTTGGTGTGAAAGACAGGTTGACCATCTTGATAAACAGTGGCGCTATGCGATGCAGTATTTACTGAGAAGGTGAGTCGATGTGGATCATGGTTTTGAGTAATATCAATACCTGTTTGAATTGGTTTATGTCCCGGTAGCCAAATAGTAAGGTTTTGTGGGTTGGTGACCGTAAATGTATTTAACGTGTTGGTATGACTGTCGTCTGAATAAATTTTACATACTGCTGCAGCTCCTTGTTGTTCACCTTTGGCGACAGCATTACCAAATTGTATTAAAACGGATTCTTTATTAAGGTGTGAGCCTGAAGGAATTTTAACCACGACTTCAGCGGTTAATTCTGGTGAAGTCTGATGGGTAAGGTGAGAACCATCCAAGCGGGTAACAGCAAGCCCATTCCCTTGTCCTGATTGCATGGTTGCTTCAGTCGCGCTCAGATGCATCGAAATCGACGCTGCATCGGTGACGCTGTCTACCGTAATATGACCTGAAGCCGCTGCCGACTGCATGCCATTTTCACTCACGGTAAATCCAAAGCTGGCATCACCGTGGTAGTTTTGCGCTGGTGTAAAAACAAGCTGGTCAATGTGGGCTGTGTCGATATGTTGTCCAGCTGCCACAGGCTGCCCATTGAACGTCAAAGTGCCGTGTGTTACATCAGGTAAAGAACTGATGGTGAGCTGATCAAAATTGTCCGCACTGAACTCTGCAGCAGTAAAGGTATGTGGGGAATCTTCATGCATCTGAATGATCCCGGAGCTTGCCGTTGGCGCACTGCCCATACTGGCATGAACAGACACTGAAGCTCCTTCAGGGTCGGTGACCTGATAACTGATGTCTACCGGCCCTTTGTATCCATTTTCAGGATGGTAAAGATAACCTCCATGGCCATCAGGAGTAATGGTGCCGTGGTCCGCTTGTAGGTGGCTGACACTTAAATGCTGATTGTCATACGTATCTGAGTCGTGAACATTAGCCAGCAAATCACGTAAAGCGATAGGTGTATTACCATTTTGCGGCGTGATAAAGGTTTGCCCATTAACAACTGGCGCATCGTTGGTTCCCAGAATTGTGACTACAATGTCATGTTTGGTTCCATCACTGGCGGTCACCGTGATCTTATCTTGTACATTCTCTTGGGCGCCAACATGTTGCACTTTACTTTGATCAAGCGTGTATTCCCAACGTCCGTTGACCATCGTAAAAGAACCGTAACCGTTGTCACCTGATGTGGCCGGCATATCTGGCAGTGTTGGCGTTTGATTCGTATCTGGGTCGGTGATGGAAATACTGCCGTGCACCGTAGCAACATCTCCCACATTTCCTTCCGTTAAGTTTCCTGAAAAATCCCCTTTAAATTCAGAAGGGGTGTCCGTGCCCGTTAGATTAACTGTCACTTGATGGGTCACGCCATCGTGGGTTCTAAACGTAAAGGTTTCTTGGGCTTTTGCGCCATCTGGCAAGGATGTGGCTTTATCACCAGCCACAAAGGACCAGTGACCATCTTTCATAGTGAAAGTACCGTAACCATGATCTCCTATTTGGTTTTGTACATTAACAAAGGTGTCTGGGGTCGCATCTGGATCAGTAATATGCAAGTCACCATGGGCATCATCGGTCACACCATTAAAATGCGCCGTGGCACTGTTTGTCCCGCGCGTAAACATTGCATAGCCATTTACACCATAATTTGGGTCTCCCATGTTCATTACCCAAAACCCATGCTGCAGATCCAAGCCCTGAGCAGCACCACCTGCCGGACCCTCATCACCGCCTACAGAATACCAACGACCAGCGTTTGGATCGTTTTTGGTCACCGGTGGAAAGTCAAAACCAGCAGAAATGGTGGCCAGCCAAGCCCCTTGGGGAACCGTCAAATCTGGCATAGCACCTTGTGAACCGCCCTCAGTGACAGAGGCACTGTTATCACCTGAAATCTTTGCAACATCGTTCACTGCCACCAAGTTAATAGAGGCGGTTTGTGGTATAGACGCCCCATGCTCATCTTGCACTTGGTAACTAAACTGGACTGGACCGTTATAGTCCTTGTCAGGTGTAAAACGAAAAGTACCATCGTGGTTGTCTACAATTTGTCCGTGATCGGCAGACAAATTATGTATGCTCAGTTGTGCGTTATGGTCAATATCACTGGCATGGGCTAGCAAATCAGAAGCTTGCAAGGTCACAGTCGTGTCTTCTTTTCCTGTAGCCAATATGACTGACGATGACACAGTCGGAGCATCATTAGTGCCCGTAACGGTAATAGTAATGCGGTGAGACGTGCCATCCGAAGAATGAACCTCATAGATGACATCTTTAGTTTCACCTTGCTTTAGGGCTTGTACCGCTGGATTGCCATTTGCTAGGACGTAATCCCAATTGCCATGACGGTCGATGTGCATTTCTCCCTGGAAGGGGTCACTGATAGCTTTTTCGTGTCCAAATGCCCCTGACGCCCTAAAGTGATCTTCACCAGCATCTGGATCGGATATAGAAAGGCTTCCGGTCACTTGAATATGATGCATCGAATCGGGGAAAACGTGCCGATCTTCAGTAATTGAACCAGTATCGACACCTGCGATGATCGCAGAGTCGTTGCTACCTTGTACATTTATTTGAATATGTTGTGTTGCTGTAGAGCCATCACTTGAAATGGCAACAATATCAAATCCTTCTGTTTGATTTTGTCCCGCCGTTAAGTGCTGTGCTTTGGCCGGATCTAATTGGTAATGCCAAGTGCCATCTTTAGCGACACTGAAACTGCCAAAATTACCGGTTAAATTCTGCGTTTGAAAATGCACGCTGTCATCTTTATCAACATCGTGTGCCAGTAATGTGCCCGATAGGGCGGCTTTTTGATCTTCAATGGCAGTGCCTATCGATGCTGTTAACGAATCAGGAGTATCGATAATGACGCTATCTTCTGTGCCTTTAATCGTCGCTGTAATAGGAATACGTGTGCCATCTGCGGTGATCAATGTCATGTGATCGGTGAGACTTTGACCATCTTTTAATTGTTGAATTTCAGGGTGATTATTATCTGCGATATAACGCCATTTATTATGTCCATCAAAGCCATGAGTGGTGACAAATGAACCGTGAGCACCCTGTAAAGTCATTGCAAAATTGGCGGGGACGCTATGCTCAACACCATTAACTTCAATTTTGACAACTTGTGCATCTGCTTGAGCATCGGTGTCAGTAATATCAAGATTTTTCCAATAAGAAGTTAACGTATGAGAAGAGGAACCGTTAAGATGATCTTCAATTACTTCGTTACTAGATAACGCACTCGCAAGTACGGAAGCATCATTGACTGCAACTAAATTGATCGTTGCGTCTGTGTGCGTAGTGCCGCCGTGGCGATCGATGACATCATAGGTAAAGTGCACATCTCCGCTGTAGTCTTTTTCTGGCGTAAAGGTGAAACTGCCATCGGCATTGCTGCTGATTGTCCCATGGTCGGCGCTTAAGTGGGTGGCTCTTAGCCAGCCTTGATCGTTGCGGTCACTATCACTGGCATGGGCTAACAAATCCTGTTGGGTTAATATAACCTGCTTATCTTCAATGCCTTGTGTCAGCACGAGTCCACTTGTCACCGTTGGAGCATCGTTACTACCGTGCACGACGACAGTGACCGTTTTACTCACTTTGCTTCCATCAGTCGATAACGCTTCAATGGTGAAATGCTCGTTCCATTCATCTCCTTCACCTAAAGATATCGCTTTAGATTGATCAACAATGAACTGCCAGTTGCCATCAGCATCAACCGAAAAATCACCATATTTACCGGCTGCTTGGGTCACTGTCCAGCTCACCAAGTCATGGGCGTCAGTATCATGTGCGAGTAATTGCCCCGTAATTTGTGCACCCGTGTTTTGATCTTCAATCACATCCCCAAGATGATTGGGTGTATCGATTATAACGTGATCTTCGGTCCCTTTAATTTCAACCGATAGAGACTGGCGGGTGCCATCTGGTGCAACTAAGGTGATACTTTCATGTAAAGACTCGCCCTCTTTTAAACCTTGAATTGATGGGTTGCGATTATCACCGTTATACAACCAAACTAGCTCCCCCTTGTGCGGACCATGAGAATATGTTGTTAGTTCGAATTTGCCATATTTGGTTTGAATATCAAGAGGCGAACCGACTTGCCAAGTAACCGTTTTACCGCCAAATTCAATGTCAACCTGATCGACCTTACTGTCAATGTCGGTAATCGTCAGTTGATGCCATTGTGAGTCGGCGAAGCGACTGCCGCCAAAGTTGCCATAAGAGCTGACTCCAGGATCGATGTCTTCTTTAACTGAGTCAGTTGAGACACCGCCAAACACAGTCTTGTCGTCAACGGCCGCTAGGTTGGTGGAAGCACCTGTATGTGTAATACCACCATGGGCATCTTTCACATCGTAAGTAAAATGCACCTCGCCGTTGTAGTCTTTTTCTGGCGAGAAGGTAAAGGTGCCATCTTGGTTGTCTCGAATGGAGCCATGGTTGGCAATCAAGTTAGCGACGGTAAGCTGACCTTGGTCGTTACCATCAATATCGGTTGCATGCGCCAGCAAATCAGCCGCAGTAATGGTTTGAACAGAGTCTTCCTTGCCTGAGTTTAACTGCACTTCACTTGATACTGTCGGGGCGTCATTAGTGCCGTGGATGGTAATGACGATATCGTGGGTGGTGCCATCTTTAGAGTGTACCGTCACCGTATCCGTTAAGGTTTCACCTTTCCCTAAGTGCTGGATTTCAGGTTTGCGGTTATCTATGTAGTAATTCCAGTTTCCTTTTGGGTCAATTGCCAATTGGCCACCCAGCGATGATGAATATGGCCGCCACTCTGGGTGCGTTGCTGCTGAGATAAGGGTTTTAAAATCAAAGCCTGATTCATCCTTGTCGGGGTCGATAGCAGATAATGAGCCTTGAGTCTCCAATTTATAGGCGTAGTTTCCTTGCACGCTGGCATGAGGGTTTAGGTCTTCAGTAACACTACCTGTATCAATGCCTGCAATAACCGCATTATCTTGTACCGCCGCTAAAGTGGTACTGGCGCCAGTATGAGTCATACCGCCGTGTGCATCTTTGACGTCATAGCTAAAGTGCACCGCGCCGTTATAGTCTTTTTCTGGGGTAAAAGTGAAGGTACCATCGCCATTAATTAATATCGAACCATGGTCGGCGTGTAGGTTTTCAATAGTTAGTTTACCCGCGTCATTGGCATCCACATCGACAGTGTTTGCCAACAGTTGAGCGGTCGTCAGCGTTTGGCGTGTATCTTCAGTGCCACTTTGTAGTACGACCTCGGATGAACAATAGGGGCGGTCATTACTGCCATGGATGGTGATAACAATGTCATGAGATGTCCCATCTTTTGAATAAACGGTAATGGTATCGGTCAGGCTTTGCCCTTCACCGAGCTGGTCAATTGTCGATCCTCTGTTGGACGCGTAGCCACCTTTAATACGCACACCGCCAGCATCAGCATAATAGGTCCATTGACCATTTTCTTGCAGCAGTAGATCGCCAAATTTACCCGAGTAGGTGAAGCCGACCCCGTGAGTGTTGAAGGCTGCTTCGCCGGAATCCAAGTCCGAAATGGTTAAGGTGCCACTGGCATACAGAGGGTTACGGCCAAGGTGAGCCATACCTGGTTGCGCATAGTCAGGTGACATATCTTTACCGGCGGAATTTTCGGTAACACTGCCGGTATCGACACCGCCAATCACGGCTTTATCGTCAGTGCCGTTAATGGTCACAGTCACTTTTTGCGAAGTGCCATCAACCGAGTGAACCAGCACGGTATCCGTGAGTGACTCACCGGTTTTTAAGCCTTGAATCGCGGCTTGTGCGTTATCAGCGGTGTAGGTCCAGTGGCCATGCTCGTTAATAGTGAGGCTGCCGTACTGGCCTTGAAGAGTGGTGGCTACAAATTGGTTTTGTCCGCTGTCGGGATCGGTGACGGTGAGCGCACCATCTACGCGGAGTTGTCCTTGGTAGAGGTCTTTGTCCTCGGTCACTGAAGCGGTTGAGGCACCCGCAATCATCGCTTTATCGTCGGTGCCGTTAATGGTCACAGTCACTTTTTGTGAAGTGCCATCAACCGAGTGAACCAGCACGGTATCCGTGAGTGACTCACCGGTTTTTAAGCCTTGAATCGCGGCTTGTGCGTTATCAGCGGTGTAAGTCCAATGGCCATGCTCGTTAATAGTGAGGCTGCCGTACTGGCCTTGAAGAGTGGTGGCTACAAATTGGTTTTGTCCGCTGTCGGGATCGGTGACGGTGAGTGCGCCATCAACACGCAAATGCCCTTGGTAGAGGTCTTTGTCCTCGGTCACAGCGCCCGTTGACGCGCCGCCAATCACCGCCTTGTCGTCGGTGCCGTTAATGGTGACGGTCACCTTCTGCGCGGTACCATCGACCGAGTGCACCAGTAAGGTTTCGGTGAGCGACTCGCCAGCTTTCAGCCCTTGAATCGCAGATTGTGAGTTATCAGCGGTGTAGGTCCAGTGGCCATTTGAATCAATCGACAAGGTACCAAATTGGCCTTGAAGAGTGGTGGCAACAAACTGGTTTTGTCCGCTGTCGGGATCGGTGACGGTGAGTGCGCCATCAACACGCAAATGCCCTTGGTAGAGGTCTTTGTCCTCGGTCACAGCGCCCGTGGCCGTGCCGCCAATCACTGCCTTGTCGTCGGTGCCGTTAATGGTGACGGTCACCTTCTGCGCTGTGCCATCGACGCTGTGAACAAACAGGGTCTCGGTGAGTGATTCACCTGACTTGAGCCCCTGAATGGTGGCCTGAGAGTTGTCGGCTGTGTAGGTCCAGTGGCCGAGATCGTTGATGGTCAGGGTGCCGTATTGGCCTTGCAGGCTGGTGGCGATGAACTGGTTTTGTCCGCTGTCGGGATCGGTAACGGTGAGCGCGCCATCAACGCGGAGATGTCCTTGGTAAAGGTCTTTGTCCTCGGTCACAGCGCCCGTGGCCGCGCCGCCAATGACTGCCTTGTCGTCGGTGCCGTTAATGGTGACGGTCACCTTCTGCTCGGTGCCATCGACCGAGTGTACAAACAGGGTTTCGGTAAGCGACTCGCCAGCTTTCAGCCCCTGAATCGCAGATTGTGAGTTATCGGCGGTGTAAGTCCAGTGCCCTAAATCATTGATGGTAAGTGTGCCGAATTGCCCTTGGTGTGTGGTAGCAATGAAGTGAGCATCGCCGCCATCGGGATCGATCACCGTCAGTTGCCCGGATGTCTGTAGCTGCCCGGCGACCAGGTCTTTGTCTTCTGTCACCGAGCCGCTGGCCATGCCATGGATGATGGCTCGCTGATCTGTGCCGTGAACTTCTATGGTCACTATCTGGCTGACGGGTTGTCCTGAGCTGTCGGTTGCTGTGACTCTGAAGGTCTCAGTGGCCACCTGGCCCGCATGTAGGGCCAGGGTGTTGGGGAAGCTATTATCGAGCCGATACTGCCAGAGACCTGTATCTGGGTCGATAACTAGCTCGCCATAGACGCCGGATGAATGGGGCACGGCCCAATGGACGCCGTCTCCCGAGTCGGGATCTGTGGCGATCAATTGCCCCGATACTCGGTCAACCGAGCCCTGTTCATTTAGGCTGGCATGATGGACGCCAGAGATCACCGGCAGATCGTTACTGCCCTCGACGGCGACGCATATGACGCTGCTGACGCTGTTGCCCTGATTGTCAGTTGCCGTAATGGTGAAGGTTTCATTGTGGTGCTCGCCTTCGGAGAGGGCATTGGTCTTGGCATCGAAGTTGTTGAGATGGTAGTGCCACTCACCCGTGCTGGGGTTGAGCACAAGATCGCCATATTGTCCCTTGCTGGTCTCTACCGACCAGGTGATGGCGTCCTTGGTGTCGCCGCTAGCCGCGAGTTTTCCTGATACCGTATCGATAACACTGTTTTCTTTAATCGTTTGAAAATTTTGTTGACTATCAATATGCAACGGATTTTCATGCGTGCCAGTGCCAGTGCCAGTGCCAGTGCCAGTGCCAGTGCCAGTGCCAGTGCCAGTGCCAGTGCCAGTGCCAGTGCCAGTGCCAGTGCCAGTGCCAGTGCCAGTGCCAGTGCCAGTGCCAGTGCCAG
>NZ_WRPA01000008.1 GCF_009831655.1 Shewanella insulae | reverse complement strand
GCATTGAGATTTAAATCGTTTTCGATTAACTCAATACCTGTGAGTGTCCACACAGATTACTTGATAAATTGTTAAAGAGCATTTGCACATCTCGGTAGTTCCGAGTGGCTAGGGCTGCGTATTCTACTCAGGGCGAGCGAGGCGTCAAGGCCTTTTCTCAGATTGTTTTATACATTCGCGCCAAATGCTCAAACATCAAACAATATGATGAATTCCCCATCAAAAATGACATATTTTGGAAGGTGACCACTTAGTTTTGCTCCCTAATCCTAGCCTCACCGGCTCTAAATAAGCTAAGAAAAGGCCATTCCATACAGAATTGCTCCTTGAGGACGCTAAAACAACTTAATAATGACGTATGACGACTTAATAACTATGTTTAGCGAAGCGAGATAGGCTTTAGCGACACCAGGCAGGCGAGCAAGAGTATAAAACGACGCTGGTTGCGGCGATAGCTTCGCCTAGCATCATTTTGCAGATGCTCACTAAGATATGGAACGGTACTCTTACAGTCTCGGCGGCCAACATATCATCATGCTTATTCCCCATCATTACAGAGCGATTAAGTCCTATCTTAAGAAACTACACCGCATTCTTGAGCATGCAGGGCTTAGGGATTGGTTTAAAGTCTGGCTTCCGGCAATAACAGAATACTTGTTTACCCTATGCTTGAACTACTCAGTATGGTTATGCCTACGTAGATTATTTAACTACCGCTTATGACAACAGTAGAACAGTCTTCAAATCGGATAACAGCGAGAGCACCTCAATCAAGAGCTAGCTAAAGCAACAATTAAGTCAACCTGTATGATTATCAATTAATTTTGGAAGCCAAGGCAATCTTTAGGTTTTTCTGTGCTCGTTCAAAATAAGTGGGGGAACTGTCTATCGCTTGCTTAAACATAGTGATCGCTTGCTCATACTTTCCTTCTAACATTAAAAAGTATCCCAGATCATTTAATGCATCAGCTGTGGACATTGTCTGCTCAAAACTAGCTAGGGCTTTTCGATAAAGTCCTTTACGTATGTAGACAAGGCCTAGATTTGACCATGCTCGATCAAAACTGGGGTCTGCTCTTAACGCCTGCTTTAGATAGGCTTCAGCTTTTTCGAAATCCCCGATAAGATAAAATGAGTAGCCTAAATTAGTCGCAATTACAGGAGATTTCGGCTGAAACGCTAAAACCAACAAAAAATAAGTTCTAGCCATCTGATGATAATTCTCAAGATCTTCCAAAATCCCCAATGCGTTATACACTCTTAAAGGAGATAGCTCATCTAAAGCAATAAACCCTGCATTGACTGACGTCGCCTTCAGCTCGGCTAATCTTTGTTGATCGAGCTTGACCGTTTTTTCGAGGTGTTTCCGTGCCAATGTATATTGACGCTGATCAATCTCGAGAATCCCTAATTCAGCATTAGCTAACCTATGTTCTGGAGCAATAATTAGCGCTTCATTATACGCTTTAAACGCAATATCTTGGTTACCTTTAGCCAAGTTAATTCGGGCAATTTGATAAAAAGTATCGGCATTGTTCTGGTTAAAATCTAGCGCTTGAATATAAGCATAAAGCGCCTTATCCAGATCACCAGCTCGCTCTGCATCGGTAGCTCGATTGAGTGCATCCTGCTCAGACAGGGGGACACTATCACCCAGAGCAACTTGAGATTGCCCCTGATATAGATCTTGCCGCTGGGGTTTGGGAGAAACTTGAATTTCCTCTTTGGTAGATGCGCAGCCTGTCAAAATGAACGTAAAAAACAGCACTACGACAGTCAATCGCTGTGTTCCCCCGTACCTTGTTAACATAAACTCGCTCCTTAGTTTATTTAAAGCACAACATATTGCCCATTTTTAGATTAGAATGCTTGTCCCCAGACTTTCATCACTTTCAGCACAGCCGGGCCTACCGCAACAATAAAGAAAGAGGGCCATATACAAAACATCATCGGAAATATCATTTTTACAGCCATCTTTGCCGCTTGTTCTTCAGCTTGTTGCAAGCGTTTATCTCGATACTCCTCCGAAAACACCCTTAAAGTGGCTGCTATCCCAGTACCTAACCTTATACTCTGTGATATAGCCGAATTGAGCCCTTTAATGTCCTCTAGGCCCGTACGTTCTGTAAACTCATTCAAGGCAACTTTTACGGTCAGCCCCGCTCTAATCTTATTACACACTAATTCGAGTTCACTGGACAGGTCAGGATGACTTAATGAAAGCTCCCTTGCTACACGCTGTAAAGCTGCTAAAAGCCCTAATCCTGCCTCACAACAAACAACAAGTAGATCAAGCGCATCAGGAAATCCTACTCTCAGCGCACGCATACGTTTATGGGCCATATAGGTCAAAATCATCGATGGAGCCAAAAAGAAAACACCCATAACCAGACAGACTAAGTAGACGCTGATCATGACTGATAAATCATTAAAATATTGAAGTAGTACAATAGAGAGCGCTGCACCAATTAATAGTAACAAGAGTCGAATAGCACTAAATACCGCCAACGCATTATCTGAATGCAAGCCTGCATGTATAAGTAGCCGGCGAGTTTCATCATTAGATAAATTCAAAAAAGAGAGCTTACTTAATTTTCCAATACCATGCTCTAAGGTCTTGTTTACTTCACTTTGCTCATAGGTACCTGAATGTCCCTGCTCACCTTTAATATGCTGTAGACGCTTTCTTACGGGCGAATAGACACCGCTAATGAGGAATGAAATTGATAATGCGAGCGTTATTCCCACTATCGCAGCGACGATATAAATAGCCCATTTAACATGTTCGGGATCGTCAAAAACCTGATTAATAAGTCCTATTAAATAGTCCATATCACATATCAATCCTAATCAATTTACTGATCCAAAGACCACCAAGTGTCATGCCTATCGCGCCCCATATTAATAAACGACGCCCATCTTCAGTTCCTGTAAGTTCACCAACATAACTAGGAGTCTGTATATAAATCACGGCAAAGAGGACAAAAGGTAATAGAATCAAGATCCAGGCAGAAAGCCGTCCCTCAGCCGATAGAGTTTTCACTCGTCGGCGAAACATAAAACGCTTACGGATAACTTGTGACAAGTTATCGATATTTTCTGCTAAATTGCCACCCGTTTCCTTCTGCACCATAACCGCACTTGCAAATGCCATTGCAGACACGCTTGGTACACGTTCAATAAATCCGAGGATTGCTCTTTTAGTGTCTTTGCTGTAGTTAATGTTTGCAAACATTAGGCTAAATTCTTTAGCCAATGGTCCATCCATCTCTTCAGTCACTAACTTGATTGCATCAGAAAAGGAATAACCAGCTTGCAAGGCACGCCTTAAGACATCAAGAGCATCGGGAAAGCTTGCTTCAATCGCATCCATCCTTTTAGCAGTGTCTCTATTAAGTTTAAAAAAGAACAACATGACAACCATTAAAATAACAAAAACAGTCATTATTGGTTCACGCATATACCACCAGCTAGCCCCTCCCGCCACACTGGCAGTCACTAGCGCCAACAGCAAAAATTGATGACCTAATAAACGATAATCAGCGAGTTCCAGTCGATAGCTTAAATCTTCTATAAAACCTATATGCTCTAATGCTCGGCCTATCGCGCCCACTTTACTTAAACGGTTTTTCCTGAGTAATGAGGTCTCTAGTACGCCATCACCGGATTCTTGCGATAACTTCTGTAAACGTTTGCGAACCTGAGCTGTGTTAGCACGCTGCGGACTATATACGGGTAAAAATAAGGCTTGAGATAGGAAAATAACTGCGATGAATATTAATCCTAAAAATATCATTTCATTAGAGAGCATAGGTAAATCTCCTAAAACTTAGCGAAAGGATCACCACAGTTAAACAATTCATAAGGTAAATCGATGCCATGTTGTTTGAGTTTTGAGTGAAAACCCGGTATTACGCCAGTAGCCGCAAAACTCCCCTTTATTTGGCCATGTTCATTGATACCTTCACGAGTAAAACGAAAAATTTCAGACATAGTAATGACATCCCCTTCCATGCCGTTAATTTCCTGAATGCTAATCACACGCCTTCGCCCATCCTCTTGCCGCTCAAGCTGAACCACCAAATCTATAGCCGAGGCAATTTGAGTTCTTATGTTGCTCACCGGCATATCAAATCCAGCCATGCAAACCATATATTCTAATCGGCCAAGCGCATCTCGCGGGCTATTGGCATGTAATGTCGTAAGCGATCCTTCATGACCAGTATTCATCGCCGTGAGCATATCTAATGCTTCACCGCCACGAACCTCTCCTACCACTATTCGATCTGGTCGCATTCGCAGGCAGTTCTTAACGAGATCTCGCTGAGTCACCTCACCGCGGCCTTCGATATTTTGCGGACGCGTCTCTAACCTAACTGTATGAGGTTGCTGTAATTGCAATTCAGCAGAGTCCTCGATAGTCACAATACGTTCATCAGATGGAATATAACCAGACAACATATTAAGTAATGTCGTTTTACCGCTACCAGTTCCACCTGAGACCAATACATTCAACTTACCTTTAACGGCACCTTCAAGAAGCTCCACCATTTCAGCAGTGATTGATTCATATTCGATCAACTCTTTTGCTGTTAATTTATCGACCGAAAAGCGTCGAATAGAAAGAGAGGGGCCATCTAATGCCAAGGGAGGAATGATGGCATTTACCCTTGAGCCATCAGCCAACCGCGCATCAACCATTGGGGAGGACTCATCAATGCGACGCCCGACACTAGAAACAATACGATCAATAATATTGAGGAGGTGAGCATTGCTATGAAATTTAACATTGACATGCTCTAATTTACCTCGTCGTTCAACATATACCCTGTCAAAAGAATTAACCAAAATATCTGAAATTGTCGAATCAGCTAATAATGTCTCTAATGGACCCAGGCCTAATACTTCATCAATAATAAGTTTTATCAACTTTTTTCTAGAAGCAAGGTTAATTGGAATATGTAAATCACTTATAAGCCTTTCGCATATTTCACTTATTTGGCCCCGAGCTTGATCAGCAGAAACGGTTTCAATTAATGACAGGTCCATCACACCTAGCAATTTGTCATACAACTGAATTTTAAGTTCTTGCTCTTCAACAGTCAGAGGTTGATAACTCTCTTTACTAGGAAAATTCATATTATCCATAATCTGAGTCCCCAACTAATATCCCAACAAACGCGAAAGAAAACCTTTCGTTTTTTTCGGCTCATGCCCCTTATAAGGCATTAACTTTTGTGTAAGGTCAATTAAGTCAAGATACATCTTCTGTTTTTTTGCGATTTCAGTTATAGGCCGACCCAAATCCTCACATTGGCTTGCCAAATTATAATCATTTCCTACAACAAATACTGAATCAATACCGATCGCATGCTTGACGTCATTTAATTTTATTTGAGAATCCGACTTGTCATACCTATTAACGAGTATATGAATTCTACTTTTATCAATACCTAAATGATTAATCAGCTGTTGAATGAGCGCCTTCACCTCTCTAATAATGATTAAGTTTTGTTGCGCCACCAACAAAATATCTGAATTACGAAGTAACTCAATATTCCAATACTCTGGCCCACGAGAATAATCCAAAATAACCTGGTCATTATACTGACGACACTTCCATATTAAGTCGTATATATTTTCCAACTTAATATCGTGATGTAAATTTAATAATGAAAAAGGAGCCGCAGCAAGCAGGTGTAACTTACCTTTAGAAATCATTGCACTACGCAATGCAACCTCATCGAGATCATCCAATGCCTGCAATGCATCAACAAGATAATAATTAGGTTCCACTCCTAAGATATGAGCCAACGCTCCATGGTGTAAGTCAGTATCTAACAAAGCTATATCCATATCACCGCGCTCAGCGGCGATAGCAGCCAGACTTGAAGCAATAAAACTGGCCCCCGAGCCACCCTTACCGTTAACAACGGCTAATACCGGCGCAAGCTCAGCCTTGGTGCTTAACAGCTGGGCAATGTTTTTAAGCGCTGTGATCAGTTCAATATCAGGTGCGTCCAAAGGTATAAAGTCACTCACTCCATATTGAAAGGCATGCCGTATTACTTTTTGGGGGGTATCTCTCCCTAGAATTATCACCTCTGACTTATAACTTGCAGCACATGCTAAGGCTTGTTGAGCTAACACTTCTTCATTTGGAATGACCAACAAAATCAAATTAAAAGACTTACCTGACGCATCGGCATTTTTACTTCCTGTTAAATCCGTAGTTTTTTCCCAATGTAAATTGACACACTGCGTTAAATTAGCCTCAATTTTGGGTAAAAACTCTTTTTGCACATCTATCAGCAAGACGTTCAATGGAGAAGGCATATAAAAATCCATATTCTCCTCTAAACTCGAAGCATTACTAGATTCACTAGTGAATAATTTCAATGGTTTGTCCATATAGCCAACCCTGAGTTACTACAACAATCCTTATCATTACTATAGTCGCTAATTCGGAGAGTCATCACACTAATATCGTGATTATTGACAAATGGTGCTTCCTCCAGGAAAAACCCCCAAGCTCTCTCGCGGGAGCGTGGTGGTAAATACTGGTGAGTTTAGGCTGAGATGTAATCCGGGTATCCAGAGATCATGCTGATAATTTTTAATTTCTGCTTTGATCAACTCGATATCGGCGCCAGTTGCTGGATCGCCATTATCGCGAAGATAGCTAATATCAAGGTTACCGGCAGTTAAGTTAGGTACCAAATTACTGCCGTTAAACAAGGCCAAACTATCTATATTTGTGGTCGGCTGACAGACAATTGCTAATCTCGCGGCGCGGCGAGAAGCTTCTTGCAATACACTGTATGTATACAATAGCCGCCCAACCTCAATGGCACCAAACAGTAAGATAAAAAACACTGCCGCAACAATAGCAAACTCGACAGTATAGATGCCTTTATCTCTATTCATAATGCTGTGACCGCATAGCTAGTATTGAGATTAAAGCTAAGATCGACCTCATTGCCCAGGCCAAAAGTGGTGAGTTTCTCCCCCAGTATCGGTTGCCAATTGTAGGACACCGAAATAACCAATCTTCGACTGCCGGCTGGATACTCATCAATATTAATATCTGCTGCGCTTAACCCCTTTAAGATAGGGCTTGTCCCTGCAGTCGTCTTACCATAGAGGAGTAAGTTTGTGGTTTTTGTTATACAATCATTACAGTCATCATCCTCCAATGGATCAGGAAGAATTGATGTTTGCCGAGTATCGGCATGAGCCCCTAAGTACAATCCAGCATCGCGAACTAACTTAGTCAGGGTATTATATTGAAACAAAAAATGCCCCAACTCTCCGGTTGCAAAAACCAGTAGCAACATAAAAGGCAATAGAATGGTCATTTCAACTGCCGCGACGCCCTTTTGTAACGAAAAGTTCATTGCATTCTCCTAGGAGTCTGGGCTATCAGGATCTTTATAAAGCACTATTGTATGATTATTGCTGACGAAATAGGGATCGACCGATGCATTGCCAGTTCCTGGGCACTCGGTCACAAACTCCCCAACTACAAAGGATTCTTGTCCACCTTGGTCAACATCTTGTACTAAGAAAAAACAGCCCGTGGTTTTAACTTCAATGTCATTACGTCCATTGGTCAGTCCATCGCAAACACCAATAACCACTGGCATCTCTCTGCGATAATTTGCGTCTATGGTACTGTCTATACAATTATCGATATTGTCATCCGCTAAATATTGGCTATGACTGTAGTAAGCGGCGCTAGGGTTCGCTATGTTACCATCGGCATCAAGATTAATGCGCTCTCCCTGACATATGTTGCGATCTCTTGGGTGATCCGTGGAATTTAATCCCCCGCCTTGCCACTGACCAAAACGGGTATTCAGACCTTGAGACACAGGGCCAACATTATTACCAGGCTCTGTCGGTACGAAATCACCTGCTCCGACACAGCTATTAGTAGAGTATTCACCCGCCAGCGCCGCGCGCATAACATCGGCCCCAGTGCCGTCCAAGGCTAATAACTGAAAATTACCTGGCCCGATAGCTTCATCACTTGCCTGCGCTGAACCCGACTTCATGGCGTACAGACTGTTAGTCTCTATGCCATATGGGGCCGGTACCTGCTCTCCATTTGGGCCAGTTACCGTATAATCGGGATCATCATTCACTGCACAAACCAATAAGGGCACAATTTTATTGTTGCAGGTTATATCAGTACTCCGCCCCGCGACCGCTGATGCCCTAACACGTTTATTGAAACTTAACAGTTGGGCAAGAAAATTATCTAAACCAACATTTTCAACTCTCACTCTGACATATTCACTCCCTTCGATAGTGACAGGAATAAAGGGGTCGGGTAAGACAGAGAATTCAATCGAGATGTTACTCGTGACATTAGTTGTGCTGTAATCGGCTGGACTAAAGCTGATATTAGTTTCAAGCTCATTGTTTTCTACAAACGCAAGATTCTGTGACAACATACTCACTGCCGCCTGCCTCGCTTGAGCTAGCGTTGCACCGTTATCTAGTGCTTTGGCGGCATGTAGAGCCGAGGCATCCACAGCATTTTGTAATCGTCCCTTGCTTAGTAACATATGAGCACCATCCAGAGCTAACGCGGCCACTGCAAGCAACGAAAATAAGCCTATGGTAAACATCACCAAAATTGCACCGCGTTGATGCCTTACACCTATATGCGTTATCGAGTCCTTGCCTGACATGCCATACATATTTGATCTCCGACTAATAATTATTCAATTATCATCGAGGTGCCTAGCTCTTTAGCCTTAGTGGGATTTTCACTACTCTTGCGATAATTCAACATCACTTGACGACCATAGTTACCCTCTAAACTTAAGACTAATCCGTCGTTACGCTCAGAGGCTTCAGGATCGAGAACTTGAACATCTCTCACTTGTAAATAGCTATCTCCCATCGAAAAATTGTGTTCATTAGCACAAGCAGATACAAGTAGACTGAATACAATAATAGATAGCCACCTGTTCACTTCACTCGCTCTGGCATTAAATTTATTCATACTCATAGCTCCAATCTAAAGTGAATGACCATATTTTTGTTGAGTACCACTATTTTCAATTTTGATATTGGACATCACAGGCTCATAAGGCGTATCAGCCTTATTCTTAGGACTCTCTTTGGTAGAGCCTTTACCCAATAGGTAAAACTCGACATCCGATGGAGCAACAAAGCCATCTGTGGGAAGGACAACATCCTTTTTATTGAAAGGTCTCACTAAGCGTGGCGTCACTAAAATCACTAGCTCTGTCTGGCCACTTCGAAAGCTCTTGCTCGAAAAGAGTTGCCCTAATACGGGAACATCGCCGAGACCTGGCACCTTATCGATATTCTCACGTAAGGTGTCGCTAATCAGACCACTGATCGCTATCGTTTGACCATCGGCTAGCTCAACGGTTGTAGCTGTGCTGCGTTTAACCAGGGAGGGAACAATTAAAACAGACGTGGTATTACTCCCTGATATCGAAACAGAATTAGAATTACTTAATTCGCTTACGACTACGTCCAAATTTAAATTTATCTGGCCTGAATCCAACACAGTGGGTAAAAACTTTACCCCAACACCAAAATCACGATATTGAATCGTAGTGCTACCATCTTTGTCTGGCACAGGAACGGGAAACTCGCCTCCGGATAAGAACTCGGCCGATTGACCACTCATGGCAGTCACATTAGGCTCAGCTAACACCTTGGCTAACCCATTTTGTTTAGCCACATCGAGGGCGAAGTTCATCAGTAAGTCTTGGTTAATATACTGAGCGAAAAAGCCTTTACTGGTTACTCCACCAATACCCGAATCGACAAATCCACCACCGCCACCAACGACGCCGCCGGACAGGTGAGAACCTTGATTAAAGATCAAAAACTTTGAATCAAACTGACGCGCAATTTCACGTTGAACCTCGGCAACGACAACTTCTAACATGACTTGATGACCCCCACCAATTGTCATCATGTTTAATACCGTACTTTTAGGTTTGCCTATGGTGGGCGATGCATCTACATACGCCTGGGCTAACTCCATAGCAGTATTCATCTTTTGCAGGTTGGAGGCTTGACCACTTAAGAGAAGTTGTCCTTGAGAAGTTTGTACTGCCAGTTTTTCCGTTGGCAAAAACTCATGCAATCGCAATTTTAATCCGTTTAAGTCATGGGTCACTTCAATATCCATAACACTGGTTAATATTTCATTTTCATCCCAAATCATCACATTGGTACTACCCAACTTTTTACCCAATATATACAAGTTATTTTTAGGTAATAGCTTGATGTCGGCGATCTCAGGATTCCCCACAGAGACTCTTTGTACTGATTTAGGTAGTGGTAAAACACGAGACTTAAAGATAGGGATCTGTTTTAACTCTTTTGCTCCCTCAAACGGCCCACCAGCCAATACAGGTAGATGCATCAAGGCCGAAATGAACACCAAGAACACGCATCCTAGTTTCCAATTTTTGCCAGTCGAACGCAGCATAGTCCGCTCCTCTTCACCCCTTGGGTTATATCAAATAAGTTTCAAGCGATTATTCATTTACCTTTACTTCTTGCTCATTTATCCCTTTTAATATTAATACCTTAGACTTTGAGCTCGGCTGTATATACACCACTTTTTCAGTTGGTATTGATGGCTTAACAACTACTGGCGGAGCCTCAACAATAGGCTTCATCGACTCAGACTTAACAGATTCGTCTTTTTCTGCATTGAGTAAAGCCACCTCAACTTGTGCATCATCATTAGGGTTTCTTAAGGCTAACTGCAATGAGCCACGTCCTTTTGCAACCAACAACTGTTCCGCTTGAGCCATGCTCAACTCTAAGGTAACCGCTCGAACCAGCACGGGTTTATTCTCATCGTTTGACGCTCGTTGATCGATGGCCAAAATCTTTACATTAGAAAGCACCACATCGGTCTTATAATCCCCCTCTTTAAAAAGGTTAATTACATCTACTCGGTTACCTGGGAGCAAGAAACCTGCTACGCCAACTACATCGTTTACCCTTATGGTAACCGCTCGCATATTAGGCTGAATCAGGCTAGCTAATGTGCTCCCCTCACCTTTATTGATCAGTTTTTCTTGGCGTAAAATCTCACCAGGATACAGCTTTTGATTTACGACTTTTCCTTCGGCATCTTCAAACTTAGTCACAGAGCCCTTAGGCACTATGCCTTCAGGAACAGCGGTGAGAACTAAATGCTTGCGATCGACAATGGTCCCCATAGGCACCAAGCTAGACACTGTTACCACGCTGGTCGTATTTTCCACATTGGCAGCACTGCTGTTGGACTCAAGCCAATTTTGAGCGAGGAAAACCGCTATCACACCAAATATCACTGACAAGACGACAAATAGAATCGTTTTGTTATTCATAATGAACTCCCGTCGTTAACCATAATGTCAACTAAGACAGTGCCTTAACATCAACTCTCAACAAAATATATGGACCATGCTGAGTCGATGAGAGACTGTGTCACCACTGGTTCGAGCTTCATAAAACAAATTTGGTCAAACATAATCCCGAGAAGATCTCGCGGATAACAAGGAATCAAAGGCTTAGCAAACTTCTGATGATATTCCCTCAGCAGGTATGTAAATGCCTCTTCGTCACAGCTCAGCTCTAATTCATCACATACCTGAAACCAAATCTTGCGGTAGAGTGACTCATCCAGTGCATCAAAATGGATCTTGTAACCAAGTCGCCGAAGAAATGCTTCGTCGACTAACTCTTTAGGATCAAGGTTAGTAGAGAAGAGTAGAATTAGCTCGAATGGGATCTCAAAATGTTCGCCAGACTGTAGGCTCAAAAAATCTCTATGTTCTTCCATCGGTATGATCCAACGGTTAAAGAGTTGTTTCGCACTGATGCGTTGTCGCCCTAAATCATCGAGTAACAAGATGCCATTGTTGGCCTTAAGCTGCAGTGGGGCCATATACGTCCGGCTATGGGTATCAAATTGTACCTCTAGCATTTCAGCCGTAAGCTCACCACCTGTGATCCTAAGCGGACGTTGGCATTGAATCCATCTTGGATCATGGCCACTGCCTAAATCTAATGGGTTATTCGTTGCCTCAACTTCGGTGCGATGATGCAATTCAGGGTCAAAGACCTGAATGATTTCATTGCCAATAGCAATCGCATAAGGAATTAACACAGCATCGCCCAAAGTCAGATTTAGGTTACGACACAGATAACTTTTACCTGTCCCAGGTGGACCGTATATCAATACAGGACGACTGGAATTCATTGCAGGCCCAATTTTATAGAGTAGGTCTTGCGGTAACACGAGCGCTTTAAGCCCTTGCTCAAGCATCTCATAGGTAATGGGGCGCGCTCTGCTAGATTGTTGTTTACAGATGGGAATGTATTGTTTAAGGGGGACGGGAGCCAGTCCGAGATAACCGCTGCGGCTAAAAACTAACTTTGCGTGAATCTCGCCCGTATGACTCAAGGCATAGCGCATCTGGCCATCAGCCGTCGTTTGTCGGTTTTCGACCCACCCTAGCTTCTTGGCGGTATCGAGCAATTGTTGCAAGATACCTCCCGTTATGCCCATTTTGGCGACCATCAATTCTTTAGTGACTACACCTGCGGTAAATATGTGTTTAACCAATAAATCTAATAATAATGCTTCAGATAAACCTGTATCATCTATGGAAATAGGCTTGGGAGCCAACTTACTCACATCACCAATATGTTCATGGTCTCTAGGCAGAGATGATGATTGAACATCTACAGAATGACCCACATCCGATTGCAACATAATTAGACTTCCTATCCCAAATAATGACTTAACTGCAAATAGACACTTGGCAAATCATAGTTAATACTGCAAGCCACCAGCCAGCCTATGGCCAATGCCGGTGCATAGGGCACTTTCTGCCCTGCTGCTTCATTAGGCTCAGGTTTAAAATAAGTTCTGCAATAAATACAGTCCCAATAACGTTTAAGGGTGTTAACAACACCACTCAAACCTGTTCGCCACAACACAAGTAATATGCTAGTGACAGCTCCTGCGGCGACGCCATATAAGAGACTCCACGCCAAAAGCTCTGGCCCCATAAGGGCACCAATTCCCATCATCAATTTAATATCGCCAGCGCCGAGTAGCCTAAAAATGAAGACAGGAAACAAAATAATAAACGCCAGTGCAAAACCAAAACCGGCTAACAGCAAGCCATTGAGCTGTGCATAATATCCATTGATGGCAAAACCACAGAAAATCGCCGCAAGGGACAAGGCGTTAGGAATACGATGCGACCTTAAATCTGTGGCGATGGCTATGATGAAAAACAGCGCCGCCAACGTGATTTGAAGTAATAATTGGGCATCTGTCATTGAGATCGTATCTCTTAGATAGGCATTAAAAATTATCCAAATAGCATAGGTGCCTAGTATTCAAGTCAAACTAGGCACCTCTATCACAAGCTAAATGCCTTAATTAGTGGTGCAGTCAGTGCTAGCCCCGTTAACTGCAGAAGCTAAACACTCAATCTTATCTGTTGCGTTATCACCTAATAGGTTAAACGCGGCAATCATCCCGCCCACAACCAGGCCACCGGCAATGGCATATTCCACTGCCGTTAGGCCACTTTCATCTTCAATAAAATCTTTAAATAAGCTTGTAAGGTTCATAGTTTTCTCCTAACGACCCCAAGAGGCACTCAATTCAGGTGCTGAGCAGGACTCCTAGAAGCGAGCATAGTTTACGACCTGTCTCACCTAAACCCGCCTCGTTCACCTTGCTCACTATCAGCTCCATCACTTCATATCCATCAGTGCCATGACTTGCTACCGAATATGTGTTCCTGTTGCCAATTATTAATGATGACAGAGATAAGGTTTACTACCCGCAACCTAGCCTGTCGAACAGCAATATTGGGAAAACCGCATAATCCAACATTGCCGTTACATTTAAGGGTAGCAAAATTTTCACGATGCACAGATTAAAAAACAAACAACTTTAAGAGCGTTATTGTGCTAAGGGGGGAAGCTAATTTTTATTCAAACTAAATGAGTTAAGAAAGCACTTAGTAAGGAGTGATAGCGAGTCGTCGCGAGATTTTGTCGTAAGAAGAAAAATTAAGACTTGATAGTACATTGTGTATTTGACGGCGAAAACCAATATCAAAACACCAACCAAGTAAGTCAAAAGTATTAACTAGGCAAGAGCTAAATACTTAGATGGATATTAAAGTGTTTATAGGCGATGGCCTATAACCCCAAATCTGCAACAGGAGCTCTCTCGACTAAAGGTGAATTCAACTCGTAGATATCCGGGCGAAACTGCACCACTCCTCGAACATCGATCCAAGTCGTTAAATAGGTTACCAACACGGGTAAAGGCTCGGCGAGCTTAAAATAACGCGGCGATTTTTGTGCTAACGCCTCTTTGATAACTGCTGGTGACTGATTGATGTGCCGAGTTAATAGGTAGTTGACTAAGAGGTCCGCTTTCTCTAAGCGCACACAACCATGACTCAAGGCTCGTTCTTGACGCATAAATAACTTCTTTACAGGCGTGTCATGCAAATAGATGGCTTCATTATTCGGGATCGAGAATCTGTATCGACCCAATGAATTATTAGCACCTGGTTGCTGAACAAGTTGATACTCACTCAGTAGCGCGGCGATTTGCTTAGAAGATTGGTTTGCCAATGGTATCGCCAAAGAGTGACCTTGGCTGACCTTTCGCAGCTCAAATCCATGGGCGGCAAGATACCCAGGTGTACGGCCATGTTTAGGCAGTAACTCTCCGTAGACAATACTTCGAGGTGGAGTCCAAGTTGGATTCAGTGTCACCAGATCCAGTGTTGTCACCATTTGCGGCGTCGGCGTCTCGGGTTTACCCACAATCACCCGCATACTCAATACACTGGTCTCATTGTCCATTATCTGTAATTGATACGCAGGAATATTGACCCACAAGTATTGTTGCGGCAACTGTATTGGTAATGCGAACCAGCGAAATAATGCCTGGCGCAGATGAGCAATTCGCTGTGAAGGTGATACCTGCAGTGCTTTTCGGGTCAAACTATCGAGTTGCCCACTTTCAGGTATCCCGTGCCTTATTTGGAAATGCTTTATGGCACTGACGATTGCAGGATCATAAATCGCATCTCGATAGGCGTTAGATGGTTTAGGTGGCAAGTCGCCTAATTGACTGAGCATCCACCGCAACTTGGCAATTTCAGGCGACCGCTGCCCTAAACGGTATTGCCTCGAGGATATGGCCGGCCATACATAAATTTCAAGTTGTTGATAGCGCCGAATTTGTTCACGCAACAATTGCACCTGCTTATGCTCAGGTAGCATTCCATCGAGTAACTCATGCAGCTGCTGAGTTTGTACTGCGCGACGTAATTGTCGAACATTCGATAAGGCTTCATTTCCCTGCCCTAGCCTTAATGTTTTCAGCATTTCGATAAATAGTTGCGAATACCTGTCGTCTAAGTCTCTTGTGGCTTGCGCCCCCTCCTTAATCGTCGACGAGCCTTTGTGCTGCCAAAACCCCAGTTCTTGTGCTAATGCAAGCATATCTATGGTTAACGGCTTTGGTCCTCGCTGATCGAACCAAATAAATTCAGGCTCACTAGCAACAGGATGCTGGTTTATCTGCGCTGCCATATTGTCTGCGGCCAGCGCAGATTGACTAATAAGATTCAGGCTAACGCTAACTAAACAAGCCAAAACGGTCAGCATATAAGATAAGAGGGATTTCATATTGTCGAGCCCACCCTATTCAACAGAGAAATATAGAGACGGTATTCACCAGTAACATTATAGGAAAATCACGCTAACTCACTGTGGTTAATGCTTCTACTTCTATGGCGGCAAAGAGACGACTTAAGCGTCACAATTAGCTCAGGTTTAGTTCAGGCATTGTGTTATGACAAGATTATTCAACCTAATAACAGCTCAAAATATTGCCCTCGAAATCGCCTCCGTATCATAGATAAATTCTTCATCTATACTTTACCCATCTGACCCCTCATCACGCTACACGTAAACAACGTGATATTAAAAGGACGATAAAATCCATGGTAATGATGGAGTTAACTAAACAGCAGAGACTTCAACTGGCATTAGTTTTGTTGATCATTGTATTACTGCTGGTGATTATCTATCCCGCTCTCACTGTGGCAAATGCTCGTTTTACGCTAAAAACCGAGGTCGAATCTGGCGCGACATTAGCTGAACGCTATTTATTGTTAGGTGATTGGCCCTCTGGCAATGAAAATGGTTTATTGAATAATTTCAATGACTTTCAGGTAAAAACAAAATCATCAACCAATGACTCAATAAAAATGTCTCGCAGGACATCAAATGCACTAACAGTAAGAGAACATTCTGTTGCCCCATTGCAGCCCACACAACAACCCAAGAAGAATGAAGAAGGAGATTAGTATTGAGGTGCTTTAAGCATATACGCCGTAATCCAATAGAGAGACAATATGCCTGACGCAGCAGAGCAAGCCATAACATCGACTAATGCCGTCTCCCTCAAGCGTACTTTCTTTAGAACGCTGGCAATGCTCATTTTTTTGATGGTCATTGCGATTAACTATAAACAATTATTGCAGCATTATTCCGCCTTTTCCCTTGCCAATGCCATGACACATATCGAACCTGAGCATCTGCTCAGTCAAGGGTTGATGTTAGACCTCACTCATTTTGCTCTTGTGGTGTTTATACTACACGCATGCTGGGCTTTGGTGATCACCCTTTCCTGCCGTCCGTGGTTTGTCATCTCCTCAAATGACAACGTCAAAACACAAATTTGGTTAGTGCTGTTACTACTGCATTGCATTCTAGTATTGTCAGCAAATGCCTACTTTTACCCGACATCATTACTGGGTTTTTTTCGTGGTACACCGCTAGCGACTGGAATCACCATAGCCACCTTGGGTCTCTTACTGTTTGCAAACTTTATCTATGCGTTGCTGGGCACACTAGCTAGCCATAACAGAAGAACGAACACCCTGTTTGTGGTTAGCCTACTGGTATTTAGCTTAGTGCCTATCTATTTATTTACTCGCAACACAAACACACCTGTTTTTTCTACGAGTAGCGATCGGCCTAATATTTTTATTATCGGTATTGATGGTTTACGCCCAGATCATCTTGCCTATCGCGGCGCCGATACATCCCTAGCACCTGCATTGAATCAGTTACTATCTAAGTCATTAATTTATGATCGTACCTATACGCCACAGGGCCGCACTTTTGTGGCCTGGATGGGGGTTTTATCAGGTTTATATCCGACAAATAACGGCGCCAGGTTCAACCTTGCACCGCCAGAACTCATCAATAAGCCATTTCCCATATTAGGGCTATTAGCAGATGCTGGCTATCAAACCACTTATGCCATAGATGAACGTCGCTTCAATCAAATTGATGCCAATTACGGCTTTGATCGTGTGATTGGCCCTAAGGTAGGCGCAGCCGATGCGATTATAGCGAATGTGGCCGATCTTCCTTTGGTCAACTTGGCAATTAACTTGCCGTTGTTGCGTAACTTGTTTCCTTACCTCTATATCAATCGCGCTTACGGTAAAACTTATGATCCCTTACTGTTCAATCATGAGGTTTTACACACTTTGTCGCTCGATAAACCAAATTTTTTAGCGGTACATTTTTGTCAATTACACTGGCCCTTCACCTCAAAAGATTTTATCGAATTAGATAAAACTCGCTGGGATGGCAATTACAACCACTATATGTATGGCGAAATGGTTAGAAAAGTCGACATGCAAGTGGCTGACTTTATCGCCAAATTAGGTCGGCGAGGGCTATTAGACAATGCCGTGGTGTATCTGCTATCGGATCACGGTGAGGGCTTTTTGTTGAGTCAAGATAGACTCGCGGCAACCGACACTGAGGTACGAACATCCCATCCTGAGCAGCCTACAGCGCTCAACGTTGCGGCCTGGGGACATGGCACGAATATTTTATCTCAGGAGCAATCACAAGTGGTACTGGCGTCATTAAGGTATCGAGACGGTAAACCTGTAAACCCAGTAGGAAAAATAGATGGTCTGTTTTCACTGATTGACGTTGCACCTAGCATAGTTGCCAACCTTTCTCCTACAACCAGTGAGACAATATCTTCTAAACGCTTGAAATTCGACGGCCAGCCACTTCCGCACGATTTAACACAATCACTGCGCCCGAACGATAACCAGCGACACATATTTGTCGAGTCATCATTACCGGTTAGGTCGATTAATACCAGCTTTATTGATGATAAGAAGGTGATGTCAGAAACCGCCTCTCACTACGAAATAAGAGAGGATGGTCGAGCCGTGATGAAGCCTGAGTCCTATCACAATAATATTCAGTTAAAGCAGCGTTCAGTTTATGCAGGGCACTGGCAACTGGTCATGCTACCTAAGGATGAGCGGCTTATCTTAGTCGATACGGCAAACAAACGCTGGCATAACCTAAGTGAATACGCGGGTGATGCGCCTTGGGAGACTATGCTTGATTCACTATGCCAACACTATCACGTCGATTTTATTGACACACCGCGCAGCGAATGTAGCCCTTCATTTAAGCAGAGCCTAATCAGAAACAACTCAGATAACGCACGATATGCCAAGGGAGAAAATTCATCCCGCTGAAGGCAGGCAATCGTCTAGATAATAAATAAACCGGTTCATCTTGTGGTATTACAGACTGTACTTAAACCTTTAGGCATCTTCCCTTGGCAAATTAACCACTACGCGATGTGTCGGCAGCAATCGGTGCGATTGCTACCGATAAAACAAAGCTATGCGTTAGAAAGCGCACTCTCCTCCATTAAGGCTCTTACAGAGTACTTAGGTAGCTTGGCACATCGGCGATAGAGTCTAAGACGACTGTAGCCGCGGCGATAGCTTCATCTGTTACCGTTTTGCCGGTGCGCACTAAGATACGGGTCGGCACCCCTGCCGCCTTGGCAGCCAACATATCGTCACGCTTATCCCCCACCATGACAGAGCGGCTCAGGTCTAGCTTTAAAAACTGCGCCGCACTCTTGAGCATGCCGGGTTTAGGCTTACGGCAATCACACTCCTGCTTATACTCGCCAATGCCTTTCTCACTATGATGAGGACAGTAATAGATGCCATCTAACTCGACACCTTTATCGGCGAAATTCCAGTCCATCCATTCGGTCAGGCTATGAAACTGATCTTCAGTGTAGAGTCCACGGGCAATGCCCGACTGATTGGTCACCACCACCAGCTTATAGCCTTGCTGCTTTAACGCGGCGCACGCATCGAATACTCCCTCGACATATTCGAAATCATCGACCCGATGCACATAACCATGGTCGATATTAATCACTCCATCTCTATCCAGGAAAACGGCACGATTCACGAAAACTTCCCCAATCCAACTGAACCCAATAATTTGTTGGCCATTATTATCACACTTGAATCAACAAAATGCACCGCACAATCACGAATAAAGTCGACAGACACTAGTAATGGATAAAATATGCAAATATAGTTAACCCATTCGTAAATAACTACAAAGAATTAGGGATAGAGATGCCCGCAAACAGCCAATTCACAATTAGACGCCAACGCCTCATGGATAGCCTACCCGAGGATAGCTTTGTGATCCTCACAGGTTATCAGCAAAAGGTGCGCAGCAAGAACATCAAGTATCACTTTCGCCAAGACAATGACTTTCTCTACCTCACCGGCTTCAACGAACCCGATGCGGTAGCGCTGCTCTACCGTGGCCCCCAAGGCGAGATAATCTACACCTTGCTCTGCCGCCCTAAGGATCCCCAGCAGGAGGTCAGCTTTGGTGCCAGGGCTGGCGTTTCTGGCGCCATAGAAGATTTTGGTGCCACCCAGGCCTTTGACATCGCCGAGTTAGAGAGCGTCATCGCCACTAGCCTCACTCATCAGACTCAGGTATTTATCAGCGACGAGCAGGGCCGTTTTAATCATAAAATTATCGGCTGGTGCAACGCCCAGCGTCATGGCAGCGCCTTCGATACGCCTAAGTGCTTTCGCAGCATCACGCCGCTGGCAAAGCACCTGCATCCACTGAGGGTGATCAAAGATGAGGGCGAACAGGCGGCGATTCGCGCCGCAGTCAACGCCTCCATAGACGGCCATAAGGCGGTAATGAAAGCCTGCCGCGCAGAGATAAATGAGGCGCAGCTCGCCGCCACCTTTAACTATGCCATCGCCGCCCACGGCGCTAACGAGGTCGCCTACCCGAACATAGTGGCGGCGGGCGACAACGCCTGCTGCCTGCATTATGAAGAGAACTGCTGCGAGCTCCAATCCGGTCAGATGCTGCTTATAGATGCCGGCGCCGAGCTCAATCACTACGCCGCCGATATCACCCGCAGCTATCCGGTAGATGGCCGCTTTACGCAGGCGCAAAAAGCGATCTACCAACTTGTGCTCGATGCCCTCGATGCCGCCATCGCCAAAGTCAAACCCGGCACCCCATGGAATCACCTCTATGAGACCTGTATGCAGGTGATGGCCCGCGGTCTCATCAAACTCGGCCTGTTACAAGGGAGCTATGAGGAGGTGATGGCCAGCGAAAGCTATAAGCGCTTCACGGTGCATAAGACGGGGCACTGGCTGGGGATGGACGTCCACGACGTCGGCCCCTATCATGATGACGAGGGCCACTGGCGTAAGCTTGAGCCCGGGATGATCTTTACCATAGAGCCTGGCATCTATATTCCGGCCTCAGCCACTGATCTACCTGAAGCCTATCGCGGCATGGGGATCCGCATCGAAGATGATATCCTGGTCACCGTTGACGGCCATGAAAACCTGTCCCGAAAGGTGCCGCGCACTATAGCTGAGATAGAGACGTTTATGCAGCAAAACTAACAGCTGTACGCTCAAAGTCATCATCCTCCAAGTCCCTGCACTATCGCCAAGCGAGTATTCCAGATGCTCGCTTTTCTCACCCAAGTCAGTCAAACCTGTTTCCAAACATCAAATTGAAACGAGCGTTTAGAATATTAACGCATAAAAAAAGAGCAAAACCTTTCTATTTATTATCTTTATATCATCGGCTCTCTCGGCTAGGTGCGCTTTACAAAGCGCAAACAGATGACAATAGCTTAGTGCTATTTATACGATTCAAACAATAGCTTCGCCAGCAACGGCTAGAAGCTAGCCTAACCGGTAAACTCACGAGCGAGAACAAGATGGCTAAATAGCGGACTTTCTCTTGCCTAACGTTAGATAAATTAAGGTAGGAGTTACCGGCAATAAGAATGGCAGCCAACATCGTTTTAAACGTCAAAATCATGGCCGTTCTAAGCCAGTTCAATCAGAGAGCTGCCGCCTCACCCAAGCATTTCGGTGTGACCAGGGTTCACCCTGAACGGCTCGCCAACTCAACGAATGAAAAACAGTACTTTTCTACTATATGAATGATTGCTGAACTATCTCAATTTATGAACAGCTGTACACTTTTTGTTCTTTTCGGTTTGAGCCTTGGAGTTATTTCGTCGGTAACTCTTAACAGTTGAGACAATTTGGCACAGCGATCACCTGAGTCGTTTTCCAGGATACAAAAATTCATATAAATATAAGGACATGTACAATGAAGGTAAGCACAATAGCCTCGCTATTCATACTGACCCTAAGTATGGCCACGCCCGCTCTCAGTTGGGCGAGTGACGACAACCCTGTGCATTCGCTCGCCCAGGGGTGTTACGCCATCCAATCGCCACAAACAGGCAAATTTGTTCATCGCTATACCAGCGGTGGTTTGGTCAACGACGGTCAGAGTTTCGGCCTGTTCGACGCAAGTCTGGCAAAGGCGGGGCGTTTCTATTTTAAACCCACAGGCTTAGACCACTACATGATGACAGACAGCGAAGGTTACTATCTCGCCGCCCGTCTGCCATACCATATCACCGCAGGCACCTACGCCGGTAAGTTTGCCGAGTGGCGCACCAATGCAATTCCCCAGGTCGATGGAAGCTATCGTTATCGTTTTACCGTGACGGGGCTCAACCGTACCCTGAGACACAATTACAGTTCAGACAGCCTCTACTTTGTCGATGAACTCAATCCCTACAACTACACCAGTGAAACCGACTTCATCCTGGTGCCACAAACAGATTGCACGCCCTTTCCCGAGATCCAAACCAATGTCACTGGCAACCTGGATGCACTAAAGGGTGACGCATCCCAACCGGTAAGAGGCTTTATCGATCCTCATACCCATATCACCTCCTATGAGTTCATGGGGGGGCGCTTCATGCACGGCAAGCCTTTCCACAGATTCGGCGTCGCCAGCGCCCTCAACGACAGCAGCGGTGTACACGGCAGCTGGGGCGCATTAGATATCATTGGTAATCTAATGGCCTATAACGATGTCAATTATCGATATGATACCCGCGGCTGGCCCGATTTTCCCCATTGGCCCAACTACAAACAGATGAGCCACATGGGCTATTACTACAAGTGGCTTGAACGGGCCTATCTTGGCGGCCAACGCATGATAGTGACCCATATCGTCGAAAACGAAGTCCTGTGTAACATTCAATCCTCAGTCAACCCAGCCGCCTGGGTGGGACACAATAGCTGTAACACCATGGACAGCATACGCCTGCAGATCCAGCGGCTCAAAGAGATGCAAACCTATATCGATGCACAGGCCGGCGGCATAGGCAGAGGCTTCTTCAGAATAGTGACCTCACCCGAGCAGGCCAGAGCCGTGATTGCTGATGGAAAGCTAGCCGTACTCATGGGTATCGAAGCCTCGGAAACCTTTAACTGTGGCATAAAAGACAACTGCGACCGCGCCGATGTCGAACGTCAACTGCAGGAGATCTATGATCTCGGGGTACGCGTCCTCTACCCGACCCACAAGTTCGACAATCGATTCGGCGGCTCTCGAGTCGAAGACGGCTTGATCAATGTCGGTCAGGTGCTTAGCACTGGCTATGCTTTCGATACCCAGGAATGTGATGCAGACACCCACGGCCCCGCCATGACCTCCGGCTTCCCGCTATTGGGCTCGATTCCTGTGATTGGTGACATCGCCAACAGCATAGTCAATCCCCAATATCAAGCTGACATAGAGCACTGCAACCAACAAGGCCTATCCGATCTCGGTGTCTATCTGGTTAATCGCATGATAGATAAGAAGATGTTGATCGAACTCGATCATATGAGCGAGAAAACGGCTTCGTCAGTGTTAGCGATCGCCGAAGCGCGCCAATACAGCGGCGTGATCTCTTCCCATAGCTGGATGACCCAGGGTAAAAACGGCGAGTTGCACAATAACCTGAAGCGTGCGGTGCAGCTTGGCGGCTTCGTCACCCCCTACAACTGGACTGCAACCGAGGTTGCCAAGACCATAGGTCAATATTTGGATGAGGTGGAGCAGACGCCTTATGTGCATGGTGTGAGTTTTGCCACCGACATGAGTGGCCTGGGTAATCAACCCGGCCCCCGTGACGACGCCGACATCCACCCACTGAGATACCCCTTCACCACAGAGTTTGGCCTTGTCATAGATAAGCAGCAATCGGGTAACCGAACCTATAATTACAATCTCGACGGCATGGCCCACTATGGCATGGTCGCCGATCACCTGGAAGATATTCGTCAGCAGGCTCCAGCGCGTATCTATGAAGCCGTGATGCATTCGGCTGAGGCCTACCTGCAGATGTGGGAGCGGGCCAAAGCCAACCGGAGCAGCGACTACTATGATCCCCTGCCTACCTATGTTCGTATCGTCAACTGGAGCAGCGGCAAGTGCCTGGATATTCCCGGCAACGATGATAACCTGTTTAACGGACAAAAGGTGCTGCAATACAGCTGCCAATACCACTCGGATGACCAACAGTGGATCTATGATAAAGCCGCACAAACCCTGCGCAGCCGCGTCGATCCCAACATGTGCCTGGACAACCGGAATCAAGCCTACAACAACGGCAACATAGGCATCAGTTTCTGTGATGGCAGCCTGAGCCAGCGTTGGTTCTACGATGGCTACTGGCTCAGAGCAGAGAAAGACCGCAGCTATGTTATCGATGTCTGGGGCAACAGCAACAACGACTTTATCGGTAGTTGGCAGTTTGATGGCTCGAACAGCCAGGCCTGGGAACTGCGCACAGAGAAAACCTTGTATACCTGGAGCACACTGCGTACCCATCAGAGTGGACGCTGTCTGGATATCCCCTATGGCAATCTGACCAATGGCAACACCCTGCTGCTCGACCGCTGTCACGGCGGCAACAACCAACAATGGTACTATGAGCCCAAACAGGGAACGCTTCACAGTAAACTAAACTGGAACAAGTGTGTCACCCTACTCAACGGCAACACCGCCAACGACACCCCCATAGTCATCGCCGACTGTAACAACTCTGCCAGCCAGCAATGGAATAACGACGGTGGCTATTTCAGATCACACCTCAACCCTAACAAGGTGATCGATGCCAATGGCAGTGGAGATAGGAGTGAGATCAGTATATGGGACTATCACGGCGGCTCAAACCAGCGTTGGCGCAACGTACTCAACTAATTCCGCTATAGCCAACAAGCTGTAGCCAATCACGCCAATCTCATCGGCCGGTAACAGCCAGCCGATGAGTTTCTTCATTTAACGCCTAATGAAATGGCGCTCGCCACCCTCGCCTTGAGCACAGGCAATAATTCGGTTTCGAACCAGGGGTTACGCCTGAGCCAGAGATTATTGCGCGGGCTGGGATGCGGTAGCGGCATGATCTGGCTGCCATGGCGCCGCCAGTCTCGCACACACTCGGTCACGCCTCCGCACTGCTTGCCGAAATGGTAGGCCTGGGCATATTGGCCAATCACCAGGGTAAGTTGAACCTGCTTAAGGTGCGCCAGCAAAGATTCTCGCCAGGCAGGTGCACATTCGGCCCTTGGCGGCAGATCCCCTGAGCGTCCCTTTCCCGGATAGCAAAATCCCATGGGGATGATGGCAAACAGGCTTGGGTCGTAAAATTGCTCGCGGTCGACACCAAGCCAGTCTCTTAACCTGTCCCCACTGGCATCGTCGAAGGGAAGCCCGCTGGCTGCTGCCTTAGTGCCCGGCGCCTGACCAACAATCAATACCTTGGCACTCGATGCTGCCTGCAGTACGGGCCGCACCTTATGGCTAAGATGCGGCTGGCAGATCTGACAGCGGCCAATACGTTCGAGTAGTTGATCTAAGGTTTCCATCGGGGCTCCGGAAAAAATTTATTGGACACTATAATGCTAAAGCATTGCCGAACCTAGCGCACAAGTAAGCCTTTATATATTCAACCTTTCAGACAAGCCTTCACGTACCTTTTATCTATTATCCTTTGGCACCTTTTTCTTTGCCCCTAAGAGTGCCACTCCTACCAGCGTTTAAAACCTGTCGATGCGGTAGGGGCTCATGTCCACCAAAGGCTTCTCCCCCTTGATGGTCTTTGCCATAAGCTCTGCTCCAAAGGCGGCCCAGGTGAGCCCCAGGTGTTGATGACCAAAGGCGAAGAAAATCTTATCGCTCTTGGGTGAGGCGCCCAGTACAGGCAGGGAATCGGGCAGAGACGGCCGAAAGCCCATCCAACGTTCCCCCTGGGAAGTTTTCGCGCCGGCCAATACGCCTGGTAGCAGCGCCTTGGCATGGGGTAGCAGACAGTCGGCCCTAGCCTCCACCAGCGGCGCCTTGAGGCCACCAAATTCGACCGTGCCCGCTAAACAGGTGCCCCGGCTCATGGGGGTGATGATGAACTTACGCTCAAAAGAGGCCACCGGCCGCTGTAAACGACTTTGCTGTGGCATCATAAGATGATAGCCCCGCTCGGTTTCCAGCGGCACCTTGAAACCAAGCTGCCGCGCCAGGGGTTTAGACCAGGCGCCGGCGCTAAGCAGCAACTTATCGCTTTGATAATTTGCCCCGTCTGCCACACAAACGCTGACGGCTTGCTCGCCTTGCTCGTCTTTCTCGTATTTGCCGCCCTCTATCGCCTTATCAACATACCTTAAACCTGTCACCTCGCCGATCACCAGCTCGCCGCCCTGCTTGCTAAACTGCGTCGCCAAACGCTGACACAGCTCGGTGGGATCCTGTGTATGGCCGACATCGGTAAACCATAACCCGTGCTTGATATTTGGGCTGAGATCCGGCTCTAGCCCCCTCACCTCATCGCCGCTGAGTAGCTTGACCGCCACCCCGGCAGCGCGGTAACTCTGATATACCCGCTCGACCTCGATAGATGGCGTCTGCTCAAACACCAAGAGACTGCCCTCTAGCTTAAGCAGCTCAGGACAAGCACAGTCGCTCACCAACTGCTGCCAGGCAGAGATACTCTTTTGATTTAAGGCCTTGATCGCCGCCGAGTTATGGGCGCGTCTGGCGGGCAACATATTGACTAAGAAGCGCATAAACCAAGGTAGCGCCTTAAGAAAATAGCGCGGCTGAATGCGAAACGGCCCTAGCGGGTCGAGCAACATGCCGGGCAACTTAGGTAGCATCGCCGGGTCGGCTAGGGGAAACACCTGCTCGGTGGCGAAATGACCCGCGTTGCCGAAGGAGGCGCCGGCGGCTACCCCTTGCTTGTCGATGACGCGCACCCTAAAGCCTGCCTTTTGCAGGGCGATGGCATTGGCGAGACCTATGATACCCGCGCCGATAACCGTGATGTCCGCGTTTGGGGTAGAGGGAACGCTGGCCTGCTCAACTTGCTCTCGCTCCGTTAACCCATGGTCTGTCATATGATTAGTGGTCATCATCTGAGCATAAATCCCTGCTGAAACTGATCCTTAGGATCTAAGATAAACTCATGACGCCCGGTAATAAAGGCGCGGCCGCTCACCTCGGGGATCACCGCCGCCTTGCCATAAAAGTCGGCGTTGTCCAGCGCGCTGACCTGCATGGCACCATCGACGATACTCTCAATCTTCAGGCGCTCGCCAAGTTTAACCTCACCTCTTGCGTGTAAAAGTGCGATCCGCCCCGCGACCCCAGTGCCCGTTGGCGAGCGATCCACTTCGCCATCGGCAAAGACGCACACGTGTCGCGAGTGGGCATCATTGGAGCTGGTCTTATTCGAGGTAAATATGGTGCCATAGAGGAAGCCTAAATCCGCTTCTAATGGATGGGCTAGCGGATGCTGAGCCATCACGGCGTGCTTGATGCGCCGCCCCCAATCGATCAGCTGGGCGACATTTTCCGGCGCGCAGCTTAAATTCAGCGCATCGGCATCGACATAGGCATAGTAAGCACCACCGAAACCTATGTCGTAAGCCACCTCGCCTATCCCCGCTACGGTTACGCGACAATCGAGCGCCTCCGCCCATGAGGGCACGTTACGAAAACTCACCTTGAGCTCACCCATCTCATCGCGATAGGCCTTGGCATGGATAAGCCCAGCCGGCGCATCTATCTTTATCTCTCTTGGTGTATCGCCCAGCACTAAGGTGCCCGTCTCCAGCGCGACCGTGACTATTGCCAAGATGCCGTGACCACACATGCTGCTGTATCCCTCGTTATGGAGAAACAGCACGCCAAAATCGGCGCCGGGGGTGACAGGCGCTGTGATGATGGCGCCGTACATGTCGGCATGGCCCCTGGGCTCATGCATCAAGAGCTTACGATAATGGTCCAGATGCGCCGTGAGATAGCGACGCTTAGCTAAGATGGTATCTCCCGGGATCTCGGGATACCCCGAGAGCAGGATCCGTAAAGGCTCGCCTTCGGTGTGAGCGTCGAGGGTCTTAAATCGGGTACAAGACTCCAGAAAGTTAGGACTTAAATCTAATAGGCGCATCGGGACTTCCTTTGTTATTGTTTGTATGCAATATATAGTATTTATCGGTGAGAGATAAAAACATAAATAGCGGCAATCTCATCAAGGGGCTTTTCTTCCCCTTAAAATTGTATACAATATACTATAGCTTTTGGTAAACGCCAAAACTTGATATCACTTTTTTCGCCGCGCACGTTGCACGGCAATATCTATAGAGGTCTGAACATGAAAGTAAACTGGCAAGGTGTATTCCCAGCAATTTCTACCCAATTTAATGACGATGGTTCGATCAACTATGAGTCGAACGCAAGAATGCTGGAAGACCTCATTCGTGACGGTATCGATGGGGTGATCGCCCTGGGTACCATAGGCGAGAACGCCTCCCTTTCTCCGGAAGAAAAACGTGAATTCATCAAGCACACGGTCGAGACGGTCAATGGCCGCATCCTGGTGCTGTCTGGCTGTACCGAAAACACGGCCCAGCAAGCGGCGAAATATGCTCAAGATGTCGAGGCCCTAGGTGTCGATGGCCTGATGTTACTGCCCGCCATGGTCTACCGGGGCACAGATCGCGAGGTGATCGCCCACTACCAGCATGTTGCACGCTCAACCAAGCTGCCTATCATGATCTATAACAACCCTGTGGGTTATGGCGTCGACATCAACCTTGAGATGACCGCCGTGCTGGCTGAAGAACCAAACATAGTAGCCATCAAGGAATCGACCACAGATACCCGCCGCCTCACCGAGCTACAGAGCCGCTTCGGCGATCGTTTCAACATCCTCTGCGGTGTCGACGATATCGCACTGGAGAGTATTTTGCTGGGCGCTACAGGTTGGATCTCGGGTTTGACCAATGTCTTCCCAAGAGAATCTGTTACCCTGTTTAAACTAGCCCGTGCCGGTCGTATCGACGAGGCCCGTGAGATCTATCGCTGGTTCATGCCGCTGCTGCGCCTGGATACCATTCCGACCTTGGTCCAGTGCATCAAGTTTGCCGAGCAGATCGTCGGCCGCGGCAGCGAGAATGTGCGCCTGCCACGCATGACTTTAGTCGGCGAAGAGCGTGCCTATGTGGAAAAGGTGATGGCTGAAGCCTTGGCTACCCGCCTGGATCTCGACAAGTACAACCTCAACTAATTTCAGGGGAGTATGGCATAGATGTTAAAAGGTACCTTCTTTTGCGTCGATGCTCATACCTGCGGCAACCCGGTCCGTTTGGTCACCAGTGGCCATCCGGATCTCAAGGGTCGCACTATGAGCGAGAAGCGCCAGGATTTCCTGGCGCAATATGACTGGATCCGCAAGGCGCTGATGTTTGAGCCCAGGGGCCATGACATGATGTCCGGCGCCTTCCTCTACCCTCCTTGCAGCGACAATGCCGACGCCGCCATCCTGTTCATCGAGACCAGCGGCTGCCTGCCCATGTGCGGCCACGGCACCATAGGCACCATCACGGCGGCGCTCGAATCCGGCCTGTTAACCCCTAAGACGCCAGGGCAACTCACCATAGACGTGCCCGCCGGACAGATAAAGGTGGAGTACCAGCAAACCGGCCCTAAGGTAGATTGGGTCAAGATCTTCAACGTACCCGCCTATCTGGCGCACCGGGATGTGGTGCTGGATATCCCTGACCTCGGGCCACTCAAGATAGATGTCTCCTACGGTGGTAACTATTATGCCATCGTCGACCCGCAGGCCAACTTCCCCGGCCTGCGCCACTGGAGCGCTGGCGATATTCTGCGCTGGAGCCCGATCGTAAGAGAAATCGCTCACAAAACCCTTAGCTGCGTGCACCCGGACGACCCCACGGTTAACGGCGTCTCCCATGTTCTCTGGACCGGTGACACCATAAGCCAGGGCTCCAGCGGGGCCAATGCGGTGTTTTATGGCGACAAGGCGATCGACCGCTCGCCCTGCGGCACAGGCACCAGCGCACGTCTGGCGCAGCTCTATGGCCGCGGAGAACTCAAGGTGGGTGACGAGTACACCCACGAGAGCATCATAGGCAGCCAGTTTGTCGGTCGCATAGAAGCCGCCACCAAAGTGGGCGAGTTTGACGCCATCATGCCAAGCATCAAGGGTTGGGCGCGGATCACGGGGCACAACGCCATCACGGTTGACGATGACGATCCCTATGCCTTCGGTTTTCAGGTGGTCTAACCGGCCCCAAATAAGGACAAAAGCAATGACACTAAGCATCACCAACAGATTAACCGGTCAGCATTTCATTAATGGCGAGTGGCAAGGCGAAGCCTCCGCCTTTCAGAGCTTTGACCCCGTCGCCAATAGCCCGATAGCCTGGCATTTTGCCTGCGCCGGCGATGAGCAGCTCACCCTGGCCACCAAGGCGGCTGAGCAGGCGTTTAATAGCTATCGCAGCAAAAGTGATAGTGAGCGCGCCGCCTTTCTAAATTCGATTGCCGAACATATCGAGGCCGACCGTGAGGCGATCATAGAAGCCGCTCACCTTGAAACCGGACTGCCTCAGGCAAGATTACAGGGGGAAACCGGACGTACCTGTGGTCAGCTTCGCCTGTTTGCGCAAAACCTTGTAAACCCAATAGAGCAGTCGATCGCCGACATGGCCCAGCCAGAGCGTCAGCCGCTGCCCAAACCCGATACCCGTCTTGGTAAGGTTGCCTTGGGGCCTGTGGCCGTCTTCGGCGCCTCGAACTTCCCGCTGGCGTTTTCCACCGCGGGTGGCGACACCGCCTCGGCCCTGGCCGCAGGTTGTCCCGTTATCGTCAAGGGCCACCCGGCGCATCCGGCCACCAGCGAGCTCGTCACCCAGGCCATCGACAAGGCGATCAAGGCTTGTGACATGCCAGCTGGCGTGTTTAGTCTGCTGCAGGGCCATAACCCGGCGCTCTCCACAGGCTTGGTCGAGGCGGCCGAGATCAAGGCGGTTGGCTTTACCGGTTCGCTAAAGGTAGGCCGCATCCTGGCCGATCGCTGCGCCGCGCGCCCCGAGCCTATCCCCTTCTATGGCGAACTCGGCTCTACCAACCCTCAGTTTCTACTACCAGGGCTACTCGCCGAGCAGGCAGAGACGCTGGCCGAGACTCAGGTGCAGTCTATGATGATGGGTCATGGTCAGTTCTGCACCAGCCCTGGGGTTATAGTCGCCATCAAGGGCGAGGCGCTCACCCGCTACTGCGACAGACTCAGCCAGACCCTGGCCGAGCAAGCTGCCAGCGCCATGCTCACCCCCGGCATCGCCGCCACCTATCAACAGCAAACAGAGGCGCTGCTTGCACATCCACAGCTGACGTTTTTAGCCCAAGGCAAGGCGGCCGAGGCAAGCCATCAAACCCGCCCTGCGGCGGTCAAGGTGGATGCCGCAGTTTACCTGGCCGACAGCGCACTGCAGCAGGAAGTCTTTGGTCCCTTCGCGATAGTGGTCGAATGTCAGGACGCCGCGCAGATGCAGGCCCTTGCCGAGCAACTCGAGGGACAGCTCACCGCCACACTTCATGGCAACGAGAGCGATTGGGCTAATGCCCACAGCCTGGTCGATGCCATCGGCCAGCGGGTTGGCCGGCTTATCTTTAATCAGATGCCAACGGGCGTCGAGGTGTGTCACTCGATGAACCATGGCGGTCCCTACCCCGCCAGTACCGATAGTCGCAGCACCTCAGTGGGCAGCATGGCTATTCACCGCTGGACGCGACCCATCTGCTATCAAAACATGCCATCCGCTTTGCAGCCCGAGGCATTGCGAGATGGACAAAGTCTCCTAAAGCGCTTCTAACAGGCATATAAAATAAAGGGAAACCACGGTTTCCCTTTATTTATAGTGCTATAAGCGGTAATCTTATGCGGATCACATATAATAACGAAAAGACATTACGGGAACTATGAGCCGAACAACTCCAATCGTTCATAAAACGCGCACCCAGGTCGTGGTGGAAGTCTTAAGAGAGAAAATCCTTTCAGGCGAAATTGCCGCCGGCGAACCTTTACGCCAGAGTGCCTTAGCCGAGGCGCTGAACGTCAGTCGTATCCCGGTCAGAGAAGCCCTGCTGCAACTCGAAGCCGAAGGACTCGTAAAGTTTGAAGCCCATAAGGGCGCTACCGCCACCGAATTGTCGGTCGACCAGGTTACCGAGCTGTTTGAACTAAGAGCCCTTATCGAAACCGATCTGCTTGCCAAGGCTATCCCAAATCTCGATGATGAGATGCTGGCTCAGGCCCAGGGTTATCTGGATGAACTGGAGGCCGCTTTCCAACAGGAAGACGCTGTTAGCAGCTGGAGCGAACTCAATACCAAGTTCCATTCCTGCCTGTATCAGGCGGCCGACCGTCCTCATACCATGGAAGTGGTACACGGTCTAAATACCAACTGTGATCGCTACATTCGTCTACAGCTGTTGCTGGCAGGCGGGATCCCGCGAGCGGCGCAAGATCATAGAGACTTGCTTACCTACTGTCGCAACCAAGAGATTGACAAGGCAGTGACGCTTCTGAGAGACCATATTTTACATGCAGCCAATGCCATACGTGAGTTGGTTGCCCAGCAGGTGAGCTAAATCACTGTTGCTTGCTTGACTTATTGCTAGGCTTATTAGATTAGTTTGATAAGGCAGAGCTGATGTACTCTGCCTTTTTATTTTTTGAGAGAATATACAGATGCAGTACGCCACCATTACAGGCTGGGGAAAATGTGTTCCCCCCGCAACGCTCACCAACCATGATCTTGCCACTTTTATCGACACGTCAGATGAATGGATTAAGCCGCGTACTGGGATCAGTCAGCGACACATCAGCCATGTTAACACCTCAGAGCTGGCCACCGTCGCCGCCCAGCGCGCCCTGGCCGCTGCTGGTATTAAGGGCGAAGAGATAGATCTTATCATTCTGGCCACTGCCAGCCCTGATACGCTTATTCCAAACATAGCATCAACCGTACAGGCCAACATTGGCGCTAGCTGCGGTGCGTTCGATATCAATGCCGCCTGTAGTGGTTTCCTCTACGGTCTGGGTCTGGCCAGCTCGCAGATCAAGAGCGGTCAGTCGAAGAAGGTGTTGGTGATCGGCGCCGAGCGTCTCTCCTTCTATCTCGACTGGTCTCGCCGCGAGACCGCGGTACTCTTCGGTGACGGCGCTGGCGCCGTAGTAGTCGAAGCGACAGATCAGCCTGGCGGCGTATTGGGCTATGAGCTCAACAACGACCCAGCCGGTCGCGATATTCTCAAGGCGGGCTTTGGTACCGCCATGGACAGATTCAACGCCGCATCATTGGATTTCTACATCGAGTTCAATGGTCAGGAGATCTTCAAGCGCGCCATCGCGGGTATGGGCAAGCTCAGCAACACAGTGCTGGAAAAATGCGGTGTCGACAAAGATGAAGTGGATCTAGTGATCCCGCATCAGGCGAACGAGCGCATTATCGATACCCTGATCAACCGCATGAAGATCCCGAAAGAGAAGGCTGTGGTCAACATCGCCAACTACGGCAACACCTCTGCGGCCACTATCCCTATCGCCATCTGCGATGCGCTGGAGAAGGGACTGATCAAGCCGAATCAAACCATCTTGTCTTGCGCCTTCGGTGCCGGCCTGACCTCGGCGGCGGTGCTGTTCAAGTGGGGCGAGCGCGTTACACCGATAAGCGAATCGGATGCCGAGCTACCGCCATGCGATCAGACGGGTATCGAGCTGGTTAAGCGCGCCGTGGACTACTTCTGCGGCGAATAATCGCCAGATTGAAAACAGAAAATGCCGACATGATGTCGGCATTTTTATATCTGAAAAGTTCTCAAGTTGCTCATTTAGGGCTAACTCTATCAGGCATAGGGCAATTTTTTCGGTCTTAATACCCCTTAGCAATATCGGCCTCATCCCAATAGATGGCCTGGGCGAAATGGCTGGCCAGCAGACGATTAAACTTATCGAAACTCGAGATACTCAGCTCCTCGCCAGTAAGACAATACCAGACGAAGCGATGGCAGTTGTTATCGAAGAGATCATAGTCGCGATACCGATAGATGGCCTGCTGCGCCCGCGCCAGCACAGATTCACCAATTAAGGGTCTATGTTGATGGTCACAGGCGACGAAGATACGGCTACCGGTGCGCCCTGCCAAGAAACGCTTAGATGACACAGGCCGGATCAGACCGCTGCCATGCAGCTCTACTAAGGTATCGTCGCCAAGCCAGATACCTGTATGTTCAATCACCCCGAAGACGAAGCAACACACCAGGGCACCGGGGGGCGGCGTGACCTTGACCTCGCCGAGGTGCAACACACTGGGGGCGAGTGGGCTCACCCGCTTACCCTCTGGCGCCTTGGGCGCACGGCCTAACCGTCTGTCTAAGGTCAACTGTCGTTGTTTCTGCTTGGCGTCGGCGATAAAGGCGGCCCCCAGGGCGGCCCCACCGAGCCAGAGTAAAGGAAGCGCCATGATTAACCTCTTTGCTTATTACTTATGCCATAACTCAGGTCATAGCCGGACAATACCATTTAAATGGATCCGTCCAAGCTCCTGTCTCTATTGAGATAATGGCGGAAAGTCGCCAAAGATAAAGGCGCAAAATGTAACCAAGTATAACCAGGTATTAAGGCAGCAGCTCGGCGATTTTTACCTTAGTTGCGCCGCCCATGGCCGCCACCTGCGCCAGCAGCAACTCGCCGCAGGCCAGCGCGTCGATGAGCGCGTTATGAGCCGCATACACGGGCAGGCCGTAACGGGCGCGGCTACGACCAAGGCGCAGGCTGCCCTCTTGCAGATGTTCCTGTTGTCTCAGAAGGCGCTGCTTCTCGAGCAACAGGGTATCTATGGCGAGCAGGCGCGGCTTCTCTCCCAAACAGGCCTGCAGCCCAGATTGTAAGAAGGCGAGATCCAGCGGCGCATGGTGGGCTACCAACACCTTGCCCTCACTCACGGATAAAAACCAGGCCATCGCCTGTTCAGGGGTCAAGGCCGCATCCAGATGGGTATCTAAGATGCCGTGTATAGTGGCGCTCTGGCCGACACTGCCCTCAATCTGCACCAGCTTATGCTGCGCCTCACTGAGAATAAGCTGCCCCTGGCGGATAGGCACCACGCCGATACTCAAGATCTGATCGAAGCTGGCATTGAGTCCCGTCATCTCGAGATCTATTGCAAGCAGCTCCACCTCCACTAATGGCTTATTGATAACCGGCATCAGCGCATGCTGATAGCCCTTGAGCCCGGCATCTTTTGCCATAAGGGCTCGCCAGCACAGCTGCGACCTGACCTTCACCCCTGCTAGCACCTAGAAGCTCCGGGTAAATTTAAGCTTTAGGCCCGCCTGCGCATCATGTACCACCTTAAAGGCATCGCGCAGTTGATGGCGCACCAGCGAGGAGAGTTGCTGAGGCATCAGATAATTAGTGAGGGGCTGATTGTGGGTAAATTGATAGCCCTGATTAGAGAGTCGCATATGAGCGATAAATTCATGGGCGTCGGCGAGGTTCAAAGCATCTTTGCGATTGATGATACTCTGCTCCATCAGGAGGCGAATTCGCTTGGCAGTATTCACCTCGCTAATGCCTGCCGACAGCGCATAGATCCTGGCAATATCGTTGATGAGCGCACTGCCCTTGTGCTTGAGATCGATTCCCTTCACCTCCTGTCCGTCACGCTCTAAGACAAACTTCTTGAAGAAACCCAGGGGTGGCGAGACCTGCAGGGCATTGCCCGCCATGCCAGCGAGGAAGATATCGTTATCCTTGGTGGATTCCAGCACCTGAGACTGCAAGCCCTCGAACAGGCTCGAAGGCCCATAGACGCAGCGCATATCGAAGAAGATGCTGGCGTGCATCAGGGCCTTGGGCTCGGGGTGCTCGACCCAGTTGGCAAACTTCTGTTGCCACTGTTCCAGCGTCATTCGCCATTTGGGATTCTGCGCCATGATATCCCCTGGGCAGTAGACATAACCGCAGCGGTCCAGTCCGGCGCAGACCGCCTTAGTCAGGGCCTCGAAATAGCCCTGGGCGTATTCATCCATCTCATGTGCCAGCAAGAGGCCGTTATCCTGATCAGAACAGGCCGCCTGATCCTGGCGGCCCTGAGAGCCAAACGCCAGCCAGCAAAATGGCATTGGCGCCTGGCCGAGGATCTGCTGATTAAGCACGATAAGACGGCGGGTCAAGGCATCGGTCACCGAGGTCAGCACCCGGCCTATCTCTTCGGCTCTGGCATCTGCGCTGATGAGATTTTGCAAAAGTAGAGGGATCTGTTTCGAGACATTGATTAAGCTCTCGAGATCTTGCTGACGCTCTATCTCACCGATCAGCAGCAAGGGCTGGGAGCTCTGGCCACGCAGGATATCTGTACTGGTGATCACCCCTATAGGCCTGTTCTCATCCATGATGGGCAGATGATGAATGTTGTGCTGGCTCATCAGTAGCATGGCCTCGAACACCAGGGCATTGGCACTCAGTGTGGTCGGCGTCACAGTCATCGCCTGATGTACAGGCAGGCTACCATCGAGTGACTCGGCCAACACCCGATTGCGCAGATCCCTGTCGGTGAGGATCCCCGCGAGCTTTTGATTATCGATAATGAGCACAGAAGAGACCCGATTATCCCGCATCAGACGGGCGGCGTCGCTGACACTGGCATTGATATCCAGGCACAGGGGCTGCTTGGACATCAGGCTGCTAACCCTATTGGTGGAGCCCAGTTCCTTGGCCTTGAAGCGCCCCTGATGACGCAGGCGCTTGGCGAAGGCACGGTTAAAGAAGCGATCGAACTCGCGGCTCTCGCTCCTCAGGCGATTAAAGGTCTCGGGATCTAAGTGATACACCAGACCATCTTCGAGGATCTGTACGCGGTTACTTACCTTCTCACCGGAGAGTAGCGAGGGAAAACCGAAGAAGTCGCCATCACCTAGCCTGTCTATCAGGTCGCCATCTTCCCCGCGCACCTCAAAGGCGCCACTGCGGACGATATAGAGCTGTGGATGCTCCTCATCCAGCGGCACATAGACGGAGGAGCGACTGTAATAACCGACACTGAGTGCGCGGCAGCAGCGCTCCAGGTTCTGCTCAGATAGGCTGTCAAAGGGCGTCAGCTGGCCAAGAAATTGGGTAATAGGTTGCAGTTCGCTCGCGTCCATGATCTCCCTCTTATGCTATGGTCGGCATATTGCCCTCAAATATTGCATTAAAACGTCACTGGGCATCGGCTGTTTTATTCACTATAGACTTAACAAACAAACTCTTGCTATACGACTAAAGGCCAGCTAATCCCTAACGCCGCCTGGCGATGATGAAGAGATCCACATCGCCTCGCTCGGGATAGTCCAGACGATGACAGCTTAGCAGCTCGAAACCTGCCGTGCTCAGCTGAGCGCTGAGCCATTCGCCGCAGTGATAATAGATGAAGGCCTGATCGCCGCTGCTGGAGGTCTGCAGCTTAGAGGCTTCATAATCGCCCTCCATGGTGCTCAGATAAAGCAGACCACCAGAATTAACCCTTGTTGCCATCGCCTGGATCAAGGCCTTTGCTTCCTCCCGATTGAGATAAGGCAGGCAAAATCCACACACTATGGCATCAAACATCTCGGATAAACTGTCGACGGCCAGGCTGTCCATCACCTCAAACTGAGCGGTCGGATTATTCTCCCGCGCTAGGCTGACCATCTGCGGCGCCAGGTCGGTCCCCAAGTATTTGAGCTTGGGATGGCGCGTCAAGAGATAGCGGGCGATATTACCCGGGCCGCAGGCAAGCTCTAGCACCCTGTCCCGCTCGCCGAGTAACTCACTCAGGCGAGCATAGGTGGGCTCGTAGAGCGGCATCTGCATATATTTATCCTGATACTGGCGCGCCAGCTTATTAAAGGTTCCCACGGATAATTGATAGTTACTCACCCCTACGCCCCCGAAAACGCCAAACATGAACCCCAAACATAAATCCCAAACACCAATCTTGAGACTGCCAGATAAGCAAAAGGTAAATCAATAAGATATGAAATAAAAAAAGGGAGCGCATTGCGCTCCCTAGGTCGATAAGTTTATCAACTTAGTGGTCGTGGGCCTCACCGGCTCCCTTAGGGAAGCGGATTGATTCCACCATATCAACCACATTCTGTGGTACCGCAGCCGTTACCTTGCTGACGATAAAGGCTACCGCGAAGTTGATGATCATCCCCAGCATACCTATACCTTCTGGCGAGATACCAAACAACCAGTTCGCCGCGTTGTTATCACCTGGGTTCACAAACTTGAAGTAGATGATGTAGCTTGCCGAGAACAGCAGACCCGTCACCATACCGGCAATGGCCCCCTCTTTATTCATGGTGCGAGAGAAGATCCCCATGATAATGGCCGGGAAGAGCGATGAGGCCGCCAGGCCGAAGGCGATTGCCACCACGGCTGCTACGAATCCTGGTGGGTTGATACCGAAGTAACCCGCCATGACGATACCCAGTGCCGCGGCGATACGGGCATAGAGCAGCTCCTGCTTATCCGAGATATCCGGCATGAAGTTCTTCTTCAACAGATCGTGTGATACCGAGGTTGAGATCACCAGCAACAGACCCGCAGAAGTTGACAGCGCCGCCGCCAGACCACCCGCCGCAACCAGCGCGATCACCCAGGCAGGAAGATTTGCGATCTCAGGGGTAGCCAGTACCATGATATCGCGGTCAATGTTCATCTCGTTGGTTTCGCCCTTGGCATAGTAGATCTTGCCATCGCTATTCTTATCATCCCACTTGATCAGGCCTGTCTTCTCCCAGTTCTTGATCCAGTCTGGCGCCGTTTCATAAGCCACGCCCGTTGACTCAGGGCCATTGATGGTCTCGATCATATTTACGCGAGAGAATGCAGACAGCGCCGGAATAGTGGTGTACATGATGGCGATAAATACCAGTGCCCAACCGGCAGACACACGTGCATCTTTCACCTTAGGCACGGTAAAGAAACGAACGATAACGTGTGGTAGACCCGCAGTACCGAACATCAGTGCACCCGTGATGAAGAAGACGTCGATCATCCCCTTAGAACCCTCGGTATACTGAGAGAAACCAAGCTGCGCCGACAGGCCGTCGAGCTTCTCAAGCAGATAGGTCCCCGTGCCATTACCCGCGGCATCCACCAACTCGGCGCCAAAGCCTATCTGAGGCAGAATATGTCCCGTCATCATCACAGAGATGAAGATAGCCGGTACCATGAAGGCAAAGATCAATACACAGTACTGAGCAACCTGGGTGTAGGTGATGCCCTTCATGCCGCCGAGTACGGCGTAGAAGAAGACCACGGCCATACCTATGTAAACACCAGTATCGACGTCCACTTCCAAGAAGCGAGAGAACACCACGCCCACACCACGCATCTGACCTGCTATGTAGGTGAAACAGATGAAGATGGCACAGACAACCGCCACGGTACGGGCCGCCTGAGAGTAGTAACGATCACCGATAAAATCGGGCACGGTAAACTTACCAAACTTACGTAGGTAAGGTGCCATACAGAGCGCCAACAATACATAGCCCCCAGTCCAGCCCATCAGGTAGACAGAGCCATCATAACCGACGAAAGAAACGATACCCGCCAGTGAAATGAAAGACGCCGCCGACATCCAGTCAGCCGCCGTGGCCATACCGTTCATCACAGGGTGTACACCACCACCGGCAACATAGAACTCTTTGGTTGAACCGGCGCGAGACCAGATCGCAATGCCAATATAGAGGGCAAAGGTCAGGCCCACTATCAAATAAGTTAACGTTTGAACATCCATCTCATTGCTCCTTAGTCTTCATGAACATTGTATTTTTTGTCCAGCGCATTGGCTTTCGCCACATAGACAAAAATCAGTGCAACGAATACATACATGGCCCCCTGCTGAGCAAACCAGAAGCCCAGCTTAAAGCCCATGAAATGGATCTCATTGAGTACATCGACCAGTAAAATACCGCAGCCAAATGACACTGCAGCCCAAATTGCTAGCAGTCCGAGCACTAGGCGTAAATTTTCACGCCAGTAACCTTCTGCCTTTTCGTTATTTTCAAAAGCCATTGCGACTCCCCTGTGCTGATTATTATTAAGTCATGAATTAATCTAGCAAGCGCAGTCTTTAGGACAATCGCGACTTTGGTCTAACGCCAGCGTCAACCTTTAGATGATTTTGAACATTTTCTTTACAAAACAAGGAGATCAAAGTTGACGCCAGCGTAAACCTATGATTTTCATAGGCTTGCAAACTAGACTAAGGTCGAACAGAGATGTTAATCGAATGTACAAAAAAAGCCGCCAATAGGCGGCTTGAGCGAGTAAAGAGACTTCCCCGCTAAGGGGAAGAAACACCTTATTTCAGGGTCGACAAATAGGCAAGCAGGTCGGCCAGTTCTTCAGGACTGCGCTGTTTGTTACTCACCAGGTATTTACCGTTGACCAGTAAAGATGGCACTCCACGGATCCCAGATAATTGCGCCTGGGTATCATAATCGGCGATGGCCAACTTGTTATCCACAGATGCCAGCGCCTTATCTATCTCCGCCTTCGACAGGCCCTGCTCGACGAAGAACTGACTCAGCTCCTCCTGGCGTTTAAAGGCACCGTCTCCCTCATGGATCCGCTTAAACAGATTACCATGGGCCTGTTCGGTGACATGAAACTTCTTCGCCAGATAGTAGGCCTCCTGGCTCAGCTGCCAGGCTGGACGACCGCCCGCCACAGGAGTTCGCTCAAATGCCAACTTATCACCCAGCTCGGCCTTTAACTTGGCCACGGCCGAGGTGATCAAAGCATCCTGACGATAACAGTGAGGACAGTTGTAGGAGAAGAACTCACGCACCACGGGCTGGTTCACCTCTGGGATCCCCGCCACCTTCATATAATCGACCCCTTCCACATATTTAGCCTGGGCGCTTACCTGAAAGGTGACCAGGGCAATAAACAGCAGACTGATAAAACGACATAGATTCACGACTCTTTTCATAAACAACTCTTCTTATTATTGAAAAATGTTTCTTCCCAGGCTTACCCTGGGCTGTTTGTACTAAGATCCTTTTGCCTCATAAGGCTAGGCCTTTATTTATTCGAGAGCACTACCGACTTTCATCAACTCTGGCCTCCATCAACCATAGCCTAGAACGCTAGTCTTCACGAACATTGCCTAGCAATGCGACAACATGGCCAAGGGATCCGTAAACTTGTACCGATAGTTTAGCTCCCGGGAGATAAGGCCTCCATCGACGCGCTTATCCTGCTCCAGAGGGCCCTCAATAAAGCTCGGCGGCGTGAGCCCCAACTGAGTGGCCGCCCTTTGATAAAATTCCGCCTTGGTGGGATGTCGCGGCGCGCAGAGATTATAGACGGGCGATAAAGGCCCCTCGGCTTTCAACAGCGAGATCACGGCAGCTACGCAGTCATCGAGATGCACCAGATTCACCGCCAGGTTACCACCAGGAACATCCTCTCTTCCCGCCAGGAAACGGCCCGGATGTCGTTTGGGTCCTATGAGCCCGGCAAAACGCACGACGATGCTGTTCTTATTGGAAAAGAGTGCCTCGGCCGCCAGTAGAGTCTCACTCGCCGGGCTATGGGCCTTGGCATCGCTCTCGACGCAACCACTGCCTGAGCTGTCGCCACCGGCAGGATAGACACCAGAAGTGCTGATGAAGATGATGCGCTGGTAGCTATGGCTCCCCATTAAGGCCTTGAGGCGCTTGAGGCGATCGAGATAGCCGTTGTCACCGCGGCGCAGCCCGGGAGGAATGTTGATCACTATGGCATCACAGGCTAGCCCACGGGTTATCGCTTCACAGTCCTTATTGCAAAGGGGGTCACTATCACTTAACTGCTCGAGATCCAGGCCAAAGCCATCAATTCCATCGGCAGATAAGGCCTCGGCCTCCTGTGGCGAGCGCTTGGAGCCCGTGACCTTTAATCCTTGGCTCACCAGCGCCTTGGCTAAAGGCAGACCAAACCAGCCGCAGCCGACGACGGCAACAGAAGTTATCATCTTGAATGCTCTAAATTAAAATACTTTAAATTGAAACCAGGACTCTAAAATAACGCAACGGGACTAGGGGGTGCCAGCAAAATAAAAACTAATTCCGCTATCGGCCTGTAACACGCGCATTGCACCTTCGGTTAATTCCTCAAGCTTAAGCACGCTATCGACGAACACTTCCTCCTGACTGAGAAAACGCAGGCCAGGTTCACCGCCATCGGGATGGCAGGCCCAAACCTGAGGCTGTTTCACCGACTGAGTGGTCACCATCACCTTACCGACATCGCCATCGCTGAGACGCACCAGGGTACCCGGTGGGTAGATCCCCAGTAACTTCACCAATACGGAGATCAGCGTCTCGGAATGTTTACCGGCATGGTTCTTAAACAGATAACCCAAGGCTATCTGAGGCGAGCGCCCCTCTTCGGCCCATAGCTGACCGTCATAGTCGTTGGCCAGGCTCACCAGCTGTGTCGGAATGGGGATCTTCTTTTCCGTCAGGCCGTCGGGAAAGCCCGAACCATCGATAAATTCATGATGATGCAAGACGATGCTAAGCACAGCCTTATTAAACAGGCCTGTCTTGTTGAGCATCTCATAGCCAAAGTTGGGATGCATCTTGAGAAAATTCGCCTCGGATGCGGTCAATGGGGTCTTCTTACGCCTAATCGACTCAGGCACCCTTAATTTACCTATATCATGAAACAGACAACCCAATGCAATATCACGCATATCCGATTTAGGCAGCTCCATGGCCCTGGCAATCATCAGTGCTAACACGGCCACCGAGATACCGTGCTGAGTCACGCTGTTATCGCTCTCACCTGCGGTCACTAAGGCCAGATGCGTCTGTTCATACTCAAACATATGCTCTATGAGTGACTCGACCAAAGCCGCTGCATCTCGATAGGCACCTTCCGGGTCGCTGGCGATCTTGCTGAAGGTGGAACGGCACTCGTTGACACAATCGATAAAACGCTTCTGACTCAGACGCAACGACTTACGCACGTTGCGTTTCGCTTCGACGATGGGAGCCACCTCCTCCACGACGACATTAGTCTGCTCGTCTAACTCGTCGGCTTCCTCCTCGATCAACTCCTCACCAGAGACCAAGAGGACATAAGGCACACCCAGGCTCTTGATCAGTTCTATCTGCGCCTCTTCTTCTATCTTGATGCGGTTAAACAGGAAAGGATGGTTTTTCCAAGACAAGGGCAACTTAACAGTAATGCCTGTTTGTAACTTTGACAGGGGTAATTGTATCGGCTCAGCTCTAGCCACTCGAAGCAACTCCATTGATTTTACCCATATCCATTGGGAGGTCGTCGCCAAGTGCGAGCGCCGGATAATCCCCTAAGAATATGAAAAGCAGCCTAACTTTAATAACATAACTATAGTCAATAGCAACTCAATTTGTACAATCTGTCATGAAATTGGCCACTTACGCACAATTTGACACTCGAGTGATCCCGGACGCCAAACTTATGGTTATAAGATATAGCCAAAAAAAACAGGCAAAGCCAAAACCAATTACTGTATACAATATCCAAATAATGATAATATGAGCCTGTTCTTTGAAGATACATAGCAACCCCGGATTATGTTTCTTTAAAGAGTGTTGCTGTCAATTGTCCTTAATATAGGTCTTGTGAATTTGTTGTTTTTCACATTGATTTATAAGGTATTTTGTAACATTCCAGTATCTTGAGACTGAATTTTCAATCAAAAAGGTATGTTTAGCGCTGCATCTTGCAGCGCTTTTTTTTGCCTGCTAACCGTCAATCTAGCTGATTACGCCAATCCTGCAGGTAATATTTAAGGTGTTTGGACTTAGCAATGTAGAGCAGACTCCAGAAAAGAAACAACGCGTCCAGGCCAAAGCTCCAGCTATAGAGAAAATGACTATGAATAAGGCGCTGCAACAAGAGACCGGCATCTAACATCAAGAATGCGATCAGCAGGAATTTGAGTTGATTAAAGGCGGGTCTTAACCAGAGGGGTGAGCGTTTACGCTCGGCGATCACGAATCCATAAAGGACTAAGCCGCCGACACCGGCCGCCAAGGCCATTAAGAAATCAGACTTTTGTGGATAGATGAGGGCCACCAAGCCCGCGCGATCGCTGGCCTGAGTCAGGGAGGCGATAAACACACACCATCCCCGGGCGATAAAGGCCAGCATCAGGTACAGCATGAGCGGCGGCTTAAAGTGTCCCTTATCGTCTAACCAATTAATATGTCCAAAATTCAACGGCGTTCCCCTCTCCTGTTTCTCTCTATATGGTGATGATCCAAAGAATTTCAACATCTGATAACAAATGGTGGCGATGAGTGATAAAAAAAGCGCCATCTCTCGATGGCGCTCTCATCAGCTTTAGCCTTTATTTACTCGGCTAAATTTCTTATCTAACTCTTTCATCTAACTTACTCATCTGATCATATTAGTCGCCGAGAATAGCCAAGAGCTCGGCCTCATCGATCACCTTGACCCCCAGCTCTTGAGCCTTGGTCAACTTAGAGCCTGCGGCCTCTCCGGCAACTAAGCAATCGGTGTTCTTCGAGACGCTACCCGCGACCTTGGCGCCAAGGGCCTGCAGCTTAGCCTTGGCGTCGTTGCGATTGAGTTGCGTCAGGGTGCCTGTCAGTACCCAGGTCTGCCCCTTCAGCGACAGACTCTCCTCGGCCACCTCTTCGATATCGGGCCAATTTACCCCTGCCTCGAGCAGACCATCGATCACCTCCAGGTTATGGGATTGCTCGAAGAAGTGCACCAGATGCTGGGCGACGATCACCCCGACATCATCCACCTTCATAAAGGTCTCGGCATCAGCCTGCTTGAGTTTCTCAAGGGTCTTGAAATAGTTAGCCAGGTTCGCGGCGGTGGCTTCGCCCACCTCCCTTATCCCAAGCGAATAGAGAAAACGGGCAAAGGTGGTTTGCTTGGCCGCTTCCAGGGCATTGACCAGATTGGTGGCCGACTTCATCCCCATGCGATCCAGCATGGTGATCGCCGAGGCGGTGAGCTTGAACAGATCCGCAGGGCTCGCCACCAGCTCCTTGTCAATTAGCTGCTCGACCACCTTGTCGCCCATACCATCGATATCTAGTGCCTTGCGAGAGGCGAAGTGCTTGATTGCCTCCTTACGCTGGGCCTCACAAACGAGGCCGCCGGTACAACGGGCAACCGCTTCCCCTTCAACCCGCTCCACGTCACTGCCACACACAGGGCATTGCGGAGGGAACTGGATCGCCTGGGCATCACTCGGACGCTTCTCGGCCACCACGGCAACTATTTGGGGGATCACATCGCCGGCGCGGCGAATGATCACGCTATCCCCTATCATGACCCCGAGACGGGCTATCTCATCGGCGTTATGCAAGGTGGCATTGGAGACGGTAACCCCGCCGACAAAGACGGGCTGCAGGCGCGCAACCGGAGTTACGGCGCCGGTTCGGCCCACCTGGAAGTCGACCCCTTCGAGCAGGGTGATCTCCTCTTGGGCCGGAAACTTATAGGCGGTGGCCCAGCGAGGCGCCTTAGCCACAAAGCCAAGAGTCTGCTGCTGGGCGATATCGTTCACCTTAAGCACTACGCCATCAATCTCATAGGCCAACTCGCTGCGGCGGGTCAGGATATCCTGGTAATAGGCCAGCACACTCGGGATATCCGCGCACACCTTCACTTCACTACTCACCGGGCAACCCCATTCTTTGAGCTGCATCAGCTGTTCGAAATGACTGGCTGCCAGTGGCCAGGTTTCCGGCTCTACCACGCCCAGGGCATAGGCATAGAATGCCAATGATCGGCTGGCGGTGATCTTACTGTCGAGCTGACGCAAACTGCCTGCTGCGGCGTTACGTGGGTTGACGAAGAGCTTCTCCCCCTTGGCGCGAGCCTTGTCGTTAACCGCCTCGAAAGCCGCCTTAGGCATAAAGACTTCGCCGCGCACCTCGAGCAGTGGCGGGAAACCGCTCCCCCTGAGTCTCAAGGGCACAGACTTGATGGTACGCACATTCTCGGTAATGTCTTCACCGACAGTGCCATCGCCACGAGTGGCTGCGCGCTCAAATACGCCATCACGATAAAGGATACTCACCGCCAAACCGTCCAGCTTTGGCTCGCAGCAAAATGCCGGCGCCTCTGCTAGCTTGTCGTCGACACGCTTGTAGAAGGCATTAAACTCCTCTTCACTGAAGACGTTATCCAGGCTCAGCATGGGCTTGAGATGAGTCACCTGATTAAATTTGCTCAGGGCCTCGCCGCCTACTCTCTGGGTTGGTGAATCGCCCAGCGCCAGCTCGGGGTACTCGGCCTCCAGGGCCTGCAGGCGACGCATGAGGCGGTCATATTCGACGTCGGGGATAGAGGGCGCATCATCTACATAGTAACGATAGTTGTGCTGATTGAGCTGGTCGGTTAACTGTTTAATCTCGTCTTGTATGGCTTGCATGTTTGTTATCCAGTTTAAGCAACAGAGGCCGCTGATGCGGCCTCTATCTTGAATATCCGATTAGGTATCACATCTGCGCGCGAATACGCTGCAGGTAAGACTGTTTAGTCTGCTCGCTCCAGGCGCCGCGACCACCGTCTAGCACCTCGCCACCGAGATCATCGGCAAGCTGATGGGCCGAATTCAGCATGATGGAGAAGTTCATCAGAGGATCGCCATAACAAGGCAGCGTCATAAACAGCACTATGCCCAGGGTGGTAAACTGCTCCATCTCATCTGGGTTGAATACCCCAGGTTTAACCATATTAGCCAGTGAGAACAGTACCTTGCCTGTACCTGCATTGTCCTCATGACGATGGAAAATATCCATGTCACCAAACTTGAAGTTGAGGGTCAGCAGGCTTGGCAGCAGCTCGGCACCATTGAGGGCCTCACCCTCTTTGGCCACCACATGCAGCACAAGTACATCTTGTGGCTCGCCCAGAGGCGCCTCTTCGGCCACTTGTGACTCTGGCTTAGCCTCAACTTGCTGCGGTTCAACAGGCTGTGCTTGGGTAGCTTGGGCTGGCTGTGCCGCGTCCACCTGAGGTGCGGGGCGCACTGGCTCCTGCTTGCGTTCGGTTACAGGGTCTTCAAATAGCGAAGGCTGTGCCGGCCCCTGACCGAGACCCAACTCCATCTGCTCGAGATGGGCATCGCTAACTTCTTCATCAGGGCTAGCCGACAATACGGGCTCTTGACGCGAGCGCGGCGCCTTCTGCTTAGGCTCGTCTGACAAGGAGAAACTGGGCGAGACCTCTGCTGGCGCAGGCTCACTCTCTTGCTCTTGCGCTTGTGCGCGCGCGCCGGCTGGCGTGGCACGACTACTCGAGGTCGCCTTAGGAATGCTGCGCTCTTCGCCGCTATTTTTAATCACTCTCACAGGGCCAACGCCGTCGGCATCGAAACCGTCACTGTCACGTGTTTTGTCTGTATATAGCCCTGTCATGGGCGATTCTTTTAATGATTTAGGTTGCTGCCGCCTAATGGACCAAAAACCATGCACAAGTACCGCGATAATGGCTACCGCGCCTAACACGAACAATACCAGTTGCAAATTTTCCATTGATTACCCTGTTTTTCCCAAAATTATACTGCGTCGGCTAAAGCCACCGCCTCATCGATATCGACGGCAACTATGCGTGAAACCCCTGGCTCATGCATAGTGACACCTATTAGTTGATCGGCCAATTCCATGGTGATCTTATTGTGACTAATATAAACAAATTGCACGCTCTGAGACATCTCTTTCACCAGTCGGCAGAATCTGTCGACATTGGCATCATCGAGTGGTGCATCGACCTCATCCAGCATGCAAAACGGCGCCGGATTCAGCCTGAAAATCGCAAATACCAATGATAAAGCGGTTAATGCTTTTTCTCCACCCGAAAGCAGGTGAATCGTACTATTCTTTTTCCCCGGCGGTCTGGCCATGATGGTCACGCCGGTCTCCAGCAAATCATCGTCGGTAAGCGCCAGATAGGCACTGCCGCCGCCGAACACCTTAGGAAACAGCACCCCAAGATCTTGGTTGACCTTATCGAAGGTCTCCTTAAATCGGGTCTTGGTTTCCCGGTCGATCTTGCGGATCGCCTCTTCCAGGCTGCCTAGCGCCTTGGCTAGATCCGCATCCTGACTGTCGAGATAAGCCTTACGTTGACTCTGCTGCTCGAACTCTTCGATGGCGGCGAGGTTAATCGCACCGAGGTGTTCAATCTGCGCCCGGGTGCGCTCCAGCGCCTTCTGCCGCTGACTCAGACTTACACTCAGATCCAGCGATGCCTGCACCTCAGTAACATCCACCTCATGGCTCTTGAGCTGTGCTAACTGACTGTCAATTTGACCTTTTATCCCTTCGCGACGTAACTTTAACGCGCTGATGGCTTGAGTCAAGTGCTCTAACTTGCCAAGCTGTTGTTTTTGCTTGGTGCCAATCTCGTCTGCTCGATTTTGCAGCTCGGCCTGCTGCAGACGCAGGGCATCTAGGGCCGCCTGCGCCTCCCCCTGACGCGTAAGGGCATCATTGAGCTGGGCCGCCATGGCATCGGCTTGCAGCTTACCATCTAGCTTATCCTGCCCCTCGAGTTGCTGCTGCAACTGACTCAGCTCTTGGCGCAGCTCACTCATCTGCCGCTCGAGCTGCTCCCCCTGCTGGCGACTAAGCGCCTGCTCTGTATTTATCGCCTGCAGCGACTGCAGCAGCTGCTGGGACTGTTGCGTCAGTGCCTGACGATCTCGGCCAAGGGCCTTATGCTGAGCACGGCGATCGGCAAGGCTAGCCACCTGGCTATCGGCGACGCGCTTAAGGTCAACCAACTGCCCCTCATCCTGCTCGCGGCGACTTGTCAGCTCGGCAATGCTCTGCTCTACGGCTTCTAGCTCGCCAGTTTGCTCATCGAGCAAGGCCCTGAGTCTGGTTTGCTGCTCACCTTGCTGGGCGATACGCTCCTGAGTCGCCTGGGCCTGGGCCATCAGGCGTTCACGCTCAAGCTGAGCCCCCTGCAAACTGGTATTCAGCTTTGTCATCGCCTGACGCTGCTCATCTAGGGCCTGATTCACCTCGGCAAGTACTGCCTTGCGCTCATCGATCGCCTCGACGCTGGCCCCTATGCTAAGCTCCAGCGCCTGCTGTTCGGCCTTGAGCTGCACCAGCTGACTCCCCTGTTCGGCCTTTTTCAGCACAAAGCCATTTCCGACTATGTAACCATCGGCGGTAACTATGCGCTCGTCATCTTCCAGAGAATCCAGCATGGTTTTAGCCTGAGTCAGACTATCGACCCAAGTAAGCCTGGACAGCCAGGGCGACAGGTTGACCTCGCTACTGAGCCCGGTCCATTGCTGAGACTGGCTTAACTCAAAGCCGCTCTCGTTATCTACTTCGTCTTCGCTGTGCTTGTCATTCACGTTCTGGGTGAGCAAACCGTCGAGCAGCAGATCGACCGCCGCTTCCCACCCAGGTGTGACCTGAATGGCCTGCCAGAGGGCGCGCCCCTCAAGCCCATCTTCCTGGGGCAAGATACGCTTGACCACCGTCAGGCGTCCCCGCTCCTCGGCCAGAGACTGCGACAAGGCATCGACCTGCGCCTGAGTCTGGCGTGCCTGCTCCTGTAGCTGAGACTGATTGCCTGCACCCTGTTCGAGCTCACGAGTAAGCTCATCGCCTCGCTGAACGAGCCGTTCACACTGGGCGTTTTGCAGCGCAAGATTGGCGGTTTCATCCTGATGGGATAATTGCTCAAGCTGACGCGACGCGCTCTGGTGTTGCGACTTAAGCTGAGTCAGGGCGCTCTGCTTATGCTTGAGCTCCCCCTTGGTGAGTTCGAGGCGCAGCTGACACTGGTTAACCGCCTGCTTGGCCTGACTCTCGGTTTCCTGAGCCTGCTCCAGGGATAGCTCGACCTCACCGAGCTGCTCATCGAGTAGCTCAATCTGCAATTGCAAGGCCTGATGCGCCTCCCGGGCATCGTCCTGACGTTCATCGAGATCGCCGCGCGCGACTATGAGCGCCTGCTCCTGAGCCTGTAGCAGTGCCAGCTTCTCTTCATCCTGCTTGATACGCTGCTTGAGGTGCGCATCTTGCTGCTGACGATGCTTGACCTCCTGTTCGAGCTTGGCGATCTGATTGCCATTAAGATAGAAGGCCTCGACCTGTTGCTGCTCCTGGCGCTCCAGCTCATCGAGTTTGAGTTTGAGCTCGGTCAGGGTGCGCGAAAGGGCTTCGCGCCCCGCGTCGCCCTCACTCTGAGTCAGCGTCTTGGTCTCTATCTCCTGGGATAACTTGTCTGACTGTGCGCTCAGCTCCAGGTATTTGGCCACCTCGAGCTGGGCCTGTTGATCCCGCTCTGTCTGTTTCAGCGCCCGATATTGACGCGCAGCCTCGGCCTGTTCGGCCAGCTTGTCGATCTGGCGACCTAACTCCTGACGGATATCCCCTAAGCGTTCGAGGTTCTCGCGGGTATGGCGGATACGGTTTTCCGTCTCACGGCGCCGCTCCTTGTAACGTGAGATCCCGGCCGCCTCTTCGATGAAGACTCTTAGCTCCTGAGGCTTGGACTCGATGAGGCGGGAGATGGTGCCCTGTTCGATGATGGCGTAGCTGCGCGGACCTAGGCCCGTACCCATAAAGAGATCGGTAATGTCCTTACGACGACACTTCTGTCCATTAAGGAAGTAACTGGATTCACCGTCCCGGCTTACCTGGCGTTTGACTGCGATCGACTGATAGCTGGCATACTGACCACCCAGACGCCCCTGCTGATTGTCGAAACTAAGCTCGACACTGGCCACAGAAACCGGACGCCTTGCCGAAGAGCCGTTAAAGATCACGTCGGCCATGGAGTCGCCGCGCAGATGTTTGGCTGAGCTTTCGCCCAACACCCAGCGCACCGCATCGATAACATTGGACTTGCCACAGCCATTGGGGCCGATGATGGCCGTAAGCGGTTGGTTAAAAGGGATTTTAGTAACATCGACAAACGACTTAAATCCAGCAAGTTTTATCTGTGTGAGTCTCATTGTGCCAGTTTGGTCGTCTATTGGAGGCGCGCTTGGTTTCGCTGTTATTATTGCTAGCCACTTTATCAAAGCGTGCCGCATTTTGTAACGTTTTTTCTGTTAAGCGGCGTGATTTCACCCTTGTTTTTACAACAGGGCTGACACACAATCGGCGTTAAGCAAGACATAAGGATATTCAGATAAGACTATGAATCAAAAAGCAAGCAAACCCGCTAAGAGTGGCGTGAACTATTTTCTCGACGGCTTTCGGCTGATCAAACAGCCGGGCCTGAGACGCTTCGTCTTCATCCCCCTGAGCGTCAACCTGGTGCTGTTTGCGGCGGTGATCTATATCGCCATCGGCCAGCTGGAGCAGGTGTTTCAATGGATCAATGGTCAACTACCCGAGTACCTGAGCTGGCTGAACTTCCTGCTCTGGCCGCTGGCGGTGCTGACCCTGTTGGTGGTGCTCTCCTTTATCTTCAGCTCGGTAATGAACTGGATCGCCGCCCCCTTCAACGGTCTGCTGGCAGAAAAGGTTGAGCAGTACCTCACAGGCAAAGACCTTAATACCGGTGGCACCATAGATTCGATTAAAGATCTGCCGCGTATCCTGGGGCGCGAGTGGATAAAACTTAAATATTATCTGCCCAGAGCCATACTGTTTCTCATCCTCTTCTGGGTGCCTTTTATCGGCCAGACCGCCGCACCTGTGCTCTGGTTTTTGTTTAGTGCCTGGATGATGGCAATTCAGTACTGTGACTATCCCTTCGATAACCACAAGGTGCCCTTTAATGACATGAAATTTGCCCTTAATCAGACCAAGGGCAGCAGCTTTAGCTTCGGCGCCGCCGTCACCCTGTTTTCGATGATCCCCATCATCAACTTCATCGTGATGCCGGTCGCCATCTGTGGCGCCACCTCCATGTGGGTCGACAAATACCGTGGTGCCTATCGCAACGGGCAGATTGCGCCGGAATAGTATTGAGCGACAATGCTTTAAAGGGAATGCCTAAATCGGAATGACTAAATAGGAATAACCAAAATAACAAAGGCCTGCATCTGCAGGCCTTTTTAATGGCTTAGCTCGACTCAAGTGCCAGAACTCTCCATAGAGCGACACCAACCATCACCGGCCTCAATTAGGATTTTTGAGTAAGGCCTCGCTTAAGGCGTTATCTAAACCGCTAGCTATACAATGCCCTTGGCGGGTTCCTCACTAGGCAGTTCTTTGGGCATCTCTTTGGGCAGTTCTCTGGGTTTAGAGAGGTCGATCACCACTGTCTCGGAGATCTTATCTTGAATCGCCTGACGATTGGCATCCCAATATATCTGCAGGAACCCGAGTAGACCTGTGGCGAAACCGGCGCCATAGCCGCCATATCGTCCAAAGGCATCCCACAGCGAGATAGATGATGCGTCCAGCGGCACCACACGAATGTTGAGCAGTTTCTTACCCAGCGTCTGGCCATCGAACCAGGCGGTAAAGATGGTAAAGTAGAAGGCGGCCCAGCCAAAGCCCAGCCCCAGATCGTTCAGTATGCCTTTGGCCCACTCGAGTAGGCTGTAGGGCGAAGGCTCATCTTCCTCCTCATCTAAATCATCCGGGTCAATGACTAATGCTGCGGGCTCATCGCTTGTGCCTTGCTGACCTGGCTCGGCAACCTTGCTCACTTGCTGATCCAGCGCGGCTTCACCCTCATTGAGCGACGCCTTAAGCGCCGGGCTTGTCTCGCCCACCTCTTGCTCCACCGTTTCTTGCTTCAGTGCGTCTGGCTTCAGTGCGTCTTGCTTTACCCTGCCTTGCTTCACAGCGTAGACATTGGGATAGGCCTGGTTTAAGCGCTGCATCAGTACTTGTTTTTCCTGGCTCGGCAGAGACAGCTCGTCGATCAACTGAGATGCCAGCGTCACCTTCTCCTTATCGCTTACCTTTAAGCTGTCCAGCGCACCAAGCAGCTTAGTTAACTTCTCTTCGGCGCAGCTTGCCTCCTCACACAGGCTAAGGGCTAAGATCTGCGGCATGACCTTCAGTGCATTCAGGGACTCAGCTTGCTGATTTGTGGTCTGCGCCAATTTATCCCCCTCCCTGTCTTTATCCGCTTCGCCGTAAGAGATGATGTTGTCGCTGGTGACCCAGATAGTCATCAAGAGCATGGCGAGATAGAGCCCCCATTTCAGCGCCTTGCCCAATTGATGGCTACGACGCTCAATCACCAGGGTTAAACCGACGAGAAGAATGAACAGTGCGCCGGCCTGCTCCGCCAGCACGCTAATCAGTAAACCATCGATCAACATAGCCAGGCCACGCTTAAGCGGTGAAGCCAGCGGGGTATAGAGCAGCTCTGGCGCCACATGAAAGGCAAAGGGAGTGACCATTGTTTTGGGATCTTTAGTCTTAGAGCCTTTCGTTTTAGGCTCTTTGATCTTTGAGCCTTTGGTATTAGCCGATTGGCTCTTAGATTCCTGCGTTTTTTCAGATGATTTAGGGTTCGCAGATTGATGCTCTGTGCTCGGCACATTCACCGAGTCCCCTATCCTATCGTTAATGCTGCTCACACATCTGCTCCCTGCGAATTATTCTGATTATTTTTGCTAGCGGGTTTGATACATTTTGCTAAGTTATCAATAGGATCCCCATTAGACCAGCCCCCTTAGCGATGTAATTATGATATAAGTGACAGCTTTTATAACAGAAAAGAATAACGAAGATGAAACTATCATTTCTAATGCGTCCAAACCACACTATGATTTAGCTGTATACATAAAGGAGCAAGTAATCCATGAGTAAAATTTTCGAAGACAATTCATATACCATAGGTAATACACCTCTTGTTCGTCTAAATCGCGTCAGCAAGGGAAATGTGCTCGCCAAGGTTGAGGCTCGTAACCCTAGCTTTAGTGTAAAGTGTCGTATCGGCGCGAATATGATTTGGGACGCCGAAAAGAAGGGCTTGCTCACTAAAGACAAAGAACTCATCGAACCGACTTCCGGCAACACAGGTATCGCACTGGCCTATGTCGCGGCGGCCCGTGGTTATAAGTTAACCCTGACCATGCCGAATACCATGAGCCTCGAGCGTCGCAAGCTACTTAAGGCTTTGGGAGCAAATCTTGTGCTGACCGAGGGTGCCAAGGGCATGAAGGGCGCCATCGATAAGGCAGAAGAGCTGCGTCAATCTGCGCCAGAAAAATACCTGATCTTGGGTCAATTCGATAATCCAGCAAACCCAGAGATCCACGAGAAGACCACAGGTCCTGAGATCTGGAACGACACAGACGGTGAAGTCGATGTGGTTGTTGCCGGTGTGGGCACAGGCGGCACCATTACAGGTGTGAGCCGTTACATCAAGCAGACCCAGGGCAAGGCGATCACCTCGGTAGCCGTTGAACCTGCAGACTCTCCTGTCATTGGCCAGACCCTTGCCGGTCAACCCGTACAGCCAGGTCCACATAAGATCCAAGGTATCGGCGCAGGCTTTATCCCGGGTAACCTGGATCTCGAAGTGGTCGACCGCGTAGAAGCCGTGACCAACGAAGAATCGATCGAGATGGCCCAGCGCCTGATGAAAGAGGAAGGTATCCTGGTGGGGATCTCTTCGGGTGCGGCAGTTGTTGCGGCAAATCGTATCGCCGAGCTGCCAGAGTTTGAAGGCAAGAATATTGTAGTGATACTGCCATCAGCAGCAGAGCGTTACCTATCTTCTGTGCTCTTCCAAGGGCAATTTGGCGACGCGGAAAACGTACAGTAAGACTCGCCCTCATCCGGCGCGTTAACTGACTCAAGCCCCCGATAGTTTTTGCTAGCTATCGGGGCTTATTTTATGACGCGTAGGATCTTGTCGATACAGGCACCAACCGTCTGTTGCAAAAAGTCGCTGTCCAGCTCACCGCTTATTACACTCTGATACTCCACCCAACGAATGAGCCCTAAGAGTTGATGGGCGTCGGCATTGGCCGTATTTGAGCCTAAGGCCACGAAAAACTGCTCGATAGTCTGAATAAAACCATTGTCCAGTAGCTGAATCGCCTCGGCGAGCGCTGGGTTACGCAGCGCCTCTTCATGAAACGCCACCTCTAGAATGCGATCGTCTCTGTGATTCACCTGGGTCTGAATATGCTCGCAGAGAAAATCTGTCAGGTGAGCCGCCACCTTGTCCGGGACGATTAACTCGCTGTCAGCCTCTAGCATCTCGAGCAGCTGGAAACTCTTCTGCTCGAGCGTATTGTTCATCCACAGGGTCTTCTCGGCAAAATAAGTTAAGGCATCGCTGATCAGATCTTTGATATCTTTAAAGTAATAGGTTGTCGAGGCAAGCGGTACCTGCGCCTCTGTGGCTACGGCGCGATGACGAACCCCACGCACCCCCTCTTTAACTATCAGCCTTAGGGTTGCCTCTAAGATAGCCACACGTCGCGCCTCGCCATCGGCCCTGTGGGTGATACGTCCAACGTAACTAAGAGGTTGCTGCATTTATCTATCCTTTTCGATCCAGGCCATCGGCTACTGCACTCAGGCCATGTTAACACCTGACTCGCTCGCGACCTAATGTGGAGTCTTATCGACGCAAGCCCCAAGACAGTTATTAACGCCTTGTATCCTAGATATTTTCAGCTAGCCTTTGGTTGTTTTCGCGAGCCAAGTCGATAATTCGACACAGACTTGATGTTCTCAGTGTGGGATCGGGCTAAAGTGACAGGCATTTCAATCACACCAGCTCCAGGACTCGGATGGACTTTTACCAATCGCCGAAACAGATCTCGGCATTTGATGCCAAATTTGAAGCACAAAAAATCGCTTTTGCCCCTATAACCTTTCAAGTTGCCCGTTGTCTGCTGAAGTTCGATCTACTGGCTCAAATTGAAGCTGAACCAGGGGTGAGCCGAGCGCAGCTAACCAACCAAGGACAGATTTCAGACTATGGCGTCGGCGTCCTGCTAGATATGGCGCTCAGTATGGGGCTCGTCTGGCAAGATAGCCAAGGCTATCATCTGGACAAGATAGGTCACTTCTTGCTTCACGATGAGATGTCCAGAGTCAACCTGAACTTCAATCATGACGTTTGTTATCAAGGGATGTTCGAACTCGACAAGGCGTTGGAGAGTGGCGAAGCCAGTGGACTTAAGGTGTTTGGCGATTGGCAAACCATCTATCCCGGTTTAAGCCAGCTGCCACCGGCTGCCAAGCAGAGCTGGTTCGAGTTCGATCACTTCTATTCGGATCACGCCTTTGGCACTGTGCTGCCACTGATCTTTAAGGCCGAGCCGAAAACGCTGGTGGATATCGGCGGCAACACGGGAAAATGGGCGCTCGCCTGTACCCGCTACGATGCCGATGTACAGGTCACCATTATGGATCTACCCGGTCAACTCGAGGTAGCCATGGAAAATGCCAGAGCCAATGGTTTGAGTGAACGTATCCATGGCTTCGAATGCGACCTATTAAAGACTGATACGCCTTTCTATGAGGGGGGTGACCTTTACTGGATGAGTCAGTTCTTAGATTGTTTCTCCCAGGATCAGATACTGACCATTCTAAAACTGGCCGCCGCCAACATGGCACCTCATAGCGAACTCTGTATCTTAGAGACCTTCTGGGACAGGCAACCTTGTGAAGCAGGCGCCTATTGCGTCAATGCCACCTCGCTCTACTTCACCGCCATGGCCAACGGTAATAGCCGTATGTATCACTCCAAAGACCTGCTTAAACTCATCTCATCGGCAGGACTCTATGTGGATGAGGATATTGATGACATAGGCTTAGGACATACCCTGCTGCGCTGTCGTCGCAAGCCCTAAACCAAACCGCTACATATAACGCCCCTTAAACCTGCGAATACCTGTCTCTCTGCAGGCTACTCAGCTATGTAGCCTGCGCTTTTCCCTCAATTGAATGCCACTGCTCATGTACAGATGCCTTAAGCACGCTAAGGGGAAAGGAATAAGTCTCTGCTTAAGGAGATAGGCAGCTTGCCAACCAATAGTCACAGATCAACCAAGCCGCCAAGCATTTCCAGTTCACCTTCGACATTGCGATTTTAAACGCTTCACATCAAGTTGATGCAACACAGATATAACAAACGAGATACTCTAACTTAATATGTAAGAGTTAAAACTGGCCAATAACAGAGCATGAATTTATAAAACACCACACCTTTGTATTAGATATTTGGTGTAAACGCCAGGCAAATTAACAATTAGACAACATAGAGCCAGGTTAAATCAAAAGTGATTTTGGTCACAAACAAATCATTTCCACAATATTTTTCATATTTTTTGTATTTTTTTCAAATAACAAACAACACAACTAAAAAACAATTCAAATCATTTTTAGAAATAGCGCGAAAACAAAGGTACCCATATAAAACAACAAAATAAACACAATCAACCCAAATGTATAACAACTGAAAGCGATTTGAAATAAACAGCTCAAAATACCACCAAGCAACACCATTAGTTGTGCATTAATTGTTAATAAAAGGATAAAACACCAAATACTTAAGCAAGCGTATCGGCTGTAGCTGCCATGTTGCAGTTGTTATCTCTCTATGATTATATCGAGCACGAGGTAAAGATTTATCAATATAAGTAAATATTTGAAAAGTTTTTACTAAATAAAGATCGACACTTAGATCGAATATAAAGCGATCAACCTATAAGTGTGTAAATCAAAAATTAAAATAAGTCTCAGGGAGAAACACAATGCAGCCTAATTCTATATTGGCTAAAGCTGTCCGTTTCGCATTAATTAGTGGTGCCGCTACGGCAGCATTAAGCGCACCAGCCGTTTATGCAGCAGACGAAGACAGCGTAGAACGTATTCAAGTAACAGGTTCACGTATTAAACGTACCGATATGGAAACGGCTACACCTGTTACCGTCATGAGCGCAGAAGACATGGCTAAGCAGGGCTTCACTAACATTCAAGACGCGTTAGAAAGTCTTACTTCAACCACGAGTGCGATGACAACTCAATCGGTTCATGGTTTCACACCTGCCGCCTCTTCTATCAGCCTACGTGGTGCGGGGGCAAACCGTACACTGACACTGATCAATGGCAAGCGTCTAAACCAGTACCCTAAGCCGTCTGGTGGCACCGATAACTTCGTTGATACCGCAAACCTACCAATGGAAGCAGTACAACGTATCGAAGTACTGCAGTCTGGTGGTTCAGCAATCTATGGTGCCGATGCCGTAGGTGGTGTGATCAACATTATCCTGAAGAAAGACTTCGAAGGTGTTGCACTTAAGTACCGTCACGGTGATACCACTAACGGTGGCGGCGGAAGCGACCGTATCGCGCTTTCTTTAGGTGCCTCATCTGATCGCGGTAACGTCTCGACTTTCATCGAATTTACCGACAACCAACAGCTTAAGGCAACGGATCGTGAAAACTTCGGTCTGCACACTGACAAAGTGCCTTACAGCCCTTATTCACAGTACAGTTCATACGGTGCTCGCATCGCAGGTAATGGCTCAGGCGCTCGCGTTTTAACAGCTGAAGAGTGTACCGCTGGCGGCTTCTTCTGGGACGCTGCTCGTAGCATCTGTGGTTTCGACCGTTCAGAGTGGCGCGATCTACAGCCTGCTAACTCTCGCTTCATCAGCTCGACTAACTTCAACTATGAGCTGTCTGATAACATTAGCCTGGTTGGTCGTCTTGACTTTGCCGAAGCAAAATCAACCACTAACATCGAGCCAATGGCAATCAATGACTACGATGTTACAGTCGATGGTAGCAATGTCACTGTATCTGCTGGTGACCTCAGCAAGACCTTCACCAACAAGGCTACAGCCCTAGGTGGCGACTTCGCCAATGCGACCGATGGTGAGTACTACTATGTACGTCGTCTACACGAGTTTGGTAACCGCGCTGGCGAGACCAAGACACGTAACTACTTCTTCACCGCAGGTCTTGAAGGCACACTGGCTGATGAGTACAGCTGGGATGCTTCAGTTAACTACGGCCGTACCAATGTAGACGTATTCCGCAGCGGTTACGCAACCGTTGGTGGCATGTTCGACTACATCACAGCGGGTGAAAACGGTAACTCTCTGCTGAAGAACATGACTGCAGAAGACGTTGAATCTGTAGCCTACTCTCCATTTGAGCGTGCGCAATCAACACAGAAAAACGTTCAGGCTAACATCTCTGGTATGGCGTTCGAGATGCCAGCTGGCGATGCACAGTTTGCATTTGGTGCCGAGTACACAGAGCAAGACTATGAAACAAACACTGACTCGGAATCTAAGAAAGGTGCCATCCTGACCACAGGTGGTTCTTCGGGTGCCGGTGAGCGTTCTTACTGGGCAACCTATGCCGAAATCAGCCTACCAGTACTTGATGTATTGACCGTTGATGCGGCACTTCGTTATGACCGCTACGAAGATTTCGGTGGCAACCTGTCTCCACAGCTGACTGTAGAATACCGTCCACTGAACGAGCTATTGGTTCGTGGTTCTATCAGCTCAGTATTCCGTGCGCCAGACATGCACCGCGTATATGGCGATGCGACTAAGGGCTTCGCAACTGTTATCGACTTCAAACAGTGTCAAGCGCTGGGTGGCACACCAAGTGAGCCAAATGCTGATCCACGTATCAACGAGATCTGTAACGAGCTTCACATCGACAGCACTACCGGTGCCAACAAAGATCTGGAAGCCGAAACCGGTTACACGGCTAACATTGGTGCAGTATGGGGCGGTGATTCACTCAACGCGTCGTTCGACCTTTGGGAGTGGAAACTGGATGACATGGTTAGCGACATCAGCGCTAGCAAGGCCGCTCGTGAGTACGAACAGTATGAAAACATGCTGACTCGTGATGCAGAAGGCACCATCACTCACGTGAACGCCGTTGCGCAGAACCTGGCATTCCAGAAAGTACGTGGTTTAGATATCACTGCTGGTTACACTTGGGATATGGACAACATGGGTGACCTGAAGCTTAACTTCAACGGTACTTACATCCTGTTGTCTGAATATCAACTAGCTCCAACGGATCCAGTTGAAGATGATATCGATAACGGTGGTCTGCCACAGTACCGCGCTAACCTAGTATTGGGTTGGTACATCGATGACTTCGAAGCGACCTTAGGTGCTTACCATACTGCGCGTATGCACGGTATGCAGTACAAGTCATTCAAAGCATCTGGTGGCGAAGACTTCGACGAAAGTGCACACGAAGTAGCATCACAGACTAAGTGGAACCTGACTGCTGGCTACAACATCACAGATGCAATCAAGGTGAAAGCGGGCGTAGTTAACCTGTTCGATGCAGGTCCAAACTTCGACCCAACAGCAACTTCATGGCCTCACTACCAGCGTTCAGTATACAACGCACGTGGTCGTGAGTGGTTCCTAGAAGGTGAAGTGAAGTTCTAATCTTACCGAGCTTCAACGAAAAAACGGCATCCTAGGATGCCGTTTTTTATTGTCTACTCTACAGAACCGCCTAGGCAAAACCAAGATAGTGAGCGCCAACCACCACAAGGCTCGATACCAGAAACAGCACCAATATGAAACGCCAGATAAACTTGAGCCACACGCCCCAGTCTACGCGGCAAACGCCTAAGGTCGCCATCAATGACGCCGACGTCGGCACCAGCACATTAGTAAAACCATCCCCCAACTGAAAGGCCAACACAGCCACCTGACGTGACACGCCGACGATATCGGCAAGAGGCGCCATCAAGGGCATAGTCAATGCCGCTTGGCCCGACCCCGAGGTGACAAAGAAGTTGAATACCGACTGAAACAACAACATAAACCAGGCCGAAGCGACCGCTGGCAACTGACCTATCAGGCTACCGGCGCTATTGAGTAAGGTGTTGAGAACGCTGGGCTCATCCGGCTTACCGCCGCCAAGAAGCAGCAAGATCCCCGAGGCGCAACCAACCAACAAGGCGGGCTCGAGCATGGTGCCGGCACCTTGTTTGAAGCTGGTCGCCATACGATTAAGCGTCATACCATTGAGCCTGAAGATCACCGCTATCATCCCTACAACTATCCCCATGGCAAAGAACTGGCTGGCGATCTCAGGAATAAACCAGGCATTAGCAACAACGCCCCAGATCACCCAGATAACCGTTAGCAAGATGGCGAGCAGCACCAGGATATCGCCGAGGTTAAAACGGCTCTGTAACTTGTTTGTCTCATGATGCTCACGAAAATACCGGTCAGACTCGTAGCAGAGCGAGCTTTGAGGATTGGCCTGGATCCTGGCGCCGTAGCGCATGGTAAAGATCACCCCCATCAGGGTGAAGCCCGCCCACATGAGGCCACGCACACCGGCTCCCGAAAGCACGGGAATGCCTGCGATGCCCTGGGCAATCGCCACACTGAAGGGGTTCATCCAGGAGCTGGCAAAGCCCACCTGAGTCGCCACATAGGTCACCATCACAGTGGTGATGCCATCGAACCCTAAACGTATCATGAGTGGGCAGATGATGATGGCAAAGGCGATCGCCTCCTCCCCCATCCCAAACACGGCGCCACCGAGGGAGAACAGGATAAAGAGTACGGGAATGAAGAGTCGCTCGTTTCCCTGGGTCTTATCAATAAGTCTCATGATGCCGTTATCTATGGTGCCGGTTTCCATCACTATGCCAAAGGCACCGCCTATCACCAGCATAAACATGATCACTCCGATGGCCGTGCCCCACTTGGAACCCGAGGTTAATCCCTCGAAGGCAAAGTTAAAGAAACCTATGCCCCCGCCTCCCTCAAACAGGGCGACCGGTTGCTTAAGATGCTCACCGGCCTCATCCAGGCTATAACGAAATGAACTAGGATCGACCACACTGCGCTGTTTCTCGACGCCGTCGGCAAGATAATGGATCTCCTGGGTCTCGAAAGACCCCACAGGCACCAGATAGGTCAGTAGCATGGCAGCCAGGGCCACGAAGAAGATGATCACTAAGGTATCGGGTAAGGGAACTTTATTTTGCGGGTTCGCCGCCGGGGAAGGCGCTTGATTTGCCATTGTTTTTCCATGGTTATTCTTGGAATCTAAGTTATTGCCCGCCAATATAAACCAATTCCTCCTTCACTGCACAAGAATCACCCGCGTAGCATAGATATCACCCAGACCTCACGGTCATAATGGCTCAGTCACCTCCCGATAGGATTCACGTATTGACAAGAAATGACAGCGGGCGCACAAGACGCCGCCAAAAAGTGAGACGTGTCGAGTAACTTAGATAAAATCAACGCTTTACTTGTGAAAGCACTCGGGCGCTCATACAATCAATATCACACAAGCATCAATTTTATTGATAGTTTTCTTTATTGTTTAAATCAGTTAGGACGCCACAAGGTCAATGAAGTACTCACTAAAACAAATCATGGTGTTCGACGCCGTAGCCAGCCTGGAAAGTGTGAGTGCGGCGGCGCGAAAACTGTCGATGACTCAGTCTGCAGTTAGCATGTCTCTTGGCCAGCTGGAAAATCTGCTCGGGCGCCCCCTCTTCATCAGACAAGGCAACCGCCTCACCCTCAGCCACTGGGGAAACTGGTTGCGCCCAAGGGCGAGACGCCTGTTGCAAGATGCACAACAGATCGAATTAGGCCTTCACGAACAACATCTTATAAGCGGTCGTTTTCGTTTATGCTCAAGTCAAACGGCCGCCGAGCATCTGCTGCCCGAGCTCATCAGTAAAATCGATACCGATTTTCCCGAACTTAGGATCGAGCTCACAGTGGAAAATACCGAGAACGTGGTCGAGGGCCTGCTTAACTACGAATATGACTTTGGCATCATAGAAGGCCGCAACGACGACAGCCGTCTGTATCAGGAGCAGTGGCTAGACGACCACTTGGTGGTGGTGGCTTCGCCGCATCATCCCTACGCCAAGCAGACCAACATCAGCCTGGCACAGCTTGAGCAGGCAAGATGGGTGCTGCGCGAGCAAGGCGCGGGGACTCGCCGCATCTTCGAGGGGGCCATCCACGGTGTCATCGAAAAACTCAACGTCTGGAAGGAGTATGAACATGTCTCCCTGCTCAAGGCCCTGGTGAAGAACGGTCCCTACCTCAGTAGCCTGCCTTTCCTGGATGTGGAGAAAGAGGTGGCCGCCGGTGAACTGGTTATCTTACCGACCCCGCAGCTCAATATGCAGCGACACCTCTCCTTCGTCTGGCGTTGTGATTCAGGTGAAAACCCGCTGCGCGACTGTGTGATCACCGAAGCCAGACGCCTGAGCAAACATCGCCAGCACACCAAGGCCAGTAGATAAATGCGTCTATAGCCAGCTATAGATAAGTTGCAGACAACAAAAAGGGGCTTTAGCCCCTTTTTATCTCTACCTCGCTAAGTCAACTAAGCCCTAGTCGAATAATAATCGCCAACACATCACCAAGGTTCAGGGCTCCTCCTACCCATAGATAGCACATACCTTGGCCACGATCGCCTCTCGGGTGATCACTCCCACGAGTTTGCCTTCACTAACCACGGGAAAACTACTCGGCTTACTGGCGCTGGCATGGCGTAGTCGCTCCTCGTAGCTGGCATAGGTATGCCCGGTTAAGACTCCCATGTCGCTCACGGGGAACAGCTTGTCACGATCCACCACCATCACCTCTATCAGATCGGCCACCGCATCGTCTGGGCCCACCGTCAGCACCCGAGTCTGCATCAGATCGGCCACCTTATAGGCGATGCCACGCACAAACTCTTCTGACCATAGGCTTCGTAGCAGATCTTGCTGGGAGACAAATCCCAGCAGGCGGTGCTGGCTGTCTACCACGGGCGCGCCACGAAGTTGGGCCCCATTGAGCCGCTTGAGCCCCTCATATACGGATAGCTCAGGTGATAAGGTAAAGGGGGTCTGCTCCATCAGTGAGCTAATGTTTAGTTTTTGAATTGATTTAGGCATTTGGGAATCTCCGCTGCTAGCTTTCGTAGATAAGGTTGAATTTGAGTCTGTCGGCGAGCCTATGGGACTAACCTGATGATCTAGCCGTTCGTCACGGCCTATTGCCGATTCGAGGTGCACCGCCATCGATGTCACCTGGGCTAATGGGGCGCTGCGAGCCTTACTTGAATCGATCCACCAGTAACCCAGGCCCACCACTATGCCGCCACCCACGATGTTGCCCGCGGTCACGGGAATGAGGTTATTGGTCAGAAAATGGAGCAGCGTCAGATCGCTAAATTGCTGAGCGGTAAACCCAGGGATCTGATACCAGTCCCAGATGGCCAGCTGCTTGATGGCAATCCCCAGCGGCACCATAAAGAGGTTGGCGATGCTGTGCTCGAAGCCGCTGCTGACAAACATCGCCACAGGCAGCATCAACAGGATGGCCTTAGTCAGCGCCTCCTTACTGGCGAAAGTCATCCAAACCCCTAAACAAACCAGCATGTTACATAGGATGCCCAGGGCGAACGCCTGACCCCAGGAGTGATGCAGCTTATGTTGGGCAACCTTCAAGGCATTGAGGCCCCACAAGCCAGCGTCTAACAGGTACATCTTGGCACTGAGGATCAATACCAACATGATCATGGCGCCGCAAAAGTTACCCAGATAGACACGTCCCCAACAGGCCAGCAAGGCCCGTGTACTGACACGCTTTTGCGCCCAGGCGACACTGCTCAGCACGCTACTGGTAAAAAGCTCACCGCCACAGATCACTACCAGCATCAACCCCAAGCTAAAGGCTAAGCCCCCAACGAGGCGCACCATGCCCCAATCGCCCGATGCGCCTGTGGTGACTGTGAGATAAAACACGAAGGCGAGCGCGATAAAGGCACCGGCAAACATCGCCTGACCGATAGACTGCATCGCCGCCTTAGTCACCTTCTCCTGGCCATATACCGCAGCGCGCTGACATAGACTCATCTCTGCAACTGGTATCGAATGGCGTGGCTCGCTGAGAAGTGGTACTAGGTTAGCTATAGACATTGTGTATCCATCTCCAGCCAAGCGTATAACAGGGGTGAAATTTCATTTACATCGTCTCCCATGTGCCAAGTCCCGAAAGACGGCTATTGATTAATAAATGTTTTTACAAAGAGTTAGCTCATTGCCTCACTCTCTGATGCCGAGATTAGCCACTAATAAGTAGAAATAAAATTTGATATTAATGAATGAGACAATCAGTAAATTTGATAGCCGGACACCCAAGTAAACAGCATGTTAAACCGACAACATTTTGCAATAATTAAAATATAATTCAATGCCTTATAGCACTCTAAATGTTGCTCAGCTCAAGATAACGGAGAGAGTGAACAACTCCCACAGTCAAAGGGGCTTACATGGCACACTGGCAACTAACCACCTATTGCCTAAGCTATAAGGCAACTTGATTAACATACTTAGCGGGTACTTTGTCTGGGCAAGCTGGAGACGAAGCGAGAGGCGAAGACAAGCATTTGCGAGACAGCGTGCACAATGCGCGCGCTTTTTGTGAAGTCTAACCCACCTAAAAATGTGAGCCATGAGAGACACCTCCAATTTACTCAGAATGGGGGGAGTGGCTCCCAAAAGTGACAGAAGGCGCGATCTCTATCCAAACGCAATATATATGCCTAATGTAAAAAGGGAGCGGAAATAGCGATACAAGATGTTAACTAGCTCCCAAATCATCTAATCGCCAGTTTCAAGTTTATTGATAGTTAATGTCAGGTGATTTTCACTATGTTAAGATTTACGAGGTAAATTGGTCAGACCAATTTTAAACAGCGTTAGGGATGCAACTGCTCACCGGATTTAGGGTGTTTAATCCATTCTTGGGGGCGGACAAGTTACTCGAGTGGCACCTGGGGGTCTTTCGACAAACGACACTCGCTGACTTGCAAGGATTACCTCTAAGTCTTCATCGAATTGATGAGTCAATAAGTTCTTTTCGGAGAATGAGAAATTATGTCAGAAACAGTCAAAAAAGAAGAGATGGAAGCCTCTGAGCTGACTTACAAGGCGCTTCACCGTCCTGCCAGCGAGTTTGCCACTCGTGAAGAATATTTAGATCACGAATTACAGATCATGAAGCCCAGACGTTGGGGCCTCAACCTGCCGGGACGCGATTTCCGCTTCGAGTGGGAAGACCTAGTGCCCGCCATCGCAGGTACTATCGGCATCACGGTGATGTATTCCGCCGTAATGGCCGCCTGGGCATCGGGCCTGAGTGAGCGCTGGGATCACATCAACCTGGGCGCCGAATTCGCCATTCAGGTGGTTCGCGTCGAAATGCTCATCCCCGCCCTGCTCTTCTGTATCATCAGTTCTGGATTTATCAACCCCCGCGCCAACCTAGGCGGCAACCACGGTCCCATGATCCCGCTTATTGGTGCCATCGCCCTCGCAGGCGCTCACCCATTAGCGCTTGCGATCCTCTTGGGTATCTTTGGTCTGCTGCTCAGTTACTTTAAGGGGGGCTCCAGGTTGGTGAACCTCACCTCCAGCGGCGTCGCCGGGGGCCTGTTGGTGTTCCTGGGATTCATGGGCGCCAAGAGCCAGATCACCTCGCTGTTTGACTGGGCCGGCGGCCTACAGGCCAAACACGCGCTGGACTATAGCCTGGGCTATGTGGCCTTCTTCATCCTCTTGGTGAATGTCGTGCTCTACGCCTATCTGGCCAAGGTAGGTAAACGCTGGCTGGCGATCCCGCTTTGTTCTATTGCCGCAATTGCCCTGGCCTTCGCCTTAGGCGCCGGGTTAGATCTGCAGTTTGTAACCGCGCCTGGTATCCCTAACCTGAATCCGGTTTACTGGTGGGGCTCTACCGAACACGGCTGGCAGCTAGGCTTACCTAACTTCGAGCACTTCATCGCTTCGCTGCCTTTTGCCATCCTAGCGGTGGCCATGTGGTCACCAGATTTCCTCGGACACCGTATCTTCCAGGAACTGAACTACCCTAAGGGCACAGAGAAAGTACTGATGGACGTGGATGACACCATGACCACCTGTTCGCTGCGTCAAATCGTCGGTACGGCCGTGGGTGGCGGTAACATCACCTCTTCTTGGGGTACCTATATGATCCCGGCGGCAATCGCTAAGCGTCCTATTCCTGCCGGCGCCATCTTGCTGGGTAGCCTGTGTATCATAGTCGCTGTACTGGGTTACCCTATGGATGTCACCGTATGGCGTCCCGTGATGTCAATTGCGTTGCTGGTTGGCGTATTCCTGCCACTACTGGAAGCTGGCATGCAGATGGTGAAAGATACCCAAAGCAGCCAGGCGGCAGGTATCTGTATCTTCGCCTCATTCGTTGCCAACCCTGTACTGGCCTGGGCACTGACCATGTTGTTAGATAACAATGGCCTGATCGGCGACAAAGAACGTGCCGCCAGCCTGAGTCTGGCCGACAGGCTGATCATTCCTGGCATGGCCTTTATTATCTGTCTGGCCGCCATGCTGGCAGTGGGGATGATTCAAGGGATCCCGGCGCTCCTTTAGTCTCAAAACCGATAACGAAGAGGGCTTAGGCCCTCTTCGTTTTTTTCTCCCCTATACTTACATCAAACTTGCTGATAACAGGCATCAATATGCCCTATAGGCATGGCCCGCATAACACCAAGGAATCCACGTTCTCCTAATTGCCATGAACCTCCCGGTGAAAGTGAGAGTTACCTCGCGCAAATAACCGACTCTTAGGTGAGATGCAAACGAAATTTTGCCCCAAAAATGATAACCCGATAGCAATTTTGGCATTAACTCGGGCTAAAGCAGACCGATTCTGATGCAGCACCTAGGGAGATATGGTACTATTCATATGGTTAATTGGTCTTACCAATTTAACGATAACCGAATCCTTCTAAACAATGAGTATCGAACGGCTTCGGATATCGCGTAAAACAGATTTAAATCGACACGGTTTACCGTTTCGATAATCAGTTCCCATCATCCGGGTAATACATTGAAGGGAGCTGCGAAGAATAGCTATTGGTGTATCGCAACGTCTTAAGTGACAGCCACTCGATAACCAATAACCTTTATCTCAAACAGAAGGTATTAGTACGATGACCGAAAAAACTGAGCTGTTCACCAAAGCGTGGGAAGGTTTTACTCCTGGTGATTGGAAGTCTGAAGTAAATGTACGCGACTTTATTCAAAAGAACTACACGCCCTATGAAGGAGACGAATCTTTCCTAGCCGGCGCCACCGAAGCGACCAGCGCGCTTTGGGACAAAGTGATGGAAGGTATCAAGCAAGAAAACCGCACTCACGCGCCGGTTGATTTCGATACCGACAAAGTCTCTACCATTACCTCTCATGAAGCAGGTTACATCGACCAAAATCTTGAAACCATTGTCGGTCTACAAACAGACGCGCCACTTAAGCGTGCCATGTTACCCAATGGCGGTATCCGTATGGTCGAAGGTTCATGCGCTGCCTATGGTCGTGAACTGGATCCAAACATCAAGTATGTCTACTCTGAGCTGCGCAAGACACACAACCAGGGCGTGTTCGATATCTACACCCCAGAGATCATGCGCTGCCGTAAGTCTGGCGTATTGACTGGTCTGCCAGATGCGTACGGCCGTGGTCGTATCATTGGTGACTACCGTCGTATCGCCCTGTACGGTATCGACTACCTGATGCAGGAAAAATTTGCCCAGTTCAGCTCACTGCAAGCGCAGTTTGAAGCAGGCGAAGATCTTTCTGCCACCATGCAGCTACGCGAAGAGATCGCCGAGCAGCACAAAGCCCTGGGTCAGATGAAGCAGATGGCTGCCAGCTACGGCTGTGACATCTCAGGTCCTGCAACCAACGCTAAAGAAGCGATTCAGTGGACCTACTTCGGCTATCTGGCCGCAGTGAAGAGCCAAAACGGCGCCGCCATGTCACTTGGCCGTACCTCTAGCTTCCTGGATATCTACATCGAGCGCGACATCAAGAATGGTGTCCTGACCGAGCAGCAAGCCCAGGAGATGGTCGACCATTTCGTGATGAAGCTACGTATGGTGCGTTTCCTACGTACCCCTGAGTACGACGAGCTATTCTCTGGCGACCCAATCTGGGCGACCGAGTCTATCGCGGGTATGGGTCTTGACGGCCGCACTCTGGTAACTAAATCTAGCTTCCGCTTCCTGCACACCCTATACAACATGGGTCCAAGCCCAGAGCCAAATATCACAGTGCTTTGGTCTGAGAAGCTACCGCTGAACTTCAAGAAGTACTGCGCTAAGGTGTCTATCGACACCAGCTCTATTCAGTACGAAAACGATGACCTGATGCGTCCAGATTTCGACTCTGACGACTACGCCATCGCCTGTTGTGTGAGCCCTATGGTTGTTGGTAAGCACATGCAGTTCTTCGGAGCGCGCGCCAACCTGGCCAAGACCATGCTTTACGCCATCAACGGCGGCGTGGATGAGAAGCTTAAGACTCAGATCGGTCCTAAGTTTGAGCCAATCACAGATGAAGTACTGGACTTTGACGATGTGATGGGCCGCCTAGACAACATGATGGAGTGGCTAGCCACCCAATATGTGTCTGCGCTGAACGCTATCCACTACATGCACGACAAGTACTCTTACGAAGCGGCCCTGATGGCGCTGCACGACAGAGACGTACGTCGCACAATGGCTTGTGGTATCGCCGGTTTGTCTATCGCTGCCGACTCCCTGTCTGCCATCAAGTTTGCCAAGGTTAAGCCAATTCGTGACGAAAACGGCATCGCCGTCGATTTCGACATCGAGGGTGAATATCCTAAGTTTGGTAACAACGATGCACGCGTCGACGATTTAGCCACCGAGCTGGTTGAGCGCTTCATGGCTAAGATCCGTCACAAGAAGATGTACCGTAACGCGATCCCGACTCAGTCAATCCTCACCATCACCTCAAACGTGGTTTATGGTAAGAAGACGGGTACTACGCCAGACGGTCGCCCTGCCGGCGCACCATTTGCGCCGGGTGCGAACCCAATGCATGGCCGCGACGAGAAAGGCGCTATCGCGTCACTGACCTCGGTTGCCAAGCTGCCGTTTGCTCACGCACAAGATGGTATCTCTTATACCTTCTCTATCGTGCCAAACGCACTGGGTAAAGATGAAGACGGTCGCCGCGCTAACCTGGCTGCACTGATGGACGGTTACTTCGCTCATAACGAGACTCGTGAAGGTGGTCAGCACCTTAACGTGAACGTGATGAACCGCGAAATGCTGGAAGATGCCGTGGTTAACCCAGACAAGTATCCACAGCTGACAATCCGTGTTTCTGGTTACGCCGTGCGCTTCAACGCACTGACACCAGAGCAGCAACAGGACGTCATTACACGTACTTTCACCAAAGGGATGTAAATTCCGTCAATCGAGCGGTCAAACGCTAGATTTTTGGTGAATATAAGCTAGGCTGTGCACTAATTTAGCACAGCCTACTTTAATTGAAGTTTTCGGAGTCACAATGACAGTAAAAGGGCGGATTCACTCACTGGAATCCTTTGGCACAGTCGACGGTCCCGGCATTCGGTTTATCACCTTTATGCAAGGCTGCTTGATGCGCTGCCAATACTGCCACAATCGTGATACCTGGGATCTTCACGGTGGACGTGAAATCGAGGTCGACGAGCTGATGGAGCAGATCATCAGTTATCGGCCTTTTCTCGAGTCCAGCGGCGGAGGCGTCACCGCCAGTGGCGGCGAGGCCATACTTCAAGCCGAATTTGTCGCAGCCCTGTTCAAGGCCTGCAAACAGCAAGGCATACACACCTGCCTGGACACCAACGGCTTCGTACGTAAATACACACCGGTTATCGATGAACTCCTCGATAACACAGACTTGGTTCTGCTCGATATCAAGCATATCGACGACGACCAACACATCGCCTTAACCCATGTCAGCAATCATCGCACGCTGCAATTCGCCCAGTATCTCCAAAAACGCCAACAAAAAGTGTGGATACGCTATGTGGTCGTGGGCGGTTATACCGATGATATTGCCTCGGCAAAAGGGTTGGCAGAATTTATTAAACCTATGACCAACGTAGAGAAGGTAGAACTCCTTCCCTACCACGAGCTAGGCAAACACAAATGGGAAGCCATGGGCGAAGAGTATCCCCTCAAGGAAATCTCTCCCCCGTCGCGCGAAACCATGGAGCAAATTAAACAGGTGTTTGTGGAAGCTGGCATCAACGCCATGTACTAACTCGCTTTAGAGTGCTTCCCAGTATTGCTTATCGAGACGCTCGAAGGCCATCTTCAAGATGACAGCCATGTCCAGATAACAGGCACTGGCACCTAAAGGGGGACAAGCCACCCCCATCCCCTGGAGCTTGGCGGACAGATTATTGCCCCAATCCAGCAGAGAAAGTGGCAGCGGATGTTTGGCTCGCCAACCGAGCCAGAGCAAGCCTTGAATAGGCAAGCTGATAAAGAACAAGGCGATGGTGATGGCCTGAGGTAACCAGGCCCAGCCATACAGATAGAGTTGACTGCCACCGGCCAACAGGGCCAGCAGCGGCATCAAGCGAATCGCCAGAGCCGTCGCGCGGATCACGCGATACTCTGGAAAATAAAAACTAAGTTGTCGAACCATAGGCCAAGTCTTCATATAGCGTCGACCGACCCCTAAGGTTTTTAAGACTTGAACAGTCAATGATGACACCTAACACTTAAGAGACTGTCTTTACCATAGCACAAGGCAAGCGTCAGCCCCAAGGGGCATCGCTTCGGCGAAGACCCACTCTTAATCTCAGGAACGAGAATTTAAAGCGACATCGACCCCAGACGTCGACGTCATTTAATTTAAGTGGATGCCAGTCATTCACCCACTTTGCAAAAGGTTTTAAACATGTCAAACAAACTGGTTTTGGTACTAAACTGCGGCAGCTCATCACTGAAGTTCGCCATTATCGACGCACTTACGGGTGACGACCAGATCTCAGGTCTAGCAGAGTGCTTTGGTCTGGAAGATTCACGCATCAAGTGGAAAGTCGATGGCAATAAATTCGAGTCTAAGCTGGGTGCCTTTACGGCTCACCGCGAGGCGATCGAGTTTATCGTTAAAGACATTCTGGGCCAGTATCCTGAAGTCGCCGCCCAGATCCAGGCTATCGGTCACCGTGTGGTACATGGCGGTGAGAAGTTCACCCATTCTGTGGTGATCGACGACAGCGTGATCGCGGGTATCGAAGATTGTGCCGCCCTGGCGCCACTGCACAACCCTGCGCACCTTATCGGTATCCGTGCCGCCCAGGCCTCTTTCCCTGGCCTGCCACAGATCGCCGTGTTTGACACCGCTTTCCACCAAAGCATGCCAGAACATGCCTTCGTCTATGCCCTGCCCTACAAGCTCTATCGCGAGCACGGCATCCGTCGCTACGGCATGCACGGCACCAGCCACCTGTTTGTGAGCCGCGAAGCCGCCAAGGCACTGGGTAAAGAATTAGCCGACACCAACGTCATCTGTGCCCACTTGGGTAATGGCGCGTCAGTCACAGCCGTGAAAGGCGGTAAGAGTGTCGATACCTCTATGGGTCTGACACCGCTGGAAGGCCTGGTCATGGGTACCCGCTGTGGTGACATCGACCCTTCTATCATCTACCACCTGGTGGATCGTCTGGGTTACACCTTAGATGAAGTGAACAACCTGATGAACAAGCAGAGCGGTCTGCTGGGGATCTCCGAGCTGACTAACGATTGCCGCGGCATCGAAGAAGGTTATGCCGAAGGCCACAAGGGCGCGACGCTAGCACTTGAGATCTTCTGCTACCGTCTGGCCAAGTATATCGCCTCTTACACAGTGCCACTGGGCCGCCTGGACGCCTTGGTCTTCACAGGTGGTATCGGTGAGAACTCAGATCTTATCCGTGAGAAGGTACTTAACCTGCTTGCGATCTTCAACTTCGAAGTGGACCCTGCACGCAACCAGGCGGCGCGCTTTGGTAACCAGGGTCAGATCACCACAGACAATGGCCCAGTTGCCATGGTGATCCCAACCAACGAAGAGTGGGTGATCGCCGAAGACGCGGTTTCACTGCTAAAGTAATGTTATCGAAGCAGTAAATGCTATCGCGGCGCCATGCGCCGCAACGAATTTTGTCAAGACCCGGCCGATAGACAGGCCGGGGCATAAGAGGTAACTATGTCTCGCAATATTATGCTCATCCCCAATGGCACCGGCGTCGGCCTGACATCTATCAGTCTAGGTATGGTACGTGCGCTGGAACGCCACGGGGTAAAGGTGAGATTCTTCAAGCCTATCGCCCAGCAGCGCCCAACCGATAAGGGCCCTGAGCGTTCGACCACCATCCTAAGCAAGTCGCCGACGGTTAACCCGCTCGAGCCCTTCGACATGGTTCACGCCGAGCACTTGATCCGCACAGATCAGACCGATGTCTTGATGGAGCAGATCATCGCCCGCGCCACCGAATGTGCCGATCCTAGCGAAACCCTGATCGTCGAAGGTCTGGTGCAGACCCGCAACCACCCCTTCTCGGATGACATCAACTACGAGATCGCCAAGGCGCTCGATGCCGATATCATCTTCGTCGCCGCGCCGGGTAACGAAACCCCGACCGCCTTGATGAACCGTCTCGAGATCGCCCACAACGCCTGGGGCGGTAGCAAAAACAAACGCCTTATCGGCGCCATCATCAACAAGATTGGTGCACCGGTGGACGACGAAGGTCGTGCCCGCCCGGATCTATCTGAGGTATTTGATCACCAGGACGTGCAGCGTCCCGATGCCGCCAGCATGTTCCAGCTGCCCGGTAAGAGCAAGCTGCGCATCTTAGGTAGCGTGCCATATAACCTGGATCTGGTCGCGCCACGCGCCTCGGACCTGGCCAAGCACTTGCGTGCCCGCATCATCAATGCCGGCGAGATGAATACCCGTCGTCTGCGCAAGGTCACCTTCTGCGCCCGCAGTATTCCTAACATGGTCACCCACATCAAGACAGACTCCCTGCTGGTCACCTCGGGCGACCGCTCCGATGTGATCGTCTCAGCCTGTCTGGCGGCGATGAACGGCGTCAAGGTGGGTGCACTGCTGCTAACTGGTAGCTATGAGCCAGAGCCTGAGATCATGGCCCTGTGTGAACAAGCCTTCGAGACAGGTTTACCTGTATTCTTGATCGACACCAACACCTGGCAGACCTCGCTCAACATCCAGCGCTTCGACCATGAAGTGCCTGTGGATGATGCCGTGCGTATCGAAGAGGTGCAGGAGTATGTCGCCAGCCATATCGATCAGAGCTGGGTAGAAAGCATCACCATGAACTCACCACGTGAGCACAGACTGTCACCACCGGCCTTCCGCTACAAGCTTACCGAGCTGGCCCGCGCCGCAGGCAAGACAGTGGTACTGCCAGAGGGCGACGAGCCAAGAACTATCGAAGCCGCAGCCATCTGCGCCGATCGCGGTATCGCGCGCTGTGTGCTTATCGGTAACCGTGAAGAGATCCTGCGTATCGCTGGCCAACAGGGTGTCACCTTAGGCGAAGGGGTTGAAATCATCGAGCCTGAAGCCGCACGTGAGCGCTATGTCGACCCTATGGTTGAACTGCGTCGCCACAAAGGCATGACAGAAGTGGTTGCCCGCGAGCAACTGGAAGACAACATGGTGCTGGGCACCATGATGCTGGCCCAGGGTGAGGTCGACGGTATCGTCTCGGGTGCGGTAAACACCACGGCCAACACCATACGTCCACCACTACAGCTGATCAAGACGGCGCCGGGTTCTAGCCTGGTCTCCTCTATCTTCTTCATGCTGATGCCGGATCAGGTATTGGTTTATGGTGACTGTGCCATCAACCCAGATCCAAACGCCGAGCAGCTTGCAGATATCGCCATCCAGTCGGCCGATAGTGCCGCCGCCTTCGGTATTGAGCCTAAGGTTGCCATGATCAGCTATTCAACCGGTAGCTCAGGCACAGGGTCGGATGTAGATAAGGTGCGTGAAGCCACTCGCATCGCCAAGGAGAAACGTCCAGAGCTGGTGATCGACGGCCCGCTGCAATATGACGCCGCCGTGATGCCAAACGTGGCCCAGTCTAAGGCGCCTAACAGCCCAGTGGCCGGCCAGGCAACCGTGTTCGTCTTCCCAGACCTTAATACGGGTAACACCACCTACAAGGCGGTTCAGCGTAGTGCAGATCTAATCAGCATCGGCCCTATGCTGCAAGGTATGCGCAAGCCGGTTAACGATCTGTCTCGTGGCGCCCTGGTAGACGACATCGTCTACACCATCGCCCTGACGGCGATTCAAGCCTCACAGAACTAATCTGTACTCGCCATAAGATCGAAAAAGCCTGTCACGAGACAGGCTTTTTTTATACTTGAACGGCTTAGAAAGATTAAAAAATATTCATAGATGCACAATGCGTCAAAAAATGACCACACGAATTTACCAATTAAGTTCAGTCACTTAAGAGTTATGCATCGACTCTTCAACATACTTGTCCACAGATTCTGTGGATAACCGTAACAATTTGTTCATTCAGATATGCCAGCCCAACGCCTAAGAGTCAAGTACTTTTGACTGACGCACGCCCCTTGCCAATACTTTCGAGAATCGCGATACTAGGCCAAAGCCTATCGATTAAACCCTATGAAAAAATTACTCTTTATCTTCGTTTTTCTCTTATCTGCCTGTAGTCCCGACTCGGAAACCATGTCGGGCGTCATGACACCTGAGCAGGTCTCATTAGGATTCTTTCGTGCCATCTATGTCGACAGAGATGTCGAGAAGGCTAAGCAGTTTGTCGATGAACCAATGAAGCAGGTGTTGTCCCATTACTATATCGCCGCCTCGGTACAGCGCCACGTATTAAACCTCTCTATGCGCGACGTCACCCTGGAGATCGAAGAGATAGATATCGACTTCTTCCGAAAATTTACCAAGGATGTCACTGTTATCGTCAAGATGAAGGGACTCAAGGGTGGACAACCTTGGATAGACGATCGCACCATACGCCTGCACAAGGTGAATAATCGTTGGGTGATCGTCGAGATACTGCCAGAGAAGGGAAATCTAAACTGAGCCTGGCAAGAGCTCAGCCCTCAGCAAGAAGACCAGCTAAGCAATACAAAAAAGAGCAGCCCGAGGGCTGCTCTTTTCGTCTGAAGGCTTTCAACTCAACACGCTAAGACAGGCTCAACGGAACAGTGAAAATTCAGTGTGGATATTTCCTTAATCCAAAAACGCTTCGTCATCCATCTCAACGGGTAATGACTCAATTACTTCATCTTGCACTTGGTAATAGGCGTTCTCGTATTCACGGGCTTCCATAAAGACTCCAGATTTTTGTGTAGGGTACAGGCATGCTTTTTTATTGGTGCATTTTGCCTTGGGTATAAGCTGCAACTATCTGCTAACTCATGGGCGCTAGTCTAACACTAAAAAACCACGACTTACAGAAAACTTTCAGTATTGTGGCCGCATTTAGCAAAAAAAAGCCTAAAAGTGTCAATATTCAATGGGCAAGGTGAAAGTCTTTCATTTTTTTACTGCTACTAAAACTAAAAAACATTTTCTTTACAATAAAACGATCTAATGACTCAAATGAGAACTGCTATCAATTAATTAATAGCGAATGGTTTGCGCAGGCAGGAATGAGGTAATGCAATGAACACGCTGATCGAATTTGAGGCTCAAAGGTTAGCCGACCTGTTTACGCAGGGAGACACCTTATCTATCCACATGTTCATGGACTCCATGTCCATGCCCTTCGACGTACAAGAAAAATTGTTTAACGAAATTTCGGCATTAAAAAACCTGGACCACCAACAGATAGCCCAGGTCATAGAGTCACACGGTCAGTCCTTGATTCAAGAACTCTATCGCTACTGATTTAAGCGGCTCATGGCCATGCCATGAGCCCAGTTGCGCTATGCCCGCTCCCGCTGGCGGTAGCGCAACACCTTTAATGCCTTATCTGGGTTACTATCCAAGAACACCTCGGGATTAGCCAGCTGCTCGACAAACTCCAGCGTCGGGCTCTGCTCTACCACCTGCTGCTTGAGAAAATCGATACCCAGTTCGGGGGCATTGAGACACAGCAAGACTTCACCCTGTGGCGCCAACAGCTGAGGCAGGCGGCGTAGAAGCCTCGCATAATCCTTAGTCGCCACAAAGCTACCCCGCTGATTGCTCGGCGGATCGGCGATGATGAGATCATAAGGTCCCATCTTGGTTAGCTTGCCCCAAGACTTGAAGATATCGTGCCCCAGGAAGCGTGCACCATGGGGTAACTCGTTGAGCAGATGGTTCTGCTTGCCTATGGCTAACGCCCCCTTGCTCATGTCGATATTAACAACCTGATCCGCGCCGCCCTGCAGCGCCATCACGGAGAAGCCACAGGTATAGGCAAACAGGTTGAGTACGTTGGCCTGGGCCGCATTGGCCTTCACCCAGGCACGTCCGGCGCGCATATCGAGAAACAAGCCATGGTTTTGACCGCGCAGTAGATGGATCTGAAAGCGCGCGCCGTTCTCACTCACCAGATGTGGCTCGGGCACCTCGCCATGTAGCATATGGGTCTGGGTCTGTCCCGCACATCTGTGCTGGAATACCAGATTAAAGTCCTGCTCTCCCTTCTCCGCCTTCCAGCGCGCCCGGATCGCCTGGGTCAGCTCCTCGAGCGCCGCCTCATCTATCTCCTTGAAGCTGGTGAGGAGCAGTACAGGTGGAAACCAGTCGAGGCACAGATGCTCGGCGCCCTCATAACGACCACCACGGCCATGAAACAGCCGCTCGGCCTCTTCAGAGAATTGCACCTGTTGTAATGCTTGCTTAAATGACTCCATCTAACGCTATTTACCTATTACTAATACTGTCTGTTTTAATGAATAATGAACTACTTCTCTGCGTCGGCGTTAACTTGGGACTCGGCGCTCCCCTCCACTTCGACCTTAACCAGGGTCTCGTCGACGCGATCGGCCAGTAAGATGGCCAGCCAACCACCGCTCTGGCTCGACTCAAGTGCAATTTTAACGATCATGGTTAGGGGCACTGAAAGCAACATACCTACAGAGCCCAGCAGCCAGCCCCAGAAGATCAAGGAGAGGAACACCACCAGGGTCGAAAGCCCCAGCCCACGCCCCATATATTTAGGCTCGACGATATTACCCATCACGGTATTAGTGGCCAGGTAAAGCAGCGCCGTGCCTCCCGCTCCCGCTGGGCCGAGTTGAATAAAGGCCAGTAACACAGGCGGAATCGCGGCGATGATAGAGCCTATGTTAGGGATATAGTTGAACAGGAAGGCGACGACGGCCCAGAGCAAGGCGTAATCGACCCCCATCAGCGCCAAGCCTGTCCCGACCACCACGCCAGTTCCCACGCTCACCAGCGTCTTGATCACCATGTACTGGTTTACCGACTGTAGAAACTTGTCTATCTGCTTGATACGCATGTCGGGATCGTCAAGCGCGAAATGCAGCTTCTTGGGCAAATCCTGGGCCTCGAACAACATAAACACGACTGTCAGTATGATAAGAAACAGGTTAGCCATCACGCCGCCGACACTGGACAACATATTGGTGGTCATCGATAGGGCTATTCCCGGATCGAAATAGGCCAAGATCTGTTCCTTGGAGACTTCGATATTCAACGCCTGTAGCTTGGTCAGCACCCAGGCAAATTGTTCCACCAGCTGATCTCGATAAAGCGGCAACTGACGGGAGAATTCGTTAATGGAGCTTCCCACTAGGGAAGCCAGCCAGAGCCCCATCAGCACGATAAACACCATCATGATGGCCACAGCTAATGCGCGGGGCAGTTTGAGGCGGGTCATGCCATTGATCGCCGGGTTACAAATCACCGCGATAAAGGCCGACAACACAAAGGGAACCACGATAGGGCTGGCGGCTTTTATCCCTGCCAAAATCACGACGATAAACGCCATGATGGCAAAGCCTTTGAACGCGACCCCCTGATTATCAAATCGAGTCATCTAAATAAAGTCCTTCTGAATTACCCATAATATTGATAGGCTTAACTTAAATCTGACACAAGAAAAATTACGCCCATGAAACCAGAAATTGCCATCATTCGAATTAAAAATCTCCGTCTTCGCACTTACATCGGCATCAAGGAAGATGAGATCAACAACAAACAGGACGTCACCATCAACGCAGAAATCCATTACTGCGCCGCCAAGGCCCGCAACAGTGATAATATGCAAGACGCCCTGAATTATCGCACGATAACGAAAAAAATCATTGCTTTAGTTGAAAACAATCGCTTTTCGCTACTCGAGCACCTCACGGATCAGGTACTGAGCATCGCCAGTGATCATGAATGGGTCGATTTCGCATCGGTCGAGATAGACAAGCCCCACGCCCTGAGATTTGCCGATTCGGTTTCCATGCAGCTCTGCTACCAAAAAGCCTAAATGACCTTCAGGCGATCTTAGCTCGTCAAAAGTGATCCGAATCCCTGGCTATGGTGTATATTTTTGATATCCCCTAAAAATTTGGAGTGAGCATGCGAATTCTGATCACGGGCGGTACTGGATTTATCGGCAAGGCCTTGGTGAAGGCCTTAGAAGAGAAACACCAACTCACCTTGCTCACCCGTTCGGCCGGCAAGGCACACCTGACACTGGGTAATCAGCATAAGTTACTGGGTAATCTGGGGGCACTGAGCAGCCTCGATGGCTTCGATGCCGTCATCAATCTCGCGGGCGAGCCCATTGCCGACAAACGTTGGAGTCTTGAGCATAAGCAGAAGATCTGTGACAGTCGCTGGGATATTACCGCACGGTTAGCCAAACTCTTCGAGGCGAGCGAGACGCCGCCTAAGGTCTTCATCAGCGGCTCGGCCATCGGCATCTATGGCGATCATGACAAACAGGTGCACCTGGATGAGAGCTTCGATCTCGCCCACTTCAAAGACACGGGAAAAGAAGAGAAATTTCCCCATAGCGTCTGTGCAAAGTGGGAAGAATTGGCGCTCGAATGCCAGGGAATAACCCGGGTCTGCGTCATTCGCATCGGCCTAGTACTGGGCCTAAATGGTGGTGCGCTGAAGAAGATGTTACTGCCCTTTAAGCTGGGCGCCGGTGGCGTGGTAGGCTCAGGCCAACAGGGAATGAGCTGGATCCACAGAGAAGATCTCATCGCCATCATACTGTTTCTGTTAAATAATGAAGAGTGCCAAGGGATCTATAATGCCACCGCCCCCAACCCGGTCAGTAATCGCGAATTTACCAACTCACTGGGCACAGCGCTGAGTCGCCCCACTCTACTGCCGATGCCAGCCTCAATTTTAAGCCTGGCCCTTGGAGAGATGTCTCAGCTATTGCTCGAAGGGCAATATGTCTATCCTGAGCGTTTGACCCAGGCAGGTTTTAGCTTTCGCTATACCCATCTGGACAACGCCCTGGCAAATCTTTTTGGCAATCAGTAAAACACCAGACCTTCAAGCTGCCACGCAAATTTAAGCCAGCGGCGCGCTAGTACTTACTCACGCCGCTCATTTCTCTATATGTTTCCGCTAGCCCTGCAGCAGTTGTCGACAGGACTTACGTAGCAGCTGACGACAGCGCCAGGTGCCCAGCAGGGCGACGATGGCCGCGCCGGCAAGGGGCGCCAACAGCCACCAATTCCAATGCATATAAACCACTAGTTCAAACACCTGAGTCTTCAGCAGATAGATGGTGAACTCGGCCACTATGGCGGCAAGCAAACCTGCTATCAAGCCAAGCAGAGCAAACTCCAGCGCCGTGGCCATACGCAGCAACCACCCCGAGGCACCGAAGGTGCGCAGCACCGCCAGCTCTCGCTGCCGCGTCGCCATCCCCGCCTCGGTCTGGGCGATCATCACCAGACTGCTGGCCAGCAATACCAACACCAACACCAGTGTCAGCGACAGTGAGACCTGGTTGATGATCTGTCTAAGCTGCTTCACCATGGCGCCGACATCTATGATAGAAACCGTGGGGAAACGTTTGATCAACTCGATCACCAGAGGCCGCTTGCTGTCATCCAGATAGAAGCTAGCCATTGAAGTATAAGCAAAGGGGGCCAAGGCGTCGGGGTGGAAGATCATGAAGAAGTTTGGCTGCATCGTCTCCCAGTGCACGGCGCGAATGCTGGCCACCTTGACGGTCAACGGCTGATTGTCGATCACATAGCTCAGCTCATCTCCCAGCCCGATCCCGAGACGCTCGGCGACGCCCGACTCCACCGACACCTCATCGGCCTTTTGGTTGAAGTGACCGGACACCAGCTCGTTATTAGGCGGCAGTGAAGTACGCCAGGTCAGATTCAGCTCGCGGGAGATCCCCACCCGGCCATCAACTCCCCGCTCCGCCTGCTCGGCAGAGATCAGCTGCTCGCCATTGATCGCCACCAGTCGGCCGCGGATCACAGGATAGATATCGGTCGCCTTGACGCTATTGTCGTTAAAGTAGGCCTCCAGCGGCGCCTGCTCCTCGGGAGCAATGTTCACCAGGAAATAGTTAGGCGACTGCTCGGGCAACTGTTTATGCCACTCATCGAGCAGATCTTGTCTGAGCGCTATTATGGTTAGCAGCAACACCAGGGCGCTGCTAAAACCCACCAGCTGCACCGCATTTTGCCTGGCACGACGTCTCAGCCCCGCAAGGGCCAGCTGCATAGGGTTGGTGGTCTTCATACCCACACTGTGACCGGCGCGGATCAACAAGAAACCAAACAGACTCAGTAAGACGCCGAGCAGCATGACCGCAGCAACCACCGTCAGGGTGAGCACCAGACTCTGTGAGTAAAGATAACCCAACAGTGCCATCGCAGACAGACTAAGTACCAGGTGCAGCCACATCCCCAGCTGGATCCCCTCTAGCTGACGCTGCAACACCCTGAGGGGCGGAATAGCCAGCAGCCTCATCAGCGGATAGGCAGAGAACATGAAAGCCGAGATAAGCCCGGTGGCGACACCTAAGGCGATAGGCCTAAACAACGGCGGCGAATAGGCCGAAATCGACGCCGGCAGATAGGCGCTGATCAGCGTATCGAGCAGGAAGCCACCAATAAGCCCCAAGACGATACCCGCAAGGGTCACCAACAGCAGATGCAAACCGAAGAGAATACGGATCTGCCGACTCGAGGCGCCGAAGGTCTTGAGCATGGCCACCACGTCGAAATGACGCTGACAGTAGCGCTGGGCAGCAATCCCTATGGCGGCGCAGGCGAGCGCTATTCCCAACAGGCTGGCCAGCAGCAGAAAGCGCTCGGCCCGCTTGACCGCACCGGCGATGGGCGAGTCCCCCGACTGCACATCGATCCAGCGTTGGCTGTTGTTGAGCAGCGGCTTAACTTCTGCCTCGAAAGCCTTAAGCTGATCAGCCTCGCCGGCAAACTGATGGATATAGCTCACCCGGCTGCCCGGTTGGATCACCCCTGTCTTGGGCACATCTTGCAGACGCATCAGCACCACGGGCGATGACGCAAAAGGGTTAAAGCCCGCATCGGGCAGTCTGGCTATCTCGGCGCTCAGGCTAAAGTTGGCATTGCCAAGCTCAAGCTGTTTGGGGTAACCCAAGATCCCACCCAGGCGGGTCTCGTACCAGATCTGATCCGCCTTGGGCAGCTTATCGGTCGGGCCATCGCTCAGCTCTATCACCCCTTTCAAGGGATAACCGTCGCCAACGGCCCTGACGGTCACCAACTGAAAGGCGTCACCAGAATAAGCCATGGAGTTAAATTGCATGCTGGCAACATGCCTGAGCCCCAGCGCATCGGCCTTGACTAATATCTTCTCATCCAGGGGAACCGGCGAGTTAATGATGCGATCGGCGGCAATAAATTTAGAGGCCTGGCCGTTAATGGCCAGTTGCAGGCGCTCACTGACCTGCGCAAGGCCACTTACCGACAGTACCGCCAGGGTGATCGCCAATATAATGAGTAGCAATTGCCCCTGTAGTAGCTCTCGTTTAAACAACTTCCATGCGATGCGAGACTCCATTAACTCGCCTCCGCCGCGCTCGAACGGGCCATCACTTGCTCGCCGCTGTTGTCGCTGGCACTAACTACCTCACTTAACTGACCCGCCTGCATATTCAGCCGACGCTGGCAACGATTGGCCAGCTGGAGATCATGGGTCACCAGCACCAGGGTAGTGTCACTCTCACGGTTTAGCTCAAACAGCATGTCGGCCACCCGGTCGCTGTTGGCGCCATCCAAGTTACCCGTAGGTTCATCGGCAAACAGCACCTTAGGCTCGCAGATAAAGGCCCTGGCGATGGCGACACGCTGCTGCTCACCGCCCGATAGCTGGTTGGGAAAATGGTTGAGTCTATGGCTTAATCCCACACGCTCTAGCATCTGCTGCGCCTTCTGCTTGGCGTCGTTGACACCGGAAAGCTCGGCCGGCAACATGACGTTCTCCAGGGCATTTAGGGTGTCGACAAGCATGAAAGACTGAAAGATGAAGCTGACTTTCTGTTTACGTAGGGCGGCCTTGCCTTCCTCGTCCAGACCATTGAGGGTCACGCCGTCGAGGACTATCTCCCCCCTGGTGGGCGAATCGAGCGCCGCCAGCAGTCCGAGCAGGGTAGACTTACCCGAGCCAGAGGGACCAAGAATCGCCACACTCTCCCCCGACTTGACATCCAGATTGATGCCATTGAGGATAGTAAGCTCTCCCTCTTGGGTAGTTACCGATTTATAGAGATCACTGACCTTGATAGCACTATTTTCTAACATAAATTCCTTCTCGCTTCGTCGCTTTAGCCGGTTGGTGCAAGCCGCTTGCCTGCTTGCCTTATTCTTGATCCCCCAGGCCCATGCTAACCCGATATTGATCTTAGGTGATAGCCTAAGCGCAAGCTACGGCATGGAACAAGACAAAGGCTGGGTACATCTGCTGCAGCAGCAAGCCCCAGAAACCACCATCATCAATGGCTCCGTGAGTGGCGAGACCTCTGCCGGTGGCCTGCGTCGACTGCCCGCCCTGCTTGACTCGACCAAGGCCAAGCTAGTCTTTATCGAGCTCGGCGGCAACGATGGCCTGCGCGGATTCTCACCTAAGCAGTTGAAAAATAATCTTACAAAAATGATCCAACTGGCCAAGGACGCGGGGGCCGAGGTGCTGCTCAGCGAGGTAATGGTGCCGCCCAATTATGGCCCGCGTTACGCCAAGCAATTTACCCAGGTCTACCAAGAGCTATCTAGCGAACATGGTGTAACCTTAGTGCCCTTCTTCATGACAGAGATAGCCATTCATCCCGAGCTGATGCAAGCCGACGGCATACACCCTAACGAGCTGGCACAGCCGCAGATCGTCGACTTTATCCGCCCCTGGCTTATCGATACGCTGCAAGAGAGTGAATAGGATCACTTGGGGCAGGCACCTGGGCGGATTGTCCCTAGGTGCAGACCTGCTTCCCCGAATGATTTGTACTAACGCCAAGTGCTAGCCGTTGCCTTGGTCTGCGCACTTGGCTTTCGCCGTACTCTTTACTCCGCACTGAGCACTAATCTATCCCAGACCCGTGTCTAAGCTGACTTGCCCTGGTGTTTCAACCTCTGACTCGACGCAAGTAACCTCTTGTCCACGGCCCATGTAACGACATTAAGGCTAACGCTGTAGGCCCCTAACAGGCCTAAACGATAAAATCAACTCCTCCTACCAGTTAAGTCCGGCACATTTTGCTGTTTGATAAATTCTACACATTACTGTTTTCCCTCAATTTTATCTCAAACACCTGTTTAATAAATGTACTAAGCCACTGATTATTACGGATGTTAATAAATTGTTGGCCAGATCTCACATTGCATATCTAGTACGTCAGTGCAATCTAAAGTGGGAATAATAACAATAAGTAGGAGATACTATGTTCAACAAGATGCCTTCATGGCTGCTCCCAAGTCTAGTGGCCAGTGCAGTGGCCCTCTCCATCACCGCCTGTTCCTCAGACGATGAAGATACACCTCAAGTAGAAACACCACCTGTAACCACCACACCGACGGATCCCGATCCCAGCTTTCCTGTCGGCGCCATCATCATCGAAGATGGTGAAAACCTGACCACCCGCATTCAGGAAGCCCTGATCAACGCCCAGAGCAATGACGTGATAGTGCTTCCTAAGGGGCATTTTAAGATAGAGTCGACCCTGCTGTTTGACGGCGATGTGGACGGTGACGGTGCCTATGCCAAGAATATCACCATCATGGGCCACGGCATGGAAGAGACGGTGCTGGACTTCTCCGAGTCGATCACTGGTGATGGCATCTTCGTGCAGAACGCCGTTAACATCACCATCCAGGATCTTTCGGTCAATGAGGCCAAGAACAACGGCATCAAGTTGAAAAACACTAACGGCATCATCTTGAGACGCCTCGCCACCGTATGGGAAGGCGCGCTGGATGAAGACAACGGCGCCTACGGTCTCTACCCGGTTGAGTGTGAAAACATCCTCATCGAAGACACCTATGTACGCGGCAGCGCCGATGCCGGTATCTATGTGGGCCAGTCTGAGTACATAGTGGTTCGCCGCAACATCGCCAAGGAAAACGTCGCCGGTATCGAAATTGAAAACTCTAAATATGCCGACGTCTACGACAACGAAGCCATGGGCAACACCGGCGGCATCCTGGTATTCGACCTGCCTATCAACAACCACAGATATGGCTCCAGCGTGAGGATCTTCAACAACAAGGTCTATAACAACAATACTCCTAACTTCGCCAACGCCTCGTCTAACCCTGCCGGGGTGCATATCGTGCCGCCGGGCACAGGGGTGATCATCCTCTCTACCAGTGATGTAGAGATCTTCAACAACGAGATCACCGGCCACGACACTTTAGGGGTGACCGTCTCTAGCTTCTTCATCGCCGAGCCGGATATGGCCAGTTTTGTGGGCAACTATGGCCAGCCGGGCCAACCCATAGAAGATGGCTGGCGCCCGACACCGCGTAACATCTATCTGCATGATAACGTCATCACTGACTATGGTAAGAAGCCTAACGGTTACCTGATTGAAGATATCATCAAGGCCTACTTGCTGAGCCACGGCGCCTTCCCGGGGATCCTCTACGATGGCTTGGGCGAAATGCTCTCCAACAACGGCACCGCCGCCTATCTGGGGCTAAAGGAGATGCCGTTTGCCGAGGATGGTAGCGACAACATCTGTGCCCAAGACAACGGCGATGTCTCCTTTGGCCGTCTCTACGCCAATAGCAACACAGATATCAGTATCGCCGATGTCCTCTATGAGAAGACTCAGGATAAGATCATGAACTGTGCTCAGGTCAGTTTGCCTGTGCATACGGTAACCTTTGGCGATCAGATCTTCGGCTGCGGCGTGGATGATGATGTCGAAGGCTGTGACGGCGGCAACCTGGTCGGTGGTGGTGGCACCATTGGCGAAGGTGAAGGCGGTCTGGTGGGCGATGGCGACCTGAGCCTGTGTAGCACCACAACTCCAGGCGTAAATTGGGATGCCCTGTTGGGTGCCAACTGCCCTAACCTCTCTGACTATCAGCTGTTTGCCGATACCAAAGATCCAAGCACTGGGGCGAACTCAGGCGGTATCCCTTACGATCTCAACACTCAGCTGTTTACCGACTATGCCAGTAAGTACCGCTTCGTCTTTGTACCAGAGGGCAAGGTAGCCAACTACTCGGCCAACGAGAGCATGGACTTCCCGGTCGGCACTGTGATCACTAAGACCTTCGCCCTGCCAAGCGACACCAGCAAGCGCGGCGTGGCCAACGAGACCCTGGTGGAGACTCGACTGCTAATTAAACGCGCCACCGGCTGGTCGGCCCTTCCCTATGTGTTTAACGCAGAGCAGACAGATGCCGTACTGGCCAAGGCCGGCGCCATCCAGGCCAAGCAAGTCGTCCACAACGGCAAGACCTTGGACTTCGACTATGTGGTCCCCAGCATGAACCAGTGTAAGCAGTGTCACCAGTTCAAGAGTGACGATGCCAGCGCCGCGGTATTCGTGCCCATTGGCCCTAAGGCGCGTCATCTGAACAAGGACTACGCCTACAGCGATGGCACCATGAACCAGCTGATGAAATGGCAAGCTAGCGGTATCTTACAAGGCGTGCCAGACACGGCAAGCATCCCCACAGTACCCGCCTTCCACGATGGTGACGAGGCTAAGGTGGCGGCCATGACTGATGCCGAGCTAATGCAGACCGCCAAGGGCTACCTGGATATCAACTGCGCCCACTGTCACCGCCCAGAAGGCAACGCCTCTAACACTGGCCTAAAGCTAGAGTACTGGCGAGCCTACGAGGAAGACAGCGGTTACTCTCACGGTACCTGTAAGTCGCCTATCGCCTATGGTGGCGGCTCACTGAGCTACGATGTGGTACCAGGCTCGAGCGAGACCTCTATCCTGCACTTCCGCATGGATAGCACGGCACCTGGCGATCGCATGCCAGAAATAGGTCGCAGCCTGTCTCACACCGAAGGCACTGCCTTGATTGCCGAGTGGATCAAACGACTGCCGTTGGCCACCTGCTCTCAATAACCCCAACCCAAGGGCCGCCATCAGGCGGCCCTTTTTATCACGAGCCCAGACTATGTTAACCAGCCCAGTAAAAGGTTTGCTCCCGCTTTTGAACCCGGTCATCTTAGCCTTCCTGTTGCTAAGCCTTGCGGCCTGCGGCGGTAGCGATGACTCCTCGACCAATCAAACAGGCACAGACACAGACCAACCTGGCACGCCTGTGACGCCGCCGACGGGCAGCACAGATCCATCAACGGATCTCTGTGACAGCCAGGCGGGAGAGATCAACTGGCAGGCGTTAATGGAACAAGACTGTCAGCTCTTGTCCCAATACCGGCTGTTTCTGCAGCCAGATAAACCGACTAGGGAACCTAATGGTCCAGGTTTCAGATATGAACTCTCCAGCCAGCTATTTACCGACTACGCCCATAAATACCGTTTCATCTTCCTCCCCGCGGGAAGCCAGATTGATTATCACCCGAGCGATACCTTCGACCTGCCCATCGGCACTGTACTAGTCAAGACCTTCTCCCTGTCAAGCGACACCCAGCTCATGGGAGAAGCCAACGAGACCCTGGTCGAGACCCGCCTGCTTATCCACCGTGAAAGCGGCTGGACGGCGCTGCCCTATCTCTGGCAAGACGGCGAGGCAAGGCTCACAGTCGCTGGGGCCAATCAGGCCCACAGCCTGACGCGTCAGGGCGAACAGCTGGAGTTTACCTACCATGTACCCAGCAGGGCAGAGTGCAAGGTGTGCCATCAACGCGCCGGCGACAATGGTGCCCAGATCTACCCCATAGGCCTCAAACCCTATCTGCTTAACCATGAGGTGCTAGTCGATAACCAGCCGGTAAATCAGCTCGAGTATTGGCGCTCTCAAGGGAAATTAAAAGGTCTCCCACAGGGCCGCGCTCCAGATTCGGCACCGGCAATCACAGATGAGAGCAGCGAACTGACCGCTAGGGCCAAGGGCTACCTGGATATCAACTGCGCCCACTGCCACAGAGCCGAAGGCTTTGCCAGCATCTCAGGGCTACGCCTGGGTTTCTATGTGGACCACACCAGCTACCAATATGGGATCTGTAAGCAGCCACCAGGCTGGGATGGCGGAGAGAAAGGCCTCTCCTACGACATCATCCCCGGCGATGGCGAGCACTCTATCTTGCTCTATCGTCAGATGCTCGATGCCCCCAAGGATCGTATGCCCCCCATAGGCCGAAGCCTTAGCCATGTAGAGGCACTGACCGTGCTGCAAAGCTGGATAGATGGCCTGTCGCCCAGCCTGGGCAACTGCCAGCATGCCGGCTAGATCTTGCGAATGAACTGGCCTGGCGGCAGGCCAAGCCAGTGTTTGAAGCTCTGACGAAAATGGCTCACATCGCCGAACCCCATGATATCGGCGATATCCACTATACTCTTGTCCCCTCGGACAATGAGGCCGATAGCTGTCTGGCAACGCACCTGGTCCACCAGCTTCTGATAGCTGGTACCGGCATTGGCCAGGTGCCGCCTCAGGGTGCGATCGCTCATGTTGAGTTTCAGCGCCATCGACTCGAGCTTAGGCGTTTTTGGAAAATCCTGGTTTAAGATGGCCAGCACCTTTTCGATCAAGGAGGTGTCATGCTGGGCCTGCTCATCCAGCGCTAGCTGGGAGAAGTCATACAAAATGGGCAGCGCAAGCGCCTCATGGGAGATGGCCCATTCGAAGAACTCACTCTCGAAGCTTACCTTGGCCTGACAAAACGTCGCCAAGAACTCACTCTCATGGGCCGGGGTGGCTAGCTGCAGTTGTTCAAGTGTCACAGTCTGTCCCGTCAGCTGACGCGCCAGGGCCAACATGGAGCAGACGCTGTTTTGAAACTGAAGACTAAAATAAGGCGCCGAGATCTTCGCCGTATTGAGCCAGCGAAAACAGAGGCGTTGCTCGCCGTGACTCACCAGGGTATCCGAGACGCTCCCCACCAGCTCAGGATGAGCAATCACAAACTCCAGGCATTCACCGAGCGTTTGACACTTGGCCAGATAGGGCCAGATAAGCGCGAGCTCCTCCACCCGATAGGTCTCACCGAGACGAGCACCGATTTGAGGATCATCGTCTAAATTCCCCAGAAAGGCCATGGCATAGTCCACCTGCCAGACGTAGACAAAATTTAGCCTGGCCAATTCGTTAAGCCCCAGGCCGATCTCCTGGCACAGTCGCAGCGCATGAGACTCTCCGTAACGCCCGGCTACGAAATGGATCAGGCATCTGAGTTCATATGCGGGATAAGATTGGTCGCCGACCTTTAGCGTCGCCTGATAGCGGGTATTACTCGTCATCTCATCATCACAACATCCAAGGGTAATAGTATTTTGTATAAGATTTTGGAGTTGAGTAAAAGCCCAAGGGGGTTAAAAAGTTATAAATATGTAAAAACCCGCCACGGGCGGGTTTTTATCCGGTGAAAATCACACTCCTTAATTAAGGGGTTGATTCTTTTCGGCCAAACGATCGAACACGGCATTGACCGCCAGCGAGGCGCTATGTGCCAGCTTGTCGGCGATCTTCTTCTTCAGCTGATAGCGAACCTTAATCACAGTCTTCTCCTCGGCGAGCTTCATCACCACATCGTCACTGGTAGAGAGGCCATCGACCAGACCGAGATCCAGCGCCTGCTGACCATACCAGTGCTCACCTGTCGCCACCTTGGCAATATCCAGCGTAGGACGATACTTGCTGATGAAGGCCTTAAACAGCACGTGGGTCTCTTCCAGCTCTTCCTGGAACTTCTGTCTTCCTTCTTCGGTGTTTTCACCAAATAGGGTCAGGGTGCGCTTGAAGTCACCTGCGGTGTGTTGCTCATAATCGATATCATGCTTCTTCAGCAGACGATTGAAGTTCGGGATCTGCGCAACCACACCGATAGAACCTACGATGGCAAAAGGCGCGGCATAGATGGTGTTGGCCACACAGGCCATCATATAGCCGCCACTCGCGGCCACCTTGTCGACACAAATGGTCAATGGGATCTCGGCGCTGCGCAGCCTGTCTAGCTGGCTCGCCGCCAAGCCATAACCATGCACCATGCCACCGCCACTCTCGACATTGACCACCACCTCATCGCCCTGCTCGGCAATCGCCAGGATGGCGCTGATCTCTTCACGCAGTGACGCCACCTCATGGGCATCTATGCTGCCCTTGAAGTCGATAACAAACACCCGCGGCGTAGGCGCGGCTTCACCATCGGCCTTCTCTGCTTTCTCCTTCGCCTTAGCCTCTGCCTTGAGGCTTTTCTCGTAGGCCTTAAACTGCTTCTTGCTTAGCAGCTCTTCCTTTAAGTCATGCTTGAGATCCTTAAGTTCCTCAGACACATTGGTCAGCTTAAGCTCCCCCTTATCGGCCTTCTGCTTTACCGCAGATGCCAGCACCAGCACAACGACGGCAACGATAGCCACCACTATGGTGACGGCTTTTGCCAGAAAGAGTCCATACTCATACAAAAATTCCAAAATTCAGCTCCGTGATCAGGCCTTTAAAATCTGGCCGCTATTCTAGCAGCCCTGAAGGCAATAACAAATCCAGCCATAAAAAAACCCAGCCAGGCTGGGTTTTTATCTAACTAACTCATATCAAAATTAGTTGGCAGGCGCCGCACAAGGCTGGATAACAGAGTCGTCTTGTACCAGTATACTGGCCTCGCCCTTACCCGCGGTTAAGGCAAACGCTGCAACCTGCTGCTGCATCTCGACTGTGGCAGCAGCTGCGCTACCATCGGTCACGCCTGGCACCTCACTTGGGCTGATCAGCGAGCTGTGATGACCCTTACTAAAGCGAACCGCCCCGGCCCCCACTGTTGTACTATCGACACACTCGAGACCCAGGCCGGCAATTAGCGGCTCGGTACCCGCCACAGGGAACTTCTCTACGCGATTAGGTAATACCTGATCCCCTAAGTTACTACCGTCACCGACGACTTCGATCAGGTGTACTGGCAGACCTGTAGACTTAAGCGCCGCCGCATGGTTGATAGGATCTGCGCCATCTACCGCCGTCTGCACCGCAAAGGCGAAGGTTGGGATAAACTCGGCATAGACGGCCTGAACCAGGGCCTCATACTCAGGCGTACCTGGCTCATAACCGGCAACGTTAGCCTCATCCACCAGGGCCTTAAAGGTATCGCTGGCGGTCACGTTTTCAAACAACAGCGGACCGAAGGTCTCAGAGCCAATGAAGGTGCCCGATAAGCCCCCTGTTGGCGCAACCAGAGAAACCGCATTGAGCTTATGCACATAGCTAAGGTCTGCGCCGTTAGCCGGATGGCTCAGGCCAGAGTTAGCATAGGTAGCAAAGTCGGTGCCGACGATGGCGCCAAGGCTCAGACCCTGTGCGCTGATCTTGGTGATATCGAACATCTGCGGCATCTGCGCTGCAGCCAGGCCACCAGCGAGCCCTGTTAGGGAAGCGCGAAGCGCTAGATGATCCACAGTTGCCTGTCTGAAGTTATCACGTACCGCCAGTGTGCTCTCCAGGTTAACAAACACCAAGGGGTTGCCGTTTTGGAACGCATCTGGGTTACCTATTACGGCGCCAAATGCAGGATCCGAAGCCGATACCTCATAGATGCCATCACCGTTGGCGTCGAATGAGCGAGCACCATGAAGCGGCATATCGATGGCGATTGTCGCAACGCCCATGGCGGCATAACTACCGGCATAGGCCAGTGACATCTCTTTACCGCCGCCAAGGCCATGCATGGCGATGGTGGTCGGCCAGCCCGCTGTAGGCGGCGTAAATGGAAGGCCTTGAGCGGCGTAGAACTGCGCCAGACGCTCGGCGTTAGGCATAGAGATCAACACAGGGACTTTCTCTGCGCCAGTCGGTGCCGGGATAGGGTTGAACTTAGTCAGGTGCTTGGCCTTATCGGCCGGCGTGCCATCATCGAGAAGCCAGGTCTTGCCCGCCAACAGGGCAGGATCGGCTAAGCCTGCAGCAGGGTCGATACCCTGTGCCACGGCCTGAGCGCCGTAATTTTGTTGACTCAAGGTACCCGATTGTAGAGCCAGCAGCACGCCCACAGGGCTGTCACCCAGCGCATGCCAGTTACCGTTGATGCCGTTACACATCACAGAGTTACAGCTGCCAAAGGTTGGCAGGGTCAACTCGGCCACATAGACATCGGCCAGGCTCGAAACCACATAGGCCACACCATCGGCAGGCGTTAAGCCAGCCGCCTGAGCAACAGTGATCCCCAGCGGGTGCGGCTGAGGGACAGTAATAGAAGGGGCAAAAGGCGTGCCCTCTTGCAGCATCAACAGCTTAGTCGTCTCATAGACATCGCTGACCGCCTGAGTCGTAAACAGGCCAGAATAGCTGATGGTCGAGCTATCTACGCCGTGGGCGGCCGACATTCCCTTTTCATAGCTGTTTACCAGCGTTTGCAACATTAGCTGATCTGGGGTCTGCAGCGGCTTGGTCTCGATATCGAGTTTCAGCGTGGCATAGGTGGTCGACGGCGCAATAGGACGGCCAGCCGAGTCTTGAATCAGGTCTGTGGTGGCATACACATAAGATTGGCCCGCCTTGAGTGGCTTGAGCGGCACGATAGCGATAGTGTTACCCGAGGCGCTGGCGACAAAGTCGACACCAAATTGCAGCTCGTCACCTATCTTACAGGCTGAAACCGATGGCGCAGACTGACACTCGGGATCCGATGACAGTGGGCCGCCCACAGTGGCTTCGAACATACGCACCGCGCCAGGCTGCGCCACAGAAGCCGCTGCCAGAGTCAGCATAGTACCGTCATGATCGGTCGCAGGTTCAACGTTAATCGAAATTGGAGAGGTGGTCGACCAACCATCAAGCGCGCCTAACGCCATCTGAGGGTCGGTGTAATCACTTGTGCCGTCGGCTTTCTCGCCCGGCATGGTTAGGGTACCGTCAGTAGTGCCGCTAAAGAGTAGATCGTTGGGTAATGGTACCTTCTTGTTTTCAGGATCGAATACCATGTGTGACAGAGGGATCAACGGCTCGGTCTTCTCTGCGAGTTGATCTACACTATCTTCGCTACAACCAGCCATTCCCAATGCGGATGCAATTGCGACACCCAAAAAGAGTCTTTTCATCTTTTTTCCCCAAATCTTGTTGTAATAATTTTGTTTTCCCCAAAAATTGGTCACAATAGTCTTCCTTGCGTGACCAATAGGACTTTTACAGTCCTTATTGCTACTCAAGTTAACGCAAAATTATTGAGTTAGCTACAATTTTGTCACACACAAACAACAGAACGATGGTCATTAATCAATCATTTGTTTAAAACATACGTATCAGGCTCGAATAAATCATAGAAATGGCGGGGAATTCCGCTTACAGGAAAAATTGACTCATGTTGGAATATCAGGCAGCAAAAGATTTACTTAAAGATAAAACGATACTGGTCACAGGGGCCGGAGACGGTATTGGCCGCGCCGCTGCCCTGGCCTACGCCGAACATGGTGCCACGGTGATCTTACTGGGCAAGACTGTCAAGAAGCTGGAAGCCGTCTATGACGAGATAGAACAGGCCGGCTACCCAACGCCAGCTATCGTGCCCCTAGATCTCAAAGGTGCCACAGAGCAAAACTACCAGGACATGGCTGAAACCATAGAACAGCAGTTTGGTCACCTCGACGGCCTGCTACACAACGCCAGCCTGCTAGGGGTGCTCGGTCCCTTCGAACATATCTCGATGGATTCGGTTAAGGAAGTATTACAGGTTAACCTGATTGCCGAGATCATGATGACTAAGGCACTGCTGCCGGTGATGAAGAAAGCGCCATCGGCCTCTATACTGTTCACCTCCAGCAGCGTTGGCCGTCAGGGACGCGCCTTCTGGGGCGAGTATGCCATCTCTAAGTTTGCCACCGAAGGCATGATGCAGTCTCTGGCTCACGAATATGAAGACAGTAACCTGAGAGTCAACAGCATCAACCCTGGTGCCACCCGCACTAAGATGCGCGCCAATGCCTACCCTGCCGAGAACCCACAGGATCTCAAGGCACCAGAAGAGATCATGGCGACCTATCTCTACCTCATGGGTGATGACGCTAAGGGCGTCACTGGCCAGCAGTTTAACGCACAATAATCGACAACGCGCCCACCAGAGGGGGCGCGTTGAACTCTCTAGCAGTAAGGTGACCAACTGAAGCTAGGCACGAAAAAGGGAAGCATTTGCTTCCCTTTTTTAATAACTGTCAAAAACAGCTCAGCAATTACTTGTACTTGCGCATCACCAAGGTAGCGTTTGTGCCACCGAAGCCGAAGCTGTTGCTCATGATAGTGTTGAGCTCAGCATCACGATACTCGGTCACGATAGGCATGCCTTGAGCCTTCTCGTCGAGAGTATCTATATTGATGCTTGGCGCGATGAAGCTGCTCTCCATCATGATCAGGCTGTAGATCGCCTCATGTACACCCGCGGCGCCCAGTGCGTGACCGGTCAACGACTTGGTCGAAGCGATAGCAGGCAGATTGTCACCGAAGGTTTCCGCCAAGGCTTCCAGCTCACGCATGTCACCAACAGGGGTTGAAGTACCATGGGTGTTGATGTAGTCGATTGGCGTATCCACATCTTCGAGGGCCATCTGCATGCAACGCACCGCGCCTTCACCCGATGGTGCAACCATGTCATAACCATCTGAAGAAGCGCCGTAACCGATCACTTCGGCATAGATCTTAGCGCCACGAGCCAGCGCGTGCTCAAGCTCTTCGACAACCACGATTCCGCCGCCACCAGAGATAACGAAACCGTCACGGTCGGCATCATAGGTACGAGAAGCCTTTTCAGGGCAGTCGTTATACTTAGTCGACAGTGCGCCCATGGCGTCGAAGCCCATGGTTAGGGTCCAATCCACCTCTTCGGCACCACCGGCGAAGACCATGTCTTGCTTACCCATCTGAATTAATTCGACCGCATGGCCGATACAGTGAGCACTGGTGGCACAAGCCGAACTGATCGAGTAGTTCATCCCCTTGATCTTAAATGGCGTGGCCAAACAAGCACTGGCCGTGCTCGACATGATGCGTGGTACGATGTAAGGACCAACGCGTTTCACACCTTTCTCACGCAGGGTATCGGCTGCCTGAACCTGGTTAGCCGATGATGCGCCGCCAGTACCGGCGATGATACCGACACGGTGGTTTGAATATTGTTCTTCGGTGAGGCCGGCATCGGCTATCGCTTGCTCCATGGCAATGTAAGCGTATGCAGCAGCATCACCCATAAAACGTAATGCTTTACGGTCGATATGTTCTTTAGGGTCTAACTTAATGTCGCCCCAAACATGGCTACGAAGCTTCATTTCTTCAAACTGATCTGAGTGGGTAATACCACTGCGACCCGCTTTGAGTGACTCGGTGACTTCTTGCTTGTTGTTACCGATACTTGACACTATGCCAAGGCCGGTGATCACGACTCTTTTCATTATTTACTATCCATTCCGTACGTCTAGTACCAATTTAGCTGCGCCAATAGTATCGCTTTTACTGCATTTAAGTGGTCAGCTTTCCATAAAGGCAGGTAAAATAATGCCTAATATCCACTTGAGAGTAAATTCATTGGCCACCGAACACCCGGATAACGCACAAAATAGTGACAAAATGCCTACATTCGACACAATTTTCAGCCATTTATCGGCGATACCGAGTCAAAACACTCACCAAATTGTCGCCCTACTCCCAAGCTGTGACGCCAAGTGGCCAGCTGCGCTCTTAGCTGAGCTGCTAACACAAGCCGGTTCAAAGCAACACCTTCAAAAGCCACACCTTCAAAAGCAGCATCTTCATCTACACCTGTTTGCCCAGCATCAGGCAAGCTGGCTTAAGGCCCTTGCCGAGAGTGAGACCCTGGCATCACCAGCCAAAGAACAGATTAAGGCGATTTGCGACGCGCGGGTGTCGGGCTGTCACAGGCTCAAGCTGGCAGAGGCCCGGCTGATCATCGACATCCATCTAGGCGATCCGCTTACCCAACTCAAGGCTTTAGTCCCACCCAATTCACCAAACCACACCATCCAAGGCTGGCTGGCCGATACAGATGTCGTGGATGAGGCGCTTATCTGGCAGATGGCGCGCCTCAGTCAAGATAACGCCGACCTTCTCCTTCTCGAGAGTAGCGATGTAAATCTAGACAAGGCTTCAGATAACGCCAACACAAACTTACTGACCAAGTTAATCATCAAGGCAGGATTTACCTGCTATCGCCTTAACTTATCTGCAAAAGATGACCAGCACGTGACTCTGGTCGAAAAACCAAGTATAGCGTCGCTGGATATCGCCATGGATGAGCGGCGCGCACTTAGGCGCCAACAGTTAGATAAGTTTGCCTTCAATCCCTTAACACAAGGTAATGAGGGGGAAATCGCCATCATAGGTGGCGGGGTCGCCAGCGCGAACCTGGCACTCTCTCTAGCCGAGCGCGGCAGACAAGTTAGCTTCTTCTGTATGGATAAGGCGCCCGGCGAGCAGGCCTCGGGCAACAAACAGGGGGCTATCTATCCGCTATTAACGCCCGAGCATGGCAGCCTGAGTCACTATTTTCTGCAGGGATACCTCTTTAGCCGCCAAAGAATCAACCAACTCGTTGAGGCTGGCCATGAGATCCCCCATGATTTTTGCGGCGTGCTCCAGACAGGCCACGATGAACGCAGCCATAAGCGCCTCGCCAAGATAATCAATGCCCAGCCCTGGGCAGACTCGATAGCACGGCCCGTCGATGCGCCCCAGGCCTCGGCGCTCGCCAATCTCACCATTGAGCACCAGGGGATCTACTATCCGCTCGCGGGTTGGGTATCGCCCCAGGCCTTTACCCGCGCCGCCATCAACCAGGCCGAGCAGTTAGGCATGCAGACCAGCCACTACCAATGCCGAGTTACGGCAATTCGCTTCGAGAACCAGCAATGGTATCTGAGCACCGTTCAAGATGGTCAGGATCAAGATGGTCAAGAAGTTAAATTTGGCCCCTTTGCCAACTTGGTGCTGGCCAATGGCCGTCACCTGACCGACTTTGCGCAAACCGCCCACTTACCCATAAGCGGTTTTCGTGGCCAGGTCAGCCATATCCCTGCAAGAGCGCCACTTAAGGATCTTAAGACAGTGCTCTGCGCCCACGGCTACCTGACCCCCGCCCACGACAGGCTGCACTGCACAGGAGCCAGCTATGTCAAAGACGCCAGCAATCTCGACTACAGCGCGGTGGAACAGGTGGAGAATTTAGACAAGATCCGCACCAGCTACGGCGACGACTGGACCAAGGCGGTGGACATCACGGGCCATAGTGCGCGAGTAGGCGTGCGTATGGTCACACGGGATCACGCTCCCATGATGGGCTGTGCCCCGGACTTCGAGGCGATATCTGCGGCCTATGTCGACCATCAACAAACTAAGAAGCGTGCCAAGGAGAGCGCCAAGTATTGGCAGACGACACCAGCCCCCGTGCATCAGGGACTGTTTATTCTCGGCGGGCTGGGGTCGCGGGGCCTCACCTCGGGCCCGCTGGCGGCAGAGATCTTAGCGGCCCAGCTGTGCGGCGAACTCCTGCCCGCCACCCAGGATATACTAACCCTGCTCAACCCCAACCGCATGTGGATAAGGAAGCTGATTAAGGGTAAGGCGCTGTAGAAGCTTAATTGAAGAGGCTAATTTTAATAGACTATTTTGAATACATTAGCTCGAGAAGATTAGCGTAGGGAATGAGTGCCGAGGGCTAGTCATTTAGCCCAAGTGATCAATCAGACGAGTTAGGCTTTGACCTTGACGCGGTTGTTGGTGTCACGGCTGGATCGAATGAGCTCATCGCCTGCGAGGTGTTCCCCCTTCGCCAGTCTGTCGTAGAGCAGCACATTGACCGAGGAGGCCAGATTCATGCAACCCACGGTCGGGACATAGACCACCTCATCGGCGCGATCGATAAGCCCCTGATCTAGGGTGCCATCTTCTGGGCCGAAGAGATAGATGGCCTTCTTGGGATGGCTATAGGCCGGCAGCGGCGTGGCGCCCTCCACCAGATCGACACAGATCACCTTGATATCGTCATCGAGAGAGTCAAGCAGCGACTCTACGCCATTGAGGGGAATATGCTGGCTCACCCGCTTAGTGTCGGTATTGTACTGCTCGCCCCTGTGCTTGGCGGCCAGCGCATAACGTTTACCCGTGTAGCGTACCTCATCGGCGCGATAACAACCTGCGGCGCGCATCACGCCGCCCACGTTGGTCGGGCTCTTGGGATTTTGCAGCCCGATGATCACCTTGCTTGTGTTAGCCATGACTAGGCATTGGCTACCTGAGCCATCTTCTCGCGCAGCTCACTCCAGGCATCGACGACCAGAGCAAGATCGGCAGGTTCGAGCTCAGACTTGGCCGTCTCCAGACAAGCCTGCATCTTAGCCTCCAGCGCCTCGCTGTCTTGGAGCGTTTCTAACTCTAGCTCAGACAAAACCACGGCCACATGGCCCTGTAGGTAACCACTGGCAAAGAGTTGATCATCGTCGCCATCGGCGACCTTAGTGGCGATCCACTCGTCTAATGCTTGCTCATACTGCTCTAACATCGTCTCTCCAATTGTCATCTTGCTACTCAGGCAGCCCGGTTGAATCTGGGCTAATTAAGTCAGGATTTGCCACCTGATACATCACATAATCGTGGTAGCCGGTCACGACTTTATAATAACCACATAATTCGCTGTCTAACTCTGGGTCGCCACTATCCACAATTAAGGGCCGACCTTCAAGTGCTTTTAACTTAGTTTTTGTCGCCAGAATGATAATATTCTCTTTGCCGACCTGACGAATGAGTGCCGGGGACAACTGCTGATTGCCCCGCCCCAGGATATGCCCTTGCCCGCCGATGAGGGTGATCACTAACTTACACTCTCGATTAGCTGTCGCCTCGAGCAGTGACTGAGCGCTAAGGTCGCAGGCAAGTAGCTCCCCCTCTTCAATCAAGTCCACTCCCAGCAGAGTGTTATCCAGCCCAAGTTCCTCCATCACGGCGGCGACCGTGCTACCCGAGCCCATGATGGCGAGCCCATCGTCTATCTGCTCGATCGCCTCGGCGGCGATATCCGCCAGCACCAACTCATCGACCTCTTTGCCGCCCATCTTAACCGCCTGAATATAGCGTGGCTCGGCGGGCACCTGCATCTCGCCGAATCGGCGTGCCCTTACCATACCTTGCCTGAAGGCCACCTCGTCGATATCCATCACATCGGCCGACATCAGGCTCACCAATGCTCCCTCGAGCAGCAGCTTGACCACCATACCCGAGGCGTGCGGCGTAATGCCATAGACACCCGAGTGAATCTTCACCCCGGCCGGTACGCCCAGCACGGGCTGAGCCTCATCGATCACCTCAAACAGATCCCGCGCCGTGCCGTCACCTCCCGCAAACAGCAAGAGGTCCACGCCCGCAGCCTGCAGCGCTTCGGCGGCGGCTTGGGTATCGCTGGCCGCGGTGGTATCACCCGCCTGATAGACGACCTGATGGTTAAATCCCATCTGCGCGGCTAAATCGGCGCCCATGGCACCAGAGGCGGTAACGACAGTGATCTTATCCAGATAAGGGGTGATCACTTCCAGCGCCTGGGCCATTCTCAGGTGGGCCTTAGGCTCTGCGCCGCGGGCTATCGCCTCATCTGCCACGCCATCGCTTCCCTTGAGTGCTACACTCCCCCCAAGCCCTGCCAGAGGATTGATGATCACGCCGAGGCGAAATGTCTGTTTCATGGATATTTCCTTATCATCTCTTATTGTTTTACTCGTTCGCGCGCCTTGGGTATCAACAGTACCGCAAGCATGGACAGCAGCGCGCAAACGGCGGCCACCAACCAGCTCAGCCAGGCCTGGGAGCCATCGCCCCAAATGAAGCCGCACAGCCAGGTGCCGAGCGCGCCACCGACACCAAAACTCAGGCTGGCATAGAGCGCCTGCCCCTTGCTACGGTGGCGCACGTCGAATCTTTGATGCACGAACTGAATCGAGGCCGCATGCACCAGACCAAAGGTGAAGGCATGCAGCAGCTGACTGACCCCGAGCCAGATCACGCTGCTGGCGCAAAAGGCCATCAGTAGCCATCGCACTGCCGTGAAGCCGATAGAGATCACCAACAAGGCGCTGACCCCATACCGACCCAATAATCTCGGCGCAAACATGAACATGACGATTTCCGCCAGCACCCCAAGGGCGACATAGATGCCGGCAGTGGACTCGCTATAACCCACCTGTTTCAGATACAGCACGAAAAAACCATAGAAAGGCCCGGCGCTCATCTGTAATAACATGGCCGATAGTAAGAACCAGATGATACCCGCATCTAACTTAAGGGGCGTGGGCGCCTGGCTCTTATCGACCTTCACCCGGGCACTTGGTAGAGACAGGGAGCAGCCGAGCAAACCCAGGAACAAGGCGAGACCGACAAAGGGCAAGATCTCTGTGCCAAACTGGCTAATGGCAAAGCCTACACTAACCACGAACACCAGATAGCCCAGGCTACCGAAGCTACGGATCTTACCATAGCCCCCGGTATTCTCCCCCAGCGTCTCTAGCGTGATCACCTCAAGCTGGGCCAAGATCGCATTCCAGAAGAAGGTATAGATACTAAGACTGACGGCCAGATAGAGAAAGCCGCCATGATAGAAGAAGGTCATGAAGGTAACCGCCGAACAAGCCGCCCCCATCTTCACCAGCTGGCCACGCATGCCCGTCTTATCGGCCACCATGGCCCAGATATTGGGCGCTATGATGCGCGTCGCCATCAAGATGGCGAGCAGAAAGCCTATCTGCTGGGCATCGAATCCCCGATTCTCGAAGAAAACTCCCAGGTAAGGCACCAGCACCCCGAGGATCGCGAAGAAGAAAAAGTAACAGGCGCTAATCCAATGTAGTTGATGTTGTGGATCAGGCGGCGACATGCCGTTGGGCAGAATACTATTGGGTGACTGAGCGTTGGACGACATTGTGTAGGGCTATTCCTAGCAGGGTTATTATCTGCTCTCGAGATGACTCTGAGCGACTTCTTTTAATAGTTTCTTTTTATGGCGTCTTATGGCCACTTCTCATAGCGACTCTTATCAAAGTAGCTCTTATGTTAGCTGAAGCCCTTAGCATCATTGGATTCCATAAAAGAAGGCACATTCCTGTGCCCTCTGATCTCGCCTTCGCTGCGCCTTATTTCATTCCAATTACGGGAGTAATACTCTCGACATTCATGTTTTGCGCCCTATGTCTGAGCAGATGATCCATCAGGACGATGGCCAACATGGCCTCGGCGATCGGTACGGCACGAATGCCCACACAGGGGTCGTGACGTCCCTTAGTGACCACCTCGGCGCTCTCACCCTGCACCGTCATACTCTCTCCCGGCACGCTGATGCTGGAAGTCGGTTTCATGGCGATATGCGCGGCGATAGGCTGACCCGATGAGATCCCACCGAGAATACCGCCCGCATGGTTCGAGGCGAACCCCTCGGGCGACATCAGGTCTCTGTGTTCTGAGCCCTTCTGGTTTACCACGGCAAAGCCGTCGCCGATCTCTACTCCTTTAACGGCATTGATCCCCATCAAGGCGTGGGCGATATCGGCATCGAGTCGGTCAAATACAGGCTCACCCAGTCCCACTGGAACATTGGTCGCCACCACAGACACCTTAGCCCCAATGGAGTCGCCACTCTTTTTCAGCTCACGCATATACTCGTCAAGCAGATCGAGCTTGGCGGCATCGGGAAAGAAGAAAGCATTCTGCTCGACCTGTTCAAAGTCCAGGGCCTCGGCGCAGATAGGCCCAAGCTGTGACAGGTACCCCTTGATCTCTATGCCATGCACCTGCTTAAGATACTTCTTGGCGACCGCACCAGCCGCTACGCGCATCGCGGTTTCCCGCGCCGATGAGCGCCCGCCACCGCGATAGTCTCGCAGGCCATATTTTTGCTGGTAGGTATAGTCGGCGTGGCCCGGACGGAACTGGTCTTTGATGTTAGAATAATCCTGGCTACGCTGATCGGTATTTTCGATCACTAAGCCGATAGAGGTGCCTGTGGTTTGCCCCTCAAATACACCTGAGAGGATCTTCACCTGATCCGGCTCGCGCCTGGCAGTGGTATAACGCGAGGTGCCCGGACGGCGCCTGTCGAGGTCATGCTGCATATCGGCTTCATCAATCGCCAGACCCGGAGGGCAGCCATCGATAATACAGCCCAGTGCCTTACCATGGCTCTCACCAAAAGTCGTCACCACAAAATTTTGACCGATACTATTACCCGACATTCGCTTACTTCACCTCTACTTGATTATTTGCCTCACCATAGCCAAAAGTTGCCACTGGCTATATTCCTAAATCGGCTCAGTCATATGCGACTAAGCCGAGCTCACCATTATTCACTATCTTTGTAGATGGCGAAAAGTGATTCATTTTCAACTAGCTGATCGCGCGTCAACACAAACACGCCGTCTCCGCCATGCTCGAAGTTAACCCAGGTAAAAGGCACCTCAGGGAACTGCTCGATAAGGTGCACCATAGAGTTACCCACCTCCACTACCAACAGTCCATCTTCGGTTAGGTAGTCGGCCGCGTTGGCAAGGATACGTTTGGTCAGATCAAGGCCATCACGCCCGGAAGCTAAGCCTAACTCTGGCTCGTGATGGTACTCGTCAGGCATGTCACCAATATCTTCCGCGTCCACATAGGGTGGGTTCGAGACGATCAGATCATATTGAGGCCCCTTAGGAATACCGGCAAACATGTCTGACTGGATAGGGAATACCCTGTCCATCACACCTAATGATTCGATATTGATCTGCGCCACTTCCAGCGCGTCACTGCTGATATCGATAGCATCTACCTCTGCATCTTCAAATTCATAGGCACAGGCGATGGCGATACAGGCACTACCGGTACAGAGATCTAAGATACGGTTCACCGGCTTGTTATAGAGCCAGGGGCTGAAACGATTAGCGATCATCTCGGCGATGGGTGAGCGCGGCACCAATACTCTCTCGTCCACATAAAACTCGAGGCCGGCAAAGAAGGCGCGATTGGTCAAATAAGGCACAGGCAGACGCTCACGTACCCGGCGAATGATGAGTTCGACAATCTTATGCTTTTCGCTGCTGGTAAGATTGCTATGGATCACCTGCTGACCAATCTCTTCAGGCAGGTGCAGCGCATGGAATACGAGAGCGATGGCTTCATCCCAAGCGTTATCGGTACCATGACCATAGTAGATATTGGCGTCGTTGAAGCGGCTCACCGCCCAACGTAACATATCGCCGATTGTACGTAATTCCGTCACGGCTTCATCAACAAAAATCTTGTCCAAAACTGGCTCCCGCTAGATAGTTCCGCCTCATTGTAACTGAACTCTATTCATATGGCATCGGATTCAATAAAATAGCGCCATGAATAAAGAAAATGATGATGAATTGGCGCTTTTTTCGGCGTTAACCAAAGGGATAAAGCCGCTTAAACAGGATAAGCGTCATTTCGCCGCGCCGCAAAAACCAAAACGAGAGCTGGAAATGGCCACCACTCATTTGCACGCCGACAGCTATTTTTCCGATACCTATCAGCCGCTACTTCCCCTGGAAGGTGCCATGCGTTGGGCGAGAGAAGATATCGACAGCCACGAACTTAAACGACTCAGACGCGGCGACTATCAGCCGGATCTATTGCTGGATCTGCACGGCATGCGCCAAACCGAGGCTAAGCTAGAACTTGCCGCCTTGATCCAGGCCTGTGTTAAACAACATAGCCAGTGCTGCTGCGTGATGCACGGTCATGGAACCGGCATCTTAAAACAAAACATTCCCATGTGGCTGGCCCAGCACCCTCAAGTCAAAGCCTTCCACAAGGCGCCCAAGGAATGGGGCGGCGATGCCGCCCTACTGGTCTTAGTGGACGTTGGCGAGTTTCCCTCCTGGGAATGAGTCGCCCAGCATTTGATATAAAAAAGGACGCCTCGGCGTCCTTTTTTATATCAACACTAACTCACCGTATGAGGCGTGTGCTGCCAGCTGATCGAGCCGCGCTCGCCATGTCGATCTATCAAGGTCACGCCTGAGGTGGCAAACAAGGGCGGCTCAATACCTGGCACCAACTCGCTTACCATATACCCCAGCAGCGGCATGTGGGCAATCACTAACACATTATCCGCCTTATACTGTTCGGCGTAGGCCAGAGTCAGATCGGCGGCCAGGGTCGGCTCCGCCGATGGAGTCAGCTCATCTAATACCAGCCACTTTCTCGGTTCAGAGAAGTGCTTGCTCACTTCCTGCCATGTTTGCTGCGCACGCAGATAGGGACTCACCAACACGAGATCGAACTCAGTCACGTCACGGGCCAACCAATTACTCATCAATTCAGTTTGATAACGGCCAATTTCAGTTAATACTCGTTCTCGATCTGAGTGGGCGTGATAACCCGCCTCGCCATGTCGCATCAAATATAGCTTCATACTACTCTCGCTATGATTATTCTTGTTCTACTATGAATTGTAGCGTTAAAGTGCAGCGCAACAAAACTTAACTCTGTTATTAATTAGTCGAATAATGGATAAGATATTTGCCAAAGTCTTTTTTGAGGCTCAATATGTAGGCTTACCGCTTTAGTCGTCTAAACTTCAATGAATATCATACGTTTGTCTAGCATAAGGATGGAGCCAACCATTGCAAACATCTATGCCGATCACTAAGAGTCCCAATGATCATCGCCAGTATCAATACCTGCAGCTGGACAACGGTCTGCGTATATTACTAGTGGAAGATCACCAGGCGCAACAGGCCGCCGCCTCCATGGTGGTCAACGTCGGCCATTTTGATGATCCCGCTTCACGCCCAGGCATGGCACACTTTCTCGAACACATGTTGTTTCTGGGAACCGAAAAATATCCCAATTCAGGCGAATATCACGCCTTTATCAATCAACATGGCGGCAGCAACAACGCCTGGACAGGTACAGAGCAGACAAACTTCTTCTTTTCCATCGACGCCGAAGTGTTCGAAGAGTCTCTGGATCGCTTCAGCCAGTTTTTTATCGCCCCCTGCTTCGATCTTGAATTAGTCGACAGAGAACGCCATGCCATAGAATCCGAATTTAGTCTCAAGCTCAAAGATGATATTCGTCGCACCTATCAGGTTCAAAAGGAAACGGTTAACCCGGCTCATCCCTTTTCGAAATTCTCTGTGGGTAACCTCAAGACCTTGGACGGCGATGAGAAAACGCTCAGGCAAGAGCTGCTGGATTTTTATCAGAGTCATTACAGTGCCAACCTGATGACCCTGTGTCTGGTGGCACCCTTGCCTCTAGATGAACTCTCGGCGCTGGCCAAGAGCTATTTTTCACCGATTGAAAACCGCAAGCTGGCAAAGCAATACCCAAATGTGGCCATCTATGAAGCAGCTCAGCTTGGCCAGCAGATCAACATAGTGCCGCTAAAAGAGCAGCGCCGTGTGGCGATCACTTTTCCCCTACCCGCCATCGACCGCTTCTATAAGCGTAAGCCGCTGACCTTTATCAGTCATCTACTGGGTTATGAGGGCAAGGGTAGCCTGCTGAGTCACCTCAAGGAGCAAGGGCTGGCCATCAACCTCTCGGCCGGTGGCGGGGTTAATGGCTATAACTTTAAAGACTATAACATCAGCATTCAGCTCACCGAGAAAGGCCTGCTACAACTCGACGACGTGATTCAGGCAAGCTTCGAATACTTGGAACTGATCAAGACCCAGGGGATGCAGGCCTGGCGATATCAAGAGCGAGCCAACCTGCTCAAACTTGCCTTTAAATATCAGGAACAGATCAAACCGCTGGATCTGGCTAGTCATCTCAGCATCAATATGCACCACTACGAGGTATCTGATCTCATCTATGGCGACTACCGCATGGATGGTTTGGACGTAACACAGGTCATCGAATTACTGGAGTTAATGAGCCCGGATAATTTACGTATCCAGTTGATCTCGCCAGACTTAGACACGGAAAAACAGGCAGCCTGGTATCACTCGCCCTATCAGGTGAAGCCCATAGATAAACAACGGCTTCATCCGTGGCGTGACCCTGATGTCAGAGAGGCACTAAAACTACCGGACCCCAACCCCTTTATTATCGAGGATTCGATAGCCAGAGATGTTAAGAGTGACCATCCGGTACCTGTCGTTGTCTGCCAGGAAACCGGCTATCGCATCTGGCATAAGAAAGATGATGAATTTAACGTGCCAAAGGGACATATGTACCTGTCCCTGGATTCACATCAGGCGGCCGCCACCCCAAAACATGCGGCGCTCACCCGTCTCTATGTGGAGATGCTGCTCGACTACCTGACCGAATGTACCTATCCAGCAGAAGTCGCCGGGCTCAGCTACAACATCTACCCTCATCAAGGGGGCATCACCCTGCACCTAACGGGATTGACAGGGAAGCAAGAGGCGTTGCTGTCGCTGCTGATCAACAAAGCCAGAGAACGTAACTTTACCCAGGACAGATTTAAGCAGATTAAGAAGCAGATCTTGCGTAACTGGTTTAATCAGAGCCGGGCAAAACCTATCTCACAGCTATTCACCAGCCTGACGGTGACGCTGCAGAAACGTAGTTTCGAGCCTCAACGCATGGCCGAGGAGCTTGAAGATATCACCCTGGACGACCTTCACAACCACGTACGCGCTTTTTATGAGAAGATCCACCTCGAGGGGCTGGTCTATGGCGATTGGCTGACCGAGGAAGCGAAGGCCTTAGGTAAGCGACTCGACCATATTCTCTCTCTGGTTTCCTCTCCCAGCGGCGAATCGGAACGTGAGCTGATAAAGCTTGAAAATGTCGGCACCCTGATGCGCGAGGTTAGCGTCAATCATCAAGACAGCAGCATCATAGTCTACTATCAGTCTGCTGAGGCGACACCACTCAAGATGGCCCTATTCAGCCTGTTAAACCACACCATGTCTTCGACCTTCTTCCACGAGCTAAGAACTAAGCGTCAGCTGGGTTACATGGTGGGCACGGGATATCTGCCACTCAATCGTTACCCAGGCATGATCTTCTATGTGCAATCCCCCACAGCAGGGCCTCTAAAGCTACTGGAGGCCATTGACGAGTTTATTGCCGACTTTAACTACGCTGTCATGCAGATCACCAATGATCAATGGGAACTCACCAAACAAGGGCTGATCAACCAAATCATGGAGCACGACCCTAACCTCAAGACTCGGGGACAAAGATATTGGTCCAGCATAGGAAACAAAGACTACGACTTTAACCAGCGAGAACTGGTCGTCGAGCAAATTGGTGAACTCACCCGCTCGGATTTGATTAAATTCATGATGCAGAAGATGCGCACCAAACACGGCGATCGCCTGATCCTCTTTACCACGGGGGAACAACATAGAAATCAGGAGCAACTGGCCTCAGACAATATGATCACAGATCTGAGGAGCTTTAAACAACGAGCCGCCAAATTTAACTATTAGGTGCTCCAATCTTTCCAGTTTCAATGTGTAGCTTTTCGGCACTATTTTTACGCATTGCTCCTATTGCATCAGATACACTACAAAAGGCTGAATCCCATTGGATCAAGCAGATAATACAAAACCCCAGACGGCCAAGCACAGTACAAAGCTCTGAAAGACAATGAAAATGAAAGTAATTTGCAAACAAGAAAATTCAGTGTTCTTTTGACAAATCCCCCTCTTTCTGAATAAAGTAGGTTAAATAACTGTTGCCTATGCATTATTGGCTAATAATCAAACTAATAATTATGCCTAAATATCTTATAAGATTTGCACTATCTTTCCTCCTGGCTGCCTCATTCTCTAGCCAGTGTTTCGCAGTCGAACATGCAACATCAAGTGGAGCGCTTCTCAACATTGATTATTACAATGTTCCTGAAGGCCTATCTCAGAGTACGGTCACTTCTATTGTCGAAGATCAATATGGTTATGTTTGGATAGGGACCCTTAATGGCCTTAACCGATTCGATGGGAAAGCATTCAAACACTATTTTTCAGTTAACGATAATAACTCCCTTCCAAGTTCATTTATTCGTAGCTTATATATTGACAAGAATGGTAGACTTTTAATCGGTACAGATAAAGGGCTAGCCCTATATAACCGCGAGCTAGACATATTTAACAAAGTTGATGCCCTCGAAAATGAACAAATCTGGTCTATATATGAAAGCAAAGATAACATATTAATCGGTACAGATAACTTTATTCATAAGTTAGATACAAATTTATCAAAAAAGCTCAGCTCATACAGTATTAATGCCAGTGGCATAAAAAAAATAATAACGACGAACTCCTCCATTATTATTAGATCTTACAATGGAAATGTTTATTCAATATCTGAAGATGAAGCAGAATTACTCTACACAAATACAGTCGACATCGTGAATTATGAAGAAGAAGTCTACCGAGTGTCAGCGGAAGGAATGTTTAACATTAAGGACAACTCATTATTAAATACGCCAGCAATTCCTGAATCCATTGTAGATAAAAATAATGAGATATACTTCTTTAATAAAAAATCAATTTTCAAAAGTAAGCGTGGAGCTTTCTTACAACTAGGCAAAACAAATAGCAACTCAATAAATGCTCCAGATCTATACATAGGAGAAAGGAACTTATACTTAGCCACTCAAAATAATGGGTTCGCATTAATTAACAAACAAAAAAATATACTTAACACATATAATATCACAGAGAATGTTTGGTCTATAAATACTCTAGATGAAAACAGATTAGTTATTGCGTCTGATTCTGAGATAATTGGAATATATAATGAAAATCTTAACAACATTTCATATTATGATTCTAATATAAAAGGTCCTAAATCGGCAGTCATTGCGAACAACACGCTATATGTAGGTACATCTGAAGGCCTCTTAACGATAGATTTATCATCAAATGAAAGAAGAGTTATTAATCAAGAGCGATTTTTCATCGTCAAATCAATAGATAGTAAAAACAGCATTTTCGCGGGTACATTTGACGGAAAAATAATTTCAGTAGACCTTGAGTCGATGAAACAAAGCGAATTAGTCATTGATACTGGCAACCCTATTTTTGATATAGAAAACTTGAATAACTCGATATGGATAGCGACACAAGGTGGTCTTTTTAAATTAACTGACGGGGTTATAACTCCAATTTTCACTGAGGATATGGTAACAGATATCTACTCAAAAAGTGGAAAACTATATTTTGGAACAAGAAAATCGATATCACAAGTAAACCTTGCTAACAACAAAGTATCCACCTTATTTGAAACAACCAAACCTATATATGCACTTACATCATACAACGGCAATCTATTTGCTTCTTCAAACGCAGAAATAATACTAGTAAGGGAAAATGGCGAAACAATTTCTTTGACATCCGAATATGGTAGTCAAGGGGAGTATAATACACAGTCAATAGCACACATAAACGACAATATATATATAGGCGGTATTTCCGGTGTAACAAAAATATCCGCTAACGCCATATTGAGCCAATTAAATACTCTTTTACCACCCAAAGTATCTTTAGAACAACTTTTAATATTCAATGTTCCAGAGCCTGTTGGAAATGGAGTGCTAAGTAAAAGCCTAGATTTTTCAAAAAACTTAACACTAAAGTATTCAGATTACCCATTTACCTTTAAATTTATCTCACCAGGAAATATGAATGACCAGTTACAGTATTCATATCAAATGAGTGGTTTAACAGATAGTTGGCTAGAATCTCAGGGTATTAATTCAGCAACCTATACAAATCTATCTCCAGGTGACTATACTTTTAAAGTCCAAGCTATTGACCCTCTGACAGGCAAAAAAGGAGAAGTTAAGAGTATCCAGATAGAAATCACTCCTCCTTGGTGGCTATCAATTCAAGCTAAACTCGTTTACCTACTCATTACTCTCTTGATCACAGGAGCCATAGTCAAAGCTGCATTAAGAAGAAGAGAGGTGCAGCGTCAGATAGCCAAGTCGGAAGAACGACTGAAGCTATCTCTGTGGGGAAGCGGTGATGAGATGTGGGACTGGGATATAGAAACTGGCCAGATCTACCGCTCTAATATCTGGGGCTCTCTCGAATTTCCACGTGATGGGCAGCGCTCGGGAGAAGATGGTGAAGAGAGCAATATTCACCCCATGGACCAAGAGCGTGTCAACACGGCGCTAAATAAACACTTCTACGGCGAAACCGATCACTTCGAGGCTGCCTACCGAGTCAAGGGCAAAGATGATCAATGGATCTGGATCTTGGACAGGGCGAAAATCGTCGAGCGCGACGAGGAAGATAAAGCCCTGCGTATGACGGGCACCATCAAAAACATCAGCAATTTCAAACAGGCTGAGGAACAGCTAAGACTGTTCGAACGCGCCATCGAAAATATCTCCGAAGGCATGTTCATCCTGGACAACAAGTTCAAATTTGTTGAAGTCAACGAAGCCTGCTGCGATCTCTGTGAGAAGAGTCGCAATGACTTTATCGGCGAGATATTTAAATTTGACCTTTATCCCGAGAGCTACTCTGAACAGATTCGTCATATTCTTCAACAGCAAGGTAGCTGGAGTAACGAAGTTGAATCCGCCAAGGGCGATGGCAGCAGCTTCCTGATGGAACTAACCGTCGATGCCATTTACGACGAGCAAGGTGTCCTCTCCCATTATGTTGGGGTCTTCTCCGATATATCTCGTCGTAAACAGCAGGAAGAAGAGTTACGTAAGCTGACCAACAACGATCTGCTCACCAGCTTGCCAAACCGATCGAGCCTCATGGTTACCCTAGGTAACCTGGTAAAGAAAGATACCCACCATACCCTTATGGTGCTGGACTTAGACAACTTTAAGAAGATCAATGACTCATTAGGGCACCAGGTGGGTGACGAGCTCCTGATCAAAGTGGCCAGACGCATAGAATCCACCGTCCCGTACCATACCAGTATTTATCGTTTGGGCGGGGACGAGTTTGCCATACTGGTCGATAACAACCCGGATATCGGCTCCAGCGCCGTCATCGCCAACCATGTAGTAGATGCCTTCTCCAGCCCATTCGAACTGACGAAAGACAGAGTCGTCGTCGGCGTAAGTATAGGTATAGTGCTCTACCCAGAAGACGATCAGAATGAGCAGGCGCTTCTGCGTAAAGCCGACATTGCCATGTATCATGCTAAGTCTGCCGGCGGCAATCGTTATCAATTCTATTCAGAATCGCTCAATCGAAATGCCATCCGTCAGCTGGAAGTAGAGAACCTTATCCGCGAAGGTTTGAGAGACGATCTCTTCGAAGTCTACTATCAGCCTAAGATAGACCTTAGAACCAGCAAAATGGCCGGTATGGAAGCCCTGGTAAGGCTAAATCATCCAGAACATGGTCTCATTCCGCCCAGCGACTTTATCCCGTTGGCCGAAGAGAACGGGCTCATTGTCGAGATTGGCGAGGTCGTTCTGCGTAAAGCCTGTTTCGCGGCACAAAATTGGCGTCGTCAAAATTTATTCGACGGCCGTGTCGCCGTCAATTTATCATCACAACAATTCGCACTTCCGGACCTTCAACAGCGCATAGAGTCAATTTTACGTCTTACTCAGCTGCCTGCAGCCAACCTTGAGCTTGAAATTACCGAGGGAACCGTCATAAAACAGCCAGAAAAGGCGATAAAGGTGATGATGCAACTCTCTAAGATGGGCGTCAGCCTTGCGTTAGACGACTTTGGCACCGGATATTCGTCACTGTCATATTTAAAGCGCTTCCCAATTGACACCCTAAAAATAGATAAGGCTTTTGTTGACGATATAGATAAGTCTGACAGAGATCTGAAAATGGTCGATTCTATCATCACCATTGCCCACAACATGGGACTCTCAGTGGTCGGCGAAGGCGTAGAAGAAGCTTCTCAGCTCAGCATTTTGAAAGCGCTAAAGTGCGAGGAAATACAAGGATTTATATACAGTAAGGCTGTAAATGAAGCCAGTTTTACCGGTCTCCTTAAACAGGAAAGCTTTAGCTATACCCCTGTGTCACACCACAAAAAAGCCTAGTCATGAAATAAATGAAAAACAGGCTAACGAGGAACAATATAGACTAAAAAAGCTCTAAAAATAAAAATTGGCATAACACCTGCAGTACATCTCTCAAGCGCCAGCAAAATGTTGGCATCATAACTTCAACAACCCTGAGAGATTAAGACAATGATTAACGGACTAGTTACTGCAATAGCTTTTACAATGGGTCTATCAACTGCATCAATCAACCCTCTGGAGTTGTCTCCAAGTGCAGACCTTCAAAACTTGAACAATGGTTCGATTGAAGTAACTGGTTTTCCGCATGTTAAGTTCAAGCCTATGGAAGTCGCTGGGTTCCCACACGTTAAGTTCAAGCCTATGGAAGTCGCTGGGTTCCCACACGTTAAGTTCAAGCCTATGGAAGTCGCTGGGTTCCCACACGTTAAGTTCAAGCCTGTTGAAGTCGCTGGATTTCCACACGTTAAATTCAAGCCGATGGAAGTCGCTGGATTCCCGCATGTTAAGTTCAAGCCGATGGAAGTCGCTGGGTTCCCACACGTTAAGTTCAAGCCTGTTGAAGTCGCTGGATTTCCACACGTTAAATTCAAGCCGATGGAAGTCGCTGGATTCCCACACGTTAAATTCAAGCCGATGGAAGTCGCTGGATTCCCGCACGTTAAGTTCAAGCCTATGGAAGTCGCTGGATTCCCGCACGTTAAGTTCAAGCCTATGGAAGTCGCTGGGTTCCCACACGTTAAGTTCAAACCTGTTGAAGTCGCTGGGTTCCCTCACGTTAAATTCATCAACTCGGCCGTTGCTTAAGTCTTAAGGAGAATGATTATGTTAGATTCACTGAAAAAAGCTCTAGGACTTACCCACAAACCAGAGCGCAAGAAAGTAAAACTTCCTGAAGGCCTAAATCACCTAGAAGTGATCCCGGCAAAGGGTTGGTGGAACTAGTTGACGTCAATTCACTTCAGAAAACCAGACACATAAAAAAGGAGCTACAATAAGCTCCTTTTTTGATCTTCATCTTAGTTTTCATCCTACAAGCCCCCTGTAAGCTAGGCATTGCTCATTACAGGCTCGCTAAGCGATTTAAGAGTGTAACCCTACACCTTAATAGCAACGCTTTGCTTGCCCTGCGCCCGCTTAAGCGCAAATCGCTTATGAGTACTAAACAGCGGATAGGCGACCGGCCCTATGATGAGTCCTAACATGGCCCAGCGTTTAACCCCTAGTCCGGCACGAAAAGCCATATTGCCCATCGCCACACTACTCACCATAAGTACACCAAGAATATAAATCACCACAGACACTACCTCACTACAACGGCGTCAGAAGGCTGAAAACAGCCAAAATGAACTCGGCATGATAACCGAATTCACATAACAGATGAACAAAAAATAGGCAGAAATAGTCCTCAGGCAAAAAAAATGCGGCATTATGTTGCCGCATTGTTAATGATAAAGGAGGGCTATTCGTAGAACTTACTGCCCGACTCGGCCATCTCGACTAAACGATCACAAGGCGCGAAACGCTCACCGAATTGATCTTGATAACGTTTCAAGGTCTCAACTAAGTGCTTGGCACCCAGGGAGTCCATGTAACGGAAGGGGCCACCTAAGAATGGCGGGAAGCCGATACCAAAGATTGCGCCAATATCACCGTCTCGTGGCGATGCAATAATCCCCTCCTCCAGACAACGAACCGCTTCATTGAGCATCTGCACCACACATCGCTCGGCCAATGCTCTTGGCTCGCTATCGGTGCCAGGTGTTAACCCAAGCACGCCATAGACACTCTCATCCACCAGCTTCTTCTTCGACTTAGCACCATATTGGTAGAAGCCCTTACCATTCTTACGGCCCTTACGATCGTCGGCAAGTAGTTTGTCAAAGGCTGCGGGCGCCTTAAAGCGCTCACCCAACTCCTGCTCCAGAATCGGCGAGATCTTGGCGCCCACATCTATGCCGACCTCATCGAGCAGCGTCATGGGGCCTACGGGGAAGCCAAACTTTACCAAGGCCTTATCCAGATGATCCACGCTCTGACCTTCCAGCAACAGGTTCGCCGCTTCATTCATGTAGAGCGCCAGGATCCGGTTAACATAGAAACCGGCACCATCTTTCACCACGATAGGCGTCTTACCCTGCTTACGGGCAAAGGCAACCGTGGTGGCGATAGTTTGCGGCGAGGTCTTGTCATGGGCAATCACCTCGACCAACGGCATCTTCTCAACCGGCGAGAAGTAATGCAGACCGATCACATTCTCAGGACGCTCGGCGGCCTCGGCGATCTGCTTGATTGGCAAGGATGAAGTGTTAGAGGCAAAAATCGTGTGCTCGCCACATTCACGCTCGACATCCTGCACCATCTGATGCTTGAGGTTAAGATCTTCAAACACGGCTTCCACCACCATGTCTGCATCCTTGATCCCTTTATATTCCGTGGTGGTGGTCATCAACGCCATCAGGTTATCGCGCACCGCCGGCGTCATGTGACGGCGTTTCACCCCTTTGGCCAGCAGCTTATAGGCATAGGCCAGTGCGTTACTTAAACCTATCTCACTGATGTCCTTCACCCGCACTGGGATCTTCGCCTTGGTGGTGGTCACAGAGGCGATACCGCCCCCCATCAAGCCACCGCCCAACACCATCACCTTGTTGACCGCCTTTGGCGTTACATCGCCGGCGCCGGTTTCTTTCTTCATCTCTGTGGTTGCAAAGAAGATGCTACGCAGGGCCTCCGACTCACTTGAGGCCACGAGATCGCCAAAGTGCTGCGCCTCAACCTCTAGGCCTTTCACCATGCCTTTGGTTACGCCCTGACGCACACAGTCGATGATCTTCTCCGGCGCTGGATAGTTACCCTGAGTCTTCTTATTGACCTGCTTGAGCGCCTGTTCGAAGATGATGTTACGACCAACAGGTGTGCCCTCGAGCAGCTTCTCCACCGTCGACAACTTAGGCTTTTTCACCGGACGTGCTCCAGCCAGCGCCATCTCTATCGCCGTCTGCAGCAGAATCGATTCAGGCACCACGTCGTCAACCAGCCCCATCTTCAACGCCTGTTTGGCGCGCAGCTGCTTACCGGTGAGCATCATATCCAATGACTTGGCAATACCCACTAAACGCGGCAGACGCTGAGTGCCGCCACCACCAGGCAGCAGGCCGAGTTGTACTTCTGGCAATCCCAGCATGGTCTTCTTGCTGTCGGTACAGACGCGCTGATGACAGGCCAGGGCCAGTTCGAGGCCCCCACCGAGACAGGCACCATTGATGGCGGCCACCACGGGAATCGAGAGCGACTCAAGCGCTAAGAACACCTCGTGGCCCTGTTTGGACAGCTCCCTGGCATCCTCGGCGGTCGCACAGGCATCTAACATGGAGATATCGGCGCCTGCCACGAAGGAATCTTGCTTGCCCGAGATCAGCACTACGCCACGAATACTGGCATCACTCTTTATCTCGGCCAACATCTCACAGATCTCGGGGCCAAACTCGGCTTTGAGGGTATTCATGGTCTCGCCAGGCACATCCATAGTCAGCACGGCGATACCGTTGTCGAGACGATTTAATGTAAAACTTTTTTCCATGAGATCACTCCACTTCTACTATCATAGCTGCACCTAAACCACCCGCCGCACAGGCCGTTGCCAGGCCGGTACCGCCTCCGCGGCGTTTGAGTTCGCGGCAAACTTGAGTGATCAAACGCGTTCCGGTCGCCGCAAAGGGGTGACCATAGGCCAAGGAGCCCCCTAAGACGTTAAACTTAGCCATATCGATCTCGCCGATGGCGCGGTCGCGGCCCAGCTTCGCCTTCGCAAACTTCTTCGAGGCGAACATCTGCATATTGGCCAGGGTCTGCGCCGCAAAGGCTTCGTGCATCTCGATAAGGGTAAGATCCTCAAGCTCCATGCCGGCACGCTTAAGCGCCAGCGGCGTCGCGTAGGAAGGCCCCATCAACATATCCTGCCACACGTCGATGGCGCTAAAGGCGTAACTTTTAATGTAGCCGATCGGCTCATAACCCAGAGCCTTGGCACGGCTCTCGCTCATCAGGAGTACCGCCGAGGCACCATCGGTAAGCGGCGTACTGTTGGCCGCCGTCACAGAGCCGTGCTTACGATCGAAAGCTGGACGCAGCTTGGCGTAAGAATCGAGCGAAGAGTTCTCACGAATGTTGTTATCTTTGTCGATGAAAGATTTGTATGGCGGCACGTGTGCCACCATCACCTCGTCACGCAGATGACCCGAATCCCAGGTCTCCGTCGCCAGGGTATGTGAACGATGCGCCAAGGCATCTTGATCGGCGCGGCTGATGTTATAGGTCTTGGCCATCTGCTCTGCGGTCTGTCCCATGGAAAGGCCGGTTGAGTATTCGGCAACCGCAGGAGGCACGGGGAGCAGATCTTTCAGTCCAAGACGGCGGATGATGGCCAACTTTTGACCAAAGCTGCGCGCCTTATTGAGATCCACCAGGGCATGGGCCAGCTTTTTCGACACGCCGATGGGCAGTACAGACGATGAATCGGCACCGCCGGCAATCCCTATCTCGATATTGCCCGTCATGATGGACTCGGCCACATTGACCGTCGACTGGAAACTGGTGGCACAGGCACGTGTCACGCTATAGGCATCGGTAGACACATTCATGCCCGTGCCTAGGACTATCTCGCGTGCGATGTTGGGCGCCGCAGGCATCTGTACTACCTGACCATAAACGAGCTGTTCAATCTCTTTCGGGTCGAGTTCCGAGCGAGACAGGAGTTCGTTCACCACCATCTTGCCCATATCCAATGCCGACACCCCATGAAAAGCGCTCGCCTGCTTAGCAAAGGGGGTTCGAAGCCCCATCACTATCGCGATGCGATCGCCCTTCGCGTTCCTTACTTGCTGTAGTTCACTCATCTTTTGCCCTCGTGACGCGTCTGATAGAAACGCTTCTACTAACGCCGTTATTATTCTTCCCTACCCCGTTGCCTGGGTATCTCGCTACACTCTCGCAACAGGTCAGACCATCAAAGTGTGATCTGATTCTAACTTCTTATTTCAAGGTTTTAAACACCTGTTTGGTTTTTAAACGACAAATATCGAAAAAGATGTTGATTAACAATGTTTAATAAAATACAAATTAGCCATTAAAGCCAGTTTAAATCCCTGTTTAAGCATGCTAACTTATTTTGCTGATTGAAATTTGGCGCCGCCAAGCTCCCTAGGTCACCTGACACACCTAAGGTTGCGGTAAGGCGTTTATCACTGAATTTTTTACCCGATACGCTGTCTACAGCTCACACAATAGATAATACCGAGTAGCATCATGCCGTTAAGTCGATTTCATGCATTACGTGAATACCTGGATAAAGTGATCCTGGGTCAACCCACTCTTACCGAAAACTTATTGATCGCACTGATTGCCGATGGTCACTTACTGGTTGAGGGCCCACCGGGTCTGGCCAAGACTCGTGCGGTCAAGGCGCTGAGCGATGGCGTAGAGGGTGACTTCCACCGCATTCAGTTTACTCCAGACCTGCTCCCGGCGGATCTTACCGGCACCGACATCTACCGCGCCCAGACGGCCACCTTCGAGTTTGAGGCAGGCCCTATCTTTCACAACCTGATCCTGGCCGATGAGATCAACCGTGCGCCGGCCAAGGTACAATCGGCGTTATTGGAAGCCATGGCCGAAGGCCAGGTTACCGTGGGTAAACAGAGCTACAAGCTGCCAAAGCTATTTCTGGTGATGGCGACACAAAACCCGCTGGAAAATGAAGGCACCTACCCGCTGCCCGAGGCGCAGCTAGACCGCTTCCTGATGCACCTGAATCTCGACTATCCCAGCGCCGCCACCGAGTTTGAGATCATGCGCCTGTCCCGCAGCGAAGCCATTACTCACGAACTACCAAAAGTTGAGCCGATCGCTCAGGAAGAGGTGTTCGCCGCCCGTAAGGCCGCACTGGATATCTATCTCGCCGAGCCGCTGGAGCAATATATCGTCAATATCGTCATGGCCACCCGCCAGCCGCAGCAATACAGCGATCAACTGGCTAACTGGCTGGAGTATGGCGTCAGCCCGCGCGCGACCATCTCCATCGAACGCTGCGCCCGCGCACGCGCCTGGCTGATGGAGCGTGACTTTGTCTCGCCAGAAGATATTCAGGCCGTGGTGCCCAACGTGCTACGCCACCGCCTGCTACTCAGCTACCAGGCCCAGGCCGAAGGCGTCAGCGGCGATCAGGTGATCAACCATATTCTCAGTCAGGTAGCGGTGCCTTAATGGGACAGAATGCTTTACCCCTATTTGCCGATGGCGTATCGCTTACTCAGAAAGAGCTGTTAGCCTGCCAAAATCTTGCCCGAGCCCTGCCCGAACGCAAGACCAAGGCGCGTGCCGCATTAGCCGGCCACAGAGCCAGCAGCATCAAGGGACGGGGGATGGAGTTTGCCGAGGTGCGCCACTACCAGAGCGGTGACGATGTGCGCACCATAGACTGGCGAGTGACCGCCCGCACCGGCAAGGCCCACACCAAGCTATTTGTCGAGGAGCGCGAGCGCCCGGTATTACTGCTGTTGGATCTCAGCCATAGCCTCTATTTCGGCTCGAGTTTGATGCTGCAGTCGGTACAGGCGGCGCATCTGGCTGCCACCCTGGGCTGGGCAGCGATTGGCCACGGCGATCGCCTGGGGGCGCTGATCGCCAGCGAGGACGAACACCTAGAGCTTAAGCCCCGCAGCCGACAAACTGGCATGCTGGCACTGATCTCGGCTATAAAGCAAGTGCACCAGCAGCAACTGACTCAGCTCGACCAACCGGTGAAACAGCCGGAGCATATCTTCAAGGCCTGTCAGCGCCTGAGGCGAATCGCCAAACCCGGTTCGCTTATCTGGATCATCAGCGACGGCAGCCATTTCAGCCCCCAATGTCTGGGGCCGCTGAGCGAGCTTAAACGCCACTGCGATATCGGTGCCTTTCTGATCACTGACCCCCTCAGGCAAGGCACCCTTAAGCTGCCGCCACAGTTCCAATTCCCGGTCAGGGATGGCGATAAGGAGCTGGTATTAGACAGACGTAGCTATGATGCCTGGCTGGCTCAGCAACAAACACAGCAACAGGGATTTATCACCATGATGAATCAGATCAACGCGCGGCCAAGACGCATCGATGCGGCCCAGCCGTTAAACCAACAAATTGGAGCCCTGAGGTAGATGCAAGCGGCAAGTCAACCTGCGCTCGCCAACCTGCAGGATATCATCACCCCAGCCCCGATCGGCGTCTGGCCTCTAGCCTATGGCTACTATCTGCTGACACTGCTACTGCTTATGCTGATGGCTACTCTGTTCATCTATATAAAACGCAGAGGCAAGCAGCTGGCGGCCAAACGCGAGGCGCTAACACTACTCTCTCAAGTGACGCCTGAGGATCCTCAGCTGCCGCTGACGGTCAACAGCCTGCTAAAACGCAGCGCCATGAGTTATCTGCCCCGGGAGCAGATCGCCTCCTTGCAAGGTGATGCCTGGTATGCCTGGCTAGGCGCTCAGGTGCCAGCCATGGATCCTAAACTACCGGATCTGCTGGAAAGGCGTTTCCAAGCGGGCAATCTCTCGCCCAGTGAGGCCATGCAATTGCTAGATGCTGCCAAAGCCTGGCTGCAGAAGGCCCTGCCGCTCAAGGCTGGCAAGGAGGTGTCATGTTCACACTAGCCTGGCCCTGGCTGCTTATTTTGCTGCCGCTACCACTTATCTTTTCTCTCGGCAAACCAAGCGGCAGCAAACAAACCAAGCAGACCAGCGGCGGTCATCTACAAATGCCCGGCGTCGCTGAGGCGCCAACGACAGGACTGGATAACTCCCCTCGCCGCAGCCGCTGGCCCCATTGGCTTTTCTGGACTTTGCTGATATTCGCCGTTGCCCGTCCCCTCTGGGTTGGCGACGCCATAGAACTGCCCAGCAAGGGGCGTGACCTCATGCTGGCGGTAGATCTGTCGGGCAGTATGCAGATAGAAGATATGGTGCTTAATGGTAAGACGGTCGACCGTTTCACCATGGTCCAGCAGGTGATGAGCGAGTTTATCGAACGCCGCAAGGGCGATAAGCTGGGGCTGATTCTGTTTGCCGATCACGCCTATCTGCAGGCGCCGCTCACCCAGGACAGACGCTCGGTGGCCCAGTTTCTGACCGAGGCGCAAATCGGCCTGGTGGGCAAACAGACCGCCATCGGCGAAGCCATCGCGCTGGCGGTCAAACGTTTCGACAAGGCTGAGCAAAGCAACCGCGTGCTTATCCTGCTTACCGACGGCTCAAATAACTCAGGGAGCATCACGCCCGAGCAGGCCGCCGATATCGCCGCCAAGCGAGGCGTGACCATCTACACCATAGGGGTGGGCGCCGAGGTGATGGAGCGCCGCACCCTGTTTGGCAAGGAGCGCGTCAATCCGTCGATGGATCTCGACGAGGCTCAGCTCACCCTGCTGGCCCCAAAAACCAAGGGGCGTTACTTCAGGGCACGTAATTCAGATGAACTGGAGCAGATCTATCAGGAGATAGACAAGCTAGAGCCAACCGACAGCGACCAACTCAGCTATCGACCACAGGCCGAGCTCTTTTACTATCCCTTGGCCATCGCCCTGCTTGTCAGTGTGCTCATGATGTTAAGCGGCTTCTCTGCCGTACAGGCCTTAGTTCAACGTCTACCACGGAGCGCCTCATGATCCATTTTCTCCGTCCCGAATGGCTGCTGGCCCTCATTCCCCTGGCGTTATTGCTTTGGCTGCAAAGACGCCAGCACCATCAGGCCTCTAGCTGGAACCGTTATATCGCGCCGCACCTGGCAAAGGTGTTGGTGAGCGGTCAGGCGACCAACAAGAAACAACACTTGGGCTTCATCGCCTTTATCTGGCTAGTTAGCGTCTTGGCCCTCTCCGGCCCTGCGCTCACCAAACAGACGCTTCCGGTGTTCGAGTCTAACCTGGGCCGGGTGATCGTGATGGATATGTCACTCTCCATGTACGCAACCGATCTGACACCCAACAGGCTGACTCAGGCCAAGTTTAAGGCGACGGATCTCATCAAGACCCTCAAGGAAGGCGAGACGGGCCTGGTGGCCTACGCCGGCGATGCCTTTACCATCAGCCCGTTAACGCGAGATAGCGCCACCCTGCTGAACCTGCTGCCAACCCTATCGCCGGAGATCATGCCAGCACTTGGCTCCAACCTACCTGCAGCCCTAAAGCAGGCTAAGCAGTTACTCGTTCAGGGCGGCCACCTCAAGGGCGATATCATCTTGTTGGCCGATGGCGTGAATCCGGACCAAATCAGCGAAGCTAAAGCGATATTAGACGATACAAATTACCGCCTCTCTATCATCGCCATGGGGACAAACCAGGGCGCCGCCATTAGCCTGCCGGACGGCCAGTTGATGCGAGACATAAGCAATCAGGTGGTGGTTAGCCAGACCGATCTTACTCTGCTAAACAGTGTGATTGGCAACAGCGGTGGCAAAGTAGTTGCCTACCGCGCCGATGGTCAAGACCTAAAGGCCCTGACCCAGAGCCTCAGCCGGGAGAGCGATGCCAAGGCATCGGATCTCCAGGGGGAAGCCTGGCAAGATATCGGCCCTTATCTGGCCCTACTCTTGCTGCTGCCGGCGTTGCTGAATTTCAGACACGCCTTCGCCGCGCTGGCCTGCCTGATGGTCCTCTCCCCAAGCCCAGAGGCCCAGGCTGCCAGCTGGCAACATCCCTTCAGCACGAACGATCAGAGGGCGATGCAGGCCTACCAGGCACAAGACTATCAAGGCGCGGCCGAGCAGTTTACCTCGCCCCAGTGGAAGGCCTCATCCCTGTACAAGAATGGCGACTATCAAGAGGCGCTCGAGCTTTTCGAGCAGGATGATTCGGCTAATGGCCTGTTTAATCAGGGCAACAGCCTGATGCAGCTCAATGAACTCGACAAGGCCATCGAGCGTTATCAGCAGGCGCTAAAGAAAGACCCTGAGCTGACTCAGGCCAAACACAACCTCGAGTTGGCTGAGCAGTTAAAACAGCAAGAGCCAGCTAGCCAAGGTCAAGGCCAATCGGATCAGAAACAGTCGGAGCAGGACTCAAATAAGCAAGAGCAGTCCCAACAAGACGGCGCCGGGCAAAATCAAGGCCAGCAGCAAGGCCAGGGCGATCAACAATCGGGTCAGGGCTCTGAAGGCCAGCAGTCTCAAGACCAGGGTTCTAAAAGCCAAAGGTCTCAAAGCCAGCAATCTAAAGAGCAGGCTCAAGGCCAGAATGATCAACGAGACAATGGACAAGGCTCAGACCAACAAGGCGCTAACCAGGATAGTCAGTCGCAAGACCAGCAGGCAGGCACTGATAATGACGCCCAGATGAGCGCCGATCCGGGCAAAGAGGCTAACAGCCAGGCCGATGCTAACAAGGGTCTATCAGACGCCAGCCAGCAGATGGGACAAGCGCAAGCCGAACAAGAGAGCACTCAAGCCCAGGCCCAGGCCGCGAATATGACCCAGGGCAAACCCGGCGATGCAGATGAGCAAGGCGAGCCTGTAGCGGCCGCGAGCAGCGCCATTGCGCCGGAAGAACTTCCCCCCGAGATGCAACGAGCCCTAACCGGGGTGGTCGACGACCCCCAGGTCTTGCTGCGAAACAAGATGCAACTGGAATATCAGAAACGCCGCCGTCAGGGGGCGACCATAAAGGACAATCAACAGTGGTAATACGACGCTTTTTGACCTTAGCCTGTTTGACACTCATCCTGTCAGCACCAGCCTATGCCTTAACCAAGGTAGAAACCTCGGTAGACAGAAACCCCGCCATCCAGGGAGAATATCTGGTGCTCAGCATCAAGGCCGATGACGACGTAAACAACGCCAGCCTAGACACCAGCGCCCTGTTGAAAGACTTTATTGTCGGGCGCACTAGTGTCAGTCGCAGCACTCAGATCATGAACTTCGACGCCAGCAAGGAGACCCGCTGGCAGATCCTGCTGGCGCCGAAAAAAACAGGCACAGTGCTCATTCCCGCCTTGACCATAGATGGCATAAGTTCAGAACCTATCGAGCTCAAGGTAGCCGCCGCCGGCAGCCAGCCCCAACAGATGAAAAACCTGTTTATCCGCAGCAGCGTCTCGACCGAGACCGCCTATGTGGGCCAGTTGATCACCTATAAGGTCAAGCTCTATCTTGGTGTCGAGCTCCAGCGCGGCGTGATCAGCGCACCCAATGTCGAGGGGGCGCAGCTCAAGCAATTGGGAGACGATGTCGATGGCACAGAGATCATCGACGGTCGACGCTACCGGGTGATCGAACGCACCTATAGCCTGATCGCCGACAAGCCGGGTACGCTGTCACTCTCCGGCGCCAGCTTCTCCGGCGATGTCCTGGTGGAGTCCACCCGTCGCGGAGGCATGTTCTCCTTCAACGAGAGTCGTCCCATGCAGGCCAAGGCCGCGCCGAGTGAGATAGAGGTCTTGCCTATCCCTAAGTCTTACCAGGGCGACTGGCTGGTGAGCGATCTTGTAGTCTTAAGAGAGGATTGGCGTGAGGATGCCCAGTTTCAGGTGGGCGTGCCTATTACACGCAACATCCGCCTGATCGCCTCAAATGCAGATGATACCAGCCTGCCAGCCATCAAGCTGACTTTGCCCGATGCCTTTAAGCTCTATCCTGAAAATCCCCAGCGCAAGACCTATGTACGCGATAAACAGGTGGTCGCCCAGCTCAACCAGACCATGGCAATAGTGCCCACTCAAGCGGGTGAGTATACCCTACCCGAGATCCGCATCCCCTGGTGGAACAGCCGCACTCAGAAACAGGAATTTGCCACACTGCCAGCACGCAGCATCAGCGTTGCCCCAGCAGCAAGCCAGGAGCGCTCCCAGACAAGCGTCGTCAGCGTTCAAGGGCAGCAATCTGGCTACTGGCCAAGCATCAGCGGCCTGTTCGCCCTGCTCTGGCTGGCGACAATCTTGCTCTGGTACCGCCACTACCAAGGCTACCGTCATGGGGCGGCGAGAAGCGAAACGACTCAAGAGCCAATCAACACGCCTAAGGTTTCTGATGCCATGCGCCAATTTGAAACCGCCTGCCGTGAGGGCAAGACGGGCGAGGCACTGGTTGCCCTGCAGCGTCACATGAGCCAACGGTCGGGTAGATCAGTCACCCTGACCGATATCGCCGCCCTTAGCAAGGAACTCGACCTGGCGATCCAAGCCATACAGCGTCAGGGATATAGTCCAGACGGAAAGGGGCTTGACGTCGAAAAAGTGATTCGCGCGGTGAAAAATGCCCCCAAAGCGGCGCCCCAACGCACACAATCGGCCCTAAGCCCCTTAAATCCCCTCTAACAAACTTGCCTCAGGCGCGCCAATGGCGGTAACTTAGTCGAAACAATTGACGCGCCTTCTCTCCTTTCTATGCTGCGAGTAAAAAATGTTTAGCGTGATACGAAATAAAAAACCGAAAAAGTCGGTCAATAGAGACATGCTGAATAAACAACGACGATACGATAGCCTTGTCAGGGCACTTCATGGCGATCTGTTCCGCTACGCTTATTGGCTGTGCGGGGATAAGCATATCGCCGAAGATATCACCCAGGAAACCTTCTTACGGGCCTGGCGCTCTTTGGAGTCTTTAAAGGACGACAAGGCAGCCAAGGCTTGGCTGATCACCATATTACGGCGTGAGAATGCCCGCCGCTTCGAGCGTAAGCAGTTCGACTACTCGGATGTGGAGCAGGCCGATATCGCCGACCATATCTCTTCTTCCAGCGAGGAGAACATGGAGCAGCATATGCTCAGGCGTCAGATAGCTAAACTCGAAGTCGAGTATCGCGAACCCTTGATCCTACAGGTGATCGGCGGCTTCAGCGGCGAAGAGATCGCCGGCATCTTAGATCTGAATCGTAATACCGTAATGACTCGCTTATTTCGCGCCAGAAATCAGCTAAAAGAGATTCTCGATGACACGCAAACCAGGGGGCGCTCCAATGGATGAGCTAAAATTCCGCCGCGAGGCCTATGAAAACCCACATCGCCAGGACGAAGAGTTTCTTGGGTCGATGCACGAATCGAGTGAGCGCACAGCCTTCGTAAACGACCTTAAGCTATTAGACAAGAAACTCGAGGCCGCCTTGAAGGTTGAGGTGCCAGAGGATCTCGAGGCCAAGCTACTGCTTAATCAGCAGCTACATCAGCATCAGGTTGAGCGCCGCAAGACGGGCTTTACCTTGGCCCTGGTGGCCTCTATCGCCTTCATCGCAAGCATAAGCTTCACCCTGCTGCGTCTCGCCCCGGTCGACTTAGGGCAACACGCCCTGGCCCATGTCTATCATGAAGAGATGGCGATGAAGAGTGAGCAGAACATCAGCGTCGATGAGGTCAATACTCAGCTGGCCTCGCTGACCAGTCTCAACCATGCCCACTTTACCGAGCAGCCCGGTCGTGTGCTTTATAGCACCTACTGTGACTTCCAGGGAGTGAAGAGCATCCATCTGGTGATGCAGGGCAGGCAGGGCAAGGTCACCCTGTTTATCGTGCCGCTTGAAGAGCGCATGGTGCTAGAGGAGGCCTTCGCCGATAATCGTTATCAGGGAATGGGCTTTAAGGCCGATAACGCCTATGTCCTCCTAGTCGGTGAGCACGCCACGGATCTGGACTATGTGAGAGACGAAGTAAAAGAGTCTTTCATTTAAGGGCTGTCTATCAAACACCCCATGAAGGGAAGTGGCAGATAATCTCGAGTCGGGAGCTAACCTAGGTTAGCTCCCTTTTATTTGGATAGCTAAAATTTGGTCGTCGCTAACATGATACGGGCATAAACTCCTCTAAGTGACCAACAAGTCCTCAACATTTCCGTATTATTTGCCAATTAATCGACCGATACGGCCTAGATCTTGATCACATTTCAGAGCAAGTTTGAGCTAGAGCTCAAACATCTGCTAGCATAGCAAGTTCACTTAAAACAGACATGCCAAAACCGCTTTAGTCTGGGTTAGCACCCCAGCCGATATGGCATTGGCGTGAGAATAATATGGCGCAAGCATGAATATTGAATTACCGATATTAATTACTTTTTTCGGCTACCTCATCTTGATGATGGGCATTGGCCTTTGGGCTTATAAAGCAACCGACTCTGTCGACGATTATATTTTAGGTGGCCGCTCCATGGGACCGGCCGTCACCGCGCTCAGCGTAGGTGCCTCGGACATGTCCGGCTGGCTGCTGCTTGGGCTACCTGGCGCCGTCTACCTCGGCGGCCTGGGAGAAGCCTGGATCGGCATAGGCCTGGTGTTCGGTGCCTGGCTCAACTGGCTGTTCGTGGCTAAACGCCTGCGGATCTACACCCAGTTTACCGACAACGCCCTCACCCTGCCGGACTTCTTCGAAAAGCGCTTCGAAGATAAGCAGTCTGTGCTCAAGCTGGTCTCGGCAGTCACCATTCTCGTCTTCTTCACCTTCTATACCTCATCGGGCATGGTCGGCGGCGCCATACTGTTCGAGAAGGTATTCGGCCTTGACTACAACCTGGCTCTGCTTATCGGCTCGGGGATCATAGTTACCTACACCTTCGTCGGCGGCTTCTTTGCGGTGAGCTGGACTGATTTCTTCCAGGGCTGCCTGATGCTTATCGCCCTGCTTATCGTGCCGGTGGCCATCTTCAGTCAACCAGAGACCCAAAATGGCATCCATAGCCTGGACCCTGCCATGTTGTCGCTGCTGAGCGACAACACCACTGTGATAGGCTTGGCATCCCTGCTCGCCTGGGGCCTAGGTTATTTTGGTCAGCCCCACATTTTGTCACGCTTCATGGCCATCGGCAGCGCCGACGATCTTAAGGTGTCACGCCGCATCGCCATGAGCTGGATGATAGTGGCGCTCTTCGGCGCCCTGGCAACCGGCCTCGCAGGTACCCTCTACTTTGCCGAGCAACCGTTAGACAACCCAGAGACTGTCTTTATTCATCTGGCCCACGCCGCCTTTAACCCTTGGATTGGTGGCCTGCTGATCGCGGCGATTCTTTCCGCCATCATGAGTACCATAGACTCACAGCTGCTGGTGTGCTCTAGCGTGATCACCGAAGACTTCTACAAGAAGTGGCTCAGACCCGAGGCCAGCAGCAAGGAGCTGATGATGATAGGTCGTATTGGGGTACTGACCATAGCGGTTATCTCAGGCCTCATCGCCCTAAATCCTGAGAGCAGCGTACTGAGCCTGGTGAGCTATGCCTGGGCCGGCTTCGGCGCGGCATTTGGCCCTGTGGTGATTTTGTCGCTCTTCTGGCGCGGCTACAGCCGCAACGGCGCGGTTGCCACTATCGTCGTTGGTGCCATCACTGTTGTACTGTGGAAACAGAGCACGGGCGGCATCTTTGACCTGTACGAGATCTTACCTGGTTTCCTCTTCGCCACCCTGGCCGGTACCCTGGTAAGCCTGATATCTAAGCCCGCGAGCAGCACCCGCGAACAGTTCGAGCAATTTAGCCAAAAACTCTGAGGCTAGGCGTTCACTCCGCTGACGCAAAAATGAGCGGAAGATCAAAAAAGCGTACAGGTGTACGCTTTTTTTATACTGCAAAAATTTTACTTACAATTTGCCAATTCACATCCCGTTAACCTTTAGCAAAACCTTAACCAAACCAAGAATCTACGTGACATAGCGCCATCAACCAGCTCTTCAAACAAGAGCCAAGTCGCCAACATGAAACCGACAGTTCATTTAACACAAAGTCAACAAAAAGTTGTATCTGGTCGGAGTTGTTGAGGTAACACCTCATCCCTACTATGCACGGGAATTATAAAATGGGTCTGGCCGCCGCAACTAAAGCACGAGCGCATGCATACAGCCTGCCCGACAATAACGAGAACAAACTATGAAGCGTTTCAACAAGACTATACTCGCAGTAGCCGTCACACTCGCCAGCTCCCAGGCGATGGCCGCCGGTTTCCAACTCAACAGCCAATCAGCCACTGGTGTCGGCCGCGCATTTGCCGGTGATGCCGTGATTGCAGACAACGCCTCGGTGCTGTCTCGCAACCCAGCGGCTATGGCCCTGTTTGATGAGAAGCAACTTTCTATGGGCCTGACCTACGCCGACGTCGAAGTCAGCGTAAAAGATGTCTACATAGATTCAGCTCTTGGTCAGATCCACTACGGTCACGTAGAGGATGCGGCTGAGGCCAAGATCATTCCTAACTTTTACTATGTCAGCCCGGTAAACGACAAGTTTGCCTATGGTGTTGCCATGTTCAGCAACTTCGGTACAGGTACAGACACAACACCTATGTCACAGCAGCTGGTAAACGGCCTGCCTGCCCCGCTTGATCTTCTGGGTAAGACAGAAGTGACCACGCTCAACTTTAACCTGAGCGCCTCTTACCGCTTCAATGATCACTTCAGCATCGGCGCCGGTGTAGATATGATCTATGGTAAAGGTACCCTGACTCGTGGCGGCCAGGTCCCGACACAAACAGGCCCGGTTCAACAGGATCTTGTTGATGTTGATGCCGACGGCGTAGCATTTGGCGGCATCATAGGCGCCGTCTATGAGATCAACGCCGATCACAGATTCGGTATGAGCTACCGTTTCAGCCCAGATTTTAAGGCGACGGGCGACATCGACATGTATAACCCTGTTGCCGGTGCCAACGTAGCCTTCGACGAAATTAACATCCCTATGCCGGACATCTTTCAGGTGGCGGGTTTCCATCAGCTGACCGAGAAGTTTGCCCTGCACTACACGGCGCAGCTCACCACTTGGGGCGATTTTAAAGAGATCACAGTGATCGACGGCACCATCGGCGGTGTTCCCGTGGCACCAGAGGCCAGCCTGAAGACCTACGCCTGGGACGACTCTTGGCTATTCAGCGTCGGCGGTACCTACACCCTCAACCATGACTGGACGCTGCGCGCCGGCTACATGTTTGACCAAGGGGTCGTTGGCGAAGTCAGCTCTATCTCCATCCCTGACTCTGACCGTCAGTGGTTCACCGCCGGTGCCACCTATAATCTGGGTAAGCACGCTAGCCTGGACTTCGGTGTCGCCTTCGTCCGCGGTGAAGATGTGGATCTTATCGAGCACAGCGCCATCACGGGCGGCCTGCCAATCGGTCCAGATACGGGTATGGTTCACGCGACTACCCGCTCGAACGCCACCTACTACTCTATGCAGTACAACTACAAGTTCTAACTTGTACCACTGCCCCAAAAAAAGCCGCAGCCTACTGCGGCTTTTTTGTAGTTATCGGAAAACTTTTCTACAGTTAATACAAAGCACCCATGACGACAGATGGACGATGGCAAAGGTAATTGGTTTAGGCGGCATATTTTTCAAGAGTGATAACCCCAAACAACTCGCACAGTGGTACAAGACCTACCTACAGGTACCGGTAGAGGCGTGGGGCGGCGCAGCATTCTATCTCGATAACCTGATACCTATGGCCGCCGGTGGTTATAGCGTCTGGACCCCCATGGGAAAAGATACCGACTATCTGCACCCCTCTAGCAAAGAATTTATGTTTAACCTGATCGTCGATGATCTCAACGAGGCTCTCTCTCAGGTGGCCGAAGGCGGCGCCGAGCTTATCGCAGAAACCGAGGACTCAGAGTTCGGCCGTTTCGGCTGGTTTATAGACCCCGACGGCAACAAGGTGGAACTCTGGCAACCCAGCAATAAAATCTAAAAGCTATTCCGCTGGAAAACCTAATAAAACAGGCATATGCTGGCCTTACCTCAAAGCAACCCGGACGCTTACCCATGCAAAAATCTCTGGCAAGTATTCTCTTAGGCGGCTTCATCTGCGCCGGTCTCTATCTATTAGGCACTAGTCTGGGCGACAGCATCATCAAGATGCGCGCCATGGAAAGAACCGTAACGGTCAAGGGCCTCGCCGAAGTCGAAGTTAAGGCCGATACAGCCATCTGGCCCATCCGCTTCACCCAGGTCGATAATGATCTCAACACCCTCTATCAGGAGGTACAGAGCAAGACGGATAAGGTGATCGCATTCCTCATCAAACAAGGCTTTACGCAAGATGAGATCTCCAGCTCCCTCCCCTCCATCGAAGACAGGCAGGCCCAGGGCTATGTCGATCCTAACGTCAAGTACCGCTACGCGGCGCAGGTCACAGTGTCCCTCTACACTAAGCGGGTGGATCTGCTACTGGGCACTCAGCGTAACCTTATTGAGCTGGCCAAGGAAGGAATCGCCATCTCCAATCAGGATTACAACGGCCGCACCGAATTCCTCTTCACCGGCTTGAATACACTCAAGCCACAGATGGTGCAGACGGCGACGGAAAATGCCCGTCAAACCGCCGAGAAGTTTGCCAAGGATTCCGCCTCGCAACTTGGCAAGATTAAACAGGCGTCTCAGGGGCAATTTACCATCAGCAATCGTGATAGCAACACGCCCAGCATCAAGAAAGTCAGAGTGGTTTCGACCCTGACCTACTATTTAAACGATTAGTTTTAAAGGGGGCAAAGGATTTTCGCCCCTTCAATCGCATTTTTCTAATAAAAGATTGCACAAGCTTAAAAAGTCCATTAGAATTTTCTTATGAAGTTTTAAGAGGTGATCTTCCATGCAAGTACAACACGCATTTTCCATCGGCATTCTGCTGTCGCTCGTCAGCCTGATATCAGGTGCCAACGAGCTCCCCACCATGACGCTGGCCAAACAATCTCAGCCCCAGTGGATCACCTTAGATGCGCAGCTCGAGGCGGTGAAGTCGGCCACTGTGTCGGCGCAAACCTCGGGCCGCATCATCAAGATCAATTATGATGTTAACGACATAGTGCCCCAGGGCGCCTCACTACTGGAGATCACCAGTAAGGCCCAAGGCGCCGAGTTAGCGGCCGCCGAGGCCGACTTTGCCCGCGCCCAGGCCCAAAACGAAGAGGCGCAAAAACAGCGTAAGCGTTACGAGAAGCTGTTCCCCCAAGGCGCCATCTCCCAGGGGGATATGGATCAAGCCATCGCCAACGCCCGCGCCTCGGCCCAGGCCGTCAGTGCCGCTAGGGCTCGTATCATTCAGGCAAACGAGTCTCTGCAATACACCACGGTAAATGCGCCCTTTGCCGGCGTGGTCACCAAACGCCATGTGGAAGTGGGTGAAACCGTATCACCGGGACAGCCCCTGCTGAGCGGCTTTGCCACCGAACATATGCGCGCCGTCACCCATGTGCCCCTGCGTTACATAGACGCACTGCGCGCCAACCCTAAGATGAAGCTAGTGCTGACCAACGGTAAGGAGCTAGAGTCGGACGCCCTGACCATCTTCTCTTTCGCCGATGCCAAGAGCCACAGCTATAAGACGCGTATCGAACTGCCGCCTCAGGAACCCAACCTGATGCCCGGCATGTGGGTTAAGGCCAGCTTCAACGCCGGCGATCGAGAAACCCTGACCGTCCCTGAGTCTGCGGTGATCTACAGCAACGAACTGAGCGCGGTCTACCTGATGCAGAACAATCAGTTCATGCTTAATCAGGTGCGCCTAGGCAATAAGCAGGGCGATAGCTTCGAGGTGCTGTCAGGCCTGAGTGACGGCGACACTATCGCCGTCGACGCCTATCAAGTGCTGCTGAAGCTGAAACAATAGATCTGGTGATCGAATAGGAGCCCTATAGATATGAATCAGCAAGATCGACACCAAGATAATCAGTACAGCCCAAAGCATCTGGGATTTTCCGGGCGCCTGGCGGCCATGTTCCAGCTCAGTGCCATCACTCCCTTGCTGGCCCTGCTTGGCCTGCTGCTGGGTCTGTTCGCCGTCATGGTAACCCCCAAGGAGGAAGAGCCACAGATAGACGTCACCTTTGCCGATATCTACATCCCCTTTCCCGGCGCCACGCCGAGCGAGGTCGAGCACCTGGTGACCCAGCCCATGGAGGAGGTGATCTCACAGATCAAGGGGATAGACACTCTCTACTCCTTCTCCCAGCCGGACGGCGCGCTGATCATCGCCATTTTCGAGGTAGGGGTTCCCCGTAACGAGGCGATCGTCAAGCTCTACAATCAGGTCTATTCCAACAAGGACAAGGTCGCCAGCCAGGCAGGCGTGGGCGAGCCACAGATCAAGCCCCGCGGCATAGACGACGTGCCCATCGTCAGCCTGACCCTATGGTCGAAAGACAACACGCAATCCGCCGAGCAGCTGACCCATATCGCCAAGGGGCTGGAGAGTGAGCTGAAACGCATTCCGGGCACCCGTGAGATCTACAGTGTCGGCAGCCATGAGATCAGCCTCAACGTGCGGATCGATCCCGCTAAGATGAGCTTCTATGGCCTCACCTACGACGATATCAACCGTAGCCTGTCGAGCAATAACCATGTCTCTATGCCGGTATCTCTGGTACAGGACAATCAGGAGATCAAGGTTCAAACTGGGCAGTTTTTAAAATCTAAACAAGAGGTTGAGCAGCTGGTCGTCGCCGTCTATCAGGACGAATCGGGCCAGAGCGCCCCCGTGTACCTAGGCGACATCGCCAAGATTAGCCTCAACAGCGACATCCCGACTCAGCACGCCTGGCACGGCGATAAGTCGGCCATCTATCCTGCGGTCACCATCGCCATCGGTAAACAGCCGGGCGAGAACGCCGTGGATATCGCCAATGTGATCCTCGAGCGTCTGGACAAGATAGACAACATCCTGGTACCCGACGATGTGAACATCACCGTCTCACGAAACTATGGTAAGACGGCGGGCGACAAGGCCAACACCCTGATCCTCAAGCTGGTGTTTGCCACCTCGGCCGTGGTGATCTTGGTCTTCCTCACCATGGGGCTACGCGAGTCTGTGGTGGTGGGCATCGCCATCATCATCACCCTGGCAATCACCCTGTTCGCCTCCTGGGCCTGGGGCTTTACGCTCAACCGTATATCCCTGTTCGCCTTAATCTTCTCTATCGGTATTTTGGTGGATGACGCCATCGTAGTGGTGGAGAACATCCACAGGCACATGGCGTTGGGCAAACGCTCCTTCGTCGAGCTGATCCCCGTTGCCGTCGACGAGGTGGGCGGCCCCACCATATTGGCGACCTTTACCGTGATCGCCGCGCTGATGCCGATGGCCTTCGTCTCTGGCCTCATGGGCCCCTACATGAGCCCTATTCCCATCAACGCCAGCATGGGGATGCTGATCTCCCTGGCCATCGCCTTCATCGTCACCCCCTGGTTGGCCACTAAGCTGCTCAAGGGTCATCAACACCAAGGCGTTGACAGTGAACATGACGTGGACGATCGCATGCTGAGGCTGTTTACAAGGCTGATCTCCCCCTTCGTCAGAGGCAAGCAGGCCGGTAAGGCAAGGATTGGCCTGGGCGCCGCCATCGCCCTGCTGATCATGATCGCCGTCTCCCTGCCCGTAGGTCAGTTGGTGGTGCTCAAGATGCTGCCCTTCGATAATAAGTCGGAGTTTCAGGTGATGCTTGACATGCCAGAAGGCACACCGGTTGAGCAGACCCAGCGCGTACTCAAGGCACTCGCCCTAGAGCTGGATAAGGTCGAAGAGGTGGACAACTACCAACTCTATGCCGGCACCGCCGCGCCCATGAACTTTAACGGCCTGGTGCGTCACTACTTCCTCAGACAGAGTCAGGAGCTCGGCGACATTCAGGTCAATTTAGTCGATAAAGGCAATCGCAACAGAGACAGCCATAGCATTGCATCAGCAGTACGTGAAGCACTGCAAGCCACCGCCAAGCAATACAATGCCAACGTCAAGGTAGTCGAAGTCCCCCCAGGCCCACCTGTGTGGTCGCCAATTCTGGCCGAGGTCTATGGCCCTAACGCCGAGATGCGTGAAACCGCCGCCAGAGCACTGCAGCAGCTATTTCACGACACCCAGGATGTGGTGGATATAGACATCTACCTGCCGGCCGCACAGCAGAAATGGCAGGTCAATATCGACCGCGCCAAGGCCAGCCTGATGGGTGTACCCTACAGCAATATCGTCGATCTGGTGGCCACCTCGGTGGGCGGCAAGGCGGTGAGCTACCTGCACAAGCCTAATCAGAAATCGCCTGTGCCTATCAAGCTTCAGCTGGAGGAAGGCGCCAAGGTGGATCTCGAGCAGGTGCTCAACCTCAGGCTCACCAACGCATCGGGTAACTCTGTGCCAGTCTCCGAGCTGATCACCATACACAAGCGGGCCATAGACGCGCCTATCATACGCAAGAACATGATCCCTATGATCATGGTGGTGGCCGACATGGCAGGCCCACTGGACAGCCCACTCTATGGCATGTTCGAGATCGCCGGCAGCATCAATCAAGAGGGTGGTCTGGGTTTCGATCAGCACTATGTTAACCAGCCTTCTGGACTGGACAGCATCGCCGTGCTCTGGGACGGGGAGTGGAAGATCACCTATGAGACCTTCAGAGACATGGGTATCGCCTATGGCGTGGGTATGATCGCCATCTACCTCCTTGTGGTGGGTCAGTTCCGCTCCTACAGCGTGCCACTGATCATCATGGCGCCCATTCCGCTCACCATCATAGGGGTGATGCCGGGTCATGCCCTGCTGGGTGCGCAATTTACCGCCACCTCTATGATAGGCATGATCGCCCTGGCGGGGATTATCGTGCGTAACTCCATCCTCTTGGTGGACTTTATTAACCAGGAAACCGCCGCGGGCGTGCCCTTCGAGCAGGCGGTGATCCACTCTGGCGCCGTCAGGGCCAAGCCCATCATGCTGACCGGACTGGCCGCCATGATAGGAGCCCTATTCATCTTAGATGATCCGATCTTCAACGGCCTGGCCATCAGTCTTATCTTCGGCATCTTGGTTTCAACCCTGTTAACCCTGGTGGTGATCCCCGTGCTCTATTACGCCGTGATGCGTCACCGCCCCGAATACTTTGCCGCGGTTAATCCGCAATCTTAAGGAGATACAGTATGTCTGTCGAACGTAGTATTTTCGCCTTTGCAGGCTTTATGGTCATCTTGTCTTTGCTGCTCACGACCTTTGTCCACCCTAATTTTATCTGGCTAACGGCTTTTGTAGGCGCTAATCTATTTCAAAGCGCCTTTACCGGCTTCTGTCCGGCCGCCATGTTAATGAAGAAGATGGGGATCAAGACTGAAGCGGAATTGGCCCGCATGAAATAACTCACAGATCACAAGGAGCCAACGTGAGACAAGCCAATAAGATGCTACCCAAATCAATCATAAGCCTGATGGCGCTGCTATTTGTCGCCATCATGGGCCTGTCGGCGCCAAGCTATGGCGAAGAGAAAAACCCTAAGGTTGCCTGGGAGCATATACAGCAAGGGGCCATGGTCGTTGATGTCAGAACCCCGGAGGAGTTTGCCGAGGGGCATCTAGAGAACGCGATTAATATTCCCTTCGAAATCATTGCCGAAGAGTTTACCAAGCAAGGCATCGCCAAAGATCAATCTGTGGTGCTCTATTGTCGCAGCGGCCGTCGTAGCGGTATCGCCCAGGAGAGCCTGGTAAAACTCGGCTACAGCAACACCTATAATGGCGGCGGCTACCAGAGCCTGGCTAAGCACTAGGAGAAGATGAGCTAAAGGCTCAGAAACCTTAAACCGACTAAGGCACCCCAAGGTGCCTTTTTCATTGGCTGCCTTTTTCATTAGGTACCTTTTCTTTAACGACCTTTTTCGTCTATTCGTTACTTGCCGCGACAACAGGGTTCAGGCGCCCTTATTGGCTCAACCTATACTCAGCCGGCTCATGCTAGCGCGGCGACAAAGTCCACTGACTATTCACTAACAGACGATCCGCTAGCAGACTATCTACTACCAGACGATCCACTACCAGACGATCCACTACCAGACGATCCACTACCAGACGATCCACTACCAGACGATCCACTACCAGACGATCCACTACTAGACGGTACACCAGACACTTCTGAAACTTACAGCATACCTAACCATTAAAAATGGCTATAAAGCCAACTGCTATGGAGCACCACGATTGTTACAATTGCAACAACATATAACTATTAGCTATATGTTATTACAATTATGGAATATCAATTAATTAATAATTACAAAAACTTATAAATTAAGGTCAATTTCCCGTCGCATGCTTACAGGCGACACCCAAAGAAAATAAACAGTCTGAAAATTCGAATAAATACTCAAAAACACACTGTCTTTACGATAATACAATCGTATTCAATGAATAGCCTGTGCATAAAAATTCGATTGCATACAATTATTTTTTGCCCTCCCAACGGGTTAACACCTTATTTACAAATGTGTCACCAACAGATAGATTCACTGTCGAGTAACGCATATGGTGGCGGTCATGCTGCTATGCACTCCAATAATAATTATTAATTCTAACTTTTAAAATGGAAGACAATATGACAGTTAAAAAGACAACTGCGGTCGCTATGTCTTTGTCTGCACTTGCCCTGGCAATTGCAGCAAACGTCAATGCAGCGCCGACGAAAGGACTCCACCTTCAGGCTGATAATGCCCGTATCAATCAAGCATCTCCCCTGCCTAAGCGCTATATCGTCAAGTTTAAGAATGCCCAGGCTGCCGCACAGGCCGATGCCAACAACCTGAATGAGTATCAACCAAGAGCCAACGAAGTCTTCTCTCAGCACAGAGCACTGAACAGCGTGAAGGCCAAGCAGATGAAGCGTATCGGTCGCTCAAACGCTTACTCGGCGCAGCTGGACAATAATGGGGTTAAGGCTCTGAAATTGCGCGCCGATGTGGATTACGTCGAAGAAGATGTGCCACGCCGTCTGCTGAGCGAAACCACGCCTTGGGGTCAAACCTTTGTGGGTGCCACCAGCCTGAGCGACAGCATGGCTGGCAACCGCACCATCTGTATTATCGACTCGGGTTACGATCGTAGCCACAGCGAGCTGAGTGGCAACAATGTGACTGGTACCAACAACTCAGGTACAGGCAACTGGTATGAGCCAGGTGCCCACAACGCCCACGGTACTCACGTAGCGGGCACCATCGCCGCTATCGCTAACAGCGACGGCGTGGTCGGTGTGATGCCAAACCAGAACGCCAACATCCACGTGGTGAAGGTGTTTAACTCTGACGGTTGGGGCTACTCCTCTTCATTGGTATCGGCGGTTGACACCTGTGTGAACAACGGCGCCAACGTAGTTACCATGTCTCTGGGTGGCTCTCAATCAACCACCACAGAGAAAAACGCCCTAGCGGCTCACGCCAACAACGGCGTTCTGCTGATCGCCGCCGCGGGTAATGACGGTAACAACACCCACAGCTACCCTGCATCATACGATGCCGTTATGTCAGTAGCTGCGGTCGATAACAATAAAGATCACGCCGCCTTCTCTCAGTACACCAATCAGGTGGAGATCTCGGGTCCGGGTGAAGCTATCCTATCAACCGTTACACTGGGTGAAGGTCGCCTGGCTAACATCACAGCAGGTGGTCAGTCATACTTCGATAATGGCGTAGTCCCCCATAACCGCTATGTGAAAGACAGCAGCGGCAACTATGTTGGCACCCCAATCTCTGGTTCTGTCACTGCCGAGCTGGCCGAATGTAGCGTATCGGGCGGTGTCTTTAACTGTGGCGACATGACAGGCAAAGTCTGTCTGGTTGAGCGTGTTGGTAACCAAGGTGCCAGCTACCCAGAGATCGATGCGGTGAAGGCATGTAACAACGCCGGCGCCCAAGCAGCCATAGTGTTCAGTAACACTGCGCTGCCAGGTCTGCAAAACCCCTTCCTGGTTGACACCAACAACGAAGCTCCAATGGTTTCGGTATCTGTCGACCGCACCACAGGTCAGGCACTACGTGCTCACCTAGGCACAAACGTCACAGTAGCCAACACCGATGGTGAAGACTACGAGTACTACAATGGTACCTCTATGGCGACACCACACGTATCGGGTGTTGCTACCTTGGTATGGAGCTATCATCCAGAGTGTAGCGCCGCTCAGGTGCGTGCCGCACTGACTGCAACGGCTGAAGATCTCGATGTTGCCGGTCGCGACGACAAGACAGGTTATGGTCTGGTTGACGCGGTTGCTGCCAAAGAGTACCTAGATGCCTCTTGTAACGGCCCAACCGATCCGGGAACAGGTAGCGGCGATAACGTGCTGGAAAATGGCGTGGCTAAGACCAACCTGACTGGCGTGAAAGGTGACGAGCTACACTTCTCAATCGAAGTACCTGCTGGTGCCAGCGATCTGAACTTTGCCATGAGCGGCGGTACAGGCGATGCTGACCTTTACATGCAGTACGGCGCCGCGCCTACCCTGAGCAGCTACGACTGTCGTCCATGGAAAGGCGGTAACAGCGAGTCTTGCCCTGTGAGCACACCACAGGCGGGGACCTACTATGTGATGGTACAAGGTTACAGCGACTTTAGCGGTGTCAGCCTGACGGCCAGCTACACAGAGCAGAGCTCTGGCGGTAGCACGGGCGGCGCAGCCACCTACACCAACAACACCGGCTATGCGATTCCAGACAATGATCCAGCAGGCATCAGCAGCCCAATCGATGTGACTCGCAGCGGCGACTCAGGCACGGTAACGGTAACGGTTAACATTACCCACACCTACATCGGCGATCTGCAGGTCGAACTGCACAGCCCAAGTGGCCAGGTAGCCGTGCTACATGACAACAGCGGCGGCAGCGCTGACAACATCATCAAGAGCTACACAGTCGACATGTCTGGCGTTGAATCTGCCGGCACCTGGACACTGAAGGCCGTAGATAGCGCCCGTCGCGACACCGGCACTATCGATGCGTGGCAGCTTAGCTTCCAGTAAAGGCATCATTTAAACAGGGGACCTCAAGGTCCCCTTTTTTTATCGAACACGTCTCGGGTATCTTGGTATAATAAGGCAAATTTGTTTAATCAAGCATCACCATGACTCAGGCGAATAACCCACTACACGGCATCAAACTCGAAGCCCTACTCACAGACCTCGTCGACCACTACGGCTGGGAGGAGCTGGGCAGACGCATCGACATACGCTGTTTCAACCACGACCCCTCCATCAAGTCCAGCCTCAAGTTCCTGCGTAAGACCCAGTGGGCCAGGGAAAAGGTGGAGCGCCTCTACCTCAAGATGATCGGCGAGCCTATCCCTGCGCACCTGCGCGGCGATGCCGGCCGTCCTATCGAATCGACTCAGCCTAAACGCAACACCAACGACAAAGCGGAAAAAACGAGCACTAGCGGCGTCAATCAACACATTTGGGGTAAATCTGACGACTAAGTCAGTTGATCTCACTGAATTTGCGAGCCAGCTCAGATAAATAGCGCCAAAACCCGCTTAAGCTCCTACTCAGCCTGCCGATAGCTATGTTAGGCCACTCTTCATCCTAATTATTTAGGTCTACCCAGTAACAAGGAAGGTTAAGCAGATGAATGTGAACGGTATAAACCCCTTTGAGACCCAGATTCTTGGCCCCCAGAGCCTGAGCTCTCTCGATGTACGCGACCCCAATGCGCCCGAGGCGGCTCAACAACCAACTCAAAGCGACAGTGAACAAGCTCAGTTAAGCGGCGACAGGGTCAGCCTGTCTGAGGCTGGGCGTAAGGCCCTCGCCGACGCGACCGGCAAGTCGCTGCACAATAGCGAAGCCGCCAAGACGGATAAGGCGCGTAAGGCTGAGGAGACAGAAGAGGATGAAAACCTCTCCGAGATCGACAAGAAGATCAAAGAATTGAAACAGAAACTCGAAGAGTTACGACTGGAACTACAGGCGTTGCAGGGGGATGATTCCGACGCCGCCGAGCTCGAGCGTAAGCGGCTGCAAGATCAGATAGCCATCACCACCAATCAGCTAATGGCATTGCTAAAAGCCAAGGAGAAACAGGTTCAACCCAGAGAGTAGTTATTGGCAAGATAGCTAAAATAGCTAAATAAGCAGAGTAGCAGCGAGTATTCAAGCCGTGGTGACACATTAAGGTCACCACGGCGCTAACTCATATTTAAGAGTTACACCAGAGCCTGTGCCGTGAACTTAACCAAGGCATAAGCTGAGTTAGCCTTGGTGCTCTTCGTTAAAGTGATATTCAGACATCATGTGCCCCAGCTCGGTGGACTTGGTCTTCAGATAGGCCTCGTTATAACGATTCTTACCTACCTGCAGTGGCACACGCTCGATAACCGCTATGCCCAGCTCCTTCATCGCCTTGACCTTGCGGGGGTTATTGGTCATCAGCTTCACCTGCTGTACACCAATCTTCTCCAGCATGGGCTTGATCATGTCGTATTTGCGCATATCGGCGGCAAAGCCCAGACGCTCATTGGCTTCTACCGTATTGGCACCTTGATCCTGCAGTTCATAGGCACGGATCTTATTGAGCAGACCGATACCACGGCCTTCCTGACGCAGATAGAGAATAAATCCCTGCCCCGCCTCGGCAATATTTTGCATCGCGGTTTGTAGCTGAAAACCACAGTCACAACGCAGACTAAACAACGCATCGCCGGTCAGACACTCTGAATGAATTCTACCCAACATGGGCTGGCTCGCATCTAACTCGCCAAAGGTGAGCGCCACGTGCTCTTTGCCCGTCTCTGTATCTTCGAAACCATGCATGGCAAACACTCCCCAAGGGGTGGGAAGTTTAGAGGTGGCGACATACTTAATCGACATGAAATAACCTTTACAACTCGCTCTGTCTGAGATGCGAATGAAAAATGAAAACCAGGTGGAGGGACTCTCCCCTTTCTCAGACCGAGCATTCTATGTGTTTTTGCCTAACAGTGAAATACCCGAGTGTTGAAATCGGTTATTGCTTCACCGCAACCACTTTGGCCTATTAGGATACGCGCTGACTGGCGGCAAGGCTATGAAGTCGCTCACGCCGCCATCAAAATTCTCTCCCTTAAATTAAAAGGCCTTAGGCGCGTATCCGGTCACCTGAGTCAAACCCATCTGACGCCCGAGCGCCGTCATGGGATGAACCACCACTAATCCCTTCACCGCACGCTTGAGCTTACCCATGTCAGCCTGTTCGGCCTTGGTCAACACGCGGCTAAAGGCAAGTTCGCTCAGTTCGCTACCGCGTTTGTTCAATTGACGGCTCTGCTGCTGTTTGACATGGGTAATTTGCTTAGTTACCGCATTGATCTCTTGCTTAAATTGCAAAATCACCGCCTGATCGCCACGCTTCTCAGCCGCATCCAATTTACGACGATACTTGTCGAGACGATCGTTTAACTGCTGTAACTCTTGCTTTAAATTCATTAACTTGCCTTAAAAATCTAGCGAATACACAGAGACAACCTAGATAAAAATAGGCTGCATCCGTAAGATTGGCGAACATTATACCACTATTGAGGAAGGTGCAGACAAGTCATCTAGCCCCGGATGCGTTCTAGACCAATGTCAGCTGCCGCTATGGTCGGCTCGTTTTAGTAAGGTAATGGATCACCTGATTGCTACTGCCGCGAAACACCAGGCTAGGATCGGCCAGCGACTGCTCAAACTTACCATCAACCAGGACGTCCACATAGGCAACCACGGTTCGCTGAGCCGGACTCAACTCCCCTAAGGTATAGCCTGTCCATAGCCAGATATCCTTGCCCTGACACTCCTCCTTTACCCGCTTAACCAGCGTCAGGATAGCGTCCAGATTGCCCGGATGCAGTGGATCGCCGCCAGAGAGCGACAGGCCGCGACGCTTAACCCGGGTATCCTTGAGATCCTTGATCACCAGCTCAAGCATCAATTCATCGAACAGATGGCCCGAGCCAGGATTCCAGGTCGACTGGTTATAGCAGCCCCGACACTGATGCTCGCAGCCCGAGACAAACAGGGTCACACGAGTACCTGGGCCGTTAACGACGTCGATGGGAAAATACTGATGATAGTTCATGTGTCCCTCACGCAAAGATAGCAAGTGCCCTAGGGCGCCTGCTATCTTAGACTTAATTTATTGCATTGGCAGCACGGCTAAAAACTGCCTTTCGCCGCCGTTCCCGTATTAGAGGTGCTTCTGTTAGAGGTGCTTCACCCGGCGTTTAACCTCTTCCTGCTTACCATAGTTGAAGGGTCTGGCGTCCGGACTGCCCAGGTAGCCACACACCCTGCGTGTCACCGAGACCCGGCTCGGCTCATGGTTGCCACACTTAGGACAGGTAAAGCCCTTACTGGTACAGCTGAACTCACCGGTAAAGCCACAGTCGTAACACTCATCAATCGGCGTGTTGGTGCCATAGTAAGGCACTCGGCTATAGCTATAATCCCACACATCTTCCAGCGCCTCGATATTGTGCTGCATGTTGGGATATTCACCATAACAGATGAAGCCACCACTCGTCAGCGCCGGATAGGGTTGCTCAAAATCCAACTTATCGTATGGATTGACCTTCTTCTCTACATCCAGGTGGAAGCTGTTGGTGTAGTATCCGCGATCCGTTACCCCGTCGATCACCCCAAAGGCCTTGGTATCCAGCTTACAGAAGCGGCTACATAGGTTCTCACTCGGCGTGCTATAGAGGCTAAAGCCGTAGCCAGACTCCTCACGCCAACGCACGGTCGCCGCCTTGAGGTGTTCGATAATGGCGAGCGCCTTACCGCGCAGGGCCTGGTTGTCATATACATGAGTCTCGTTGCCATAGAGGGCATTGATGGTCTCATGCAGACCTATGTAGCCAAGGGAGATAGAGGCGCGACCATTCTTAAAGATGTCGCTAATCTCATCATCCGCGCGCAGACGTACGCCGCAGGCCCCCTCCATATAGAGGATAGGCGCGACCCTTGCCTTCACGCCTTGTAGGCGCTCGATGCGAGTGTCCAGGGCGCGGCGGGCCACCGCCAGACGCTCGTCGAGCAACTGATAGAAGCGTGTCTCGTCACCCTGGGCCTCGATGGCGATCCGCGGCAGGTTCAGGCTAACCACGCCCAGATTGTTACGCCCTTCGTGCACCAGCTCACCATCCTCTTCGTAGGTGCCGAGGAAGCTGCGGCAACCCATAGGGGTCTTAAAGGAACCTGTGACCTTTTCCACCTGCTCATAGTTGAGGATATCCGGATACATGCGCATCGACGCACACTTGAGCGCCATCTGCTTGATATCATAGTTACAGTCGCCAGCCTTATGGTTGATGCCGTCGCGAATAGCGAAGACCAACTTAGGGAAGACAGCCGTCTTACGGTTCTTACCCAGGCCTGTCATTCGTACCTTCATCATGGATGACTGAATAAGGCGTGACTCCCAGGAGGTACCCAGACCGAAGCCGAAGGTTACGAAAGGGGTCTGGCCGTTGGCGGTATGCAGGGTGTTAACCTCATACTCCAGCGACTGGAAGGCGTCGTGACACTCCTTCTCTGTCTGCGCGGTGGCAAAAGCCTTGGCATCTGTGATCCCCCAAGTCAACGCAACCTGATAGTGCTTGTCATAGCTCTTGGCAACGAAAGGTGCGAGCACCTCGTCGATACGGTTGATGGTAGTGCCGCCATAAATATGGCTCGCCACCTGGGCGATGATCTGCGCCGTCACCGCCGTGGCGGTGGAGATAGACTTAGGCGTCTCGATCTCGGCGTTACCCATCTTGAAACCATGGGTCAACATGCCGGCCAGATCGATCAGCATGCAGTTAAACATAGGGAAGAAAGGCGCATAGTCGAGATCGTGATAATGGATCTCACCCGATTCATGGGCCGCCACCACATCCTTTGGCAGAATATGGCGGGTGGCATAGTGTTTGGCCACGATACCCGCCAGCAGATCACGCTGGGTCGGGATCACCTTAGAGTCTTTGTTGGCGTTCTCGTTCAACAGCGAGGCATTACTCTGCTCCACTAACCCACGGATCTCACGGTTGAGGCGACTGCTCACCTCACGATGAATATCTCTGTCATGGCGATACTCGATATAGACTCTGGCAAGCTGCTTATAAGGACCTTCCATCAACTGGTTTTCGACCGCATCTTGCAGATCATGAATATCCACCTGCTCGAGCTCGGCCACCGACTGGCGCACTTTTAGGGCCACCTCAGTGGCATAGGCAACATCATCAATACCTGCCGAACTTGCTGCAGCAACTACTGCATCTCGAATCCTTGTTTCGTCAAAAGGCGTGCGGTAACCATCCCGCTTAATAACCACTGGCATTGTTTAATATCTCCTCAAGTAACGGCCAAATTAACACCATATATAGTGTTAATATAGACGATGAACACAATATGTAGCGCATTAAGCTACAAGTTAGACTCGAGTACCTTGATCCAGATCATTAATTTGCGGATGGAATTTTGTGACACAAGATTACTGCAAACTGGGCCACTTATCGTTAAAACTTGCCTTGACCCAGTCAGAAAAGGGAGCTAGATGCGGGATAAAAATGGGACAAACTGTGAATAAATTACGTAATTCCTTTAGATAGTGACAGATAACGCTGTAATTGCCCGGAAGCCTGTTGCGAACTTCCCGATGCGGCCGCCAGTTGCATGGTCGATTTCAGCCCCTGCCACATCGCCTTGTCGCCGCTGGTCAGGCCGCTATCTCCTTGAATTAGAACCGCGAGTTGCGCCGATACCCGCGCCGCCTTCTGGTTCAGACCATGGCTGTCCAGGCTATCCATCTGCTTAAGCACTGACTCGGCGTCATCGAGCATGGCAATCATCAGGCTATCAGGCTTACTCTCCTTGAGCTGCTCGCGCTGGCTGGCGATAAATTCGAGCAGGGAAGGCTGCTCCCCATTGCCCCTTGGGATATCAAATCCTGCCTGCCCCAATCGATTGAGCTGGTTTTCTGACAAGATGCCGTCCTGATGCAGACGCTGAATTAATTTGGGAATATCGCCGAGACCAAACTGTCCCTTGGAAAAGAAGTCCTTGGCCATCGCCTCTATTTTCTGGGCACGCTCGGCCCTGGGCGAGAGAAACACCGACTCCTGTGGGATCTCTGGGCCAGTGGTTTGCGCCTTGGAAGCTTGATTTGACAGCGTCACCCTGTCGCTGGCCGATGACCCATCGACATCGCGTGTGTCCTGAGCATGTGTATCTGGGCCGTGTGTGTTTTGGCCATAGCTATTGGCGATCAGATTGGCTTGTGAGCCATTAATGGCCTGGCTTACTGAATTCATTGTCAATTTTTCGACTACTGCAGAGAAATATTCAAGCAAGCAGCAAAAACCAGGCCAGAGATAAGCTCAGGCATTGATTAAAAAACTAGTGATTCTCCAGCTCATCGATATGGGCGCGAATTACATGGGCCACCTGTCTCACCGCCTCCTTTCCCGCCTCAATGGCTTCGCTGGCACGATGAAACTCCATGGTGCCAATTTCCATCACGTTAGGGGTGATCAGGATATCTGGCGGGTCCCCCATCAGACGCACCCGCTTATGACGCTGCTCCAGGATATCCATCGACTGAGACATCACCGCCAGCATGCCGGGCTCGCTACGATTACCGAGGGAGAACTTATCGGTCAGGCCACTGACATAGTCTCGTCCCCTGGCCAGTAGATCCATGAAACCGCTCTCCAACTCTTTCTCGGCCTTAATCTGCTCGGCCTGGCTGGGCTTCACATCGGAAGAGATGGCCACGGGCAGCTGTTGATGTCGGGTCTTCCTGTGGGCATTAAGATCCACGGCAATCACCAGGTCGACCCCCATGGCGCGGCTGACCGAGACGGGAACCGGATTGACCACGGCGCCATCCACCAGCCAGCGATCGCCGATACGGGCCGGCTGCAGGATCCCCGGCATGGAGCATGAGGCTCGTACCGCATGGCGCAGGTTCCCCTGCTTAAACCAGATCTCCTGGCCCGTATAGAGGTCGGTCGCCACCGCGGCAAAGGGCATCTGCATCTGTTCGATCTCAAGATCGCCTATATGCTGCTGCATCACGTCGAACACCTTCTCGCCGCCAATCAGCCCGCCCTTACGCCAGCTGAGATCCATCAGCCCCAAAACATCCCAGCTGGAGAAGCTGGTCACCCAATTCTCTAAATCCCCAAGATTGTCTTGCGCATAGGCGGCGCCCACCACGGCGCCGATAGAGCAGCCGGCAATCTTATTGGGAAATACCCCCATGCTTGCCAGCTCGTTAAGCACCCCAATGTGGGCCCATCCCTTCGCCGCACCACTGCCAAGTGCAATGCCGATATTCGCCATCTTCTCTTTTACTCTCCCTGAAACGCGAGCCGCTTGACTAAGTCATTTGACTAAGCCGTCTGACTAAGTCGCTTGAGCAAGCCGCGCCATGTTGTCTTTACTTTTCATCATAAGCCAAACTAGGCGCCTGCACAGCCCACAGGCTATAAAAATTTATTCGATAGGCCGCATATGCTCAAGCCATGGCTGAATCGCTCGCGGCGATGTATAATGCGCCCCTATCTATATTTCGGAGCACAGCATTGCAATTTTCAGATTTTTCACTCGATAAACGTCTATTGACCAGCCTTGAACACATGGGCATCGACACGCCGACCGAGATCCAAACGCAATCGATACCCGTTGGCTTATCGGGAAGAGATCTTATGGCATCGTCTAAGACGGGCTCGGGCAAGACCCTGGCCTTCCTGTTGCCAGCAATGCAGCGCGTCATCGCCACCAAGGCCCTGAGTAAGCGCGATCCTAGGGTATTGATCCTATTGCCGACCCGAGAGCTGGCCACTCAGGTCTACAGCCAGCTGCGTCTGCTGGTTGCCAACACCCAATACAAGGCGATCAAGATCCTCGGCGGTGAAAACTTTAACGATCAGGCCAAGGCCCTGGCCAAAGACCCGCATTTCGTGGTGGCGACCCCTGGCCGTCTGGCTGATCATTTAGCCCAACGCCACCTGTTTCTCAACGGACTCGAGCTGCTTGTCTTGGACGAGGCCGACCGCATGCTGGATCTGGGCTTCGCCGAGCAACTCAAGGCGATCAACCAGGCGGCCGATCATAAGCGTCGTCAGACTCTGATGTTCTCGGCCACACTGGATCACGGCCAGATCAACGAGATTGCCGCCGAGCTGCTCAAGGAGCCCGAGCATGTGGCCATAGGCGCCTCCCATGTGGAGAATCAGGATATCACCCAGAAGATCTACCTGTGCGATAACCTCAGCCACAAGGAGCAGCTGCTCAGCCGCCTGCTACAGCTTGAGCCCCACAAACAGGTGATCATCTTCACCGCCACCCGCGGCGATACCGAGCGTCTGGCCGGCCTGCTGGCCGAACAGGGCTTTAGCACAGCGTCTCTTAGCGGCGAGCTTAAGCAGGCGGCACGCAACCAGATCATGGATCAGTTCAGCCGGGGTCAGCAACAGATCTTGGTCACCACAGATGTGGCCTCTCGCGGCTTGGATCTGCTCAACGTCTCCCTGGTGATCAACTTCGATATGCCAAAATTTGCCGAAGAATATATCCACCGTATCGGCCGTACCGGCCGCGCGGGCGCCAAGGGCGATGCCATCTCCCTGGTGGGGCCAAAAGACTGGGCCAACTTCAAGCAGGTGCAAAACTTCCTGCAAAAGCGCTTCGAATTCAGTGAAATTGAAGATCTCGCCCCCAAATTTAAGGGACTGAAAGACAAGCCGAGCCAGGATAAGCGTCAGGGCAAACAGCAAACGAAGCCTAAGACCAAGACCGCGAAGACTGCCCGCAGCGCCAAGCCGAAACAGCAGCGAGATAAGCGCTTCATTACGGGGGTCGACGTGGGCGATGCGCCTATGCTGCGAAAGCCCAAGGCTAAACTTCAGGATACGCCCGAAGATTAACTCAAGGCCCCGAGCCTAAAACCTATGATTAGCGGCCTCTTAGCAGTCACAGATGGCCGCTTTTTATTGCCTTCGAGAAGCGGTTATCGATTAGCCAGCGCTAATCGCGTCAGCCAGCTCTTTATGCATCAAACGCCACTTTCTAAGCCAAGCCAAAGCCAGTCCGGCGATTTTCACGCAACAACTAGTGCTCAATCGAACCAATTAAGGTTACAATAGCCGCCATTGATTTTTTTATATTAGGGTTATCATGAGAGTTTGTGGCGTTGAGTTAAAAGGTGGCGAAGCCATCATCTGTTTGTTGAGCTATGAGGGTGAGACCTTTAACATCCCAGATTGCCGTTCTCGCTCACTGACCATCTCTAATTCGGCCAGCACAGAGTCGATCAAAGAATTCCACTTCGCCTTTAGCAAGCTGATGCAAGACTACAAGGTCGATCAGGTCGCCATCATAGAGCGCGAGCAGAAAGGTAAACTGGCGGGCAGCGCCACCAGCTTCAAGATGGAAGCGGCAATTCAGCTTTGCGGCCTACCTGTGCACCTGATCTCACCGGTCAACATCAAGGAGCAGCTCAAGCGCAATCCGCCTATGGTGGATTTCGAGGGGCTGGATCTCAAGCGTTTCCAGAAGAACGCCTTCGAGGTCGCCTACTGCTATCAGAACAAGTGCATCTTCACCAAGCAAGATTAAGCTTGTTGCCGGGCGCAGAGCGCCCGGCGTTATCTAATCGCTTCACCTTAGCCGTCATCCACTAGGCTTTCGCTTATGTCATCACTGCCCTATCTGCAAGGCTATCGGCCCGAGCTTATCAGCCAGGTCTATGAACTCATCGAGACCAATCGCCTGAGGAGTGTCCTCGAGCGTCGCTACCCAGACAGTCACGCGATCCGCAGCGACAAGGCTCTGTATGACTACACCATGGCGCTGAAGAACCGCTATCTCAAGAAGTCCTCCCCCCTGAGCAAGGTGATATTTGACGATAAGATCACCCTAAAGAAGCAGGCTTTGGGATTGCACAGCTATGTGGCCAAGAATCACGGTGGCAAGACTAAGTCGAAGAATGAGATCCGCATCGCCGCCCGCCTCAAGGAGGTGCCCGAGCCCCTACTGCGCATGGTAGTGGTACACGAACTGGCGCATCTCAAAGAGAAGGATCACAACAAGGCCTTCTATCAGCTCTGCTGTCATATGCAGGGCGACTATCACCAGCTGGAATTTGACCTGCGTTTGTGGCTCACCATGCTGGATCTCGAGGCACAAGAGAAAGCCTGACCATAAAAAACGCCACATCATGTGGCGTTTTCTCTATATTCGATAAGCAGTTATATCAATCGGTATTATACCAATCACGGTAAGTAAGTGATCAGAAATAGCGCAGGAAAAACGTTCGAGAACAAGGCAGTATTTTTCGATAAGTAGTTATTCTACAATCAAAAATAGTAACGTAGTTATCGAATGTTTTAACAAGCTAGAATGATCAGTTATTTACTACGATTGGTATTAACTCTGGCCCATCATCATCTGACGCACCTTTACCAGCTTGGCAAACTCGCCCATCTGCTTCTTCGACAGCTTACTCGCCATAGGGATGTTCGCCTTCATAGGATCCACTGGGCGGCCATTGATATGAAACTCATAGTGCAGATGTGGTCCTGTGATGCGGCCCGTCTTGCCCGACAGGGCGATCACCTGACCTCGGGACACCCGCTGCCCCTTGTGCACCAAGGCCTTGGAGAGATGCAGATAGCGGGTACGGTACTTGTTGCCGTGATCGATCACCACATACTTACCCGCATATCTATGGTCGGTCACCAAAGAGACTATGCCATCGCCTGGGGCAATTATCTTAGTGCCAATTGGCGTCGCAAAGTCGGTACCGTTATGGGGCGCGGTGCGACCTGTGACCGGATGATGACGATGGCGATTAAAGCGCGAGCTGATGCGGTAGTTCTTTGCCAGCGGAATACGCTGAAATGCCCTTGCCAAGCTGCGGCCCTGATCGTCATAGAAGTTGCCGTCGCTGTTCTGATAGGCATTGATGGTGCTGCGGCCGCGCTGGATGGTGACGGCGAGAATATCGCTGTTACCTGTCACCTCGCCTTCGATATATTGATCGCTCTTAAGCACAGAAAACCTGTCGCCCGCGCGCAGATCCCGGGCAAAATTAAGCTTCTCTTTCAACAGGGTCTCGATGCGCTGGATCTCACCGGCATTCAGGCCGATACGCTGGGCCGACAAATAGAAGGAACCATGGATCTCACCGCTTAAGGCTCTGTCCTGCCAGATCCCCTCGACATTGATCTCATCGACACTGAATCCCCCCTCCTGATAACGGCTAAACACCACCTGGCGCGCCGCATTGAAGTAGAGTTCGAGCTTATCCAGCTGACCCGTGTCATCGAGCCAGAAACGTATGATGTTGCCGGGCTTGAGGGTATCGAGGGCCAGGATATTCAGATCCGCCTCTAACACCTTATACATGGTCTGCTGATCCACATTAGCCTCGACAAACAGTCCGCTTAGGGTATCACCGGATACTATGGTCTTAACAAAATCGGGATGAGACAGGGTTTCAGCCCCTTCGTCGCTCATCTGCAGATTAGTCACCAGAGACTCAATATCAAGTGCCACCGGAATGCGCTGTGGCAGAGTCTGTTTTTGGCTAGGCCAAAGCAACGCCGCGCCCAATACCAGGCCCGCCGCCAACAATATCTTCTTATGGGGCGTGGGTAACGCCGTGATACGGGATTGAGACATGCTCAAAAAAGAAATTTTACCTGCGCGCAACCTGTGCCTCATTTTTCATTATTATGCTTATCATTAGACCCCAAAACCCCATAAAACATGGGGCTGATGCCAAGTTATATCAAAAATAACGGCATTTACAAACCGATCGACAACACAATTTAATGGAATAAACAGAGGTTTTCGGCCACCAAACAGACAAAAAATCTAAAAAGGTGCTGAAAATCCCACTGATATCAGCACTCTTGAAATCTAGCCTAAGGTAAAACTAATTTAATCTCGCTGCCCTCGGCGCTCTTGAGGATATCGATACGACTACCAATCTGCTCCTTCATCTCGGTCACGTGGGAGATCACCCCCACCATGCGACCCGCAGATTGCAGATCCATCAAGGTTCTGATGGCCAGCTCGAGAGAGTCCTGATCTAGGCTGCCGAACCCCTCGTCGATAAACAGGGTATCGAGCTTGATGCCGCCGGCATAGGCCTGCACCACATCCGACAATCCCAGGGCCATAGACAGTGCCGCCATAAAACTTTCGCCGCCGCTCAGGGTCGCCACAGAGCGCACCTTGGCGGTGTAGGCATCTTCCACCTCCAGCTCCAGGCCAGAGGCCTTGTTACCCTTGGCCCGCTCCTCCTTGCGCAGCAGGCGATAGCGCCCCTTACTCATCAACTGCAACCTGTGGCTGGCTTCAAGCAAGACATCGTCCAGCAACACGCTCAGCACGAAGCGCTGCAGGCTAATCTTGTTGCCCGTGTTGCCGTTAGCCACATCGGCCAGGGTGCCAACCACGCCGTACTGCTCCTCGAGGGCGCCAGCCTTGAGATCCAGCGCCTTGAGCTGCTCCTGGGTCTGGCTGAGCTGAGTCGCCCTGGCGCTCACCTTCTGCCACTGAGCCAGTGCCTGCTGCATCATCTGTTCGGCGTCCATTTTTTGCTGCTCGAGCGCGCTAATATCCGGCGCATCACAACCAGCTAACGCCTCTTTGAGCTGAGACAAGTTGGCCTGATGAGTGATAAGCGCCTGCTCGAACGCCTTTATCTTACCTGTTAGCTCGGCCTGCTCGGCCTCGGTCAGGCAGGCCTGTTCGAAGGCGGCAAGATTTTCAAATTCCGAAGTCGATAGCGCCTGTTGGAAACTCAAGGTCTCCTGCTCGACAAGGGCATTCACCTCACCAAGACGACGGCTCGCCGCCTCCAGCGAGGCCTTGGCCGCCGCGTTGTCCTGCTCCGCCTTGGCGTGGGCCGCCCTCACCGCTTGCTGGCGCGACTTAAGCTCGGAGATCGTCTTGGTAAGATCGGCAATAGCGGCACTCACCGCGGCCGCATCGCTAAAGCCTTGTGGAATGGCCGCGCTTATCTGCTGATACTGTCCCTTATCGCTGGCCAGCTGCTCGGCCAGTTTGCCGTAGTGGGCGCGCGCCTCATCCAGCGCGGTTTGTAGCTCTCGTCCCTGGCGCTCGCTGCGCTCAAGCTGAGTCTCTAACTGGGCAAGTGACTGCTGCGCTGCCTTGGCCCGCTCAAATCCGTCGCTAAGTTCGGCGAGTCGCGCCTGATGCTCCTCGAGCGACAAGCCTGCCGCCTCACCAAGCTCCTCTTGTAGCTGAGCCGCACTTAGCTGCTGGCTCGAAAGAGATTGCTGGAGCAACTTATAATCGCTTCTGGCCTGATGCAGCTGATTAAGCGCCTCGCTCTCTAACTGCTTGGCCTGGGCCAGCGCCTCATCACTCGGCAGGTCAAACTCGCCCATGGCGGGCTCTGGATGTTCCAGACTGCCGCAGACAGGACAAGGCTCGCCCGGCGATAACTCGGCCGCCAGGCGCGCCGCCTGACCGCGATGCCAGCTAAGCTCCAGACGCTTATGGGCATCGATTGCCTGCTTGTGTTTTTCGGCCAGCTCACTGCCAGCGGCCTTAGCCACCTTTAATTTCTGCTCGAGGGCCGCTATCTCCAACCCTTGCTGCTGCCAGCGCTCAAATACCTTGAGCTGTGCCCGGCCGTCACTCAGGGATTGTTGCAACGCCAGCTGCGGCTCGGCGTCACGTTTTAGGCTCTCACGACGACTCACCATCTCCTGGCGGTCCAGATTCAGCAGTTCCAGCTGCTTGGCACTGCGCTTACCACTGGCCTCGGCCGCCTGCATCTTGGCCTGACCATCCGTAAGCTTCTGACTCAGCAAGTTCAGCTGCTCAAGCTGAGGGGTCAAGGCCTCTAGCTGAGCCAGGCGCTGCTGCTGGCTCAATTGCTCTTGCTCAAGCTCACCCAGCCGATCAAATGCATGCCTGCTCTGCACTAATGCCTGCTCGGCACTTGCTTGGGTCTGCTGGCACATCTCTAGATGCCGGGTGGCGCTTTGTTGCTCGCCGAGGCGTGACTGCATCGCCCGGTACAGGGGACTCAGATTATTTGCCCGGCCCGCCGCCTGCAATCTCTGCTGCCACTGGTTCGCCTCGACCTGACGGGCCTTCAAGGCTTCACCCTCGCTCTGTAATTGCTGCAAGCGATTAAAATCGCCCTGTAACTTCAATCCCTTGTCCAGATGCTGATTAGCCGCCAGCAGGCTCTGCTCGCTCTGCTGCTTTTGTGTCTGGGCAAGTGCCAACTCGGGCGCGATACTCTCTAGCTCGTCCGCCAGCGACTGGTCGCTCTCAAGCGAAGCGCCTTCCAGGATACCGCCGCGGCGATTACGCATCGCCTCGACGTCGCGGCGAATACCGGCTGCCTGCTGTTTGAGCCTCTCCTCGATGCGGCGGTAGATGTGGGTCTGAAACAGCTGGCTGAAGATCTTCTCTCTGGCCTTGGAGTCGGCCATCAAGAGCTCACGAAACTTGCCCTGGGGCAGCACCATGACCTGACGGAACTGATCCACATCCAGGCCTGTTAACTGCTCTATCTGCGCGGTGGCATCAGACACCTTGGCCGCCACCAGCAGGGTCTCGCAGCCATCCGTGTCGAAGCGAGACAGCTGGGCCTCGCTCTTTTGCAGCGTTACCCCGTCACCACTCTTCTTGGCTCTGGGCTGCTCGGGCACACGGCGAATCAGGTAACGGATCGCCCCCAGTTCAAACTCGAAACTGACCTGAGTCAGCCTTTGCTCATCGGCCATGTCGCAGCGCATCTGAGTGCCTTCGCGCTCATCCCCCGTGGTCTTGCCATAGAGGGCGAAACAGATGGCGTCGAGAATCGTCGTCTTACCCGCGCCAGTGGGGCCGTTGATCAGAAACAGCGGGTTGCTACCAAGCGCGGCAAAATCTATGGTCTGCTCATCGGCGAAGGGCCCGAAGGCGGTCATGGTCAGTCGCAGTGGTCTCATCGCTCCGCCTCCCCTTTGTGTAGCTCATCCAGGGTCTGGGTGAGCAGCTCAAGCTGCGCCTCATTGAGCGGGTCGCCAGAGACCTGTGTGAAGAAATCTTTAAACATCTCAAGCTCACCCTTCTTGATGTGATCCGAGGCGATGGCCAGCTGCTCGTTATTGGCCATCAGGCCGGTGCGCTCCAGATGCAGTACGTTGGGGTAGACGCTCCTGAGCTTGCCCATGGCATCCAAGATGGCGTGCTTGTCGAGCAGGCGCACCATCAGATAGTCCTCTCGGCCGGGATCTTTCACACCCTGCTTTAGCAAGTCATCGAGCGCCCCCTCTATGATGCGCACGTCTCGCAGAGGGCTGAGTGGCAGTAGCGTCATGCTCGCCGGGCTGCCCGAATTCAATTCCACAAGGGTCACCGACTTATGCTGATGCTGCTCACTAAAGGAATATTTGAGGATGGAACCCGAATAGCGCACCTGCTCCGCCCCCTTGTATTGGGGACCATGAAGATGGCCGAGCGCCGTGTACGCGAAGGGCTGGAAATGTTTGGGCGAGATCTTGTCCGCCCCGCCGATACTCAGTGGCCGCTCCGAATCCGACTCGCTGCCGCCATCGAGGAAGCAGTGACCTATCACCACCTTAGGCAATCCCTGACTGTCGTGCTCGTGCACCTGCTTAAGCAGCTCGACCATCGCCGCCTCATGGCTGCTGGCCTCGCAATCGAGTATCTGCCTGACGGTGGCAGGCTCGGCATAGGGCAGCGGATAGAAGATGGCATCACCGCTGCCTGAGCTTAATCTAATGGGGCTCACCTTGGGCGCCAAGGGGCCTATGATATGCAGACCGCTGGCCTGCATCTGGCGTGCGGCAAACCCCAGCCTTTCATGGCCATCATGGTTACCGGCGATCATGATGACGTCGATCCCAAGGGCGATAAATTCGTTGAGCACCTCATCGAGCAGGGCCACCGCGTTGGCCGGCGGCACGGATCTATCATAGATATCACCGGCGACAATCAGGGCGTCGACCTCATAGGTCTTAGCCAGGGAGACTATCTGATCGAGCACATGGCGCTGGTCGTCGAGCAGGCTCTGATTATGCAGCTGACGGCCGATATGCCAGTCTGAGGTATGGATAAATTTCATCTTTTCTCGTTTAAAAATGAGGAGGATAGGAGCGAAGCCATTGCTGGCTATAGTAAGAAATGTCACCCCATTAGGCAATGCAGGCCTGTATCTGTATCACTTTTCTACCGCGTTATTGCTCGTTGATCTAGTACATACACAGCAATCGCTCTTCCTTGTACAAAATCGATGCAGAAAGCTGCAGAAATGAACGCGCAAGCTCAACAGGCGCTAGTACTCTGTCTATTCCTAGGCAAAATAGATAAAAAGGCAAAAGATAAACAGATAGAAAAGGTAAAAAAAGACCCACCTTAAGCGGTGGGCCTTTCCAGTATTGCTAGCTCATATTATCAAGCGTGTGCGTTACTTCTCAGGCGTCATGGCCAGCACGGCGTCGATATCGGCGCCGCTGTGGCGCTCGGCCAACAGCTCCCATGGCTTGCCCCAGGTGCGATTGACTATGCGACCGCGCTTCACCGCGTCCCGCGCAGCGATCTGCTCGGCCCAGCGCTTGAGATGCACATAGCTGTCGACATCGAGGAACTCAGCGGCGTCATAGGCATGACCCAGTACCAGATTGCCATACCAAGGCCAGATCGCCATGTCGGCGATGGAGTAGTTGTCCCCGGCGATATAAGTATGCTCGGCCAGCTGCTTGTCCAGCAGGTCCAGCTGACGCTTTACCTCCATGGAGAAGCGATTGATGGGATACTCAAACTTTTCCGGTGCATAGGCATAGAAATGGCCGAAGCCGCCACCGAGATAAGGCGCCGAGCCCTGCAACCAGAAGAGCCAGTTAAGCACCTGAGTACGCTCAGGGCCTTTCTCTGGCAGGAAGTGGCCAAACTTCTCCGCCAGGTAGAGCAAGATAGCGCCCGACTCGAATACGTTAACCTCGCCCGACTTATCCAGCAAGGCGGGGATCTTAGAGTTAGGGTTGACCGCCACGAAACCGCTGGAGAACTGCTCGCCCTCACCTATCTGGATAAGATGTGCGTCATACTCGGCGTCCGCGCCGAGGGCGAGTAACTCCTCGAGCATGATGGTGACCTTCTGACCATTGGGTGTCGCCAGGGAATAGAGCTGCAGGTCATGCTCACCCTGGGGCAGTTGTGCCTCATGTCGGGCGCCCGCATAGGGACGATTGATACTGGCCCAGGTACCGCCATTTTCGCTGTCCATGGTCCACACTCTTGGGGGAATATAGGTTTCAGACATACTGCTTCCTTTATCTTATTCGTTTGTGCCCCTCACTCATTCTGGCCTTGCCTGTGGGAGCCTGATAGCTTCCCTATCTATCTCGGGGCGATTGAGTTCAATTTAAACCCCCGTGAGGTCAATTGGATAGAACCTTTGGCTATAGCGCCAAGAAAAATGGCATGAAAGAAAACTGGCACTTAACCGCAGCAACCATGGCAAGGCAAGCGTAACGATATTATCGCCGAGGCAAGAGTCAGGCGGAGTCTGTATCAGACTCGCCAGCCTGCTTTGTCTGATACCTCTCCAGGATACCGCTGCGGGCTAGGCCGCGATGTACGTTGCGGCACAGCTTGGCGAAGCGGCTCACCTCTCCTAATAGTGGTGTTTCTCCCTGCTCGATGGCGCTTTCCCAATAGCCTATCTCGGTGTCGACCAGCTCGAGTAACTTCTTAGGGCAACCTATGCAGGATCCCTTTGGGCCACAGACAAAGGTTTCGGGCTCATTAAGCGGCATCGCCTGCCTGACCTGATCTATAAGCTGCAACATGGCAGTGGTGCTATCTGGCTTACGCGTCACGTGAATTAAAGTCTCGCATAGAATCTGACGAAAAATGAGACGGCTATATTACCTTTCCCTGAGATAACAAAGTAGGGCTTAGATCAAAGTAGGGCCCAGATCAATGTTGGACCTGGATCAAAGGCGCTCGTGATAGATCTGCTGGCCCGCAGCGTTAAAGTAAAACGCCTCGAGTAATTTCCCCTGGCCGTCGAAACGTTCACGCTTTATCAAGTTGCCCGATTCATCGAAGGTCTTCACCTCTGTATCCACCATGACACCCTGTCGAAACTCCTTGGCTGTCATCAGCTGGCCATTGCAGTGATACGACTCGAATCGTCCCTGCTCGACGCCCATCTCATAATGGCCGAGCTCTTCCAGCGCGCCGTTAGCCTGACAGAAACTGCGCTGCTCACCGTGGCGCACGATAAGCGGATCGAAACCATATTGCTGCTGCGACTGGCGTCGACCGTTTGGCCAGTAGGTCTGCAGCGACGCCAGGTTGCTCTCCCTATCATAGGCATAACGCGTCTTTACCTTACCGCTGGCATAGAAGGTGATCTCGCTGAGCCGCTTAAGATCCTGTTTACGAAACAGGGCATCGCTGGCCAAGCTGCCGTCAGGGAAATAGTGACGCAGGCGCTCACGCTGCTCGCCATCCTGAAAGAAGAGATGCGTCCAGGGGCGTCCCTGCTCATAGGTGATCGACTCGACAGTCTTACCGCCCTCCAGGCGGCGATAACTTTCTATGATGCCAGTCTCATCGAACAGGGCGACGGCCTGTTCCTCACCATTCTTATAGATGGCCTGACGTTTCGGCCGCTGGCTTTGCCCATGATAATCTAGGTGTTCACCCTCTCTTATCCCCTGGCGATACCAACTGTGGGACAGGATACGACTCCCCTCGGCCGAGAAGCTAAATCCATGACGTTTACCCTCTAGGTACTGATTGGCGCTAAAATAACGCGCAGGCTCGCCCCGAGTCGCTATGCCGCTAAAGGGCTTACCGCGATAGCCTGTGAGACAATCGGTCTCGACCCAGATGCCATAGACCTGCTGCTTGCTGCAATCGATAGATGTGAGTTCCTGTTCATCCACCGGCAGCTGAGGCGCATTATGGCAGCCGGGTAACAGCAAGAAGGCCAAGAATGCCGTAGAGATAAGCTTGACGCCTGGCTTCATCTTATCCCAGCTCCAATTTCTTCCTGCTTCGCTCGAATTGATTAGTTCCATCTTCCTTCGGATAAATGGCACGTATCTCCCCTCCTCATCTAATGATGCTCCGTCTTGATCAGCTTGCCAAATTGGTCGTAGAAGGCCCAATCACCGGCCTCGCGATCTGCAATATAACTTCCTTCACTGCGCAGCTCGCCGTTAGGCCAGTAGGCGCGCCACAACCCTTCCTTGCATGAGCGCAGAAATGCCCCCTGCTCGGCCTGCTTGCCGTTAGCATGAAAATAGCTGGCCTCGCCTTCGCGCTGACCGTCGAGCCAGAGCTCCTTGGCCTTAGGCTTGCCGGTTTGAAAATAGCTCAACTGCTCGCCGTTAAGCTTGTCTCTCTGGTAGTGGGCAAGCACCTTTAACTGGCCATTAGGGTAATATTTGGCGTACTCACCGTTAAGCTTACCGGCTAGATATTCGGCGCTTTCCGATAGCACACCATCCTCAAACCAGCTTTGCCACAGGCCCTCCTGGCTGCCCTTGAGCATCTTGCCCTCGCGCTTGAGTTGACCATTGCTCGGATAATACTCGCTGAAGTGGCCACTGAGCTCTCCCGCCTGATACTGCTCGCTGCGATAACGCACCTGCTTGAAGCTGTAATATGCCCGCTCGCCCTCGAGTTTGTCCTCATGGTAGTGGCTAACACGATAGATGTTACCCTCGGGAATCGGCCCGAAGCTGGGGTCCTTCTCCTGATAGCGATACTCGGTCCACTTACCCTCTTTACGATCTGCCTGGTAACTGCCGGTCACCCGGCGCCGGCCATTATCAAACTCGCGGTAAGGCCCGTTTAGCTTGCCCGCCTCGAAGTTCATCTCCCGGCTCACTATGCCCCGACGATATTGACGCCAGGCTCCCTGTTTCTCGCCATTTTTATACTCGCCTTCCTCGTTAAGATCGCCGTTGGCATACCAGCGAGAAAACTTGCCATGGAGCGGATAGCGGCTACGGCCTGCGATCTTCTCATCTCTATAGTGAATAAGCTCTCTGGGCTTGCCCGTCTCATAGAAAGATTCATACTTGCCCACCCATTGCCCATTGATGCGGGTCCCGCGCTCCTTGACAGTGCCATCGTCGAAATAGCGCTCGGCCTTGCCTGTCTGGCGATTGTCCTGATACTGATCCAGGCTACGTAGCTTGCCGTTATCGTAATAGGCGATGAACTCCCCATGACGCGCCCCCTGACGCCACTGCTCCTGACGCTGCAACTTGCCTCGGCGATAGTGCTCGAAGGTGCCATCTTTAAGCCCCAAATCGTAATGCTCGGTGGCTACCAGGTTACCCGCCGGGTCGAATCGCTCCTGAAGGCCATGCAAGGGATACTGCCCATTGTCGGCCAAAGTCTCATCGTGATAACGAATCACCTTCTTGGGGTTACCGTCGTCAAAATAGGTCTTCTGCACACCAGCCTGCAGGCCCGCCTTATAATTAAGCTCACTCACCAAGATGCCGGCGCGATTAAAATAGCGCTGTATGCCGTCATGTTCACCGTCGAGGTAATTTTCCTCCTCGAGCTTAACGCCCGTATCGCTAAAATGCACCAGAGTGCCCTGACGTAGGCCTTCACTGTATTGCCCCTGCAACGATAACTGGCCATTGGGGTAGTAGCTCAGCCTCTCGCCGTGGAGGCGACCGGCGGCGTAATGCTCATCGCGCTCGGGCGTACCATCATCATAGAACGTCTGCCAGCGTCCCTGACGCTTGCCGTTGGCATCTAGTGTGCCAGTCTCTATCACCTGCCCCTCGCTATTTTGCGCAAGATAAGGGCCCGACAACTGATTGTTGGCATACTGCTGGCGCTCAGCCAGCACGCCGTTGGCGTGGTAGGTTTCCCAAATCCCGTGGCGCAGATTATCCACATAGGTCTCTTTGGCCTTAAGCTTGCCGCTGGCGAAATAGCGCAGCACCTGGGTCTTCGCCCCAGCCTCATAAACCGTTTTCTGATACAGGTTACCCAAGTCATCATATTCGGCCCATTCGCCGCTTGGCACGCCGTTGAGATAGAACTGCTCCTCACTTAGTTCGCCACTTGGGCTAAACAGCTGCCAGCGCCCCGATTGCAAGCCGCCCACATACTCGCCGTCCACCAACTTCTGATTGTTGGGCAGATAGACCTGCCAGCGACCATTGGCCACGCCTTGGGAAAATTCCCCCAGGGTATAGCCCTGATCGTCTCGCACTAGGGTCACCTGGCCGTTCAGCGCCATACCGGTGGCCAGATTGTAGTAGGTGGCGATCCCCTCCTGCTGGCGGATCTCCACCATCAGGCTGGAAAGATTCTGACTCGCCTCCGCAGGGCAAACGATAAAAGTAGACGCGCCCAGGCCGATCCCAGCCAACAACCCAGAATTAGCGCGAATAGAATGCATATGAGCTTCCCTTATCCCTAACAATATGTACCTAAAAACGTTTCCAAAAAGCATTTTCTACTGAGTAAAGGCTGAGCGCCGCCTTGACGCTATGGCGCCTATCGCCGGAAGATCAGCTCATGCTGAGTGCGATAGGGCCAGCTTTGCTCCGGTGTGCTAGGCTCACCGTGGCGGTATTCGCTACGCTGGCGCAGGGCACCATCGTCATAAAACGCATACTGAGCGCCATGCAGACGCCCCTGCCCATCAAAGCTTGCAATCGCCAGCCGATAACCCTCGGCGCTGAGTCGCAGCCAGTTCCCCACCTGCTTGCCCGCCCGAAATCGACCTCGCCAGAACTCGCGCCGAGCCACTGGGCGCGGCGAATAATTATCCTCGCTCGGCGGCACTATCCAATCGCCGTCACGTTGACCGTTGACATACTGACCGCGCGCATAGACCTCGCCGTCACTATAGTAACGCTCATACTTTCCGGTGAGCTCGCCGTCGCGATAATGGATGCGCTCCAACACCTGACCCGCCTCCCCCAGGGAGAGATACTCGCCATCGAGTCGGCCATGGCGGTTATAGTGACATTGGGTGCGCATCTCGCGGCTCTGCATCTGCCAGTCACCCACCTGCTTACCTTGGACATATTCTCCCTGATAGATAAGCCTGCCATCGCCGCTACGTTTCTCGGCGGGGCCATGCTTTACACCATCGAGATAGTGAATCTTCTCTATCCAGGCGAGCCTCTCTTGACGGCCTGTTGTATTGTGATGGCTAAGGCGACTGTTACCGCCCTGCCTATTGCTACCGTTAACCTTATGGTTACCACCAAGCTTGGCCTCAATTTTTAATCCGGTTAGCCTGCCTGCCAGAGTCTCCTCGCGGCCTATCGTCTCGCCCTGATGATATTGAGTCACCAGACGCCACTGCCTCAGCTTGTGCCTTTCTATCTGTTTGACCAAGACATCTTTTTGATAGAAGCGTCTCACCTCTTGGCGGTCACCGTCGGCGAGGTAGCGATACTCCGCCTCCAGATAGCGTTCGCCGTTGTCGCGATACTCGACCAAGCTCAGGGTGCGGCCACGCTCATCGAGGATTTCGCGTTTGGCCAGGCGACCATCTTCGAAGTAGCGCAGCTGCTCGCCCGTCTTGATACCCTTTTTCCATCTATGATGTTGCTTGATCTGACCCGCTGGAAAATAGGCAAAATAATCGCCTTCCTCCTTGCCATCACGATAGTCCTGGGTCACCTCCACCTTGCCATCCTGCCAGAAGGTTTCGGTGCCATGCTTACGCCCATCGCGCTTCTGGCTTTCCATGGTCAGCTGCCCCTGCTGGTTATAGAAGCGGTCACTGCACTGCCCGGTATGACAAAGCACCCGCACCGTTTCCCCGGTCGGCGTATAGACAGTCTCCTGCTGCACGGGTTCGCCCTGATGATAGACAGACTCACGCTTAAGCTCACCTGCGGGGTAATACTCTTTCTGCGGCCCCTCTCTCACTCCCTTATCGAATCGGCAGTCGCAGCTAAGCTTTCCATCATCGTAAATCTTGACCAGGCCTTGGCGCTGGCCCAGCTCATTAAACTCGCCCTGCTCAACCAAGCTGCCGTCGCTTGCAAAGAAGCGATAAGACCCCACGGGATGAGTCCCCTCATCACCCAGGCGGTCACTGCTTAGGGCGCCACTAAATTGCTTGAGCTTGGAGCCGAGATAATAGGGCTCGAAACGAAAAGGCCCCTGAAAAGAGCCGGTCAAAGGCTCGAGCGGCCCCTTGAGGTAAAACTCGGCCTCGCTCTTCCTCTCGGTCGGTTGCCAGTCCTTATCGAGCCAGATAACTGCCTCGGCGGCACGCGAGTTCGCCGCGAAACTCACCCCTTGGCACACAGCTAAGCTTGCACACAAGAACAGCAGAAACAGTAAGATACGCTGCAACCTTATCTCCTAGGGCAATGGCTTAAACGTGAATTGATAGGGGGTAGTCAGCGGCTCATCACCGATGGCTAAATATGCGGCGCTACTGGCCGCGCCATCGACGCTAAGGTAACGTCCCTCGACCAAGGCCTTCTCTAGGCCCTGCCCCTCGGCGTCCTTAGGCAAACGCGGCGACAGGCGATGGCCAAAGGCGTCTGTGATTGAAAGCTCTCGATACAGGCGGTTTACCTGGGCCTTGCGCTTGTCTAAGGTCTTTAGCCAAGGAGTCAGATCCACCAGCCAGGGGCGGCGTTTATCGCCCTTCCCAACCTTCTGCCATTGGGGACGGCCCTGACAATGAATGCTGCCTTGGATACTCTTGTCGTAGAAATAGCGCCGACGGCCGTCCAGGCTAGCCAGCACGAAGGCGCTCTGCCCCTGACCGTTATCGATGAGGCGCCACTGAACCGGCTTCCCCCCCTCGTTAAACCCCTTATCTATCCGGGGCCGACACACCTGGGCTAGGGCCGTCGGCATGGGAATGTACAGATCGTTCCCAGTGCGTGAGACAGTCGATGGCTCGGTGAACTGCCATTTCTCTTCGGACTTTGCAGATGCATTGCTGTCAGCTATGCCACTTGAGGCAGGCGTTAGCGGTGGATTGGCGAGGTTCGCCTCATAATCCGACTGAGTCACCAAGGTGATCGCTTTAGTAGTCGTCTTATCTCTTAACTGCTCGCCATGGAAGATTGAGAGTGATTCAGGCATCTCAGCTAACTGCAAGATATAGACCTGCGAGGCCTGCTCGCGGGAAGCCTGCTCACGAAAAAATAGCTCACCGAGCAGCAGCTGCTCTGTAAGAGACAACCATTTAGGCCCCAGACCTTTTGGCGTTTCAAACCCCAACTTGCCGTTTAGGCCGTTAAGATCAGGCGACAGGCTGTTGACCCCGCCGTTAGACACGGCCAGGCGATAACGGCCGGGTTCGCTAAGAGAGGTAAGCGTTAGCCTCGCCTCGCCGAAGTGATAAGGCTGTTTCAGCAGCTTCTGCCAGGATACTTGCTCAGTGTAAGTGCGTACCGGGGTAAAACTCAGCTCGGCGCGGATCTGATAGAGCTCCTCCAGATTTGCCCTGCTTTCTCCCCAACCGACAGGCAGCAGATTAACCCCTGAGCTGACCACGCCCCCCATGGCGCTGGCTCCGCGGGCACTGTGACGCCACAAGGGCAAGTCGATCACTCTGCCCTGCCAGTCGATAAGCTCGATATTTTGGTACTCGACCGAAGTGGCGTAATCTCCCGCGACTAGACCATGAATATAGCGCAGCTCGATATCATCGCTCCCCCATCCGGCTGACATGATCCCTTGGTCTGGCTCCATCATAGAGATAGAAGCGTCTCTATCATCCGGCGTCATGGGCAAGGTAGGGATCTCATACAAGTCGTGCTCAAGGTCATCGATCGAGTCGCCCTCATCCTGCCATAGCATGTCGCTCACATAGAGAGTCGATTTCGGCGCCAGCAGCCAGCGACGCGTCTGCCTCCTGTCGCCTTTTTGTTGTCGCTCCACCAACAAGAGGCTGTCGAGCCAACCAGTCTCGCTATCGAACCTCAACTGGCCGAAGCGTCTAAATTCGATCTCTTGTTGCACACTGCTCTGCTCGAGACTCGCCGTGACACCTTGCCCCTCGACGGCCGTAATTCGCCAGGGGGCTAACTCACTGGCGCCAGTTTGAAAGAAGTCACCAAGCCTTAGCATGTCGCCCACCCTAGGCGCATTATCTGCTCGTTGAGCCAAGGGGATGAGCGGATTGAGCGTGAACAGGGATTTCAGCGGTGCCAGCGCCCTCCTTGCCTCTTTTCCCTGCTTAGCCAGATAAGCTTCCCACTCATCCTGGGCCTTGAAACGCGCCAGACTTTGGCTGGTAGCGACTTCCTTGCCATCACCGATTAATTGCACGCCCTGGCGCACTATCTTGGCCAGCGCCGCGCCGCGGCCAGCATCATCGAAGCTATTGATATTGAGTCGATAGGCAGGGTCTTGATACTGCAGCATAGTCGGGGTGACCGACAGACTGGCTGTCTCAGCGTTACTCGATGCAGAATCTACTTGATACTTGATGAGCGCCCGGGCCCGTGCGCCGACTTGCTGGCTGTCACCATGGGCGTAGAGGGTACTCATAGTGACTTGATATTCTTGGGGGCGGGTGTCCGTTTCCCGACTAGCTGTTTCCCGGCTAACTATTTCCCGGCTAGCTATTTCCGAGCTATTCGCCTTCCAACTGTTCGCCTCCCAGCTATGGCTCTGCGACGCGAACAGACTCAAACAGAGCGTCAATGCCGTACAAACAATCCTGTTCTGGCTAAAGGCCATCCTAACTTCCCTGGCTTTGCATGTTACTGAAATGTAATGAGATTAAACTAACCTTGCAGCCATTCTACACAAAAGCCCGGTGAAATACACAGCAATCAGTTTCGAAACGCTTTCGCCTAACCCAATTGCCTAGACCTAACGCTCATGCTGAGTCCCCTTCCCTAGAGATAATGCTCCAGCAGTAACTTGCCGCTCATGGCGATCGACATGGTCACCACCAAGGGGCGGATGATCTTACTGCCCTTGGTCACCACCATACGAGAACCTAAGGTAGCGCCTATGGCCTGACCGAGCAGCATGATGCCGCCCAGCAGCCAGAGTACCTTGCCGCCTAGGGCGAAGAAGATCAGCGAGGCGATGTTAGTGGAGAAATTGAGCACCTTAGCATGAGCCGTCGCCTTCGCCAGCCCGTATCCAGCAAGCGACACGAAAGCCAGCGCGAAGAAACTGCCGGTGCCCGGACCGAAGAAGCCATCGTAGAATCCCACGCCTAAGGCGGCCGTAAGACCGAAGAGGGTTGGCGACATCACCTGATGCTTATCCTCTTCGCTGATGGACTTTGAAAACAAGAAATAGCAACCTATCGCCAGAATTAAGAAAGGCAGCAGCAGCTTTAACACGCTGGTATCGATCAACTGCACCGCAACCGTTCCTAGCGCCGCGCCCAGAAAGGCGCAGCAGATGGCCAACTTCATCTTGTTGAGATCTACCATCCCCTTACGTACGAAATAGAAACTGGCGAAGAAACTGCCACCACAGGCCTGTAGTTTGTTGGTCGCCAGCGCCGCCGTGGGTGGCAGGCCGGCCCACATGAGTGCGGGAATGGTGATCAGGCCGCCGCCTCCGGCGATGGCATCGATAAAACCGGCCAGGGCGGCCACGGCAAACAGCAGTGCCATCAGTTCGTAACTTAGTTCGAGGGACATAGCGACTCTTTAAAGGTTCATTCACAATTGGCGGCTATTAAACGCGCTTTGCATCCATTTGGCAAAGGAGTTATCCTCGCCTTAGCGTGAAATAAACTCACAGATAAATCATGAATCAACTGACACTCCCACCCCTCAATGCGCTACGCGCCTTCGAATCGGCGGCAAGGCATCTAAGCTTTACCCGCGCCGGGAACGAACTCTTTGTCACCCATGGCGCCATCAGTAAGCAGATAAAAACACTAGAGTCTTACTTAGATGTCAGCCTGTTCACCCGCCAGCATAGACAGCTCAGTCTCACGCCTGAGGGCGAGCGTTACCTGCGCCATATCAGCAGTGCACTGCAAAGCATCAGCCAGGCCACAGAGGAGCTAAGGTCACAACCGGCTATCGCGCAGGCACTGTCGATCAACGTCCTGCCCAGCCTCACCATCAACTGGTTGATCCCGAGACTAGAGGAATTTAAGGCCCGCCATCCCCACCTCTATGTGGATCTCTCCATCGGCGACTTTCAGGTGGATTTCAAACGGGATAAGTATGATGTGGCCATTCGTAGCGCCACGGTGCGCCCGACCCATTGCCATGTGCTTAAGCTAATGGATGAAGATCTCTGCCTGGTCTGCGCGCCGCAGCTTGCCGAGCAGATAGACAGCCTTCAAGCTATCAACCGCCAGACGCTACTGAAGCACACCACCCGCCCCGAGCTCTGGCCACTGTGGGCCGAGAAGGTGGGACTTAAGCTGACCACAGACAAGATGTTGGGGATGGAGCACTTTTACATGCTAAGTCAGGCGGCGGTCAGTGGCATGGGACTGGCGTTGATCCCCCGCTTCTTCATCGAAAAGGAGCTGGCAGAGGGCAGCCTGGTGATCCCCTTAGCGACCCAATTTACTAGCCCCTACGCCTACTATGTGTTGACGCCTAATCTACCGCCGTCAAAGCAAAGTGAGCGACCACTCAAGGTCCAGGCCTTTATCGACTGGCTGCTGGAGATCTTTGCTCCATACCGCCACCAAAGCGACGATCTAAGCTAGAACTTACTCGAGCAGATCGCTCGCGTCGAAGGCCTCGAGATAGTTAACGCCCTGACCCACATCGAACTCGAAGTTGAGCACCTTGAGGCAGGTATCGAAGGTCTTCTCACCAAACCACTCCCGGTCGAAGGCGTGCAGCGCCTTGATGATCCCGGCCTGACCGCCATCCCCCTGGAGTTTGACCGGCGTCAGGGTGGCGATAAAGCTTGCCACCAGACCGTAGAGGTCCTTCTCCGCCTCCCCTTCGGCGGCCCAGAGCTGAGGGTCGGCGTAACGGCGAGCGTAATGACTGGTGGCGATATCCAGCCCTATGCCGAAGTTCACCAGTACGGCCTTATCGTCGCTGCAGATGATGTTTTTCGGACAGATGGCCCCGTGATAGATATCCATCTGATGCAGATACTGCAGCGCCGACAATAACTGAGTAAACCAGGTTGCCGGTTGCCCAAGTTGAATATCCCTTAGCTCATCCAGCGACACGCCGCGCTCCCAGGCGCGGCTGATAAACAGTTCATCGCTCTGGGGCAGTTGACCGAAATTCAGCACCTGCTCCACATGGGGGTGATAGAGTTTCGACAGGCTGCGATAGAGGCTGCTGAGCATCAGCCAGTCGGTCTCCACCTTGGCATAGATGGAGACGCCGCAGGGATAATTGCCCTGAAGATGGCGCGCGCGCCAGAACTGGCTGTGCTCTGTGGCGGCGATGAACTGCTCCAGCTGATAGTGATGATCGATAATGGCGCCGCTGGCGATCTCGATCCTCTCCGGCAGGGTGTCGCAGACGCCGTTGTCGATCAATGCCGCGATATCACAGCGGATCATGTCCAGATCTGTGGTACCTCCACTGGCGGCCTGGCGAAACCATTGATAGATCCTCGGTTGACGAGTCTGCTCCGCCAATGAAAGAAAACTGGCGGCGAAGGCGGCGATATCTTGGCTGGCATTGAGGTTGTCCTTGATATCGATAAACTCGACATCGCCGAGATCCGAGACGAACAGACAGTTACTCTGCCAGCCGCCAACCGTGACTCCTCGGCGATGGATCTGCTGCAGGCCAGAGACGGCGCGGCGCAGGATCTCCAGTAGCTGATAGGTGGTTAACTGCTCGTGTTCGAGCACATCCAGCGGTACGCCCCGTGGCATTCTGATCGGCAACACCAACTGCTCACCATCTTGAATAAGCGGCGCGCATTGCGGCACGCCGCTACAGCCCGCCAGAGTCTGCAAGCGCTTAAACTCGTCGCGCAGACGCAGCTCATATTGCAGTGACTCATCGCTGTTCTCAAACTGAGTCGGCACTAATACCTTGAGCAGCCAGGGCGCCGTCCAACCGCCGGGGCTGTACTCCGCCTGCCACACCTCGAGGCCGCTCTGGATGAAGAGACACTTGAGCTTAACGAAATCCTGGATCTTATTGTTGCGCTGCTCAACCAGAGCTACCTGGCCTATGGTCTCAAGCACCATCTGTTTCTGCTTGTCGGTCACCTGATGCTTATGCGGCGCCGTCAGACCCCACTCCTTAGTCAGCGCGGCAACGATCTGACTCGGGGTATAGATGCTCAAAGAGCCCTGCTGTTTCTCAAGCTCAATCTCCTCGCCTTTTCGCCCGGTGACGAACACCATCCCCTGGCACCAGGGGGCATAGACGCCCACGGGGATCTTGTGTTTGACGTTGCCCGCCAGCACACGGGCCACATAGTTGGCCTTGGCCAGGCTGTTATCTACCTGACGGCCATCGAGCGACCAGGCATGCAGACCGGCGTCCAGGCGGCCGATATAGCCCTTCACATCGACCACATAGACGCCCCACTCACCGATCACCAGTGCATCGACCTCCATCGCCTGTCCCGACTTGGTGGGGATCTCCACATTGGTCAGCAAGATGTAGTTGTCAGGCAACTCGTCGGCCAGCATGGCAAATGCCCAGCGCTCGGCGTCGTTGACTGGGGTACCAAAACTAATCTGCTTCGCCATCTGCTCTCCCTAATTCCTGGCTTGCTTATCCTGTTGCTTACGTTACCGCAAAAAAAAGCCACTATAAATAGTGGCTTAATAAATTAGTCGCTTTTAAAATTAGTCGCGATTAATGATGACAGTCGTCATCGCACTCATGATCATGGTCGGCAAACTCATCGTCACCTTCCTGATGCTGCATCACGCCCCAGCCGTCAGTCGCCCCACCGAACTCGGCGGCAAACTCGTTGAGCTCAACCTCCTGATCGACGATGGCCTGATATTCCGGCACCATGTTGATGCAGACAATCAATTCCCACTTGCCAAGCTCGTCGTTGAGGTGTAACTCCAACTCACCTTCGAGCTCTGATTGGGAAAGTTCTTCCACCGCAGATTCGGCGTCACGCTGATCGTCAAAGATCAGGAAAAAATCCACATCCAAGGCCTTGGTTAAATCGATACCGGCCTCGGCCATGGCGGCTAACATCTTGCCATTATCATCATCTGGAAACTGCATAGTTTGACTCCTTCTGGATCTCTAAGCGACGAATCACTCAGCGACTATTGTCACGCTTTCGCCGTTATAGCTGACCACCTGGCCGGCAATCACCTTCTTACGTTTACGGGTCTCGACTTCACCATCGACGGTCACCAGGCCTTCGCTGATCACCATCTTGGCTTCGCCGCCACCTGAGGTCATTGATTGCACCTTCAATACTTTATAGAGTTCGATAAACTCTTCACCCGGCAACAGGGCCAAGGTTTGGGATTCTGTGGTCACACTAACTACCTTTATTTAACTGAGTCGGCGGGAGTATATCACTCTGGCCTATTGCGGGCTATCGGTGCGCTCCGAGGCCAGCAAGCCATAATAACGATCGTCCGCCCAGGCATCATTTAGCTTAAAGTTATGCCTTAAGGTGCCCTCGAGGAGAAAACCGCACTTCTCAAGCACCCGGGCCGAGGCCACATTCTGATCGGTACAGAGCGCGATAAATTTGTGGGCCTTAAACTGCAGGCAAGCCCAATCGATCACAGCCCTGAGGCTCTCGGTGGCATAACCACGCCCCTGGCCACTGTTGCTTAGCATATAGCCCACCTCGACCTGACCCAGGCTGATATCGACGCCATAGAAGCCGGTAAAGCCGATAAACTCACCATGCTCTATGGTTTCAATCACCAAGGTCAGCCACGCACCAGACTCGTAATCCCAGGGCGCGAGGCGCTGCTCAAACTTCTCCCGTATCACGCCTTCAGTTTGGGGCGCTCTCACATAGCGGTTTTGCTGCTCATCCTGATGGACCGACAAAAAATGCGGCCAGTCCTCAGGCATGAGCGAGCGGATCTTTAAGTTGTCTGTATATAACTCGACGATCAAGAGATTAACCGCGGCTGGTGACTTCGAGCAGGTGGTAACCGAACTGGGTCTTAACCGGGCCCTGCACCTCATTTAACGGCGCACTGAACACCACCTCGTCAAACTCGCGTACCATCATCCCTGGACCGAAAGAGCCCAGGTCGCCACCCTGCGCCCCTGACGGACAAGAGGAATGCGCCTTAGCCATCTCGCCAAAATCTGCACCGTCCAAGATCTGCTGTTTGATCTGTGCGCATTCTTCTTCGTTGCTAACCAATAGATGACGTGCTGTTGCTTGTACCATGTGGCACTCCTTTGATTTCCCTAAAAATGAATAAAATAAAACCCAGCAAGTATAAAACATTTGCTGGGTTTAAAAAGGTGTATCGCTCAGATTATGCCTTACCGCCCTGAGCTTTTATCCAGCGGTGGATTTTTTGCTCCATCACCGCCATCGGCAGCGAGCCTGAGGTTAAGATCTGATCGTGGAAGCCCTTGAGGTCGAACTTATCACCCAGGGCCTCTTCCGCCTCGGCGCGCAGAGCCAAGATCTTAAGCTGTCCCACCTTGTATGAGAGGGCCTGACCAGGAATAGCCATGTATCGCTCTACCTCGGCGATGATGTCGGTCTCGGCCATAGGTGAGTTGTCCTTCATATACTGAATCGCCTGCTCACGGCTCCAACCCTTGGCGTGTAGGCCGGTATCGACCACCAGACGCATGGCGCGCAACATCTCGTCGGATAGCTTACCGAAATACTGATATGGATCTTCAAACAGTCCCATCTCGATGCCGAGATACTCGGCGTACAGGGCCCAGCCCTCTTCGAAGGCGGTATAACCGCTAAAGCGCTGGAACTCTGGCACCCCGGTCAGCTCCTGCTTGATGGCAATCTGGAAGTGATGCCCAGGCGCGGCCTCGTGCAGTGACAGCGTAGTCATCCCCCACTTTGGCTGTGCCTTGAGGTTATAGGTGTTAATGTAGAATACACCGGGACGCGAACCATCGACTGCAGGGGCTTCGTAAGATGCACCGGCGGCAGACTGCTCGCGGAAGCTTTCAACCGGCTTGACCACATAGTCGGCCTTAGGCATCACATTGAAATAGTTAGGCAATACGGCGTTAATCTTGTCCTTCAGCACCATGTAGCCATCTATCAGCCCCTGACGCTCGCTGAAGAAGTATTGCGGCTCGGAAGAGAGTGAGGCAAAGAAGGCCTTGAGGTCGCCCTTGAAGCCCACCTGCTCTCTTACCTTATCCATCTCGCTGAGAATGCGCGCCACCTCATTTAGACCTATTTGATGAATTTCATCGACTGGCATAGTGGTCGTCGTATGGGCATTGGCTAGGTGTTGATACCAAACTTTACCGTTAGGCAGTCCCCACCAACCGTCGCTGGCTCGGGCCACTGGCAGGTAGGTTTCTTGGAAATATTGTTTTAGTGACGCCAGCGCAGGGATCAGCTCTTTGCTGATTAAGTCGCTATATTGCTGGGTGAGCTTCTGCTTCTCCTCTTCACTAAAGCTCTCTGGCAGATTAGTTATAGGCGCATAGAAGAGGCTATCTTTGGCCTGCTCAACTAACTGAGCATCAAGCTGAGGAATGATGCGCTCAACCAAGACGCGTGGAAGTACGGCCTTACTGGCAATCCCCTCATCCATACGCGCCTGGGCCAACTTAGTCCACTTAATGAAACCTGTTAGACGCGACAACCAATTTTCATAGTCTTTTACCGTGTTAAATGGCTGCGCACTCTCGCCACTGCCTAGCTGCACCATAGTAATCACAGTGCTGTAGAACTGGTTCATCGGCATAAAATAGGATGGGAAGGTCTCTGACACTAGGGCCATGTTTCTGTCATAGCTAAACATGTCGTAGCTAAGTTGCAGCGATTCGGGTAAGGCACTGCGATCGATTGCCTTTACCTCCTTCAGGTAGCGACTGTTAAGCTCGTGACGCGCCTTGAGGTATTCCTCGGTGAGGTCGCCACCAAACTGATCGTTGTAATCGTTCACGCCAACGAAGGTGGCATACATGGGCTCTAACTTGAGCATGTCCTTGAAATAGCGATCGACTAAGGCAAGGTATTCCTGCTCGGCGCTTTGTACTTGAGGCGCCACAGCTTGCTCTGTTGCTGGCGCACTGTTATTCACCTGGCTTGCACTGGTTTCCTTGTCTGAGCAGCCCACCATGGCCACCAAAGCTGATATCGTCAATGCGAGAAGCGTTTTGTTCATTCGAGTTATATCCTTCATATTCTGTGCAAGTGAGTGTTATTTTCTATAATTACCTTAGGTGTATCTGAGGAGCGAGCTAATGATTTACTCATTTAGTAATTCTGGATTCAGAGATCCCGAAACTGGCGTCTACAATCAAACCTACTTTATGGAGGTGTTTAATCGTGAGTGGCACCGCCACATGCGCGAACGCCAGACGCTGGCCTTATTGTATCTTTGCCCACACGTTCATGAAACAGTAAAGCAACCTCATTTACTGGAATTATTCATGAAACAGGTTCAAGAAGCGATATTGAGAACGACGGATCTAGTAGCCAGGCTGAATCAGGATAACTTTGCCTTGGGGCTGTTTAACATAGATAGAGAAGGAACCGAAATCGTTATCGCCCGCATAGAACAAAAAATCACGGACTTCAATCAAGACTATCAGCGCAAGCACAACAACCGTATCGATTATGAGTTGGCAGCCTGTCTCTGCCAGCCTGAGGACGATCTCAACATCGAAAACCTGTTTGAGGATGTGCGGTCACTGACCCACACTCTGGAGGGACAAAGGGAGCATCATACGGCGATGCATTGCCTAAATTAGCTTGTCTATCAACAGGCATAAAAAAAGCCCCTTATGGGGCTTTTTATTTTCAGGTTTAAAGTGCGACGTTATAAATACGCGCTTTTTCCTTGATATAGGCAAGATAACTATTAGCTGTACGCTTAGTCTTCTCGTCCTTAGCAGCCTTAAGGCAGGCATTATATGCCGCTTTATACTGCTTAGTACCTAGATAAGCCAGAGCCAACTCGAACTCAACCTCACCCGCACTCACACCGCCGGCAGCCAGTGCTTTCTTAAGCACAGGAATTGCCTGCTTGTGTTTCTCGAGAAGAGTGAGCAGACGAGCCTGCTTAAGGTAAAGTTTACCACTGTTATTAACGTCGGCAGCCTTACCATAATATTCAGCAGCTTCCTTTAGCTCTTTAGCATTGTGGTAGAAGCCCCCAAGGATAGACAAAGTCTTCTCATCTTCCTTGATCAGGCCGATCTTCAAATGCTTCTCATAGATTTTTGCTGCACGATATGGAGAACCATTCTGTGCCAACAGCTGAGACAGACGTGTAATGTTACCCGCGGTCTCCAAAAATCCATTCTTGTAAGCTAAGTCGTAAGTTGCTAATGACTTATCATAGCTCTCAGTCATCAAATAAAACTGCGCTAGCTGTACCCATAGACGGCCATCCTGTTGGAACAGAGGCACCATAGTCTCTAGGACCTTAATCGCATTTTTATAATCTTTCTTGTTGAAGTAAGCGGTCAGCTTCATCTGGTACAAGCCCTTATCAGGCTTAGTACTGATGGCCAGACCTTTATCGACAACACCGAGTACCTTATCCCACTGTTTAAGCTCTGAATAAGCGATACCTATACGACGATACACCTGGGCATCTTCTTTACAGGTAAACTTCATCCACTCGTAGTAGTAAGGGATAGACTCTTTAAACTTCTTTTCCTGAATCAACAGGTCGGCGTAAAGACGCAGGGTTGCACCATGGTCTGTACCGCCAAGAACGTCAGCGTCAACGGCTTGCTTTAGATACTTAATTGCCGTGCCCATCTGATTTTTTTCGGCATAAAAGTTACCCAACATACGGGCAATATAGGCCTTATCAAAAGAATCACGTGGACTGGCTTCAAGCAGTACGGCAATCGCTTCGTCGATATTACCTTCTTGATAAGCTTCGAAAGACTTTTGGACTTTCTTTGCCGAGCTTTGGCCTACGGCTTTAGACTGACGCTTTTCAATGGGACACTTTTCGGCGGCGTTAGCCACCGGAGCGACCGCTAGGCTTCCCCCGATGGCAAGCAATAGTGCTGCTGCAAGCGTATTAACCTTTTGCATCTCTATTTGCCTCCATCAAGTTTAAAGTCTAGTTGTACCGTCATGCCTGGTTGCTTAAGGGCTTTACCGTCAACAATCTTTGGCTTGTACTTCCACTTCTTCAGTGCACGCTTAGCTTCTCGGTCGAAAATGCGCTTAGGCTCGGCCTTAATCACTTTCACATCTTCAACACCACCAAGCTCGTTAATGGTGAAGCTAAGTTGTACCCAGCCTTCCTTACCGTCACGTGCTGCTGCAATCGGATACTGTGGCTCGATACGTACGATAGGCGTTGCATCACCGTCTCGAGTCATCATATTACCCAGCTTAAAGCCGGTATTCGCCGAACCTGCAACCACACCTGACATGTTGAAAGCCATGTTGGTGTCAATGTCAGATGAGCTATCTGGCGGTGGCGTATCTGGTAAAGGTGGCTGCTCAGGCGGTGTAGGTGGCTTAGGTTTTACCCTAGGCTTGTCCTGCACTTTCGTATCCTGTTTATCCATACTGATCTCGATAACTGGAGAATCAGTTTTGGTGTCGGCGCGTTTAGCGCCGCCACCGACCAAGAAGGCCATGAAAACAAACAGGGCAAAAGTAACAGCACCACCAACTAATAATGATACTATTCCTCTCAGCATATTAGTCTTTCCCCGCTGAAACCGATATTTTATCGATACCTGCTTTCTTCACATTGTCCATAACCTTAACAACAATGCCGTGTTCAGCTTCTTTATCTGCTTCAATCAATACAGCCGCTTCAGGTGCTTCAGCAAGCATACGCTCAACGTTTGCTGTTACACGCTCGATGTCAACCTGACGGTTTTCCATCTTAATCACGCCTGTCTTGCTGACACCAATAAAGATGTTTGCTGACTTCTTAGTTGTCGCTTGAGAAGCTTCTGGCTTGTTGTAGTCAAGGCCAGATGGCTTAATGAACGACGTCGTTACGATAAAGAAGATCAACATGATAAACACGATGTCGAGCATCGGCGTCATATCAATTTGTGCTTCTTCTTCTATACTTGAATGCTTTTTACGTGCCATGTTCAATACTCTCTCTAGTGGTGTGGCAAGCTATCTTTGAGCTTTTCTAAACTGATTTTCATTTTTGCATCTAAACGTGTGCTAAAGAAAACACCCGATAGTGCTGCGACCATTCCCGCCATTGTCGGCATGGTTGCCATTGAAATACCAGCTGCCATCATACGAGCGTTACTCGTACCATGAACTGCCATCACATCGAATACCTGTATCATACCGGTTACGGTACCTAGTAGACCGATCATCGGACAGATGGCTACTAAGGTTTTGATAATCAGCATACGAGCATTCATATCTTGTTTCGCTTGGGATACCCAAGCTTCACGGATACGGTGTGCATGCCAAGAGGTAGAATCCTCTCGATTGTCCCATGCGGTGATAATGTTTTTGTGCTCTTTTGGCGCAATCAAATTGAGATACCAATAACGCTCAAGCATTAACACCCACATGAGGAATAGCACTGCCGCAACCAACCAGAGGACGTCGCCTCCGGAGGCCATGAAGCCCCTGACGGAATCCCAGATGTCCATCAGGTATAGCATCATTAGGCGTTCCTCTTCTCAGCGTGCTCGGCAACGATACCTGCACTTTGCTCTTCAAGTACTTGAACAACTGACTTGCTACGTGCAATCACGATAGCGTGCATTAGCATTAGTGGTAGTGCAGCAACCAGACCTTGTACGGTCGTCATCAGTGCCATAGAGATACCACCAGCCATTAGCTTAGGATCACCAGTACCGAATAGCTGGATGCTTTGGAAGGTTGCAATCATACCGGTAACTGTACCTAGTAGACCCATCATAGGTGCGATAGCCGCTAGAACCTTGATGATAGAGATACGAGTCTCTAGTGCTGGAGTTTCTTTCAGAATCGCTTCGTCAAGCTTCAGCTCTAGGGTCTCAACGTCAACATCTTTGTTGTCGTGATATGCCTTAAGTACGCGACCCAGAGGGTTGTTGCCTGGGTTCTCGATGTTCTTACGCTGCGCGTTAACTTTTGCGCCAACAACATACAGAGTGATCAGACGCTCGATAGAGATTAGCGCACCCAGTACTAGCAGACCGATGATGATATAACCGATAGTACCACCGGCTTCGATACGCTCTTCGATAGTTGCCTTCTGAGTGAATACGTTTAGTAGAACACCACGAGCAGGGTCAACAAACAGCTTGTGAACGCCAGAAGTTTGACCTTCGAAAGCTTTAACACTTGCTACTTGCTCGCCACCAGGCTGCTGAGAAAGCTGCTGGATAAGACCTAGATCAGCGTTATAAACAACATACTGGCCGTCTGCTAGCAGGTTGTAAGCACCAACACGAGTTACTTTAGTGTTGTGAACATTACCATCGATACCTGTTACCGCAGCGTCAAAAGTAACTACCTTACCTGACTCTGCCATCTCGAATAGCTGCTCTTCCCAGAACTTTTCTAGCTCTTCGATTTTTGGCAGCTCTTTGCGTGCACCAAGCTCGGCAATGAATGCATCGCGACCTGGGAACTGAGCACTAACGTTTGATGAAACAAGCTTACCAGCGAAATCACCGGCTTCACCTTTAACAACACCGAACATTTCACCCAAGTCACCTTGAGCAATCTTACGGTCTTCTTCTAACTGAGCAATTTTACGCTCGTTATCAGCGAATGCTTGAGAAAGATCTTTACCGCGCTGTTCTTCTGCAGCCAATGCAGCTTTTTCACGCTTGAGCAAAGCAGCCTTGTCGCCACGCTCGGCTTGGAATTCGGCTTCACGCTTCTTGTTTACTTTAGCCGCGTTAGCACGATCGGTTTGAACTTGCTTAAGTAACTGGTCGATGTTCTTAGGCGCATCTGCAGCGCTCACCATACCAGCAGTTAAAGACAGACTTGCAGCAACGATTGCTGTAGAGATTAACTTTTTCATTATTGTGCAGCCTCCGCAGCTGGGATTGGTAACGCGAACATATCTGGAGCACCCTGGCCACGAGCCTGGCGAATTGCTTTTGTAATGTTACGTAGGTAGCTATCGTCTAGCTTATCCCATGCTTTTGTCTCAGGATTGAACATCCATGCAGACTTTTGATCTAGGCTTTGTGCATAGTATGCAACGCGACCAAAGTTGATGAAATCAACCAGAATCTCTTTACCGTCAAGCTGAAGCTTACCGGTTTCAACGTTCATCTTATAACCATACTCACGCTCGATATTATAAGCATCGAGGATCAGACGGTATTTCTCCGCTAGTGTCACGTTAGCGGTATTTAGCGTTTCACGAAGACGCTTGATGCGCGTTTCACGAGTTTCTTTGTTGAATGGCAGGTCCAGGGCAACAAACTGCTCTAGCGCATCAACCATCTTAAACATTAGCGGTACAACGCCTTGACGTAGCTTATCAACACCATTGATGTCGTCTTGGATAAGCTTCATGGTAGCTTCTTGGTCTGCAACCAGGCCGGCTACATAATCGTTGTATGACTTAGTTGACTCACGAGTGTCTGCAACTTGGCCATATTCAAACGCCATGTCTTGCGCTTGATCGTAATACTTATCGACTTTTTTCTGAGATGCGGCTGCATCTGCGTGAATTTTCGCATCCGCCTTCTGAACATCAGAAAGTGGATCGGCAACCACTAAGTTACTGCCTGCTAAGGCCAGCGCGCCAATGAGCGCCGTAGCGATTTTAGTTCTATTGCTTACCTTGGACATAGTTCCCAACCAATTTGAAGTGAAAAATAAAAGGTTTAACTTATTAGTAACACGGGGTTTCTGCTTATATCTGCATGAATTCCGCCACTATAAGTGTGCATTTCTCTTGTGATTGTTAGTTTTTATCTTCCTTTTTTCTACACCGTACAAGGTGTAGACCCGCAGGCATCATTTCACAAAATGTTGACCTGTGTCAACATTTGGAAATAGCTAAAACTAGCAGAAAAAGCTCTTAGGGCATGAAAATAACACAAGAGGTGTTTTTTCAAACAAGTCAATATTTACAAATTTATCTCACTATTCGTAATTTAAACGGACTCCACAACCTAACATCATGATTTACAACAAATATAAATAACAACAAAAACGAAATATATCATTAACAAATTGACAACCAAATGACTGAGCGACAAATGTCTACATAAAATTATGTTGCCCAGGTATTACCAGAAGGCCAGTGAGAAACATCTTCTATACATATGGCCAACTTAATGCCCGTTACCACGAGATAGTTTATTTATAACAATCTTCCAGCCCAAAACCTGACTATTGTCATCTTCAATCTGCTTAACACTACTTAAGCTCGCTCCCAATTCAATTAGATTAGCTAACATGGCAGAAAGTGCCAGTTCATCTATCGATGCCTGAACTAATTCTCCAAGTCGCTCCCTTAAGGTATCAATTTGCGTTCGAGCAAAATCGAGATATTGGCGTTTTTTTTCAATTGGCCAAAAAAGGCCTTGCTGAAACAAGCTAGCTACATAAGTCAATAACTCACTATCCTTTAAGGCTTCTTCATCTGTTTGTGCCAAGAGTGAAATACTTTGGTTTAACTCACCGCGCAATCGCTCACAATGGGCATCTTGTTTAATTCGCTGTAGGTCTTCACCATTTGTTAAAGACCCCATCTGTTCGATGAGTTTGCCCATGGTAACGAATACTTCATAGGTAGCTTGTTGATTTATTAGTGCCAAGATTCGCCGATTACGATTAATGATCATAGAACGGCTGTGATGGGCCACTAAGCTCAACTGTCTTCCAGGGCGCAATACTCGTAGTGCCTCTGGAATTGAATGAGTCAAATCTGAATACTCTAAGCCGTACTGAGAAATCACCTGATCAAAACTGTTGTCTTCATATGGTAGGTTTGCGCAATCAACGTGTGAAACTAATGAAACCTCTACCTGCTCACTTAGATCCAACTTACTGAGGTCAGTATTGATTTGTGCCAGATCGACACCAACCACAGTACCTTTCTTACTCGCGTCTTTGAAAAACTGATTGAGTAATAGAGGTAATGCCCCATTACCTGTCGCTAAATCCAACACCTTAAAATTGTCTGGTAAATGCTTAAAATCTTGATGCCAGATGGTTTCTAAAATACCAGAATAGTTTCCTGTGAAGCTCTCACCAAAAGATGTCAGATGACCCTGCTGCCAGTATTCGTCCCAATGTTGGCTCATAATGCTCGCCCTTTTGTCATTTTCGTTATCGGCTTTTATTAATACCATAAAAAAAGGCCCAATTAAGGGCCTTTTTATCAGGTATTTATACTAAAACTATTAGCTTACTCTTAGAATTTAAGAGTGTAGCTTGCGCGATATTCGCGGCCATAGTTGTTGTATAGGTCAGCGTTTTCGAACTTACCGTCTGAAGATAGAACTGGATCTTCATCAGTCAGGTTGTTAACACCTAGCATGATTGCACCGAAAGAACCTGCATCATAGGTGTAGCTGATGTTGTGGATCAACCATGAATCTAAGCTACCTTCTGGAACAATAGTGTCACCAACTGACTTGCTTGACTCGTAAGTGCTGTCAGTGTAATTCATGTTCCAAGATACACGGTGATCACCCATAGTATAAGTTGTAGTGAATACAGACTTGTACTCAGGCTGTCCAGACCAACCAGCAGTATCTATTGCACCTGAACCACCTTCAACTTCTTCAACATACTCAAGAACGAAGCTGTTAGTCCATGCTAGACCGAAATCACCGAAGTCAGTCTCAAAGTTACCGTTTAGGCCAACGTCGATACCTTTGATCTGTAGCTTATCGCTGTTGCCATAACCTGTACCGATTTCTAAAGCCTTACCTAGTTTACCAGCTTCACCTGGAGCACGAACTACGTAGAAGGTATCTGAAGGAGTCAAATTACCACTATCAATACCACGCATTACGTTAGTGATAGAACGACGGCTGATTACGTCATCGATCTTCAGGTCGAAGTAATCAACCTTAACACCAAAGTTATCCACGATATCCCATGCAACACCCAAGTTAATGTACTCAGAAGTCTCAGGACCTAGATCCTTGTTAGCACGGATGTATGTATCGTACTGTTTCTCTGGACAATCAGAAATTCCATTAGATACACAGTATGGATAGTCGGTACCGTCATCAGCACTGAACGTTGTTGCAGCGTATAGCTGATCAAGTGCAGGTGCGCGGAACGCTTCTGAGTAAGATGCACGTACAACGACATTATCCAGAGCTTGCCAACGAACAGAGGCCTTAGGCGCTACGTTGTTACCAAAATCACTATAATCATCGTAACGAGCAGCGATGTTCAGCTCGATGGTGTCAGTAAGAGGCATAGCCGCTTCATAGAATGCAGCCCAAACTTGACGGTCACCACCAGCAGAGTTACCCGCACTACCACCGATTAGACCCGCTTCAGACTGTGCGTCATAGATTGAAGCGAAATCTTGCTCGAAGTACTCCATACCGAAGTAGTGAGCAATAGCACCGCCTGGTAGCTCAAACGCATCGAAACCGATACCAGCATTGTACTGGTGGAAGGTCGCACGGTCTTGAGTCAGAGTAGTGGCCTTCATGTTGTTTACACCAGCTTCAGAACCTAGGTCGATTCCGTTAGCTTCGTTGTAAGCAAGACCTGAGTAGCTCAGGTAGTACTCACCGATAGACTTGTTATCGGCCTTGTTGTAGTGGTAGTAGAATTCCCAAGTCGCATCGTTCCATGCGCTAATAGAACCACGAAGACCAGTCAGGTAGTCTTGGTTGTAGTCATCTACGTTACCATCACGAGTACCGATACCAACCCAACGGAAGTAGCCCTTAGTTTCTTCGCCGTAAGGGTTATGTGGGTTATCGGCAGACATGTTGTTCCAAGCAGCAGCTGGAGGCGCATAACGACCGAAAGAGTTGTTCTGAGTGAACATGATGCGACCAAACCACTCAACATCTTCTGCAACTTCATAGTTAGCATCTACATATACTGTGTTACGGTCAACAGAAGCTTTGTTGTAAGAAACGTTACCGTATGCATACATACAGTAAGTTGAACCTGGGCCCCAGTCATCGTCAGCTTTAACAGTCTTGAATACGTTGTCGCCGTATTGTGCAGATAAGTCATCACAAAGTGGTGAAGCTTGAGCTTCTGAGAAGTCTGGAGAAGCAATGGTTGCACCATAGATAGACCAGCCATCCGTTTCGCTGTAAGCCTGAATTTCGCCGTCACCGTTCAGGTCACGCATCCAAGGAGCAGAGAAAGCACGGTCGCCGTCAGCGATGCCCTTACGGTCTTGATGGTCGAATGCAAAGGTAATGTTACCCTTGTCCATTTCATAACCGGCAACCACAGAGAATTCTTTACTTGTCAGGCCACCGTCACGGTCACGTGAACCGCCACCAACGTTAAACTCGATACCTTGGAAGTTCTTCTTCATGATGATGTTAACAACACCAGCAATCGCATCAGAACCGTAAGTAGAAGAAGCACCGTCGGTTAGAATTTCGATACGCTCAACCGCCGCCATAGGGATAGCGTTAAGGTTAGCAGAAGATCCACCAAGGGTTGGTGAACCTGGGAAACGCTTACCATCGATCAAAACTAGGGTACGGCTTGAACCTGCACCACGTAGGTTGATTGTCGCTTGAGACTGAGCAGAACTACCTGAACGCTCAGAGAATGAACCAAAAGAGTTTAAGTTACTGTTACGTAGCGCATCAGCTACCGTAAAGTTACCTTCAACTTTCATATCGTCGGCAGTGATTGTCGTTACAGGTGAAGCACCTTCAAGATCACTACGCTTAATGCGTGAACCAGTAACTTCAATACGTTCAACTTTATCTGCAGCTTGCTCGTCTGCCGCGAATACTGCAGGAGCAGTAAAGGCTGTCATAGCTGCACCGCTAACTAGTGCAAAACGCACTGAATTAGCTAATAAGCTGTTCTTATACATGTTGTTTCTCCCTGGACTTTATTTTTTATTTTTTTGTGAAAGTAAACACAAATAAACATTAACCGTTACACTTGTGCACATTCGCCAACAAATAGAACCACATGTGAAACATTTAATCAACAATAGCATCACTATTTTCACAGATTTAATTGACGATCGCTCATTTTGTAGACGCCCGTCACAATAAGTCAGATTTTTGTTAGCTATGACTAATCGACAAATTTAAGGCTAAATTTCCCCAGCCAGGTAAAACAGCCCCTGAGAGCCAAAGGTATTATCTAGTTAAAACAAAAGGATACTCTAAATTTGAAATCAGGCTTCATATAACTAAGGCTAAATTAGCCAGTTGATTAATTAGTGTTTCATCAAGCTAAAAGACGACAAGATGTTAAATTGTTGTAGTTGTAACAAAGAGGCTTAATTGAAGAATCACTTTGCATATGGAGTGAAATCGGCAATTACACGTAAAGAATTGGTTACAAATTAGTCAGTCAATAGAGAGGAAATCACAAACTCTCTCACATAAGACCAGAATTCGGTTGCAACAGGGATAGTTAGTATCAGACTCACTTCGGACTAATTTTATTCTGAGAACAGACTGAGACTAGGCTTAAGTCAGGCAATGAGACCTAACTTCGACTCTTGATATACGCTTGAATGCTCACGTACATAACCACTTAAGCAGAATAAATAGATGACCTTAAGGCAGAAATATCACTCGTCATCAAACAGATCAGATTGTGCATTTTAGATAGGTAAATAAAAAGCGCCCAATAGGCGCTTTTCTTTAAATTGATCAGACTTTCAGTCGTCATTACAAGCTGTATTACAGTGTGTAACGAATACCTATGGCTACGCCGTCTTCTTCAAACTTAGCCTGCGCTTCAGCGTCCGCACCTTCAAACTTACTGAAGTCTTTACGGCCTTCAACATAAAGAACTGTGTTGGCATCCCACACATAGTGCAGTCCGACAACTACGAACTGACGCTTGAACGAAGAGTTAGGATCGACGTTGTTTGGTTGGATCACATAGTCCTTACCCGCATCTAAGACGTTGTAAGAAACAAAGGGACGGAAACCGTTATCAAACTTGTACGAGAACAGAGTTTCGACACCGTATGAATCCTTGATCAGACGACCCAGATTATCGGTATCGTGGTTCTCGTTCTTGTTGAAGTTAGCCGCGCCATAGAAACCGTCGGCATCCCAGTTACCCCAGGTCACGCCCATACCGTAAATCACATCGATGGCGGTGATCTGCTCAGAGGTCTTTCTGAAGGTCACGTCGAACTCACCACGGTTGATACCGGCAGAGACAGAAAGCTTGTCGTTAACCTGATAGGTCGCCGACGCGCCATAGGTGTAGTCGTACTTAACTTCTTCCGAATCTAAGACAGGGTCTTGGCTATCCCAACGCTCTTTACAATCTGTTGGCAAGTTAGGGTCTGCTTCACAGGTATAGAAGGTATCGTGCTTTAACTGCGCCTGAACCGCAAAGCTGAGATCGCCGACACTGTTACGGTACTGAACGACCTTGTCACCACGACCCACACCATTTACCGCACCATCGGCCTTGTTATAGGTATATACACCGGCAGCGTTACCGTCCCATACGAAGCCATAGTTAGTGTTGTAAACCACGTCATACCAAGCACCCCACTGCTTACCTATGGTCAAACTACCATAGAGGTCATGGGCAATACCGACATAACCTAGGCGGTTGTTGAGAAAGTCACCGCTCTTAGATTCGAAATTACTTTCACTGCTGTACACGATCTCACTATTACCAAACGGGTTAACCCCCCATTCTAGCTTTGTGAAGGCCTTCCAGCCGTCACTCATCTCACGAGTAAAGCCGAAATTGATCCGTGACGCGCCATTTACCACTTCAGTTGAACCTTGAGTGTTAATAACACGGGCATCAATAAAACCACCAATTTCTACCGCATTCTTATCGTCTTTATAGATCTCGATAGCGGATGCAGCGGGGACAAAAATGACAGCCGCTAACGCTGTTGCTATTACACTCTTCTTCATCTGTTAGTCTAACCTTTTGTTATGTTCAGTTTGCTTTATCTTTTTAATGCGACATTCCGTTGTTTTATTTCGTTCCAATTTCAGCTAAAGACTAGCAAAAGATTAGCATTCCCTCAAAGACGAATATCACATTCAGCGAGCTATTTTTCACCAAGTTAACTACAAAGCCCCACAAACTACAGACATTACACCAAGTGTTAACAACTACAGCTCAGCTCATCAACCTGAAAACAACTAAATTAACGACATTTGCTTAGCCACAAGATCATTGAAACTAGTGTTTAAAATTGAAAGTATAGGATCAGAAATGGGGGCGATCTGTTTATCCAAGTAATATTGGTAATCGATCTTCCCAAGAATATGTTGCACGGGTTCGGCGCCATGTTGCGTCATCAGATAGCTTATCTTCTCACCCCGTTTTCCATGGCTGTTGTCACCGCTTCGCTGGCACCAGAGGGTTGCCGCCTTCACATGAGGTGATGACTTGGCGGTATAGTCTTCAATGTTGCGCCTGAGACGTTTGGAGAAGAGCAGTTTGTCATCTAACTCTCCCTTCTGCAGCGCATCCACAATTTGCTTTAAATAGCCGAGCACATCCTGTTTGGCAAACAGACGATAATAGAGCTCGGCTTGTACCTCCCGAGCCAGGGGACTCCAGTCGCTCCTCACCTGCTCCATCCCCTTGAACACCAGCTTGAGACTTTGATCCGCCTGCAGATAGGCGCCAACATACCGCTTCTTGGAGCCCTCGGTGGAGCCGCGCAAGGTTGGCATGAAGAACTGCTCGAAGTGACGCTCATATTCCAGCTCAAGGTAACAGTCTAACTGAAATTCTTGTTTGAGCTTGAGGCGCCATTTCTCGTTGATCGACGCGACCAGCTCCCTGGCAAAGGCATCGATATCGCCGACGCGCTCGGGCGATGAGATATGCACAAAGGTAGAGTCGGTATCACCATAGATAACGCTCAAGCCCTGCGCCTCTATCCATTGCTTGGTCTGCTTCATGATCTCATGCCCCCTAAGGGTAATAGAGCTTGCCAGGCGCGCATCGTGAAACACACAGCCGCGAGAACCCAGCACGCCGTATAGGGAATTCATGATGATTTTTATCGCCTGCGACAGGGGGGCATTGGCTTCGCGCTTCGCCTCTTCTCGTTTATCGGACAGGCTGGCGATTAGCTCAGGAAGAATGGGAGAGTTGCGACTAAACTGGGCGCCCAAAAAACCGGGCACGGTATCGCTGCCTTCACTTTCTCCCTTCGCCCCAGCATTAGCCCCTTCTTTTAATCCTTCCACCAGCCCCTTGGGATCGATTAAAAAGGTTCTGATGATCGAGGGATAGAGGCTCTTAAAGTCGAGCACTAATATGTGTTGGTACAGGCCGGGTTTGGAGTCCATCACATAGCCACCGGGGCTCTCTATGCCATCGCTGACCGGCACGCTGGGAGCAACATAGCCAGCGCGGTGCAGATGGGGAAGATAGAGGTTATTAAACGCCGCCACCGAGGCGCCAACCCGGCCAAGCTCTAAGCCGGTTAGACGGGAACGTTCCATCACGAAGGCCAGCAGATCCGTTTTAACAAAGACCTCCCACACCAGGCGACAATCGGTAATATTGTAGTGGGCCAGCGCCGCCTTATCTTCTCGAAACAGGGTCGCTATCTCCTCGGCGCGGTGAGTCACATCATGAATCGCCTTCCCTTCACCCAGTAGCTCTCTTGCGACAGACTCCAGGCTAAAACTCTCGAACTGATAGAAGGCTGCCTTGAGCCAATCGATGCCATCGAGCACCACTCGGCCAGGCAAGATTAAGGTCTCGGGTCGATATTTGTTATCGACGCGCCAGGAAAGCTGAGTGCCCAGCCTACCCAGTGTCAGCGGGATATTGAGCGCCTTGGCCCTACGATACAAGAGCGCCAAGTCGAAGGTCACCACCGCCCAGCCTATGATGATGTCGGGGTCACGCAGCTTAAACCAGTCCAGTAGCGCCTTAATCAGCGCCGTCTCATTGGGCACAAGCTCGAGATACTCAGGCGACGAATCACACGCCTCCCCCACCATGATCACCTGCTGATAGGGCTCACCGCTGGCCGATTGCCCGTACAGGCCAGCACTAAAAAGCTCGCCATCCATCGCACATTCGAAATCCAGCGAGACCACAGCCAGCTTAAGGTCTAGCTCAACATCTAGCTCACTGCGTCTGCCTCGCTGTGCGATGAGCGTCGGTGTTTCCTCGGCTTGATTCTGCCAGCAGCCAATAAACTCCACATCTAAGGCCATATAACGCTCGATGAGATAACGCTGCTCGGCCCTCAGCTCAGACTCATAGAGGGCAATCCCCTTATCTGTGGCCACACGGCTTAAATGGCGAAAACTCTGATTATTGGCGAAATAGAGTGCGCTGACCGGCTCATCGTTGAAGGTGGTTAGGTTAAGCGCCTCGCTGCGAACTCCACTCTCTTGGTTACCCTCGAACAGCCGCAACTCATCCTGAGTGCGACAGAAGCAGATGCGCTCGCCATTGGGCACAATGACCCGAGCCGGCCCATCAGCCGTACTAAGATAATAATGTAATTCGCTGCCTTGGTGGTGACGGGTTAAGATCCGCCCTTTTACGCTCACCAGCGGGGTGTTTAAATCATGCAAGCCTGGCTATTATCCGATTATTTTCAATAAATTAGGTAACACGAAAACAAATAAGTCGTGAATTCCTCGTTTCAACTCTTCTTAGGCTATGTAATCACTGTTATTATGTACAGCATTATTTGCCAGCACTAAGCCTTCATGTTATCTGCCGACGTTAAAACCCAGATCCGAACGATTTACAAAGAGATTGCCGCCGCCCTGCCTAACTTTAGATCGCGCCGGGAACAAAATTATATCGTCGCCGAGATCTCCAAGACACTCGCCGGTGAATATGACAAGCATAGACGCATCATAGTGGTCGAGGCAGGTACAGGCATAGGCAAGTCGCTGGCTTATATCTTAGGTTCGATTCCGCTGGCGTTAGCGAGTAAGAAGAAGGTCTGTATCGCCACCGCCACGGTTGCCTTGCAGGAGCAACTGCTCAATAAGGACCTGCCCTTCTTCTCCAAGCAATCGGGGCTTAACTTCACCTTCGGCCTAGTAAAGGGACGTCAGCGCTATGTCTGTCTCTCCAAGCTTGAAATGCTGATCGGCGGCGATGACGGCACCCAGATGGCCATGTGGCAGACAAAGCCGGATCATAGCCAGGTCGAGCTTTTGCAAGGCCTGCTGAAAGATTTTCACGAGGGTCGCTGGAACGGTGAGCGGGACACTCTATCTCAGCAGCTGCCCGATCACCTGTGGCACCAGATAGCCTGCGATAAACATAGCTGTCACAGGCAACTCGCCAGCCACAGACACTGCCCCTTCCATAAGGCCCGTGAAGATGTCGACAGCTGGGATGTGCTAATTGCCAACCATAGCCTACTGTTTGCCGATCTCGAACTGGGCGGCGGGGTGATTCTACCAGACCCGGAAGAGCTCTATTATGTGATCGACGAGGCCCATCACCTGCCCATGGTGGCCAGAGACTTCTCCAGCGCCCAGGCGACCCTTAGAGGCGCCATCGACTGGCTGGAAAAGGTCGGCAAAACCAGTGCCAAGCTGCAGAATCAGCTCAAGAGCAACCATATCATCGCCCCCGCCCAGGCCATGTTAGATCACATCAACGATCTCACCAGCCTGCTCACCAGCGTTGCCCAATATTGCGACGGCCAGGCGGCGAAGTTTGATAACCCGGAGCGGCGAATCCGCTTCGAACACGGCAAGCTGCCCGCGGCCTTGACCATGCTGGCGGAAAACCTGGCTACCGCATCCAGTAGCGCACTCAAGCAATTTAACAAGATGCTGGCGCTACTCAACGAGGCGATTAAGGATGGTGAACTGCCTAAGCATCAATCGGAGCAGCTACTGAGTGAGACAGGCTTCATGTTACAGCGTCTGGAGAATCTGCAGAAGCTGTGGAAGATGATGGCCAAGGAAGACAGCGCCAAGGGCGCGCCCATGGCCCGCTGGGTCGAACACCTTGTGGGCAAACAGAGCGACTATCTGTTTAGTGTCTCGCCGATTGAGGTGGGTTATATGCTCGAAACCCTGCTGTGGGAGAAGGCCGCCGGCGTAGTGCTCTGTAGCGCGACCCTGAGGGCACTGAACAACTTCAATCACTTTACCCATCAGGTGGGGCTCTCCATCAACGATGGCAGTCGCTATCTGGCCATGGACAGCCCCTTCGACTTCCAGCAGAACGCCACCCTCTATCTGCCCAAGATGCGCACCGAACCCACGGACGATCGCTATACCGATGAGCTGGCTGAACAGATCCTCACCCTTATCGATGGCGAGACGGCCACCCTGGTACTGTTTGCCTCCTACTGGCAGATGGAAAAGGTAGCCGACCTACTCAGAAGTAAGATTAAGTCGCCGCTGCTTATCCAAGGGGAAGCCTCCCGTCAGCAGCTGCTACAAGATCACAAGCAGCGCTGCGATAACGGCGAGGTCAGCATCATCTTCGGTACCGGCAGTTTCTCCGAGGGTCTCGACCTACCCGGTGACTACCTGACGAACCTTATTATCACAAAACTACCCTTTGCCGTCCCCACCTCGCCGGTGGAACAGGCGCACGCGGAATACATTAAGGCAAAAGGGGGAAATCCCTTCTTGCAGCTGACGATCCCAGATGCTTCGCGTAAACTGATCCAAAGTTGTGGTAGATTACTGCGTAAAGAAGAGGATTATGGCAGGATCACCATATTGGATCGCCGCTTAGTAACCAAACGCTACGGCAAGTCCCTACTGGATGCCCTGCCTCCCTTTCGTCAAGTCATCGAATAGACAGTCACTGAATAGGATAACCATTGGATCTATTACTCGACCCAGGTAGCTGGGCGATTCTTGCTGCGACCGGCTTTATCGCAGGTTTTATCGATGCCGTCGCCGGTGGCGGTGGCCTGCTGTCGATCCCGGCCCTGCTCACCCTAGGCATTCCGCCCCACACGGCACTGGGTACCAACAAGCTGGCGGCCAGCTTCGGCTCCTCCATGGCGGCCTTTACCTATTATCGCAAGCAGTTTTTCACGCCTAGATTTTGGTATCACGCCTCCATCGCCACCTTCATAGGTGCGGTCATAGGCACCTTTGTGGTGTATCTTATCGACAACCAATGGCTGGAGAAGTGGCTGCCGCTATTTATCATCGCCGTGGCCCTCTATACCCTGCTCAAGCCTAACGCCATGGGCTGCCCCAGCTATGAGCCGCCAACAAAGGCGCCTTCTAAGTTCAAGCAGTGGCGCCAAGGACTACCGCTCGGCTTTTACGACGGATTTGCCGGCCCAGCAACCGGCGCCTTCTGGACCATCAGCAGCGTGTCCCAATATAAACTCCCAGTGCTTAACAGTTGCGGGCTAGCGAGAGCCATGACGCTGATCAGCAATCTCACCTCACTGAGTGTTTTTCTGGCATTAGGCCAGGTGAATCTGATAGTCGGACTGTCGATGGGACTGTGCATGATGCTTGGCTCATTCATCGGCGCCCGCACCGCCATTAAGTTTGGCGTGCCTTTCATTCGCCCCTTGTTTATTAACATAGTGATACTCATCGCCATCAATCTGGCCTGGGGAGCCTGGGCATGAAGACAAATGAACTTATCCATCGCCTGCGAGTCCAACTCAAACAGTTAGAGCAAGAGGTGCTACAACACGACAGCCAATTGCCTAAGGGTCAGCGTAAGCTGCTGCAAGATACCGAGCGATTTAATGACAATCTGTTTAATCAGGCGGGAGCTCAGCTCGGCCCCTGCATTAATCAGCTCAGTAAGAAGATCACTCAGCTCGAGAAGCTGCTTCAGGGTAACATCTCATCGACAACCGTCGCCCTGGCCTGCGAAGGCATTCAGGACAGATTTACCGCCCTGAGGCGCGCCCTGAATACCACGACACTCGGGGTGAAATCGGCTGAGCAACAGAAGGCGTCTCGCATCGCCCATGCGCGCAAACGGCGACAAAAGAGCCATGCCCAGAGCGGATTTAATTGGATCGCGGCTAGCGTGATGAATAACAGCCACCAGCTCTATGAAGAATTGAACAAACATATGAACTGGGTTCACACCTTTGAACAAAAAATTGCGCATTTGCAATCTAAGCTTGAAAACTGTCATAGTGCTGACAAAATTGCACTGCAAAATGAAATACTTTTGGTCCATCGCCGCTTAGGCAAGTGCCGACAAGCTATCAGCTATATAGAAGATCGTATTCAGGCGTTCGAACGCCCATACAAGCATCAGAATCGTTAAGGAGCAACAATGAAATCAATCAAGCCAATCACCGCTTTAATCGCTCTGCTTGGTGCCTCATCGGCAATGGCTGCCAACCTCACTATCCCCATGGCATTTGAATACCTTGCCCTTGATGGCAAGAAGATAGAAGGCAGTCTGTTTAATCACAAATCTGATCTTGAATTAAGCCAAGGCACACATAAAATCGCTATCCGTTACCACGACATGGTGCAGGACGACTTTAGCGACAGCGAAAGCTTTGTAAAATCATCACCCTTCATCGTGACTCTGGCGGTTGATGGCGATTATGACTATCGCCTGCAGCCCGCAGAAGGCGAGATCATCAAGAAGCCCAAGTCATTCGCTAAATCTCCAGCCGTAATGATCAGCCGCGTCGATGGCGGCGTCGTTAACTACAAGGTGACACAGACTGACATCACAGAAGACAGCTTCGTCAGCAAGCTGTTTAACGGCAACTCGGGCCCGGATATCGAAACCGCCGCTGCGGCCGCAACGGGCACAACCGTCGCCGCCAATGCAACTGCTCCTGCACAACAAGCGAGTACTGTCGAAGCCGTTACCCTCCCCGCTACGCTACCTGCCAATCCAAATGCGAGCGATGCCGATCATGCTCAGCAGATGTTGCAATACTGGTGGTTGCATGCCGACGAGAAGGCACGTAAAGAGTTTATGAGCTGGGCAATCAAACAGCTGTAAACCCTAGATGGTGCCACTCGTCTACCACGCCAGCTACTCACAGCTGGCGTTACCCCAACACCACAGATTTCCCATTACTAAATACCAGGCGCTCTACCAATACCTGCTGGATAAGCAGATTGTCGACCCAAGTGCATTTCACGCGCCCCAGGCGGTCAGCCTCGAATGGCTGAAATCGCTCCATTGTCCCGACTACGTCATGCAGTTTATCGAGCAGCGCCTGCCGGACAAGGCGGTGCGCCGACTGGGTTTCCCCCTGAGTCAGCGATTGGCTCAACGGACACTATACTCCGTCGGCGGCAGCCATCTGGCCTGTGAGCTTGCGGTCAAGCACGGCGTAGCGCTGCAACTGAGCGGCGGTTATCACCATGCCCACTATCAATTTGGTAGCGGCTACTGCGTATTCAACGACCTGATCTCAGCCGCCCTACACGCCCAGACCCTTGAGGGAATCGATACAGTACTCATCTTCGACTGTGACGTGCATCAGGGCGACGGTACCGCCGCCATGGGTCGGGCTCATGACGAGATCTATACCTGCTCCATCCACTGCCAGGAAAACTTCCCCGCCCGTAAGCAGACCTCAGATCTCGATCTGGAATTAAGCCGTGGCGTAGGTGATGAGGATTATCTCGAGGCCGTTGCCCAAACCTTAGATCTCGCCATCCGACTCTATCAACCAGACTTGATTATCTATGACGCGGGGGTCGATGTGCACCAAGATGACAGGTTAGGCCACCTGAATATCACCACAGAAGGGATCTACCAAAGGGACAGGCATGTATTATCCAGTGCCAAGGCGGCCGACATTCCCATCGCCTGCGTCGTTGGCGGGGGTTACAGCAAGTCGATAGAAGTACTCGCCGAACGACACGCACAAGTTTTTATTGCCGCTCATGCCATATGGTAGCAAACTAGATTATGCTTAGTTAAACCGCAACGGAACCCGAGGGAGAAGCTATGCAACTGGAAATTCGCAATTATTACGAAGTGTTGTTGATGGAGATACTGTCTGATGAAGGATTGTTTGACGAGCTACCCGAAGATTATCTTGCCGATCTCTGCTGCGTGACCCTAAACCAACTGCCGGTGCGCTATATCCGCCACTTAGTCGATACCTACTTCTTCGAGGACTACAACGAACTCAAGCAGATGAAGGAAGAGATCCAGACTGCACTGGAAAAATCGCGCGCCTTCTTAAAGTCAAAACTGCCAGAAGAGCAGACTCAGACGGAATAACCTAGGGGAAAGACTAGACAATCTTCGTGGGTTGTCGTCATATGTACATGCTGCAGCTTCGAATCTGTCTCTGGTTGAAGGCGAGTAATAAATAGTCATCCCAATCGATGCACAAGCGCTGATTATTCGTTGAAATTTAGAGCTTAAGAAAAATAAAGTATCATACTTAAATACTGGCACTTGCTAATTTTCTATATAACACGAGTAATAAAGTCTCTTACTAAATGGTGCTTGGCGGTCAGACTTGGATCTCCTGAGTTTACCTAAAGCTGCCGTTTAGACGACCGAAACTAAATGAGCTTTCTGTACATATAGCTGACAGTCGTAATTTTTATACAGGCTCCAAATGAAAAGTTACCATCTGTTGATATAGCCATAGAAAATAGCGTTTTCTAGGCAAAACCTATACTTAGGGACATAAACTCTGCCCGTTTGTTTATCATCAGCCTCTAGTAACCATTCTAAAGGAATACGTTTGCCTAATCCAATGAGATGGTGCTCTTGGCAAAATTCGGCGGTAACTTGTAACTCTATAGAAAATTCAGACATAAAAATTCGGCCTCAACGATGTTGAGGCCAGTTCAGGATTTTTCAACTAACTATAATGTTCAACATGTCAACTTTTTCATTTATATTTTAATATGTGATTTTTTACGCAGCACGATACTTTACTACACCTTCACATCAAAAATTCAGAATCAAACGACATCTAGCCAATTTATATAACTTACCAGCCGATTAAATTTTTAACTTTTAAGACCAATAACGAAACCACTGAAAGAAGAATGGCAAGAAGTATTACATCCAATCCTAGATAAAGGTTTAACATTAAAAACAAGAACGCCCCCACAAGATAAATAAAGGGGAATGGTTTACTGCACTTCTCAAAAAAATATCCAGATATAGAGAAAGCAATTGTCAGAAGAAAAAGGATAAACACATTTATATTAAATAGTTCAAACCCTCTAATAACCAAACACACTAAGATAATAGCAATTGCAATCAGCTCTAGATATATTTCTGACAAGACACGTATAACCATACCTTTCTTAAACCTGTTAATTTTAATAATAAACTGTAAAACATCTCATGTTATCTTGAGTACCTGTGCAAACCCTTCTTGAACCAGTTCCCGTATTTGAACCGTTAGTAGCCCCTCCAACTAGCGCACCGCCTGAACCAGTTGTTCCACCAGAACTACCTCCTCCAGTACCAGTGCTTTCTGTATCATCATTAGAACTTCCTGGGGCACCAGCTTTAATTATACTAACTTCACCATTTCCACTAATAACAATAATATCTCCTATTTCTAAACTATCTTGATTCAATGCTTCACCTATCACATCAGCAAAAGTTGCTGTAATTACTGATTGTAAAATCAGTCTCATTGCTAAATCTTTTCCTAATGTAGCAATAATGGCAACCATCCTAGCGCTTGGTACAGCTAAAATAGAATTGGCAACAAACATTTTGATTCGATAATTAGTATCGAGGAGCGACTGATCTACAACCATCTGAAAGCCATCCAAGTTATTCAAATAGTTTAACAACCTTGCAGTTTGAATAGTTTTGTCCCAGTCTTCACATGTGAAATCAGGGTCTTCATTACAATTTAAAGGCGCATCCATTATATCGTAATCAGGAGTTGGCCCCCCTTCCATTATTGGTGCACCGCCAACAGTTCCTCCTGAAACCTTCAAGTTTATATCAACATATTCCCCGCTTGTATTCTCGCTAATAAAAACGCCTAGTGACTATGTATCAACAATTACCCCACCAGAATATAAGTTAAAGATAAAATCATCATTATCAAATAAATTCCTTATTTTCAAATACTTTATTATTTCGTAGTCAATATCGCAAGTAGAACTGGTACAAACCAAGTCTACCTTTGAGCTCCCCTGTGTAATAAAATCATTATAAATAGTTTCAAATTCTTGGCTAGAAGAATTTTTTGAATAGGAAAATAACAACAAAAATACGATTAAACTAATACTAGCTCTCATAAAAACTCCATTTAATTTGTCAGTCCATTTTTTAACCAACGACACTAGCAAATATCTGGGTATTATGCAACCCTTTTGCGATTTGAATTTTATCAGACAGTAATTCAAACATTAAAACAATAAAATCATACCCTTAAGCTTTTCACCTCCTAATTTAACTTAACTAGATTTGTAGCTAATAATCAAATCTACATCTTCCACAGACTCATTAATCTACCGTGCCAAGCCACGCAATAAAACAACTTACTGAAAATATTACAATCGACCTGTGATTAATTGTGGAACGCCAACCTTATTAATTAAAGCCATCGCCACCTGAAAGGCACAACTAAGCAAGACACTGGGGGATCCCCTCATAATTCAGGTCTCCCAGCAGTGTGAACCAACTTGATGTATTCATGCATTGCCCAGCGTAAATGCTGCGCTGTTATTCGATAGTTTTTCCTTCGCCGAACTTCTTTCCCCAA
>NZ_WRPA01000007.1 GCF_009831655.1 Shewanella insulae | reverse complement strand
CTCACCCGTCCGCCGCTCGTCATCTTCAAAAGCAAGCTTTTGAAATGTTACCGCTCGACTTGCATGTGTTAGGCCTGCCGCCAGCGTTCAATCTGAGCCATGATCAAACTCTTCAATTAAAAGTTTTGTTGTTTGGCTGATGCCAAACGACTCAATGAATTCTGATTCATATAAATGACTCGGAAGAATCATCTACATGTTTGTACATATTGCTATGGACTCTCACTGTCTCTAGTGAAACTAGATTTAGTAAATCATGCATTGAGATTTAAATCGTTTTCGATTAACTCAATACCTGTGAGTGTCCACACAGATTACTTGATAAATTGTTAAAGAGCATTTGCACATCTCGGTAGTTCCGAGTGGCTAGGGCTGCGTATTCTACGCAATCCCTTGTTCGCGTCAAGCAGTTTTTGCAAACTTTTTGAGGCTTCACTTTTCAGTGACTGACCACCCTATCGCCTTAGCTACCAAGTGTTTCGACGCTGCGTTGTCTGCTTTGCCGTGTCAGTGGATGCGCATTATAGGCAGTTATGATTTGGGTGCAAGGGCTTTTTCAAAGATCGACGATCGCAAGTCGATCTTTTAATCGCTTCGTTTAATTAAGGAGCAGAATGGGGGGGAAATCACACAGTTTAATCCGCAATAGCCCAATATCAAAGGTGGCTAAAGTTCGTTTTTTCATCAATATGCTAGTGTAATTGCTAATAATTCATTACCATATACGAGCTGTTAACAGTTAATTATCAATTCCTCAGAGAACCTATTATATGCAAAAGCCATTTCTTATTGTTTTGATAGTCGCCATCCTAGGCGCATTGGCAATATCTCAATTCACACCAGAGCTTTATTCAGCTATCGCATTTTTCACAGGTGCTATTATTGCGAGTGTAATTTTTACACTTATGTCATCTCCTTCTAGCCCGACAGGCAGCGATAACTATACGGGGCCAACCATGACCCTCTATGTAGGCAACCTACCTTATCGGGTTCACGAAGGCGAAGTGAAAGAGTTATTTGGTAAATATGGACCAGTGAGCTCGGTCAGATTGGTTCGCGATCGCAAGACGGGACGCCGTAAAGGGTTTGGCTTTATTGAGATGTCAGAAGCTGGTGCTAAGAAGGCGATGACCAAGCTGAATGAATTCGAATTCCAAGAGCGTACTCTCAAAGTTCGTGAAGCTAAGTCTCAAGATGCAGATAAAAACGAAACAGCTCAGTCAACGAACTAAATAACGACTCAGTCTTATTTAATTGCCCTATAACCTAGCTGCCTGATTTCGATAGGCTACCGTTAAAGACGGTAGCCGATCTGAACCCCCAGGCAGCTAAGGTCTTCCTTAATCCCTCGGAAATTGTATTCGTCGTGTGGAGCGCCTGACTCTTACCCCTCTCTCCGCTCATGCTCGTCTCGAGCAGGCTCACTACCCTGGCCGCGATGGCATTGGATGAATCTAAAAGATGTACCGCCTCACCAAAGTAACTTTGTAGCTCCTCTCTCAGAATTGGAAAATGAGTACAACCCAAGACCAGAGTATCCAGCCCCGATGCTTTGATCGGCGCGAGGATATTATGCAGCGCCTCACTATCGACAGGCCTTTGCGCCATCTTGTCCTCGGCCAGATAGACCAGCTCGGAGGAGCCAAATCTGTCCACACGGCAATCACTAGCAAACTGCTCGATGAGATCTTGGGTGTATTGACGATTGACCGTCCCAGGCGTTGCCAACAAACCCAGATGCTTATTACGCGATAGGACCGCCGCAGGCTTGATTGCAGGAACGACGCCCACCACAGGGATTCTTAAGCAGGCTCTGAGTGCCGGTAGGATAAGGGTACTGGCACTATTACAGGCCACAACCACGATATCGGCCTGGCATTGAACAACGGCCTGACTAATTAAGGTCACACAACCTTGGATCAGCTCCTGTTCGTCGAGTTCGCCATAGGGCAACCTTGCATTGTCAAACAGATAATAATAGTTCGCGCTGGGAACTTGCTCTCGCACCGCCGCCAATATCGACAGACCCCCTACCCCAGAATCGAATACGAGTATATTGGCTGACAAATTTACTCTCCCACAATAAAAAGACCTGCATTTCAAAGCAGCGATTTTTTCACATTCGCGATAAAAGCTAAAGCCATTCCCCAGGCAAACGTCTATTCGATAGAATTATTACCCTGGGAAACTCCACTACAATGTTAGCCCCCCCCTAGACATCAACGACAAGTAGTATACTATTTGCGCCCCCAGAGACAGTAACGGTGTTAAGAAATGAATGTAGAAGCAATGGATCCCCAGCAATATGACGCGCAGCTCGATGTGAAACGTCAGAAACTAGCTCAGCTATTTGCCGACTTCGAGACACCCGAACTGGAAGTGTTTGCCTCACAGAAAGCCCATTACCGTATGCGCGCCGAGTTTCGCGTATGGCATGAGGGTGAGGATCTCTACTATTACATGTTCGATAAGGCGCAGAACCAGAAGGTGCGCTGCGACCAGTTCTTACCGGCGAGTCAGTTGATCAACGACATGATGCCCGAGCTGATGGCGGCCCTGCGCCCCAATCAAGTCCTGCGTCACAAGCTATTCCAGGTGGACTTTCTCTCAACCCTCAGCGGTGAGATCTTAGTGTCACTCCTGTACCACAAGCAGCTCGATGCTCAATGGCAAGAGGAAGCTCAGGCACTGAAACAGGCATTATCGGCTAAGTTCAAGGTAGACATTATAGGCCGGGCCCGCAAACAGAAGCTGGTAATGGATCGCGACTTCGTCATCGAATCCCTCCCCGTCAACGGCAAGGAGCTGATCTATAAGCAGATCGAGAACAGCTTTACTCAGCCTAATGGCGAGGTAGCGATCAAGATGCTGGAATGGGCCATCGACATCACCCAAGACACCAGCGGCGATCTGTTAGAGCTCTACTGCGGCAACGGCAACTTCTCTATCGCCCTGGCACAAAACTTCAATCGCGTGCTTGCCACCGAGCTAGCCAAGCCTTCGGTCGACTCTGCCCAATACAACATAGAGGCGAATCAGATAGATAATCTGCAGATCATCCGCATGTCGGCGGAAGACTTTACCGATGCACTGGCCAAGAAGCGTAGCTTCAGACGCTTAGAAGGGGTGGATCTGGACAGCTATGACTGCAATACCATCTTCGTCGACCCGCCGCGAGCCGGCCTGGATGACAATACTCTGTCTATGGTGCAGGGCTATGAGCGCATCCTTTATATCTCTTGCAACCCAAATACCCTGCTGGACAACCTCAAGGTATTGGACAAGACCCATAAGATCACCCGCTTCGCGCTGTTCGACCAATTCCCCTACACAGATCATATGGAATCTGGCGTGTTGCTAGAACGCCGTTAATCTAAAACGAGCATCAAAAAAAGGGGCCAACAGGCCCCTTTTTTCATACAGATAACTCTAGCGATGTTCCATCTTCTGCTGCAGGCATTCGGCACCTTTAGCCACCATGCGTAGCTGAATCACCAGACGATCGGCCAAGATCTTACGATCGACCCGTTTCATGTCCAGCGCCGCGGCGCCGGCATTGAATACCAAGGTCACTAAGGCTTCCGCCTGGGCCCTTGCCAGCTCGGGGGTACGCTTGGTGGTCGCCTCGGTATAGTGAGCCAACTCAGAGATAAAGTGCTCAATCTCTCTCGCCACCGCCGCGCGAAACGGCGCCGAGGTGCCCGAGCGCTCATGCAACAAGATGCGAAAGACGTTGGGGTTAGATTCCAAGACTTCCATAAAGGTATCGACAGATATGCGGATCACGCTGCCGCCGGCCTCGGCACGCTGACGCCCCTTGCGCATCATCTGTCTCAGGGTCAAGCCGCCCTCATCCACCATGGTGAGGCCCAGCTCGTTCATATCCTTAAAATGGCGATAGAAGGAGGTTGGCGCGATATTGGCCTCTCGAGCCACTTCCCGCAGACTCAGGCTAGAAAAACTGCGTTCGGCACTTAATTGATTAAATGCCGCATCGACCAAGGCGCGACGCGTTTTTTCTTTTTGCTGTGCTCTGATACCCATCATGATGAATCCACTAGATAAAACTCAATCCGACAATAATACCTTCTTTAATGCAAAAACGCAGCCCACCTTGACCTGCCCCATTAAGTCAGTAGAATTAGCTTACAGCTGTACGCTCAACAAGAGAACCTGGACATAATAATGAAAAAGCCTCCCCTCATCTGGACCAACATTTTACTCTTTGCCATCACCTTCTTAGGTGCTGTCATCCTAGTACCCTGGTACGGCATCACCTATGGCTATGGCGTGGCAGAATGGGTCGCCTTTGTCGGGCTCGCCTTCGCCAGCGGCTTGTCGATAACCGCCGGATACCACAGGCTCTGGTCACATCGCACCTACAAGGCGCACTGGTCGGTACGCTTTCTTTTTGCCTTAGGTGGCGCCCTGGCGCTGCAGAATAGCGCCCTGCACTGGTCGTCGGATCATCGCATCCATCACAAGCATGTGGATGACAACGACAAGGACCCCTATTCGGCTAACATGGGTTTCTGGTACAGCCATATCGGCTGGATGTTGAGGGAGTATCAGGCGCAGCGTTATCACGATTACAAGAACGTCCGTGATCTGCAGAATGAGAAAATTGTGATGTGGCAACACAAATATTACTTGCCGCTTCTCATCATAATGAACATCGGCCTGCCGGCGCTACTAGGCTGGCTCAATGGCGATGTCTGGGCCATGCTGCTGATGGCGGGCCTGTTACGTCTGGTGGTCGTCCATCACTGCACCTTCTTCATCAACTCGCTAGCCCACATCTGGGGCAACCAACCTTACACAGACAAGAACACGGCGCGCGACAACGGCGTGCTGGCACTATTTACCTACGGCGAGGGCTATCATAACTTCCACCACATCTTCGAGAACGACTATCGCAACGGTATCCTCTGGTGGCACTATGACCCTACTAAGTGGCTGATCAACGCCATGGCCTGGACCGGGTTGGCCAACAACCTCAGAGTCACCCCCCAGGAGCGGATCGAGAGCGCCAAGCTACAGATGCAACTGAAGAAGGCGCAGCACAAGGTCACACAGCTGGCCAACCACGAAGAGATCCTGGAGAAGCTCCACGCAGAATATGATCTGCTCAAGACTCACATTGCCGATTATTATCAGGCCCAAAAGGAGCTGCTGGAAGCCAAGCGCAAACAGCTGACCACACATCAGCTGATGCAGCAGGTAGAACACCTGAAACAGGAACTCCTGGCACGCCAGAAGCAGTGGAAGTCCCTCACCACAGGCTTTGCCTAATCCAATCTCGAAAAGCCATCCCACGGGGTGGCTTTTTTACACCTGAAAAACAACTCTAATGACAAACATCGTACGGCCTCCAGTGTCTCACATCTATCATCTGCGACGATTGAAGTGGCGCACCTATGGGTCTATCATGAGCGGCTCTCCACTTCATCCAGAGATAGTTTGCGGTTATGTCAGCAGAAAAGATTAAACTCACCGAATACAGCCATGGCGCAGGCTGTGGTTGCAAGATTTCCCCTAAGGTACTGGGCACCATACTCGCTTCTCAGCTACCCAGCTTTGACGATCCTAACATTCTGGTAGGCAATCAAACCCGCGACGACGCCGCCGTTTACCGGCTTAACGACGAAACCGGCATCATTAGCACCACTGATTTCTTCATGCCGATTGTGGATGATCCCTTTACCTTCGGCCGCATCGCCGCCACCAATGCCATCAGCGACATCTACGCCATGGGGGGCACTCCTATGATGGCCATCGCCATTCTTGGCTGGCCGGTCAACACCTTACCTGCAGAGATCGCTCAACAGGTGGTCGATGGCGGACGCCAGGCCTGTAAAGATGCCGGGATCATGTTGGCTGGCGGCCACAGTATCGATGCGCCAGAGCCTATCTTCGGCCTCGCGGTAACAGGCCAGATCCCCTTAAACGAACTCAAACAGAACGACACAGCCAAGGCAGGTGACAGACTCTATCTGACCAAGCCGCTAGGTATCGGCATACTCACAACGGCGCAGAAGCAGAAGAAGCTTGCCGAGCAAGATATCAATATTGCCCCTGACGCCATGTGTCAGCTGAACAAGATAGGCGCCACCATCGCCAAGATCCCAGGCGTTAATGCCATGACAGATGTGACAGGCTTTGGCTTGGCAGGCCACCTGATCGAGATGTGTCAGGGCGCAACGCTGGCGGCCAGGGTCGATCTAAGCGCCCTACCCATGCTGCCTAAGGCAATGGACTACCTCAAGCTTGGCTGCATTCCAGGTGGCACCCATCGCAACTACGACAGCTACGGCGAGCATCTTCCCCAGGTAAACGACGAGCAGAAAGCCCTATTGTGCGACCCGCAAACCAGTGGCGGCTTGCTGATTGCCGTATCAAACAGCCATGAGGCCGAGCTGCTTACTCTGCTAGAAAAAGAGGGGCTGCCCACACAATGTATTGGTGAGCTAGTGCCTCAATCCGAGTCGCAGCCACTGGTGGAACTGATCTAATGGGCCATCTAAACGACAAGATTATCCCCGCGAGTGAATATGCTCGAATCCTGGCATCTGACCATCCCATCATGGATGTTCGCGCCCCCATAGAATTTACCAAGGGCGCCTTTCCCGCCAGTAGCAACTGTCCCCTGATGCGTGACGATGAGCGACAACAAGTGGGGACCTGTTATAAGGAGCGAGGCCAGGACGCCGCCATCGCCCTCGGTCATTCCCTGGTATGCGGCGAGGTCAAACAGCAGCGGGTCAATGCCTGGCTCGCCTATCTCGACGCCCATCCCGAAGCCTATCTCTATTGCTTTCGTGGCGGACTGCGCTCTCAGCTGACTCAGCAATGGCTAGCCGAGGCCGGTAGAGCCGTGCCCTACATTCAAGGCGGCTATAAGGCGATGCGTCAGTTCCTTATCGACACCATAGACAGGGCGCCGGAGGTGAAACCTATGTTGATCCTCAGCGGCATAACCGGCAGCGGTAAGACAGACTTTCTGTTGCAGCGGCAAGAGGCAGTCGATCTCGAAGGGCTCGCCCATCATAGGGGCTCGAGTTTCGGTCGCTACCATGAGGCGCAGCCGACGCAGATCAACTTCGAAAATGGCTTAGGGGTCGCCCTGTTGAAACACCAACAGAGCGCCGCGCGGGATCTGCTGCTAGAAGATGAGAGCTATCTCATCGGACGCTCTGCGCTACCCAAGGCTTTCTACATGGGGATGCAGACCGCCAGCGTCGTCATCCTTGAGGAACCGCTGGAGGCCAGGCTGACACGTCTGCTGGACGAATATGTCCATAAGATGCATCAAGGCTATGTAGAGCGTCTGGGCGAAGAGGCCGGATTCGACGCATTTAGTGAGTATCTGGCAAACAGCATCTCAGGCATCAAGAAACGCCTCGGCGGTAAGCAACACGACGAGCTGCAACAGCTGATAAGAGACGCATTAGCGGTGCAGCTGCAGAGTGGCAATACCCAGGCGCACCTTGAGTGGATCGAATTGCTACTGAGCAAATATTACGATCCCATGTATCAGTATCAGATAGCCAAGAAAGCCGAGCGGGTGATCTTCCAGGGCGACCATAAGGCTATGCATCAATGGTTGGATGAATACGCCGTTCGCTAGCACACTAAAACCTTATAAAGTGAAACCACCGAAAACATAAAGCCAGGCATGATGCCTGGCTTTATGTTTAACCCTTGCAAAAACGGTAAGCCGCTAGGATGCGGGTAACATGGCCTCGACCCGCTCGCGCAGCAGATGGCGGTTAGCCTCGGTACCCGACACCACATCATCGAGATCAACCGATATCTTAGACCAGAAGCGTTTGGGTCTGGTGCTCAGGGCATGACCATCCTTATGACTGAAGTAGGAGCCCCAGAGGCCACTGAGCGCCATGGGGATCACTGGGACAGGATCGCGGGCGAGGATCTTGTCGATGCCGGGGCGGAATTCGCCCAGCTCACCGTTAGGGGTAAGGCGTCCCTCGGGAAAGATACACACCAAGTCTCCATTGGCCAGCGCCTGATGAATAGCCTCGAACGCCTGATTATAGGTTGCCTCACACTGGCGCGGGGAACAGATGGGGATCACTCCCGCGTGGCGAAACAGATACTTGAGCAGCGGCATCTCGCTGATAGACTTATCCATCACGAAACGGATCGGACGGGTCGAGGCGCCCATGATGATCAGCGCGTCCACATAGCTGACGTGATTGCACACTATGATGCCGGCGCCCTCGCAGGGGAGTTTGTCGCGGCCTGTCACGGTGACGCGATACAAAATATGGCTCAGCAGATAGCTGACAAATCTCTGGGTAAACTCAGGCACCTGACTATAGACATACAGGGCAACCACGGCATTGAGCAGCGCCAACAATAAGAAGAGATCTGTAATGCTCCAACCTAGGCCCTCCAACAGCAGAATAGACAGCGCAGCCGAGACCACCATGAACAGGGCATTCATTATGTTGTTTGCGGCGATTGCCTGAGCACACTCACCCCTATCGGCGCGCGACTGAATGAAGGCATACAGAGGCACGATAAACAGACCACCGCTCACCCCCACCATAAACAGGGCAAACATCACCCGGTAATGCTGCGACTCGGCGATGAAGCTACTAAAGCTATAGACGGTCTCGGCCTGGGCCGGCAACTCGGGGAGTGACCACAGCAGATCCACGCCAAACAGGGTCAGCCCGGCCACACCGAAGGGCAAGAGACCCAATTCCACGTGTCCAAAAGAGAAACGCTCACACAGGAAGGAGCCCACCGCGATACCGATAGAGAATAGGGCCAACAAGAGCGACACCACTGTCGCATCGGCGTGCAGATGCAACTTGGCAAAGTTGGGGAACTGAGTCAGATAGGTCGCCCCGAGAAACCAGAACCAGCTGATCGCCAGGATCGCCATCCAGATACTCGGGGTCTTTCTGACTTTAGCTATGCCGCGCCAGGTGCCCGACAAGGGCGCGAAACGAATCTTAGTGATCGCTCCTTGAGGCGGCATGGCTGGAATCGCCCGGCTGGCCAGGTAACCGGCAACGGCCAGCACAAACACGGTCGCCGCGGTAGCGATAATGCCCTTGTCGCTGGCCACCAGAAGCCCGGCGCTGAGTGTGCCTATCAGGATCGACAAGAAGGTGCCCATCTCTACCCAGGCATTACCCGTCACCAGCTCATCTTCCGCTAAGGCCTGAGGCAGGAGCGAATATTTTACCGGCCCGAAATAGGCCGACTGGCTGCCGGTTAAGAAGAGCAACACTAACATCACCATATAACTCTGGCTCAGAATCGCCATGGCCGCGCAGGACATGATCACCAGCTCCAGCTGCTTTAAGCGTCTGATCAATTTGGCCTTATCCATGTTGTCGGCCACCACTCCCGCGTGGGCGGAAAACAAGAAGAAAGGCAGGATAAACACGCCGGCGGCGAGGTTAACGAACAGGTTTACGCTGATGGGCAGTTCCTCTATCTGGCTATAGGTCACCATCAGAAGCAGCACATTCTTGTAGATATTGTCGTTGAGTGCCCCCAGGCACTGAGTGGCAAAATAGGGAAAAAACCGCTTGGTTAACAGCATAACGCCTCCTTGTGATAACCCAATCCTTTAAGTTGAACCGCGATATGGTGGCGAATGGCCTCCTCGATACTTATCCCGGGAGCAAAGAGCTTATCGTCCAGCGCCAGACACACCAAGCCATGCACGCCCCCCCACAGGGCTCGGCTCGCCAGTAATCGTTGCTCACCGGATAGCTCGGGCAACAGCTCGCCCAGGCAAGACTCTATCAAGGCAAACAGCTGCGCAATAAGCCGGGCATGATGCTCGCTCAGCCCCTGCTCATCGGTTGCCTTAAGCTCGAAGATCAGCTGAAAGGCTCTAGGCTGCTCGAAGGCAAATTGCTGGTAGGCGTTGGCCATCGCCTCGAGTGGATTCGAGTCATAGGCTTGAGAGACTTGTGCATTAGAAACCAGGCACTGGTAAAGCTGATCCAGCGTCAACTCGGCGACGGCTAGTAGCAGACCCTGATAGCTCCCGAAGAGATTCACCAGGGTGCTGGGCACATAGCCGACAACTTGAGCCACCTTGCGCAGGCTCAGGCTATCGAGTGACTCGACCGCCAAATGCTGCAGCACGGCGGCGGTTGCCATCGCCCGAATCTCATCATGAGTATGTTCCTTACGTCTTGCCATCTCGGCTCCATCCCTCTGTCAATTTGCGTTCAAGTTACCAGCAAGCAAAATAAAAAACAATGTTCATAATAAGGTTATTTTTCGGCGACCAGAATAAAGAGGGAAATTTATCGGCTGAGTGTCATGAGAACTCTGTCTTCGTCTGGACCGAAGTAGTCGGCCTCCAGCCCTTGCTCGACAAAGCCTAACCTGGCATAGAGGTGCCTGGCAGGATTATCCGGCGCCACGGTGAGCTTCACCTGTGTCACGCTAGCGGGTAGCGCGCTCAAGGACTCTACAATCAAACGCCTGCCTATGCCTCGCCCCTGAGCGGCACTATCGACTGCGACCGAGAGGATCCAGGCACTATCTACCCGTTCGCTCCTGGCCAGCAGTATGTAGCCCAGTAGACATTCGTTTTCGTCACAAGCGACTCGCAGTCCGCTTGGCCAGCAGTCGAAACTCTGGCGAAAGAAGAAGTCTGGATAGGCATGAGCACCAAATAGTCCCTGCTCCAGACGATAGAGCGCCTGCAGCTGGTGCTTACCAGCCGCCTTGATAGAAATATGAGGGAGATTATTCACGGGTTAACAGCTCGTCCCATGGCAGGTGGGTCGATCCCACGACGATAAAGTTGGGATTCTCTAGTGATTCACGCTCGTTATAACTCAGTGGCTGTAGCTCGAGATCCATCACCTGGCCGCCCGCCTCTTCGATGATGATCTGCGCCGCGCCCGTGTCCCACTCACCCGTAGGACCGATACGCACATAACAGTCGGCTCGGCCTTCTGCCACCAGACAGCTCTTAAGCGCCGCACCGCCCAGCACCACTAGCTCGCAGTGTTTGGGATGATTGAAAAGCTTCAATACAGACTGCGGATCCTGACGACGACTCACCGCCAGGCGCAAACAAGGCTCATCGTCTGTGGTGAGCTGTTTGCTGGCGATACGCACCTCCCCCTTGCCGCTGCGCTTATAGGCGCCCAGGCCAGCCACGGCATAGTAGACCACACCAGTCATGGGCACATAGACCACGCCCATGATAGGACGATTGTGTTCGACCAGGGCGATGATCACCGAGAAGTCGCCGCTACCGGCGATAAATTCACCCGTGCCATCTAGGGGATCCACCAACCAGTAACGCTGCCAATCGGCACGCTCGGAGAAAGGAATATCGGCATCTTCTTCTGAGAGAACCGGGATCTCTGGCGTGAGACTGCTTAGCTTGGAAGATATGATCTCATGGGCCGCGATATCGGCTGAGGTCACCGGGGTATTATCGGATTTCACCTCTTTGTCAAAGTTACCTTCGAGGTAGATCCCTTTGATGGCCTCTCCCGCCTCGATGGCAATCGAAATCGCCTGCTCCACATATTCTTCTGGCTTCATCACAACTCCAACAGCCTACATCTGGCAATGCCTAATATGATAATCTGGATTAACTACTTTAGTTTTAGATGTTTCTGTGCCAAAAACAAGGCACTAACGCTTCGAGATTCGGAAAAGTCGTCTTCTAACAACAACTCAGACCACTGGCTCAATGGCCAGCGTACCACCTCTATGGGTTCGGGCTCATCACCCTCCAATCGACTCTCATACAGATCTTCGGCGACGAAGATCTGCATCTTGCTGGCAAAATAGCCAGGCGCCAGGCTCAGCTCCATCAGATGGGTCAACTTACGGGCGCCAAAGCCGATCTCTTCCTGCAGCTCACGGTTGGCTGCCTCGGCATGGGTCTCGCCGGGATCCACCAGGCCCTTAGGGAATCCCAGCTCGTAGCTGTGGGTACCCGCCGCATATTCGCGCCCCAGCAGGAGTTCCTCGCCATGCACAGGCACCACCATCACGGCGCCGCGGGCGTTACCCTTCATGCGCTCATACTGACGCTCGACCTGGTTGGAAAATTTTAAATGCACCTGCTCTATCTGAAACAGACGGCTCTGAGCAACAACTTCGGCATGTAGGATCTGCGGCTTTTTGTCCGGCATGAAACTTCCTGATAAAAATGGCGTTTGCTTAACCACTCAATCTTACTATGATGGGCCTAATCCACAACTCAAACCATGGAATTTTTTTACTCGTTTTATGTTTCCCTGGAATAAGATAGATACCGTGCTGCTGGATATGGACGGCACCCTGCTGGATCTGCATTTCGACAACCATTTCTGGCTCAAGTTGGTGCCTCAGACCTTGTGTCAACAGCGGCAGATCCCACAGAGCGAGGCCCAGCAACTGGTGGAGAGTGCCTATGCCAAAGTCTTCGGCACTCTGGAGTGGTATTGCCTGGAATATTGGCAGCAAGAGCTGGATCTCGACATTATGGCGCTACACCACAACCTGGTCGACAGAATCCAGCTGCGTCAGGACAGTATGCCCTTTCTCAGCGCGCTCGCCAGACACAGCAAGCGGCGCATCTTGGTCACCAACGCCCATCCCCATAGCCTGGCGTTAAAACTCAAACATACAGATCTTGCAAGCGGACTGGATGAGATGCTCTCCAGCCACACCACCGGGTATCCCAAGGAACACCCACAATTTTGGCGTCACCTGTTTAATCATTTTTCCTTGGATCCTAGCCGTTGTCTGTTTATCGACGACAGCGAGCCCATACTGCAGGCGGCCAAGAAGGCCGGCGTCGGCTACCAGCTGGGGATCAAGAATCCCGACAGCCAGAAGCCTCACAAGCAGTTTGCCGACTTCCCCGCCATCGACGATTACCATCACCTGCTGGTCTCCCTAGAACAGGCACAACTCGGCTAATTATTGGTGGAGGGCGCGCTAATCGCTTGATGAGATAGGGAGAAAACCTGGTTAATACTTGCACTGTATAAAATACTGTATATACTGACAGGTACTGTATGGAAAGACAGGATTAATCATGAGACCCTTAACCCCAAGACAAGCCGAGATTTTAGATCTGATTAAACGCAATATTGCCGACACCGGCATGCCGCCTACCCGTGCGGAAATTGCGCGCCGATTAGGCTTTAAGAGCGCCAACGCCGCCGAGGAACACCTCAAGGCGCTGGCCAAAAAAGGCTGCATCGAAATCATGCCCGGCACCTCACGCGGCATCAAGCTCACCCAAGAGGAAGAGCCTGAAGATCTCGGCCTGCCCCTCATAGGCCAGGTGGCCGCCGGTGAGCCCATTCTGGCCCAAGAGCATGTGGAGCAACACTATCAGGTTGACCCTAGCATGTTCCGCCCCAGCGCCGACTTTCTGCTGCGCGTCAAGGGCGACAGTATGAAAGATATAGGTATTCTCGAGGGCGACCTGCTGGCGGTACACAAGGCCGAACAGGCAAGAAACGGGCAGGTCGTGGTTGCCCGTGTAGAAGATGATGTAACAGTTAAACGCTTCGAGAAGCGTGGCAGCACTGTCTTTCTACATGCCGAGAATGAAGAGTATTCCCCTATCGTCGTGGATCTCACCACCCAGAGCCTAAGCATCGAAGGCTTGGCCGTCGGCGTTATTCGAAATGGAGACTGGCAATGAACAACCTCATGGGCATGGCACCGCGTCATCCAGGGCTGTGGGCCGATCTCGACAGCTCGCTTAAGCGCGGCGATAGTAACACTATCTCTACCACGGCAAGCTCCACTCAAGGCAAGCAGGAGCTCCAGGCCCTCACCCCAGAACTGGCCAGACTCAGTCAACAGGGGCAATGGGTCGTGTTAATCAGTCCGCCTAACATAGGCTACAAACAGATGCTGGCCGACGGCGGTGTACGTATGGATCGCATCCTCTTGGTACACACCAAGGATGAAGTCGAGACCCTGTGGGCCATGGAAAAAGCCCTCACAAGTGGTACATCCAGTGCGGTGATCTGCTGGGCGCAAACCTTGGATGCCCGAGACAGTCGCCGCCTGCAGATCGTCGCCAAGAATACCCGCGCACTAGGGGTGGTGATCGAAGATGCGAACGGTCACTTACCTGCCAAGGCGTTTTCCCAAAAGGATCTCGGTGGCCAGACCATGAGCCTGTTCAGTTCGCTACATTGATATTCCGCGCGTTACCTTTCCATACAGACGCCCCGCAAGGGGCGTTTTTGTGTCTGTTTTGTTTAGCAAAATAAAATAAAAGTGATCTTGATCAATATTTAAACAGCCATTAAGTTAGTAAGAGATATCAACGATTATTTGTTATATCGCACAATTTGGTTGTCGGCTTGAGCGGCGAAATAGAACCTGTAATACCTCGCCCACAGAAGCTGAAATTGGTCTGATATATTCAGCCGTAAGTGCAAGCGTGGTTACCACCAGCAGAACAAGAGATTCACCACCGACGCACTTTGAAGTCATCGTTGCTTTTTTGGGAACTGAAGAGTTTGCATAGAGCCGAGACATACTGTGTGGCTCTTCTTTGTAGTTGCCTTCGCAATTGACAGAGGAGAAGTCTAGTGAAGCAAGTGTTGTGTTGTTTGCTGGCGTTGCTATTTACGCCCACCATACTCGCAGCAGATATGCCCCTGAACATGACATCAGGGGTCACAGAGATCAGCAATAAGGTATTTAGCCTGCATATGACGATTCTCTATATCTGCTGTGCCATAGGTTTGGTCGTCTTTGGGGTGATGATCTACGCCATCATCAACCATAGGCGTTCTAAGGGTGCCGTCGCGGCAAACTTTCATGAGAGCACTAAGGTAGAGATCGCCTGGACGCTCGTTCCCTTCGTCATCTTGATCCTCATGGCCATCCCAGCCACCAAGACCCTCATCGCCATGGAAGATCCCAGCAATGCCGATCTCACCATCAAGATCACTGGTTCCCAATGGAAATGGCACTACAGCTATTTTGATCAGGACATCAGCTACTACAGCCTGCTCGCGACGCCCAGAGAACAGATAGAGGGCAAGGAGGTCAAAGGCGAACACTACCTGCTGGAAGTAGACAAGCCGCTGGTGCTGCCAGTCAATCGCAAGATCCGCTTCTTAATGACCTCGGAAGATGTGATTCACTCCTGGTGGGTACCGGCCTTCGCGGTGAAGAAAGACGCTAACCCAGGCTTCATCAACGAGGCCTGGACCCGCATCGACAAACCTGGCATCTACCGCGGACAGTGCGCCGAGCTTTGCGGTAAGGATCACGGCTTCATGCCGATCGTGGTGCAGGTGCTCTCGGAAGCCGACTTCGACAACTGGATTGTCGAGCAAGAGGCTCAGGCCAGCGCGGCCGCCGCCGAAGCACAGGCCGCCCTCTCGAAAACCCTGTCGAAAGAGGAACTGATGACTCAGGGCGAACAGGTTTATACGGCCCACTGCGCTGCCTGCCACCAGCCTAATGGCGCCGGCTTACCTGGCGTCTTCCCGTCGCTCATAGGTAGCCCAATCATTAAAGGCCCTGTCGCCGATCATCTCGATGTGGTGTTACATGGCCGCTCCGGCACCGCGATGCAAGCCTTCGCCCAGCAGCTCACCGCCACGCAAATCGCCGCCGTAGTGACCTTCGAGCGTAATGCCTGGGGTAATGACACGGGCGATACGGTTCAGGCAGCCGATGTCAACCAGGCAAACTCTGGCGCATCGAGCAATACTGATACAGGCACTGATGCGGGTACAGTTGCCGAAGCAACGCAGCCAAACTCTGCCCCGGCAACCCCATCGGCTGAATCGCCAACCGCCGCCGAAGAGCCCAAAGCCCTGGTGTTAGACGATCTGACCATGGATGAGCTGATGGCCAAGGGAGAGCAGGTTTACCTCGGCCACTGCGCCGCCTGTCATCAGGCAACAGGCATGGGGTTACCCGGCGCCTTTCCGGCAATCAAGGGCGGCGCCATCGCCACAGGACCAGTTGAGAGCCACCTAGACATAGTGCTTCACGGTAAGCCAGGCACCGCCATGCAGGCCTTCGCCAGCCTATTAACGCCTCAGGAGCTCGCTTCGGTGATCACCTATGAGCGCAACGCCTGGGGGAACAACACAGGCGATATGGTGCAGGCAACAGACGTCAATCAACAGGGCCAATAGGGAGGCATTATGAATGCAATAACGCGTGAAGCAGATATGGATGCCACTCATATTGGCGAACATTCGACCCACCATGAGGGACATCCGACAGGCATAAAGCGTTGGCTGTTTACCACCAACCATAAAGATATCGGTACCCTCTATCTCTGGTTCAGTTTCATCATGTTCCTGACCGGCGGCGCGATGGCCATGGTGATCCGCGCCGAGTTGTTCCAGCCGGGTCTGCAACTGGTGGAGCCCAACTTCTTCAATCAGATGACCACGGTTCACGGTCTGATAATGGTGTTTGGCGCCGTGATGCCGGCCTTTACCGGCTTGGCCAACTGGCTGATCCCTATGATGATAGGCGCACCGGATATGGCCCTGCCGCGCATGAACAACTGGAGCTTCTGGATCTTGCCCTTCGCCTTTGCGATCCTGCTCAGCTCGCTGTTTATGGAAGGCGGCGGGCCTAACTTTGGCTGGACCTTCTACGCCCCGCTGTCGACGGCCTACAGCCCGGACAGCACGGCGCTGTTTGTCTTCTCGGTACACATCATGGGTATCAGCTCCATCATGGGCGCCATTAACGTGATCGTTACCATAGTCAACATGCGCGCACCCGGCATGACCTGGATGAAGCTGCCACTGTTTGTCTGGACCTGGTTGATCACCGCCTTCTTGTTGATCGCCGTGATGCCGGTACTCGCAGGAACAGTGACCATGGTGCTGACCGACAAATTCTTCGGCACCAGTTTCTTCGATGCCGCCGGTGGTGGTGACCCTGTGATGTTCCAGCATATCTTCTGGTTCTTCGGCCACCCCGAGGTCTATATCATGATCTTGCCGTCCTTCGGCATCATCTCCGCCATAGTACCTGCCTTCAGCCGCAAGAAGCTGTTTGGCTACTCCTCCATGGTATACGCCACCGCCAGTATCGCGATCCTCTCCTTCCTGGTCTGGGCGCACCACATGTTTACTACCGGGATGCCGGTTTTCGCCGAGCTCTTCTTCATGTATTGCACCATGTTGATCGCCGTACCGACAGGGGTGAAGGTATTTAACTGGGTGGCCACTCTCTGGCGCGGTTCGCTCACCTTCGAGACGCCTATGTTGTTTGCGCTAGCCTTTATCATCCTCTTCACCATAGGCGGTTTCTCTGGGCTGATGCTGGCCATCACGCCGGTGGACTTCCAGTACCATGATACCTACTTCGTCGTGGCTCACTTCCACTATGTGTTGGTCTCGGGTGCCATCTTCTCCATCATGGCGGCGGCCTACTACTGGCTGCCTAAGTGGACGGGCCACATGTACAGCGAGAAACTAGGCAAGCTGCATTTCTGGTGCTCGGTGATCTCGGTTAACGTGCTCTTCTTCCCCATGCACTTTCTGGGGCTGGCGGGAATGCCGAGACGTATTCCGGACTACGCGATTCAGTTTGCCGATGTAAACCAGATAGTCTCTATCGGCGGCTTCGCCTTCGGTCTGTCCCAGCTGATCTTCCTCGTGGTGGTGATCAAGTGTATTCGCGGCGGCGAAACGGCGCCGAGTAAACCTTGGGATGGTGCCGAGGGGCTGGAGTGGACCCTGCCGAGTCCGGCCCCCTACCATTCATTCTCGACACCACCCGAGGTGAAATAGCATGACGGACACTAAGGCGCAGTCAAACCGTAAGCTGATCGGCCTATTGCTGTTAGGTTGCGTGGGCATGTTCGGCTTCGGATTCGCCTTGGTGCCCCTATACGATGTGCTATGTGAAAAATTAGGCATCAATGGTAAGACGCAATCGACCGCCGCCGAATATAAGGCGGTGACCATAGACACTAGCCGCACGGTAACGGTCGAATTCATGGCACAGACTCAGAAAGATATGCCCTGGGTCTTCGCCCCCGAGATGAAACGCATTCAGGTCCATCCGGGTGAGGTGATTCGTACTCAGTTTCACGCCAAGAATCTCTCGGCGCAGCAGATTATCGGACAGGCTATTCCTTCCGTCTCTCCGGGACAGGGCGCGGCCTATTTCCACAAGACAGAATGTTTCTGCTTTAACCAGCAGAAACTCGATGCCAATGCCGATGCGCAATTACCTTTGATCTTCTATGTCGATACCGAGCTACCCGAGCAGATCTCGACACTGACCCTCTCTTATACGCTATACAACATCACCGACAAGGGGTACGTAGATGATGTTGAGCAAGGAGCTGCGAAATGACAAGCAAACATGAACACTACTATGTCCCCGCCCAGAGCGCCTGGCCCATAATAGGTGCCTTCGGCCTCTTCCTCATCGCCTATGGCGCAGGCAGTTATATACAGCAGTTACAGACGGAGCAGACCAGCGGCGGTTATATCCTTACCGCGGGAATCGCCGTCATCCTCTACATGGTCTTCGGCTGGTTCAGAACCGTGATCGGCGAGTCCATGTCTGGCCTCTATTCCAAGCAAATGGATCGCTCCTTCCGCCAAGGAATGAGCTGGTTTATCTTCTCCGAGGTGATGTTCTTTGCCGCCTTCTTCGGTGCCCTGCTCTATGCCCGCACCATAGCCGTGCCCTGGCTCGGTGGCGCCTCGAACAATGCCATGACCCACGAGGTACTCTGGCCCAATTTCCAGGCGGTCTGGCCCCTGGTCACCACGCCCGATGGTACCAAGACGGAGGCCATGGGCTGGACGGGTCTGCCCCTATACAACACCATCATACTGTTGACCTCGTCGGTCACCCTGCATTTCGCCCATGTGAGCCTGGAGAAGAGCAAACGCACCGCGCTTACCCTATGGCTAGGCATCACCATACTCTTAGGTCTCGCCTTCCTCTTCTTACAGGCAAAAGAGTATGCCCACGCCTATCAGGAGATGGGGCTAACCCTATCGTCCGGCGTCTATGGCAACACCTTCTTCCTGCTCACCGGTTTTCACGGTATGCACGTGACATTAGGGACCATCTTTCTGTTTGTCCTCTTCTTGCGGGTACTGAAGGGGCATTTCACGCCGGATAAGCATTTCGCCTTCCAGGCAGGCAGTTGGTATTGGCACTTTGTGGATGTGGTCTGGCTCTGTCTGTTCGTGTTCGTCTATGTGCTTTAGCGACGAATCGAGAGACTAATAGGGTCTGGGGTGAGGCGCGATGATGCCTGACCCTAAGGCAACCAACAGCAGGAGCACCACCAGCACAGAGAAGAGCACACGCCGCCCCAGATACTGACTCATGGGCGCCTTGCCCTCTCCCTTCACCAAGACAAATAAGGCCCGGCCAAGATTAAAGATAATGAAGACCAATAGCAGTACTAAGACGATCTTAAATAGCAGTATTTCGCTCATGAAGGCTCCCACGGTTCGCGGTGGCACGATTTTTCTCGTTTTAGTTACTTTGCTGGTATTCACCATTCTGGTCAAGCTGGGACTGTGGCAGTTAGATAGGGCCGCCGAGAAACAGGCGCTGCAACAGGCCCTCACCCTCAAGCAGGCCGCGCCGCCGCTGGATTATCAGGGGCTACTTGCCTTAGGCGAGCGCGAATCTCTCACCGGCTATCGTCTGGCGGTTAAGGCGACCCCAGTGAATACACCCATCATATTGTTGGATAACCAGGTGTATGAGGGCCGCGTCGGCTATCTGGCATACCAGGTGATGCGTGTCGAAACCGAGCTGAAAGCCGAGGTCCCCTTGCTGCTGGTCGAACTCGGTTTTATCGACAGCGGCCTGGACAGACAGAAACTGCCCCATTTATCTAGGCTAAACCAAGAGGTGGCGCTGAGTGGCCGCGTCTATCAGAGAGCCAGCAATCCCCTGAGTCAGCATCTGTTGGCCGAGGCGGGCTCCCCCATGCGGATCCAGAACCTTAACCTGCCGGAGCTATCCCAAACACTCAAGCTGCCGCTCGCCCCCGCCATACTGCAACCCGAGGCGATTCCGGGCAGCGCGCTACCCCATCCCTGGCAGCCGCTCCCCATGAGTGCCCAGAAGCATCAGGGCTACGCCCTGCAGTGGTTCTCCATGGCGACCGTCTTTCTAATGCTTATGATTTACCTGCTGATATTTAAGAGGAAAAACAAAGAATCCAGTAAAAATAAATGAATGCCGTAACTTGTTGCGCAAAACCAACTACCCCTGTAGGTTAAACAAATAGGCACCCAAAATTTACGAGGTGCTACCCAGGTAAAAGGTCACTTCCTAGCCGTCTCGGGGAGTTGATATTTTTCGGTGTCTGGCACGCGCTAACCCATAAAATAATCAACCAGAGGATTAAGATGAAATCCCCAAAGAGCCGAGGCGCAAAACCCCTACTGATCTTGCTACTGGTGTTTGTCTTACCCGTTGCGGTGGCAAAACTGGTGCTGAGTCTGAATCTCTACCATGGTGGCGTCACCAATAAGGGCGAACTCCTGCCGCCCGACACCAACTATGCCCGCCTGGCGATGGCCAACCCCATGCCCAAACACTGGCAGATGATCTACCTGCTTCCGAGCCAATGCGATCGGGCCTGCATGAACCGGCTCTACATACTGCATCAGAGTCAGATCGCCCTGGGGCGTGATCAACATAGGGTCAACCCCATCATACTGCTACAGGCTGACAGCGATCTTGCTGCACTGCAGCAGAGTGAGTTCAACTTTACCACTGCCCAGGCCACCGAGGCACTCAGCCAGATGCTGACTCGGCAAGAGATCATCATAGTGGACCCCCTAGGCTCCCTGGTGATGCGCTATGCCCAGGTCGAAGATGAGCAGGCCCAGCTGATGCTTGGCAAGGCGATGATCGCCGATTTGAGAAAGATGCTTAAACTGTCGAGGGTCGGCTAATGCAGATGACATCCCTACTCAAACTTACCCTGGTCTTTACCCTGTGCGTGATCCTGATGGGGGCCTACACCCGACTGTCGGACGCTGGCCTGGGCTGCCCCGACTGGCCCGGCTGCTATGGCATGATCAAGGTGCCGACCCAGAGCCATGAGCTGGCCAGGGCCCAGGATAGCTTTCCCGAACATACGGTAGAACCTGAGAAGGCCTGGCTGGAGATGATCCACAGATATATTGCCGGCACATTAGGCCTGCTGGTGGCCTTCATCCTCTTCATCAGCTTCAGGCAACCCGATGCCCCGAAGAAGCTGCCGAGCTTTATCGCCCTGCTGATCCTGTTCCAGGCAGCGCTGGGGATGTGGACTGTCACCATGAAACTCATGCCCGTGGTGGTGATGTCCCATCTGATCGGCGGCTTTACTCTAATCTCCTTATTGTGGCTCCTCTATCTCAGGACCAAGCCGCTACGCCTGCCCGGCGGTGAGCCAAGACTTAGAAAGCTTGCGCCCTACGCCCTCTTCTGCCTTGGCCTACTCGTGCTACAGATCATCCTGGGCGGCTGGACCTCCTCTAACTATGCGGCGCTGGCCTGCACCACACTGCCCATATGTGAAGGGGACTGGGTGAGCAACCTCGACCCGCTGCATGCCTTCTATCCCCTGCATAAGACGGAAGGCAGCTATGAGTTCGGCATCCTGGATTACTCCTCACGAATGACAATTCATGTGGCCCACAGGTTCGGCGCCATCATTACGGCGACCGCCCTGCTCTGGCTGGTGTATCGCATGCTGGTTCTCTCGCACTCTCAGCTACTGAGACGCAGCGCATGGGTACTCCTGGGGTTACTGTGCCTGCAGATAGCTCTGGGGATCAGCAACGTGGTGCTGCACCTTCCCTTGGGGGTCGCCGTCTCCCATAACGCAGGCGCCGCACTCCTGTTACTCACCTTGGTCTTCATCAACTACGCCTTGTGGCGTAAGGCATAAGGAGGCATCACATATGGCCAAACCTATAACAATCACCAAGCCTGTCGCCACCCCGCTCCTCTGGCGCGCCTACCTCGAGATGACCAAGCCTAGGGTGGTCGCCCTGATGCTACTGACCGTGTTGGTCGGCATGTGTCTGGCGGTGCCAGGCGCGGTACCGGTTCAGCCGTTAATTGCCGGACTGGTGGGCATAGGCATGATGGCGGGAGCCGCCGCGGCCTATAACCATCTGATCGACCGCCGTATCGACGGCCTGATGGCCCGCACCTATAACCGTCCGCTCCCCAAAGGCCGGGTCTCCTTCACCAAGGCGCTGACTTTTGCGACCGCCATGGCGATTCTCGGCTTTGCGCTGCTCTACTGGGCCGTCAATCCGCTCACTGCCTGGCTCACCTTCGCCAGCCTCATCGGCTATGCGGTGATCTATACCGCCTATCTCAAGCGCGCGACACCACAGAATATCGTCGTCGGCGGCCTGGCAGGCGCCATGCCACCACTGCTGGGATGGACGGCGATCACCGGCGAGTTTCACGGTCACGCCTTGCTGCTGGTGATCATCATCTTCGCCTGGACCCCGCCCCACTTCTGGGCGCTGGCAATCCACAGACGCGCCGAATACGCCAAGGTCGATGTACCCATGCTGCCGGTCACCCACGGCGTCGAATTTACCAAGACCTGTATCATGCTCTATACGGTGTTACTGGCACTGGCCTGTCTCTACCCAGTACTGGTCGGCATGTGCGGGCCCCTCTACCTGGTGGGCTCGACCCTGCTAAGCTGCGGCTTCATCTATAAGGCCTGGCAGCTCAAGTATCGGGACAAGCCTGGCCTGGCGATGCAGGTATTTCGCTTCTCCATCTATCATCTGATGTTGCTCTTCTTGCTGCTCCTGGTCGACCACTATCTCTGGAGCTAACGTGATGAAACCGCTATTGATCGTCCTAACCTTACTCATCTTCAGCGGCCTGGGGGCGATCGCGGCGATGAGCTTCACGGGTCAAGCCACGCCGCCCGAGCTGCTCACTAGCTATCGCTATCCTCAGCAGCGACCACTCTCCCCCTTCGAGCTGACAGATCAGAACGGCAAGGCTTTTACCAACGTCCAACTTAAAGACAAGTGGAACCTGTTCTTCGTCGGCTACACCTCCTGCCCAGATGTCTGCCCCACCACCCTGGGCAAGCTGGCCGCAGCCTATCGACAGCTAGAAGGCGTGGTGGATCTGCAGGTGGTGTTTCTGTCGGTCGATCCGGCGCGGGATACACAGAAAAAGCTCAAAGATTACATCGACTTCTTCAATCCCAACTTCGTTGCGGTCACGGCAACCCATAGCCAATTACAGCCTTTGACCCGGGAGCTGGGCTTCGTCTATTCCATGGTGGGCGACGGCGACAACTATCAGGTAGATCACAGCGCCTCCATGGTGCTCATCTCTCCCGACGGTACTCGGGTAGCCACGGTTAAGCCCACCAGCCTGGATCCGGGTAAGCTGCCTCAAATCCGCAACAAGAACCTAATTCACGATGTGATCGCCCTGGCGACTCACTATGGTGAATAGCAAGAATCAATCGTCAAATTGCTCTTATCGCGTCTAATGGGCTCATCACTCGGGAGCCCATTTAGTGAAAAAACAGTTATTTTTCAGGCAAGCCTCTCATTTACCGTCTATCTTTTGATCCTAATGGAGTCTTATTGACAGGGATTGTAGAGGAGCCCACCTATGACCCAGAGTCCGATTCGCTTAGCGTCCGAGCTGACGATTCGTAACATCCAGCAGGTCCACCATGATATCGCCGAGCAACTCAATGCGTCAGATACCTTGAGTATCGACGCCAGTCAGTTGACGCGAGTCGATACCTCAGGCGCTCAGCTGCTCTACTTTCTGCATCACTATTGCCAGACGCACCACCACGCCATCGAATGGATGCCCCCCGCAGAGGAGGTAGAACAGACCCTGGCCGAGTTGGGGCTCGACGCGGCACAGATCTTTGCGCTTGCTCAGGAGACAATTCAAGAATGAAGAAGATACTCGCAGTGGATGATTCTGCCTCCATGCGTCAGATGGTGGGCTTTACCCTAAAGACGGCCGGATTCGATGTGACCGAAGCCTGCAACGGCGATGAGGCGCTAACTCAGGCGAAAAGCCAGGAGTATGACCTAGTGATCTCAGACGTTAACATGCCCGTGATGGATGGCATCACACTTATCCGCAATCTACGCAACCTGCCTAACTATAAGTTCACCCCCCTGCTGATGCTCACCACAGAGTCAGGCAGCGACAAGAAGCAGGAGGGGCGATCGGCAGGAGCCACGGGCTGGATCGTCAAACCCTTCAATCCCGACCAATTGCTAGCCACGGTCAATAAAGTCTTACGTTAACCTGAGTCCGGATGGTGAGATATGGAAATCGATCTGAGTCAATTCAGCCAAGTCTTCTTCGAAGAGAGCCTAGAAGGCCTGGAAAGCATGGAGTCGGAGCTACTTAAGCTCGACATCGCCTCACCGGATCCAGAGGCGATTAACACCATCTTTCGCGCCGCCCACTCCATCAAGGGCGGCAGCGGCACCTTCGGTTTTACTCAGATTGCCAATTACACCCACCTGCTAGAGACACTGCTGGATGAGATCCGCGACGGCCGCCGCGAGATGACCAGCCATCACCAGGACATACTGCTGCTCTCGGTCGACCTGTTACGCAACATGCTCGACGCCGTGATGCATGAGAAGAGCTTCGATGACCCTATGCTAGGCGAACTTGAGCAGAAGTTTGCCGCCGAGCTGACGCAACCCATTCCCCAGGAACAGACCCCCTCTGAACCCGAGGCACCAGAACTCACCACCTGGCAGATCACCTTCAAGGCAGGAGCAGACATACTCAGGTACGGTAACGATCCCCTGCTGATGTTCAATGAACTGAGGCAATGCGGCGAGCTGGGGGTCGAGCTAACCTCTCAAGAGATCCCCGATTTCACCCAGTATGATCCCGAGGCCTGCTATCTTGCCTGGTCACTCACCCTCACCACAGATCAGCCCCTGGCACGCCTCAAGGAGGCCTTCGAGTGGGTCGAGGATGAATGTGATATTGACTACCAGGCACAAACGCAGGAGAGTGCAGCACCCGCCATAGAGGCGGAGGAGATCACGCCAACGCCTTCTCAATCCGACTCCCAGGAAAGAACCGTTAGCCAGGCCAAACCCAGTGTCGTCAGCAATAAGACCCAAGACGCAGGCTCCATCCGCGTCAGCATCGAGAAGATAGATCTACTGATCAACATGGTGGGCGAGTTGGTGATCACTCAGGCCATGCTAGGCCAAATTGGCCAGCAAGAAGAGATGACGCCCGAGTCCTTCATCACCATGAAACAGGGACTGGAACAGCTCGCCAGCCACACCCGTGATCTGCAGGAGAGCGTCATGCAGATCCGCATGCTGCCCATCAGCTTCGCCTTCAACCGCTTCCCTCGTCTGGTGCGGGATATAGGCCAGCAACTGGGCAAGCAGGTAGAGTTAATCCTCAAGGGTGAAGAGACCGAGCTGGATAAGACGGTGATGGAGAAGATCGTCGATCCTATGGTGCACCTGGTGAGAAACTCGCTCGATCACGGTCTGGAGACCCCAGAGGTGCGCCGTCAGAAGGGCAAGCCCGAAACCGGCAGCCTCACCCTCAATGCCTTCCATCAGGGCGGCAACATCATCATAGAGATCATCGATGACGGCGCCGGCCTGAACACTCAAAAAATCCTCGACAAGGCGCGGGCCAAGGGGCTAGTGGGCAGTGATGAAGAGCTGAGCGAAGAGGCTATTCATCAGCTGATCTTCAAACCCGGCTTCTCTACCGCAGAGACTGTCTCCGACCTCTCGGGTCGTGGCGTCGGCATGGATGTAGTGCTCAGAAACATCCATGAGCTCAACGGCACCATAGAGCTGAAATCCACCCAGGACAAGGGCAGTCGCTTTACCATACGCCTACCGCTCACCCTGGCCATTCTCGACGGCCAGTTAGTCCGTATAGGCCGGCACACCTATGTTGTGCCCCTGGTGGCGATTCACGAGTCGCTGGAGGTGCCCGCCGACCATATCAATCGTCTGGGTGAAGAACATGAGGTGATTCGTCTACGAGATGAGTACCTGCCTGTACTCAAGGTCTATGAGGCCTTTCACCATGAGGCCGACGCCAGACAGATTAAAGATGGCCTGGTGATGGTGGTCGATGCCAATAACGACAAGGTCGGGCTCCTGGTCGACGAGCTATTGTCGCAGCAGCAGGTGGTGATCAAGAGCCTGGAAGACAACTACAACAAGGTGGCCGGTATCTCTGGCGCCACCATACTCGGCGATGGCACGGTTGCCTTAATCATAGACATTGCCGGGTTAGTCAGCCTCGCGGGCATCAACAGCACCCAAGAGCACGCCGCCTAGGAAACCAAATGAGAAGGGAGATTCATCCATGACACAGGCAGATGAAACAGACATCACACTCACCGCCAAAGACGATGCCAGCGAACAGTACCTGACTTTCATCATGGCCGAGGAAGAGTATGGCGTCGACATACTCTCGGTGCAGGAGATCCGCGGCTGGGAACCCACGACCGTCATTCCCAACTCACCCGGCCATGTCAAAGGGGTGATTAACCTGCGCGGCACCATAGTCCCCATCATAGATCTGCGGCAGAGATTCGGCATCGCCAGCCTGGAGTATGGCCCCACGACTGTAGTCATCGTCATCAAGGTCTGTGTCGCCGGCGAACACAAGGTGATCGGCATAGTGGTCGATGCCGTCTCCGATGTCTTTAGCGTCCATCACAAAGATCTGCGCGAAGCCCCCGACTTTGGCGAGGAGACAGATCTTACCTTCATCAAGGGGCTCGCCAACCTGGCGGATAAGATGGTCATCCTACTGGACATAGACACCCTACTTAGCAGTGAGGTGCTGCCCGAGGCGGCACAACTATCAAACATCATCAATACTATCGACGCTGAATCGACACAGGCTGTCAGCGCCTAACTTGGCAAGAGAGGAACAGAGAATGGATGCAATAAACAGCAAGACTGGCAACCCGAGCAGTCTGTCGTTCATTGGACTGCTGGTCGCTGCCGTCGCAGCCCTATTAGCCTTCACCCAGCAGCCCTCACTCTGGGTCGGCATCGCTCAGGTGGTCGCCATCGCCATCATCGCCCTAGGCATTCAGCGACAGGGGCAGATGCGGCAAGACCTACGACAGGCCTTTGAGGAGATCACTCAGGCGATCAAGGGGAGTAATCCGCCAAGCTTTTCTGCCTTCGACTACCCCCATTGGCCAGAGATCAGCCAAAGCCTGACCCAGCAATGGCATGCCAACCAAGGCAACCAGGCGCAGCTCAGGGCGCTGGAGATCTGCCAGGCCAACGTGATGCTGGCCGATCCCCAAGGCAACATCAGCTTCCTCAACCAATCGCTACGCGATACCCTGGAACGGGCCGAATCGGATATCAAACAGGCTATTTCCAGCTTCAGCGTCGATACGCTTATCGGCACCAACATGGACACCTTCCACCAGCAACCCAACCATCAGCAAAACATCATAGCGGGTCTGCAACGACCTCACTCGGCGCAGATTAAGGTAGGTAGCCGCATCTTCTCGCTGATCGCCTCCCCAGTGTTTGACGACGAACATCAACGCATCGCGACTGTGGTCGAGTGGCAGGATAAAACGGAAGCCCTGGCCAAGGCCGACGCAGAGAACAAGCTGGCCCAAGAAAACAGTCGCATCAAGCAGGCGTTGGATGTCTGCCGCGCCAACGTCATGGTGGCGGATGCCGATTACAACATCATCTACCTAAACGACTCTGTCACCCAGATGCTTAGGGACAATGAGCAGACGCTGAAACAGACACTGACCAAATTCAACACAGATAGCCTGCTCGGCAGCAATATCGATATCTTCCACCAGAACCCGGCCCATCAACGTAAGATGCTCGACAAGCTCACCGGCAGTTACGACACCAGCATTCAAGTCGCGGGGCTCGACTTCACCCTGATCGCCACCCCTGTGTTTGAGAATGGTGTGCGTACAGGAACTGTGGTCGAGTGGCAGGATGTCACAGAAAAGCTGGCGAAGGAGGCGAAGGAGCGTCGACTTGCCGCAGAAAACGCCCGCATCAAACAGGCGCTGGACAATGTCTCCTCCAATACCATGGTGGCCGACGCCGATCTGAACATCATCTACATGAACAAGGCCGTCAGTCAGATGTTCAAGCAGGCGCAGAATGATATTGCCAAAGATCTGCCTAACTTCGATGCCAACAACCTCATGGGCGTCAACATAGACAACTTCCACAAGAATCCCAGCCATCAGCGCAACCTGCTTAAGACGCTGACGACCACCTACACCAGTCAGCTTAAGGTTGGCGGACGCACCTTCCAGGTGGTCGCCAACCCCATCCGCGACCCTAACGGCGACAGCATAGGCACGGTTGTGGAATGGGCCGACAGAACCGCCGAGGTGGCCATAGAACATGAGATAGACTCAATCATAGCTGCCGCCAGTAAGGGAGATCTCTCCCTGAGGGTCGGCACTCAGGATAAGGAAGGCTTCTTCCTCAACCTCTCAAATGGCCTCAACCGTCTGGTAGGCATCGCAGATCAGGTGATCGGCGACGTGGTGAACATGTTCGACGGCTTAGCCAAGGGAGATCTCAACCGCCAGATCCAGGGCGAGTATCAAGGCCAATTCGGTAAGCTACAGACCGATGCCAATGCCACCGCCGCCAAGCTGACCGAGGTGCTCGATGGCATCAACCAGTCGGCTAATACGGTAACGTCAGGCGCGGAAGAGATCGCTCAGGGCAACGCCGACCTAAGCCAGCGCACCGAGGAGCAGGCTGCCTCCCTCGAAGAGACGGCCTCCAGCATGGAGGAGATGACGGCGACTGTCACTCAGAGTGCACAAAACGCCACGGTCGCCAACCAGCTGGCACAGGAGGCCAACACTAAGGCCGCCCACGGCGGCAAGGTAGTCGAACAGGCCGTGACCGCCATGGATGCGATCAACGAATCGAGCAAGCGCATCGCAGACATCATAGGGGTGATCGACGAGATCGCCTTCCAGACCAATCTGTTGGCCCTCAATGCCGCCGTCGAGGCGGCCCGGGCTGGCGAGCAGGGGCGTGGCTTTGCCGTAGTGGCTGGCGAGGTACGCAACCTGGCCCAGCGCAGTGCCGGCGCCGCCAAGGAGATCAAAGAGCTTATCCGCGACAGCGTGACTAAGGTAACCGACGGCACCCAGCTGGTGAATCAGTCTGGCGAAACCCTAGAAGATATAGTGCAGGCCGTCACTAAGGTGGCCGATATGATCAGCCAGATCAGCATAGCCTCGGATCAACAGTCGGCGGGCATTCAGGAGGTTAACAAGGCGATCTCCCAGATGGATGAGATGACCCAGCAAAACGCCGCCCTGGTCGAACAGGTATCGGCAGCCGGCGATGCCATGGCGGAACAGGCGCGCAACATGAAGTCTCAGCTCGGCTTCTTCGAGTCTCAGACGCCTGTGCACTCGGGCATGACTTCGGCACCGCTGTCACTGGTATCCGGTGACAGCCACGGCCCCCTGAACATCAGCAACGAGGAGTGGAATGAGTTTTAGGTGAGATTGGCGCCATGGAAAGGCGCCAAATTAAGTTCGTTAGACACAACATAAGGCCAAGACAAGGCTAGGGGAAGTAATTGGAGCAGAGCAACAACAAGGAATTCCCGATGGCGCAGCAAGACTTCGATTTTATTCGACAGCTTGCCTATCGTGAATCGGGCATAGTGCTACCAGACAGGAAGCAGCACATGGTCTACTCGCGCCTCAGCAGGCGCCTGCGCGCACTCAAGTTGAGCAACTTCAACCAGTATTGCCAAAGGCTAGAGGACGATGGCTGCGAGCTGATTAACTTCATCAACGCCCTGACCACTAACCTCACCTCCTTCTTTCGCGAGGCGCACCACTTCGACTATCTTGAGCGGCACCTGGTGCCCCAGTGGCAGCAGAGGCGTAACCGTCGCCTTCGTGTCTGGTCATCGGCCTGCTCCACCGGCGAAGAAGCCTACAGTATCGCCATGACGCTGGCAAAACACTTTCCACCCGCCAACTGGGATCTGAAGATCCTCGCCACGGATCTCGACACCAACGTGCTAGATAAGGCCAGAGACGGCATCTACAACCAGGAGGCCATGGCCAATCTCCCCAAGAAACTGCTAGATAAGTATGTCGAACCCGGCCCTAAGCCCGACGAGGTCAAGCTTAGCGAATCACTCAAGCAGCTGATCCATTTTAAGCAGCTTAATCTACTGGGCGACTGGCCCATGCAAGGTCCCTTCGATCTCATATTCTGTCGCAACGTGCTCATCTATTTCGATCTCCAGACCAAGGCCAAGATCATCAGCCAGTTTCGCCAGCTCCTCGCCGAAGATGGTCACCTCTTCATCGGTCATTCGGAGACGCTGCATAATGTCTCTAGCGACTTCAAATTGATCGGACAGACCATCTATCAGCCTCAGCACGCCGCCCTGGCGCGACAACGACTCGGTATTGGCGCATGAGAATAAGCCAAGAGGATGGCGCCCTATGATAAAAGTCTTGATCATAGATGACTCCCCCCTGGTCAGGCAGCTGCTCACCCATATGCTCGCCCAGGCGCCGGATATCAAGGTGGTTGCCTCGGCAGAAGATCCCTACGAGGCCAGGAGCCTGATCAAACAGTTCAATCCCGACGTGTTGACCCTAGATATTGAGATGCCCAAGATGGATGGCATCGCCTTCCTGCGCAACCTGATGAAACTCAGGCCTATGCCGGTCGTCATGGTCTCGACCCTGACCCATAAGGGCGCCGAGATCACTCTGGAAGCATTGGCCTTGGGGGCTGTGGACTTCATCTCTAAGCCTAAGTCGGATCTGACCAACACACTACTGGACTACACCGATGAGCTTATTCAAAAGGTGCGCACCGCCGCCGTCAGCCATGTTAAGGCGCTCAGCCGTCCGGTAGCTAAAGTCGCCGCAGGCGACCGATTCGCAAACGCACAAGACAGGTTGATCGCCATTGGCGCCTCCACCGGTGGGACCGAGGCGATTCAGCGGGTGATCACCCCGCTACCGGCAAACACGCCGCCCATAGTGATCACCCAGCATATTCCCGCCGCCTTTAGCCTCTCCTTTGCCAAACGCCTGGATAGTCAGTCGGCGATAAAGGTGATCGAAGCCCAAGGAGGAGAGATAATCGAATCGGGCACCGCCTATCTGGCCCCGGGAGATACTCACCTCTCGGTCGAGAAACGCGGCGCCAGACTCTATACCAAACTGCTGGACTCAGATCCCGTCAATCGTCATAAGCCGGCGGTAGATGTGTTGTTCAACAGTATTGCCGACTGCTTTGGGGGCAACACCATAGGCATACTGCTCACGGGCATGGGTAAGGATGGCGCCCAGGGGCTGGAGCGTCTCAAGGCCGCCGGCAGTCACACCATAATACAGGATGAAGCCAGCTCCGTGGTCTGGGGTATGCCTGGCGCGGCGGCAGAGCTTAATGCCCACAGGGAGATACTGCATCTGGACAAGATCCCCACACGGCTGATGGAGTTGCTCAACACCAATAAAGCGGTCGAGAACAACTAACTCAAGCGATTCCTACTCCTTCACCCAGGTACCATCACTTTTAGGTCTCACCCAGGCCTGGGAGAACCAATAATAGCGCCCGCTCGCCTTGCTCGGCGCGGTACAGTTATAGCGCGAACGTCCCGGTGGCAGGTCTGTCACCGCACGTATGCTAAAGGTATCTTCACTTTCCCAGCTCGGCTTCATCGCACCTTGCCCCTGCACGAAGCACATCACCTGACTGGCAAGGATATCTGTCATATCTAGGGTCACCCGCATCTCGGGCCGCCACTGCCCTTGGGGCAGTTGGGTATTGCGCGGGGTGATCGCCAGCACAGGCATATTCAGGCTGTAGAGCTTTGCCTTGAGGGAGGCGAGATCCGCATAGGCACCTGCCACGGGAAAACGCGGTAAGGCGGTAAGCGACGAGTGATCACCAGCGGCGCCCGACTGTTGCCCGAATGCCACGAATCCCAGGCTATCGATCAATGACTCTATGGCCGTGTTATATTCGCCATAGGGGTAGGCTAACATCTTCACGCTCTGGCCAGTTTTCGCCTGTATCTCAGCCTCGGTGGCCAGCAGATTCTCTTTAATCCGGGTCAGCCAGGTCTGCTCATCCTCACCGTGTAGACGGCGGATAAGATGCTCATGGCCCCAGCTGTGATTTGCCAGTGTCACCCCCTCATCGCTTAGACGTTGTAGCGTCGCCCAGCTCATCACATTCTTATGCTTGCGCGCTATGGGGTCGATAGAGATAAAGATGGTGTAGGGATAACCGAACTCCTTCAAGATAGGGTGCGCCGTATCGGCTATATTCTGGTAGCCGTCGTCGAAAGTGATGGCCACCGTCTTGTCCGGCAGCTCTCGTCCCTGCTTAATCGCCTCGACCACCTGGGTTAAGGGATTGACCTTAAAGCCGTTCTCCCTCAGGTAGGTCATCTGCTCTCTGAACTGAGCTGGCGTCACACTGGTTACCTTAGGGGTATCCTCGGATACATGATGATATTGTAGAATCACCACCGCCTGAGCCGAATAACTGAGACAGGCCAATAGCGCTGCAATCACGCTTTTAAACATATTGAATAACCTCTGAGAATCTATGTCGCCACTAAACTTATTGTTAAATAAACAGAAAAACAGCCAGCTGTTCGCGCTCGCCGTTCCTATGATTCTGTCTAACATTACGGTTCCCCTGCTGGGGCTGGTCGATACTGCCGTCGTGGGACATCTGAGTAACGCCTATTATTTAGGGGGAGTCGCCATTGGGTCAACGGTGATCACCCTGATTTTATGGATTCTGGGCTTTCTGCGCATGTCGACCACGGGTCTGGTAGCACAGGCATTCGGTGCCAAGGATATCCAGGCACAATACCGCCTCTTGATACAGTCCGGCAGCCTGGCGCTGCTGCTTGCTCTGCTGGTGCTCGCCCTGCAACAACCGATAATCACTGCGGCGATGGCGCTCTCCGATGCCAGTGAACAGGTGCAGCATTATAGTCAGGCCTATTTTAATATCCGCATCTGGTCTGTGCCATTTGCCCTGATCAACCTAACGCTACTGGGTTGGCTACTGGGGCGCCAGCAGCCGAAGGCCGCCATGTGGCAGCTCATTGCCGCCAACCTCACCAATATTCTATTGGATATCCTGTTCGTCATGGGACTTGGCTGGGGCGTCGAAGGCGCGGCGCTGGCCTCTGTACTGGCCGATATGACAGGCTTCGCCGTGGCTGCCAGTATGGTAATTCGCACCATCAGACAGGAGCGCAATTTCGCATTCATGCCCCTATGTAGAAGCCTGTCACTGGGCTGCTACCAACGCTTAGTGCGCCTCAACCTGGATATCTTTTTTCGTAGCCTCTGCCTGCAACTGGCCTTCGCCTTCATGACCTTTCAGGGGGCAAACCTGGGCGACAATACGGTGGCCGCCAACGCCGTGCTGCTCAACCTCCTGCTGCTGATCTCCTACGCCCTGGATGGCATCGCCTATTATGGCGAGGCCGAGGTTGGCCGAGCCGTGGGGGAAGACAACCGCGAACGCATGAACCAGAGCGTCACCCTGGCCCTGCTCTGGTCAGCCATCTTTGCCCTGCTATTTACCCTGTTTTTCGCCCTATGGGGCGAACAGATCATCAAGCTTCTAACCAACATCCCAGAGGTGCGCCAGGAGGCTGAGGCCTATCTGGCTTGGGTGATCGCCCTGCCGCTACTGGCCTTTGGCTCCTACCTGTTCGACGGCGTCTATATTGGCGCAGCTCAGGGCAAAGCGATGCGCAACACCATGATACTCGCCACCTTCGGAGCCTTCTTCCCCACCTGGTCTCTGTTACAGGACTATGGCAATCACGCCCTGTGGGCCGCCATGAGCCTGTTTATGCTGACCCGCAGCCTCACCCTAACGCTGGACTACCGCTATCGATTGAGTAAGACCCTAACGAAAACGGGATGACCTAAGTCATCCCGCTGCATCTAATCTTCAAGATTACTGGTAAGAATGTTCACCGTGTTGATGTTCGGTGACATCTCGTACCCCGGTGAGCTCGCCAGGGAACATATCCAGCAGCTGCTTCTCGATGCCATCTTTCAGGGTTACATCGACCATAGAGCAACCGTTACAGCCGCCACCAAACTGCAGAATGGCAATGCCTTCCTCATCGATATCCACCAGCATGATGTTACCGCCGTGGCTAGCCAGCTGTGGATTGATCTCAGACTGGATCACATACTCGATACGCTCTTTTAGCGGCGCATCGGCATCGACCTTACGCATCTTGGCATTGGGTGCCTTCAGGGTCAGCTGTGAACCTAGCTGATCGGTCACGAAGTCGATAGAAGCGTCTTCGAGAAACGGTGCACTCTTCTCATCCACCATGGCATGGAAACCATTAAATTCGAGTTCGATGTCGTCTGCCTCTACGGCATCCGGCGGACAGTAAGACACGCCACACTCAGCCGAAGGGGTACCTGGGCTGATAACAAAAACGCGAATATGAGTTCCTTCAGGCTGGTCAGCGAGTAGCTTAACAAAATGCGCCTGAGCTGCATCGGAAATGGTGATCATTAAGACATGCTCCGTCAGGATAAACCCGAGTGTTTTAGTAAGAATTAAGACTATGATACTCCGACTATCATCAGCTTTGTAGCCCCTTTGTCCAATAGTCGCGAGATTTTTGCCTTGGCAGTATGGTCTAAAGTCAGGCCGGAAGCTGGAAACTCATTGGCCTAACTGTTAATTTAGCCTTTATATACAATAATAAAGAGCATTACCATGCTGCGACTCTGCCTTTTGCTGCTTTCTATCGTCTCCTTGCTCGTAAGCTTTGCAACAAATGCCCAAAGCGTGATCTCAGTCTCGTCTGTTTCACAGGCCACCGACAACCTTGCCTCACCCAGCGAATTTCTCGGCTACCCCCTTGGCCAGTGGCATCTGCGCCATGATCAGATCAACTATTACCTCAAGCAGCTCGCCCAAAACAGTCCCAGAGTCAGCCTGGAATCGACTGGACAGAGTCACGAAGCCAGACAGCAGCTCACCGCGGTGATCACCTCCGCCCCCAATCAGGCCAGGCTGGCGCAAATCATCGCGGGACGTCAGCAGGTTAAGACGGGCAAGGCGCCCGATGGCCCGCTGATCATCTGGCTGGCCTATTCCATCCATGGCGACGAGGCCAGTGGCGCCCATGCGGCGCTAGAGGTCGGCTACCGCCTCAGCCAGAGCCAGGAGCCTTGGGTTCAGGATCTGCTCGACAAGGCCGTGGTGTTGATCACTCCGTCGCAAAACCCGGACGGCCTGGACCGTTTCTCTACCTGGACCAACAACTACACAGGCAAGATTAAGGTCAGTGACGAGAATCATAACGAGCACAGACAGAACTGGCCCGCCGGCAGACGTAACCACTATTTCGCCGACCTGAACCGTGATTGGCTGTTCCTGCGCCATCCGGAGTCCCAGGGACGTATCGCCCTGTTCCACAAATGGCAGCCCCATTACCTGGGCGACTTTCACGAGATGGGCCACAACCAGACCTTCTTCTTCCAACCTGGGGTGCCGACACGTACTCATCCCTTGACGCCAAAAGAGAATCAAGAGATCACGGACAAACTCGCCAGCTTCCACGCCAAGGCACTAGATGAGAGCAAACAAGCCTATTTTACCAAGCAGATGTTTGACGACTTCTACTATGGTAAGGGCTCAACTTATCCAGACATCAACGGCGCCGTGGGTATACTGTTTGAACAGGCCAGCGTACGCGGTCAACAACAGGATTCAGAAAACGGTCTGCTGCGTTTTAGCCAGGCCATAGACAACCAGATCGCCACCTCCTTCTCCAGCCTCAAGGGCGCCCTGGCATTGGCCGATGAGCTGAAGCAATATCAGAGTCGCTTCTACCAACGCAGAGATAAGCATCCGCCCTCGGGCCGCGAGGCCGGCTTCCTACTGAGCGCGCAAGGGGATCCCGCCCGGCGCGACGATCTTGCCGAACTATTAAACCGCCACGAGATACAGGTCTTCTATCTCAAGGAAAATATGCAACAGGATCGGCATCAATACCGCCAGGATGACAGCCTGTTCGTCCCCATCAATCAACCGCAGAAGACCTTGCTGCTGGCCCTGTTCGACCTGCGCACCGAGTTTGAAGATGCGACCTTCTACGATGTCTCCAGCTGGAACCTCGTCTTCTCCTACAACCTGCAGATGGCCCGCAACGTCAATCTGAATGTGGACGATCTGCTGACCCAGCCACGCCCTTACTCACCGGCGAGGCTCAGTCCGAATGATGTTGCGGTATTGGTCGATTGGCGACAGCAGAACGCCGCCCCTCTGTTGCAAACCCTGCTCAGCGAGGGTATTCGAGTCAAATTTGCTGCCAAGCCTTTCAGCCTCAAGGTTAAGGGTCATACGCTCAATATGATGCCAGGTACCCTACAAATCCCCCTTACCCAAGCAGTCCTAACACCCAGAGGCTTAGTCGACAGGCTCGAGGCATTGGCCAAGCAATATGACGTAAAACTACAAGGAGTCGACACTGGGCTGGCAAGTTCGGGCATAGACCTCGGCAGCCCTGACTTTCATGATATCGCCCCCATCAAGGCGCTGGTCGTCACGGGCTACGGAACCTCGTCCACCGAGGTGGGTGAGCTATGGTATTTCATGGACAATCTGGTGGGCGCGCCTCTGACCCAGGTTGATGTCAGTCGTCTGCCCAGGATAGATCTGACGCCCTATACCCATGTTTTCTTGGTGGATGGCAGTTATGCCAATCTAGAGGAGAAATATGCCCGTAAGCTTGGTCAATTCGCCATAGAGGGTGGCGTCATCGTCGCGCAGAAGGGCGCGCTGCAATGGCTCTCCAATGGTAACCTGCTCAAGAGCGATATCAGAGAGAAGCGCTATTTCAGTCAGCTTTTCGCCACCGACGGCCTCACCTTTGGCGACAAGGCCAGGTTGGATGCCCGTCAGGCGATCGGCGGTGCCGTTATGGCCCTGGATCTGGACGCCAGCCACCCCATCACCTTCGGCCTCGGCGGCAATCGCCTACCCGTGCTGAAAAATAAGGTGTTTGGACTGAGCAAGACTCAGGCCCCCTTCGTCACGGCCGCCACCTATGCCGACGACCCACTGCTGGATGGCTTTCTCGCCGAGGAGTATCAACGCAGCCTGAGTCAGACCCCGGCCATTATCGTGGAGCGCCACGGCAAGGGAGCTCTGGTCGCTCTGGCCGACAACCTGCTGTTTCGCAACATCTGGCTCGGTTCACAGAAGGTCTATGCCAACAGCCTCTACTTCATCCCGGCTCTGCATTAACCCTTTTTCGACGCGCCGACGTTCATAAGAGTTAAGACTGGTTCAGACAAAAAGGAAAACGAGATGAAGATGACTAAAACTACGGCGGCGTTACTTTTCGCCCTTGGCTTAGCGGCTTGTCAGACGCAGGTGGACAAGGAGCAAGACTCGACAGAGTCCAAGCCACTGTCTATGGCGAACCCAGCCGCCGTCTACTGCGAATCCTTAGACGGCTCGCTCGACCTCGACAGCGGCATCTGTACCCTGCCAAGTGGTGAACGGATAGAGCACTGGACACTATATCGCCGGGATCATCCACAGAAAGAAAACCAATAACAAAAAAGCACCCTAGGGTGCTTTTTTAATGCTTTATGGTCATAAGATGGCGCTAGCCAATAAAGCTGAGATAGCCCTGCAATATGATGGCGTTGACGATGTCGATAAAGAAGGCACCAACAATTGGCACCACCATGAAGGCCTGAGGCGAAGGTCCGGTGCGCGTCACCAAGGCCCCCATGTTCATCACGGCCGTCGGCGTGGCGCCCAAACCGAATCCACAGTGACCACCGGCGATGACGGCGGCGTCATAGTTACCTCCCATCAGCCTAAAGGTGATCCAGTAAGCAAACATCGCCAACACAGCTGTTTGGGCCAGCAAGATGATCAATAGCGGCACCGCCAGGTCGAAGATCTCCCAAAGCTTAAGGTTCATCAGTGCCATGGCCAGGAATAGCGCCAGCGAGACGGTACCCAAGACATCGACACATTCACGGTTGATCTTAAAGCCGCGAGACACCTCTGTGATGTTAGTGATCACCACGCCGAAAAAGAGTGCATAGACAAATTCAGGCATCTTCAACCAGCCGATATCCCAATAGGCCACTAGGGAGGAGAACCATTTGGCACCGGCCACACACAGCAAGAGAATGAAGAGCACCTCCAGGATACTCTTGGCCGTCACCCTATCCTCTTCCAGCTGGTCATAGGTCACCAGATCTGGGTGATCCTTATGGTGATTGCCGCCAACACCATAGGTGGAGAGCAGGCCTTTCTTATTGATCAGCCGCTGAGCTACCGGGCCGCCTATGATGCCGCCCATCACCAGGCCAAAGGTTGCCGCCGCCATCGCCAGCTCTAGGGTCTTGATGCCATACTGTTCCGAGAAGGTCTGCGCCCAGGCCGCCCCAGTGCCGTGGCCACCCGACAGGGTGATCGAACCGGCGATCAGCCCCATCAGCGGCTCCAGCCCTAATGCGGTCGCCATACTGACACCGACGGCATTCTGAATGATAATGTAGAGCGAGGCGATGCCCAGGAAGAGGAACACCTTACTGCCGCCCTTCATCAAGAGTTTGTAACTGGCCGCCAAGCCCACGGTACTGAAGAACATCAGCATCAGGGTATTCTGCATCGACAGGGAGAATTCCAATGAAATCTTGTTGAAATGCAGCAGGGTGATCACCGCCGCCACCAGTAAGCCACCCACTATGGGTTCGGGAATATTATATTTACGGAACGACGCCACATGGCGATTCACCGAATGGCCAATAAAGAGCACTAAAATCGCCACTAGAAATGACTCCAGCTCTCCTACGGTATAAACAGTATTCATGGTTCTCCTTATTAGGCGATAGCCATATCGGCCTATCTTGCCTTGTCATCGGGTCGGCATGATTCAAGCCGCCCAATCATAGCCCGAGCTTGGGTCGCTCACGCCGGACATATCTCCAAAGTGTAGCCCGTCCAAAGGCTCACAAGGAAAAGAGGTCGGCGAAAGCCCCAAAGGGACGAATGAAAATGGATTGAGGAAGGTCTCTACCCTAAGAGACAGATTCTGAGGGTGCTTCGGCCACCTCGGCGAGTCGTTCGCGTTCGGCCTTGGCAATATACTTAGGCTTACCTGAACGATGAAGTTTAGCGTTAGCCTTCTTCGCCTTGGCCTTAAGTGTTTGATTAATTTTCTTCTTTCTGTTCATGGCGGCGATTATAGCCTAAATCGCCGCCTCATGGGGTTATCAGAAAGTTAACAGTACAATTTTAGCGCAATGTAGGATCGCCGATTTGTCGTCGACAACCCTAAAAAAGGACACTGAGTGAAACCTGAATCACGCCTGCAAGGCAAGAGATAACTTGCTTAGAAAGCCTTGGCCGCCTGCGCCTCGATCTCCACCCGCCAATGGGGTTCGAATAGCCCCTGGACAAATATCAGTGTCGTGGGCAGGCCGCCAACATCGAACCTAAGGCGCGACTTGGCGGCCTGATACTGAGGCAGATCGTCCCTGTCGACAAGATAGATTCGTACAGACACTAGGTCCTCCAGCCCCATCTCATTAGCCTGCAACACTAAATATAGATTTTCCCACGCCTGCACTATCTGCCCCTCGGCGTCAGGCGCCAGTTTGCCCTGTCTATCTATGCCAAGCTGGCCTGCGATGTTCAGCCAGCGTGAGGGCTGCGAAACCAGCGCACATTGATGATAGTTGGCTGCGGGGGCTGCTAGGGTATCCGGACTCCACACCTTATTCATCTTCTCTCCTTAATTCGAATTGAGAGAAGTTAGTCTGGCCAACTCGGATGCAGAGAAAAAGAGACGACGCTTAAACTCACTGTTCAGGCTAGCGGTAACAATCTGCCATAAAAAAGCGCAGCCTATGCCGCGCTCTATCACTCAGCCTCAAACGAGGCTTAAGATTTTGTCACCACCCACAGGGCATGCAATATACCTGGGACAAAGAACAACAGGCAGAGAATGATGTTGATCAGCAGGTCCTTACCAACACCACTCTTTAAGAAGACGGCAACAGGTGGCAGCAGGATGGCGATAACAATGAGCAGTAGTTTATTGGTATCCATAGGCAGGCTTCCTTACATTGACTCAATTTCGTTTCGGCCAATCTAACTTCTCAGGCTTACTCCAGGTTTGCAACTGGTTTCTTACACTATCCAGGTTAAATGCCTCACCCCGTTCGGGAATCTGCCTGTAGGCATACTCCCGCCCCTGCCACTCAAAGCCTAAGGCGTAGGCGTGTAGATAACCCCGGTCGGCCTCATCGCCACCATAGAGTCGATCGCCTAGAATCGGTACTCCCAGGCTGGCCAGCGCCACCCTGAGCTGATGCGTCTTGCCACTCAGCGGTTTTAGCAGGTAGAGACGCAGCCCCTCGGCAACAGACTGAGAGAAAAACTGAGTGATCGCCGGATTCTCCTTGCTACGCAGCAGCTTATACATACTGCGGCGGGACTTGGCCATGTCACCCACTATGCTACCCTGCTTCTTCTTCGGCTTGCCCTTGGCCAGCGCCACATAGTACTTCTGCACCTTGTGCTCGCTAAAGCGCTGGGTAAAGGCTGCCGCCGCCTCGCTCGACTTGGCAAACAGCAGCAGGCCAGATGTCATGGTATCCAGGCGATGCACCGAATAGAGCTTGATATCGAGATCCCGCTCGAGCTGCGCCATCACCCCGGCACTACCGTCCTGGCTATGAAAATGAACACCCGGCGCCTTATCGATCACCAAGAAGTCTGCTTCATCGGCAATGATCTTATACATGGATTGTCGGCCCTATGAAAAACGTATGCTCACCTGCAGCCCAGGCTGGTTGTCGGAGAGCTCGATGCGGGCATTATGACGCTGCAGGATCGCCTTGACCAGCGAAAGTCCTAATCCAGTGCCCTTGTTGTGACGGCTCGGGTCCAGACGCACCAGGCGATCGAACACCTTCTCGGTGGCATCATCTGGAATCCCCGGCCCGTTATCGCGGATCAGTATTTCATTGTCTTGCTGGATTATCTCTATCTTGGCGCCCTCGCCGGAATACTTGATGGCGTTGTCCACCAGGTTAAACAGCGCCTGGAACAGCAGGTATTTGTCCCCCATCACACTATAGTCTTGATCCAGCGACAGGCTGAGAGTCTGGCCGTTGGACTCCGCCATCGCCTCCGCCATCTCGAACAAGTCCTGACACAGATCCCTCAGGCTCAGGGGTTGTAGCTCGAGATCCTGTTGCCCCTCCTCGATGCGGGTGAGGGATAGCATGGCATCGAAGGTCGCCAGGCAATGATCCAGCTCCTCGATCAGAATAGCGCTTGCCTCGTCCAGCTCCTCGGCGGGCCGCTGCGGCAACTGCTCCAGGCCTATCCTCAGATGAGACAGCGGCGTCCTGAGATCGTGGGCAATATTGTCTGTGGCACCTCGCACCGCATGCAGGTTGGCCTCCAGGGTATCCAGCACCTGGTTAAAGTTGCCCGCCAGCATGTCAAACTCATCCTGGCGCCAACTCACCGGCAGGCGGGTGGAATACTCGCCTCGCTCGATGCGGCGACTCAGGCGGTTGTACTGCACCAGGCGGCGCAGAATCGCCTTGGAAAACAGGTAGCCCAAAGCCAGGGTCAGCACGATAGTCAACATCAGCGCCGTGATGGCCGCGTTGACGAAGCGCTCGATCAGGGTCGCCAGCTGATCGGTTCGGGTCGCGATCAGCACTGGGCCGTAACGTGTGATCACCAAACCGCCGGTTAAGATATGCAGCTTATCCGGCCCGCTGGTGAGAATAGGAAAGTCACGCGTCTCCGGCAGCAGCGGCATGTCATCCGGCATCAGGCTTAGCGCCCCCACCAGATCCAGCGAGCTACGCCACACCACCAGGGCCGTCTTGGGGTCGGCGGTGCGGATCTGGGTGGCAAAGCTGCGTCTGTCCAAGGTGAGCGCCATCTGCTGATAGCGCAGCTTCTCTGCCGCCAGGTGTTGATTGGTCTGCAGCTCCTGCTCATTGATCAGCTGACGATACATGCCAAACAACAGGGTACCGATAATCAGGGTCACCAGGGCAGAGAAGATGATAGTAATGCGCCAGGCACTACTCTGATAGGGTCTAATGCCCTTGACGGAGGCGATAGCCAGCCCCTCGAACCGTTTCGATCAGCTCGCCAAAGCCCAACTCTTCAAACTTACGTCTTAGCTTGGCGATATGCACGTCGATCACATTGGTGCGAGGATCGAAATGATAATCCCACACTGCCTCAAATAAGAGGGTGCGGCTGATCACCTGATTCGGGTGCTCCATCAAGTACTTGAGCAGTTGAAACTCTTTGGGTTGCAGCATGATCTCACTGCCCGCCAGGGTGACCTTGCGGGTCAGCAGTTCCATCACCAAATCCCCCACCTTAAGCTCTGTCTGTGCAGGCGCAGAATTGCCACGCTGCATCAGCTTCTCGGCGCGCACCAGGAGTTCGGAGAAGGCAAAGGGCTTGGTCATATAGTCGTCGCCACCGGCCCTGAGGCCCTTAACCCGCTCATCCACATGGCTAAGTGCCGACAGGATAAGTACAGGCGTCTGGTTGCCGGTCGCGCGTAGCGCCGCCAGCAACTTGAGGCCGTCTAGCTGAGGCAACATACGATCCAGTATCACCAGGTCATACTGCATACTGGTGGCCAGCAACAAGCCCTGATGACCATCGCTAGCCGTCTCGATATTGTGTCCCTGTTCGGCAAACCCCTTGACCACATACTCTGTGGTGGTCGCATCATCTTCTACCAGTAATATTTTCATCTGTTAATTCCACTTCAACAGGGGCAAAGGCCGCTGATTTTCGATATCGAAGGCTATGCTATGTTTGCCGTTGGCATCGATAAGCTTGAGTTCCAAGTAGCTGATGCCCAGATCGTGATCCAGCTGCGCCTCGAGAATATGGGCGTTGCTGTCACCCATGGCCAGCTTGAGCAGTTGCGAGAAGCTCTGCTCCATCTCTCTAAGCAGGCGCACCGCCTTAAGTTCATCCTTATCGTCCGCCTCTAGGGCCTCCACCTTCTGACGAATGAGTCGGCCATCTTTTGCCCAAAACTCAAATTCGTTAATGGTGTCTTCCTTGATGTTGATCATGCTGATCTCATAGATCAACTGACCATTTTCCACATCGATCTGAAACTCGGATATCACCCCAGGATAGGTCTTCTCCGCCTGCTGGATCATCTTCTGTGGAGTCAGGCTTTGGCTATCCGATAGCAACTCAAGCACTGCCGGATTGGCCTGGGCCGCATTCGCCCCCGCCAGCCCAGACAACAGCATTAAACTGATAAACCAACGAGCCATAGCTCCTCCATTAAATTCTTCAATATCGGTATCTTACACGCAAAAAATCCCAGTACCAATGGGATAGACGAGGGGCTTAAGGCTTTCAAGATTAAATTTAGTTTAAACTCATTTGGTCCATTTCACCCATGCCAGCGCGTTAGTCTCGACTCATTCCGCCTGATCGACCAACTCTATGCTGTCGATCTCTATCTCGATACCGCGCCATTCATCGTCCACCTCGCCCCTCAGGGTCACGGTAGTGTCACTGGAGACCTCTATGTCGCGCCAAAGGGCGTTGTCTATCTCCACTTCGACTTCGCCGCTACTGTCGCGAAACAGGTATTTCTCGTCGCCCAGGCTCTTGATCAGCTTACCTGTCAGTTCCACCTGAGTGTCATCTTTGGCGTCATGGGCATCGCTGGCATGCTGAATCACGCCACCCACCTTGGGGCCATTATAGGCGGCGAAGGCTGGCAGTGTGAGTATGCAAGAAAGAATTAGGGTACCGGTGAGTTTTTTCTGCATCATGTGTCTCCTCGAGTCTCAATTCCTAAGGATAGATGACGGCAAATATCGAGGAGATGGAAGGCGTATTAAGGATTGATCATATTCTATTCAGCGACGCTGCAACCTAGTCATTTTCGAGGATATGGATCAGCTCAGACTTGAGTGCCACCTCTGTCTCTACCCCAGGCGCCAACCCCATCTTCTGGGCGAAATGCAGCGGCACCTCCGCATTGAGGTGATGCTTCACCCCCTTGATACTGGCGAGGATACGCATGGTCTCCCCCATGCTGAGACAGGACTCTATGGTGATGCTGAGCTTGTTGAAACTGCGGCACAGGCGTCCCTTGGTGATGGAGTTAAACCTCACCCCCTGATTGGGGATCACCCAGCGCACCTTGGCGCCAATGGCCAGGTGCTCGCAGTAGTTACCGGCAATCAGATGCTCGCCAAACCTGAGCCAAGTGATCTGCCGCTCCGCCTCCTGTGCTACCACATGGGCGTCGAACAGGTTTCTCAGCCCCATCTGCTTGGCGACCGCCTCGTTGCGCGGACGGCTCAACACCTCCCGCGGACTGCCCTGCTGCAGCAGGGTGCCCTGACTGATGAGGATCATGCGATCGGCCAGCAGCAACGCCTCGTTAAGATCGTGGGTCACCATGATCACTGGGATCGCCAGCTGCTCCTTGAGCCGGGCCAGCTCCAGATAGAGACGCTCGCGGGTCTCCCTGTCGACGGCGGAGAAAGGCTCATCCAGCAGCAGGACTCTTGGCTCACGGGCTAGGGCCCTTGCCAGGGCCACCCGCTGACGCTGACCACCGGACAAGTTGGCTGGCAGGCGATCCGGCAGGCCGTGAAGATTCACCCGCTCGAGCCAGTCTTTGGCCCGTGCGACACGCTCTGCCTTAGGAATATGATCCAGCGCCGCCACCACGTTGGCCAGCGCCGTCATGTTAGGAAACAGGCCAAAATGCTGCGGTACATAGCCAAGGTGGCGTTGCTGAGGCGTAAGATAACGGCCGCTCTCGCTGCTGAACCAGACGCTGTCACCATAGCGAATCTCGCCCGACTCAGGCTTGGTCAGGCCGGCGATCATCCGCATCAGGGTCGACTTACCGCCGCCCGAGGGGCCAACAACCGCCAGCAATTCGCCTGCCTTGCAGACGAATTCGGCGTCCAGGGCGATGCCCTCTTGCTGGAAGATCTTACAACTGAGATCAGCGACGTCTTGAGACACTCACGCCTCCTATTCGACGAGACAGGCTCGTGGTGAGCGCCAGCGCGGTAATGGCAAACAGCAGGAGCAGCAGTGACATCTGCCCAGCTGCGGCGAAATCGAACGCCTGCACACTGTCATAGATGGAGATGGCGATCGTCTTGGTCTCGCCGGCAATATTGCCGCCCATCATCAGCACCACACCAAACTCGCCCAACACATGGGAGAAACAGAGCACCAACGCGGTCAGCACACCGGGCCACACCAGGGGCAGCTCTATCTTAAACAACACCTTGGCCGGGCTCATGCCGCAGCAGGCACCGGCGTCGCGTACCTCTTCGGGCACTGACTCGAAGGCGCGCTGTATCGGCTGTATGGCAAAGGGAATATTGACCAGCACTGAGGCCACCACCAGGCCCGAGAAATGGAATACCAGCTGCTGGCCCAGCAGGGCTTCTAACGTCTGGCCCAGCCAGGATTGGCTACCCAGCCCCACCAGCAGGTAGTAGCCGATCACCGTCGGCGGCAATACCAGAGGCACCATGATCAGCGCCTCCAGCCAGGACTTGCCTCTAAACTGACGGTACGCCAGAAAGCGGCCGGCCCAGATGGCAAAGGGGATCAACACCAGCACGGTGACACAGCTTAACTTGATCGAAAGCAGCAGCGCCTGCCAATCCATCAGTGAGCTCCGGCCGGCTTGTTAGCAGCATCAACGACTTCATTGCCCTGGCTGTCACCTGGCAGGCCGAAGCCAAACTCGAGGAATACCGCCCTCGCCTTTGCCTGTGTGAGGTAGGTATAGAAGGCCTTGGCGGTCTCCCCCGCCTTAGGCGTGAGCACCATGCGCTGATTCATGGGCGAATGCCACTCACTCGGTAGCGCCACATAGTGGCTGGCGGCGCGAAACTGAGGCGCCATCGCCAGCGACAGGGCGACGATGCCGCCATCGGTGGAACCGCTCAGGGCAAACTGCGCCGCCTGAGACACATTCTCGCCGTAGATGAGATAAGGCTGCAGAGGTTGCCAGAGTCCCAGATGTTGCAGCGCCTCCCGGGCGCGCTCGCCATAGGGGGCGTGATCTGGGTTGGCGATGGCAAAACGCTTCAATTCACCCAGCTCAAGCAAGCTCTTCACGCCGACAAGCTCGGCATCTAGGCTCAAAGGCGATCGCTTGGGCGCCGCCAGCGCCAGACGCCCTATGGCGTAGATCTCACCGTCGCTCTGAGTTACACCAAGCTTATGTAATTGATAGATATATTTGTCGTCTGCTGACAGGAACAACTCAAACGGCGCGCCATGACGCAGCTGCGCCACGAAGTTGCCCGAGGAGCCATAGGAGATGCGCACCCGCTTGCCCGTATCCTTGGTAAAGTCGGCGGCGATCTTATCCAGGGCAAACTTGATGTTGGAGGCGGCGGCGATGGCCGGCACCTCGGCCGCCCAGCTTGGGGTTACGCCCAAAAGCAGCATGCTGGCTAAGACAAAACCTCTGAGTAAATCCATTTCAACCCTCATCACCCGGGTGCTCGTCCCGGCTTACTGCTTGTCCCACATCTTGGCGGCCTGTTCGTCGGCGTCTTTGGCCTCGACCCAGTTCTTGCCCTGCTCGCCCGCCTCTAACTTCCAGAATGGCGCCTTGGTCTTGAGGAAATCGATCAGGAATTCACAGGCTGCAAACGCCGCCTTGCGGTGGGCACTGGTGACACCGATAAAGACGATCTGCTCACCCAGGGCCATGGTGCCGACTCGGTGAATAATGGTCACGTGAGTTAATGGCCACCGCTCTCTGGCCTCGGCTGCGATCTGATTCAGCACCGCCTCAGTCATGCCCGGATAGTGTTCCAGGGTCAGGTCGGTGACTGCGCTGCCGTCGTTGAAGTCGCGCACCTTGCCCACGAAGGTGACCACGGCGCCGTCGCTGTCATCCGCCGCGATTCTGGCATATTCTTCCGGAGCGCTAAAGTCTTGGGTCTGCACCAATACCCGGTCGTTCGCTTGGCTCATCTTAACCTCCGGTAACTGGCGGGAAGAAGGCGACCTCATCGCCATCTTCAACCTGGGTATCCCAGCTGCTGATGGTCTGGTTAACCGCCACCAGTAGCTTGTCTGAAGCCAACACCTTGCCCCACTTGTCATCTTTGGCCGCCAGCAACGCACGCAGGCCTTCGGCTGTAGTGGTCTGCTCGCTTGCCTCGACTTTTATGGTGCTCTCACCTAATAGTTCGCGCACCTGGGCGAAAAACAGCACATTTATCATAATCTTTACCCTAAATACTTGTCGCTTAAACCTTAAAGTGTCCCGACTTGCCGCCACGCTTCTCCAGCAGGCGAGTCTGGGAGATCACCATATCTTTCTGCACCGCCTTGCACATGTCATAGATGGTCAGCGCCGCCACCGAGGCCGCGGTGAGCGCCTCCATCTCGACACCTGTTTTACCCGACAGCTTACACAGGCTGGTGATACGCACGCGGTTGTGTGCGGGCTGAGCCTCGAGATCCACCTCGACCTTGGTCAGCATCAGGGGGTGGCATAAGGGGATCAGATCAGAGGTCTTCTTCGCCGCCTGGATCCCCGCGATGCGGGCCGTGGCAAATACGTCGCCCTTATGGTGGCTGCCGCTCATGATCATCTCCAGCGTCTCGGGCGCCATCTCGATGAAGGCTTCGGCGCGGGCCTCGCGCTCGGTAACCGACTTCTCGGTGACATCCACCATGTGGGCATTGCCGTCGGCATTAATATGGGTAAATTCACTACTCATCGATTGCTACCTTCTTCACGTGCATCACAAAGTTACAGGGTCTGTGAGTGGCATCCAGTTGTTCTCTTAAGATCTTGTTCCAGCCCGTCTTGCAGGCACCGGTTGACCCCGGCAGACAGAAGATGGCTGTCTTGTTTGCAAAGCCGCCCAAGGCGCGGGACTGCACCGTCGAGGTGCCCAGTTCTGTGTAGGTGATATGGCGGAACAGCTCGCCAAAGCCTTCAATCTCGCGATCAAATAGCGGTCTGACCGCCTGGGGCGTATTGTCGCGCTCGGTAAAGCCGGTACCGCCGGTGGTGATGATCACCTGCACATCATTAGATGCTATCCACTGAGACAATACCGAACGTATCTGATACTTGTCATCTTTAATCAGTCGGCGTTCGGCCAGCTTGTGCCCGGCCTCCAGCAAGGCATCTTGTAAAAACTGTCCCGAGGTGTCCTGGCTCAGATCCCGGGAGTCGGACAGGGTTAATACCGCGATATTGAGCGGTTCAAATTGAGTTCTCGTGCAATGACCCATAACGTCTCTCTTGGTGTTGTTAGCGGTTAACTGGTGCGTCTACAGGAATATGAGCAGAGTATACCCAGGCGACCAACGCAAGATATTGCGCTAGCGCAAACCCAGCTAGCCGCCAATGGAGGCCAGATGCTGCGTCACGCCTGTGATACCATCGTGGAGGAAGTGGGTTTCCTTCTTCGCCCTCAACTGGCCGTGGAGCCTCTCGATCAACTCACCACGCTGCTCACGGGATTGCAAGAGATCCCGCAAGTCGACACCGTGTTCGGTGAAGAGGCACAGATGCAGTTTCCCCTTGGCGGAGACCCGCAGGCGGTTACAGCTGGCGCAGAAGTTCTTCTCATAGGGCATGATAAGCCCTATGCGTCCCTTGAAGTCGCCATGGCTGAAGTTTTGCGCCGGGCCATCGTCGACCGCCGACTGATCCAACTGCCAGCCATCCTGGAGCAATTGCGACTTGATGTCGGCACCCGCCAGATGGTGGGCCTTAAAGTAATCACGCCCCAGTCCGGTTTCCATCAGCTCGATGAAACGCAGATCGATTGGTGTGTGCTTGATCCAGTGCAGGAAGCGCGGCAAGTCTTTGTCGTTTAAGCCCTTAAGCAACACGGCATTGATCTTCACCCGCTCGAAACCCGCCTCGAGGGCGGCATCGACGCCGCGCATCACCTCGTCGAACTTATTCTCACCGGTGATCTGATAAAACATGCGTGGATCCAGGCTGTCCACCGAGACGTTGATGCGTCTCAGGCCGGCATCGAACCACTCTTTGGCATGTTTCTCGAGACGATAGCCGTTGGTGGTAGTCGCCAGCGTCTTGATCTTGCCGTTGTCGGCGACGATACGCACGATATCGGTAAAATCTTTACGCAGCGTGGGCTCGCCACCTGTAATGCGGATCTTTTGGGTGCCAACCTCGGCAAAGGCGCCCACCAGATTTTCGATCTCATTGAGATCTAAAAACTTAGGCTTACCCTCGGGGCGATAACCATCTGGGAGGCAGTAAGTGCATTTGAAGTTACAGACATCGGTTACCGACATCCGTAAATAGTGAAATCTTCGACCAAAATTGTCTTGTAGTTGGGACATGATCACCTTTCCAAGTAAGGGGAGGTGAGTCAATTTCTTTCCTCACCCCGGTGGCACTATTGCCACGGCTTAATCTCCCTATCTTTGGACGTAGGAGAGAAAGCTCGGAGAACCGTCGTTTCTCAATTATAGGCCGATATAGACCGGCTTTTATAGCAGAAACTTCCCGTTTTTTGTCTGAGATCAATCGGGCGTTAACATAATGTGACACCGCTCACGAAGATAAATACTATCAATTAGTCTATCCTGACTGCTTAAACTCTGTGCCATTTCGCCATTTTAGGGTAAGGTGGATGCAAAGAATAAAACACCCGTTTCAATCGGGGGAAAGCTATAAAGAGGTGAAGTGATGGAACGCGAATCGATGGAGTTCGACGTCGTTATCGTTGGCGCAGGCCCTGCTGGCCTGGCTACCGCATGTCGACTAATGCAAATCTCTCAAGACTCTGGCCAGGAGCTCAGTGTCTGTGTGGTCGAGAAAGGCTCGGAAGTGGGCGCGCATATACTTTCGGGTGCCGTGTTCGAACCTAAGGTGCTTGGCGAGCTATTTAGCGACTGGAAAGAGCAAGGTGCACCGCTACACACGGCCGTTACCCATGACGAGCTGTTTATGCTCGGCTCTGACTCGGCCTCACGGGCCATGCCCAATGCCCTTATCCCTAAGACGATGCACAACGATGGCAACTATATCATCAGCGTCGGCAACCTGGCCCGTTGGTTGGCCGAGCGCGCCGAGGAGCTAGGTGTCGAGATCTTCCCGGGCTTCCCCGCCAGTGAGCTACTGTTTAACCAAGATGGCAGCGTCAAGGGAATCATCATAGGCGACATGGGCGTCGGTGCCGATGGCCAGCCCAAAGACAGCTATGAACCCGGCATGGAGCTACACGCCAAGTACACAGTATTTAGCGAAGGCTGCCGTGGCCACCTGGGCAAGCAGCTTATCGAGAAGTTCCACCTGGATAACGGCAAGACGCCGCAGCACTACGGCCTGGGCTTCAAGGAGATCTGGAAAGTCCCCGCCGAACAGCACGAACAGGGCAAGGTGGTCCACACGGGTGGCTGGCCACTGACAGACGGCGCCTCCGGTGGCGGCTTCCTCTATCATATGGAAGACAACCAGATCGCCGTGGGCCTAATCATAGATCTCAACTATCAGAACCCACACCTGAGCCCCTTCGATGAGTTCCAGCGCTACAAGACACATCCTGTGATCAGCCAGTACCTCAAGGGCGGCGAACGACTCTGTTATGGTGCCCGCGCCATCACCAAGGGCGGTCTCAACTCCCTGCCTAAGATGAGCTTCCCTGGCGGACTCATCATAGGCTGTGATGCAGGTACCCTGAACTTCGCTAAGATCAAGGGCACCCACACGGCGATGAAGAGCGGCATGATCGCGGCCGAAACCATCAGCCACGCCCTGCATGCGGGCGTAGAGGGCGGCAAAGATCTCGACTGCTACCAGGAGAAGTTCGAACAGAGCTGGTTGCAGGATGAGCTCTACTGCTCACGCAACTTCGGTCCGGCGATGCACAAGTTCGGGGCCTACCTTGGTGGTGCCTTCAACTATATCGACCAGAACTGGTTCGGCGGCAAGTTCCCTATCACCTTGCGGGATGAGAAGGCCGACTATGCCCAGATGGCCGAGGTCAACGCCTACAGCAAGATAGATTACCCTAAGCCAGACGGTAAGCTCAGTTTCGACAAGCTCTCCTCCGTCTACCTGTCGAACACCTTCCACGAGGAAGATCAGCTGTGTCACCTGCGTCTCAAAGATGAGCGCATCCCTATCGAGGTGAATCTGGCCAAGTTCGACGAACCGGCACAGCGTTACTGCCCTGCCGGTGTGTATGAGGTGGTGGAAGAGGCCGGCGAGAAGAAGTTTGTCATCAATGGCCAGAACTGTATCCACTGTAAGACCTGTGACATCAAAGATCCGAGTCAAAACATCACCTGGGTCACCCCAGAGGGCGGCGGCGGACCTAACTACCCCAACATGTAAGCCCAGCCTGACGGCTTAGCAAACAGACAGATTCAAACGCGCCTCAGGGCGCGTTTTTACTTGCGCTTAACATCCAAGATCACCATAATGGCGCCATACCTACAAGCGTTAGCAAGACGCACTAAATGATCCCAAAGGATCATCCTGCCCTCAAAAAAGTTCAATGGTTTAGCGTGTTTAGAAAACAGCGACTAACCTTAATTATCAAGTATTCATACATCCGAGGCACGCTCGGACCGAGTAGATGCGAGTCATAAACGATGAAACTAAACATGCTCACCATCAAGCAGAAGATCTTACTCACGGTTACCGTCGCGGTATTGCTGTCGACCGTGCTCGTAGGCGTCTTGAGTCAACGTAGCGCCAAGGAAGTCGTCGAGCAGCGCATGCTCACCTCCGAGCTGCCCAACACCTTGCAGGCGATCCGCAACAAGGTGGAGATGGATATCGCCACCCTGATGAACGCCGCCGAGCAGCTGGCCAGCAGCAAGATGCTCAAGCAGTGGCTGGTGGATGGCCGCCCGCCCGAGACAGAGCCTCTGGTGATCGCCCAGCTCAAGGATGTGCAACAGCAATATAAGCTGGTACAGGCCTCCTATGCCGACAGACAAACCGCCGCCTACTACACCCAGGATGGCTTTCTGCGGATCCTCACCCCAGATCAGGACGGCTGGTTCTTCAACTATAAAAACAGCGGCACAGAGCGCATGCTCAACGTGTTCACCGAGGCCAATAGCGAGGTGAAGCTCTTCATCAACTACCAACAGCCCAACGACCGAGGCTTGGTGGGGCTGGCCAAGTCGCTGGACGACATGGTGCGCCTGCTGAAATCCTTCAAGATCGAAGACACAGGCTTCGTCTACCTGGTAGATGCCAAGGGTAATGTTAAGTTGCACTCGGACACCAGTCAGATAGGCAAGGCCAGCCTGAGTTCGCTCTATGGCAGTGACGTGACCAGAGAGCTACTCAACAAGGGCGACTTTGGCCTGACGCAGACGGAGCTCGACGGCGAGACCCTGCTGGTCGCCAGCAGCTATATTCCTTCCATGGACTGGTATCTGGTGGCTCAGGTGCCTAGGGCCGAGGTGTTTGCCCTGTTGGAAGAGTCGGCCTATCAGATCCTCATCTGGACTGTGCTGATCGCCGCCGCCTTCATCGGCCTCTCCACCTTCGTATCCGCCTCGGTCAGTCAGCCCATCGCCAAGGTGGCCGACATGTTGCAGGACATAGGTCAGGGTGAAGGGGATCTACGCCAACGCCTGCCGGTGGAGGGTAACGACGAGCTGGCACAGCTGGCCAAGGGCTTCAACAGCTTTATCCAGAAGATCCAGCACTCCATCATAGAGGTGACAGACACCAGCGTTCAGCTGAGTCATGCCGCCAAGGATGTGGCCAATCAGGCCCAGCAGACCCAGGACGACAGCCAGCTGCAGAAAGATCAGACCATGATGGTGGTGACCGCCATCAACGAGATGGGCGCAACCGTGCACGAGATCGCCGGTAACGCCGCCCAGGCTGCCGACAACGCCAAGGACGCCGACAATGCCTCCAACAGCGGTCAGGTTGTAGTCACCCGAGCCCGCGACACCATCAATCAACTATCACAGGATGTGGAACAGGTAGGCAATGTAATCGAGTCTCTGGCCACCCACACCACCTCCATCGGCAGCATCTTGGATGTGATCCGCGCCGTGTCGGATCAGACCAACCTGTTGGCCCTTAACGCCGCCATCGAAGCTGCCCGCGCCGGAGAGGCTGGCAGAGGCTTCGCCGTGGTCGCCGAGGAGGTACGTAACCTGGCCTCACGTACCGCCGCGTCGACCGACGAGGTACAGAAGATGATCGACAACCTACAGAGCGAGGCGGCCCGCGCCGTCGAGGCGATGACCCAGAGTAAGAGCCGCAGCCAGGAAGGGGTACAGGCGGTCGATGAGGCCAGCCAAAGCCTGACGGAGATCAGCCAGCAGATCGGCGCCATCACTGACATGAACATCCAGGTCGCAGCGGCCACCGAGGAGCAATCTACTGTGGTGGAAGATATCAACCGCAACGTCACGGAGATCAGCGAGATCACCCAGCGTACCAGCGAAACTTCCCAGGCGGTGGCCCAGGCCAGTCAGTCACTCAACCAGCTGGCCCACAGGCTAGACACCCTGGTCGCCGGCTTTAAGGTCTAGCCAGTGCAAGATCTCAGCTAGACTCAGCCACAAAAAAGCCCGCAATCGCGGGCTTTTTATTTTGCCTAACACATATCAAGCCTTAAGAAACTTAATCGTCAGCGGATACTGGTAACTAATGCCCTCACTGGCCTTCATGGCGGCTATGATGGTGACCACGATATCGAAAACTGCAAGCACACCCAACAGGATAAAGCCGATACCGACAAACATGAGGATCATGCTGATGATGGCGTATACCATCACGCTTATCTTGAAGTTCAGGCAGTTACGGCCACAGCTGTCGACGAAAGCGATCTCTTCACGCTTCATCAGCCAGACAATCAGGGGCCCCAGGATGGAACCGAAGGGGATCAGATAGCCCGAAAAACTGGCCAGATGCACCGCCAGGCCCATGTTTCTATCGTCGCGGGACAGTTGTTCAAAATCAGACACGAATTACGCTCCTTGATGATTCATTCTTTATTCTAAGCAGAGTTATGGACGATTAGGCCCAAATAAACGCATTTCCCAAGGCTCAATCTTGCGACTTTCCAGACGGCGCTGCAAGCTATTTACCCAAGACTGGGCCAGCCCCTCACAAGTAGCCAGACGATCATAGGCGCTGGCATCATAGGTGGGCGAGAAATAGATCCCCATCGCCTCACGCAGGCTAATGTCGCTGCGGCGCTCTACAAGTCTGATATCGTCTTCCAGCCTGATTTCACCCGGCGTCACCACCCGATAGAACCAGCCACACAGGCCACTGGTCTGCATGGCGAGGGCAAACTCGGGATGGTCGAACTGGTGGTTAAGCTTGAAGCAGGGAGAGCGCGGTTGAGTCACCTGCAGCAGCACCTCACCTATGGCGATGATGTCGCCTATATTTACCTGAGTCTCATCCAGCCCAACGGTACTGATGTTCTCGCCCATGGCGGGCACATCCTTGAATCCCTGCATCATGTCCCAGCGACGATACTGACCATAATGCTCGCGAGGAAAATGGTGCAGTACCCGGTCGGCACCACCGTGATGTTTGGGGTCCGCCTGGCCGTCCCCCTCGACACCCAGTTCACCCACCACCAGGCGGCCGCACGCCCGCTTGGCATCGATCATGCTGGGTACTCCCTCGAAAGCCTTGGCCTTATCGCCACGATACAGGCCCGAAATCTTGCTTACCAAAAGCGTCATATCCTTCACTCCCCTGACTACTGCCTACTCGTCTCGCTCACTGACAAAGGCGAGACAATTCAATACAAACTCCCTCTGTCGCCCCGGGGATCGCCCCTGCACAATAGCGGCCTAGTTCTCCTTCGGAAAGATATCATGAAAACAACCCCATTGGCCGTCTTCATACTGAGTTTCATACTCCTGCTGAGCGGCTGCGCCACCTCTTACGACACAGAAAAATCCTTCTGGAGCTTTGGTGAAGGCTTCGACGTGGTACAGATAGCCGACGATAGCTGGCAGATCAGCTTCGTCGGTAACGACATGACAGATCGCGCCCTGGCCCGCAAATATGTTCTGCGCAAGTCCGCCGAGATAGTCCAGGCCCATGGCTACCCCTACTTTGCCCTCACCACAGAGCAGAACCACCGCGACGCGGTCGGCAATGACACTCTGGGCTTTGGCCACGACGACTGGGGCTATGGCCTGGGCAAGGTGGAAAATGAGACCTCGGTGATCGTCGAAGTTACCGGCCTGCAGGATAAAGAATCACTGCAGACGACCAAGGTGTATGACGCCGCCTACCTTATCGATCACCTCACATGGTAGGCTCCGCCCTCAAAAAGAGTGTGAACTCGTCCCTGTTGGAGCTGGATAAATAATGTTAGATTTATCAACATCCCCCCACGACGACTCACTCGACATGAGCATCAAAGTTGTACTCGTTGAAGATGATGAAAAGATCAGCCAGCTGCTGTCCTCTTATCTGGCCATGCAGCAGATAGAGACTGTCTGTGTCCACGACGGCGCCGATGCCGTCGCCACCATACTGGCCGAGCAGCCAGATCTGGTCATCTTAGATCTCATGTTGCCCAATCTGGACGGCTTCAGCATCTGCCGTCAGCTGCAACCCGTCTTCGATGGCAAGATACTGTTCCTCACCGCCAGCGAAGACGACATGGATCAGGTGGCGGCACTGGAGATGGGCGCCGACGACTTTATCATCAAGCCGATACAGCCCAGGGTTCTGCTGGCACGTATCCGCATGCTGATGCGCCGGGCCAAGGTGTCTGCCCCCCAGGAGCAGCACCACCTCAGCTTCGGCGAGCTTGAGCTCAATCAGCAGCGCAAGCAGTGTCTGTTGGCGGGGGAAGAGGTCAGCCTGACCACCAGCGAGTTCGACCTGCTCTGGCTGCTGGCCGCCCATGCCGACGAGATCCTCACCCGGGAATATCTGGTTAAGCAGATCCGTGGCATAGAGTACGACGGCATCGACCGTACCATAGACAACAAGATAGTGGTGCTGCGCAAGAAGCTGGGCGACAACCCCGCCCTGCCCCGGCGCATCATCACCGTCAGGGCCAGGGGCTATCTGTTTGTCCCCGACCGTTGGTGATCTTCTGTGACGCGTCTGTTTATCCTCATCTATAGCACGGCCCTGGCGATCTTCTTTATTGCGGTGATCGCCATGGACCAGTTTGAGCTCTTCTCCACCGACTCACTGGACGCCACCTCGCTGGCCAACGAGATCACCGCCACCCGCAAATTAGTAGACAAGATAGGCGAAACTCAAGGAGCGCAGGCGGCAGAGCAGGCACTGCAAGGCTTTACCAAGGATATCCACCTGGCACTGACCCGCTATGAAGTCGCGGATGACACCCTGAGTGAGGCGATCAAACAGGGGGTTAAAGACTACGGGCTCTACATAGAAGATGTGGACGAGAATCAGGCCTACTTCAGCCTGGCGAGCGACCCAGAGGTTGTCTATGGCATCATCAACGACCCAGACTCCCCCTTTATCAACACCATTAACCGCAAGGAGTGGTTTGTCTTCGTCGAGTTGTGTGCCGCACTGGCGCTTATCAGCATCATGGTACTGTTTGTGATCTCCCGGCGACTGGCGCGACTGGAGAAGACCTGTATCGCCTTCGCCTATGGCGATTTCAGCGCCCGCGCCTCCACCAGCAGCCTTCACAGCGTGGGTCAGCTTAACCTGTCGTTCAACATCATGGCCGATCGCATCTCTCAGCTGATCCAGAGCCACAAGAACCTCACCAACGCCATCGCCCACGAGTCGCGCACCCCCATCTTCCGCATCCAGTGCAATCTGGACATGCTGGACGACTCGGGCGTACGCCCCGAGCAGATGCAATATCTTGAAGGAATTCAGGAAGATCTCAACGAGCTGGGCGGCATGATTGAGGAGCTGTTGCAGTTTGCCAAGCTAGAAAGGCCAGATGCCCATCTCAGCCTGACACCAACCAACCTCTATCCGCTGTTAGCCAGCCAGCTGGAACACCTGCAGTTTGAGACGCAAAAACGCCTGCAACTTGAGGGCGACGACAGCCTGATGGCCCCCATCGCCAACCATCTGCTGCTGCGGGCCACCAGCAACATCATACGCAACGGCTACAAGTACGCCCAAAGCTGCGTCATCGTGACCCTTTGCAGCGACGAAACCAGCGTGCTTATCGAGATAGCCAACGACGGCCCGCCCATTCCCCAGGACTATTGGCAATCTATCTTCGAACCCTTCGTGCGTCTGGACAAGGCCAGAGACAGGCAGAGTGGCGGCCACGGCCTTGGACTGGCCATCGCCAAGCAGATAGTGCGTCAGCATCAGGGCGAGCTAACCTTAGGCGACAGCGAGCTGGGCGGCCCCTGCTTTACCCTGCGCCTGCCCAAGGCCGAATGACCCCACTTCACTTCTAAGTGTTAACTGAGCCTCCCAACTTAGCGGTCTCCGACTTAACGCTATCCTATTAAAAAGCTTTCTGATACAAAGCCGAGACAAAGCCATACAGAGTGCTTCTGTTTCCCAGAAGCCAGCCTCCTCATAATGCGCTACAGATAATCACGGCACGGAACCCTAAGGTGCCGAGTCTCTGCGACTCGCCAGGTTCATTGCCTTCGTCTGTAACCCATAAGGAAGTTGTATATGAGCCTGACACACAAGCCCAACCTATTGGCCTTTGGCACACTCGTCATGGCAACCGCCCTCCTCGGCGGCTGTAACCAATCGAGCAAGTCTGACACTAAGAAGGAGGTCGCCAGCAAGGTGGGCACCTACGCCAGCGTCGACTGCAGCACGTTCACCAAGAGCCAGGATCTGCCCAAAGGTGCCAGCTGCGGCTATTTGACGGTACCGGAAAAACATGCCCTTAAGGGCCAGAGCGCCTCCAAGACAACCATGGAGATCGCCGTGCTGAAGATCCCGGCGACCAAGACAGAGGTCAAGGCCGATCCCGTGGTCTACCTGCAGGGTGGCCCGGGCTACTCGGCCATCGACAGTTTGGAAGACTTCACCCAGAGCAAGGCGAAATACCTCTGGAACGACCGCGACTTCTATCTGGTGGATCAGCGCGGCACAGGCCACGCCAAACCGGCCTACAAGTGCACCGAATTTAACACGGTCAAAGGCTCAATCGAGCAGGTCAAGGCCTGTAAGGCCCGCCTCAAGGCCAAGGGGGTAGATTTCAGCGCCTACCAGAGCGTGCAGAGCGCCCATGACTTCATCATGCTGAGAAAGGCGCTCAAGCTCGACAGCTGGAACCTCTACGGCGGCTCCTACGGCACTCGACTGGCAGAGACCATCATACGCGAAGATAGCCAAGGGATCCGTAGCGTCATCCTCGACGGTGTATTCCCCATAGAGGTCAACGGCCTATCCGATACGCCTTGGGCCACCTATGCCACGCTGGATCGCATCATCGCCAACTGCGACGCCTCCACTAAGTGCGCATCGGAGATCCTCAAGCCGATGATCGAATCTATCATCGCGCGACTACAGAATCAGGGGGAAGATCAGGCAGCCATCCGTTTCGTCAACTACATCGCCAATCTAGTGGGTGATGCCAGGGTCGTCCCCCTGATCCAGGCGATCGACAAGGACCTGAACATCATCATCAAGGATAAAGACAACGAACCCGACGAGGACTATTTTGCCCCTATGGCCCTGTCTGTGGTCTGCTCCGAGGAATATGCCTTCCTCAACCAAACAGCCTTAGTGGGTCGCAACGACAAGAACTGGTCTACCACGACCACACTGACCGTAGACAAGGTGTTCCATCAGGGATTCGATATCGACAGCTGTAAGGCGTGGGATGTGGCCGCGGCCGATAGCATAGAGACCCAGGCCGTTACCAGTAACCTACCCATCCTGGTGGTTAACGGCGGTAACGATCCTCAGACGCCACCAGCCTGGGGGGAGTTAGTGGTGAAGAACATGCCAAATGCCCAGCTGTTCACCAACCCTCAGGGCGGCCACGTGCAGTTGACCTCGGAGAACCCTTATCGCAACTGTATCGACGGCATTACCATGGCCTTCCTGGCGGCCCCGGAACAGAAGATAAAGACCCAGTGTACCAGCATGATTCCCGTGTTTAAGTACAACTAACAGCAAGCATTCAGCCTAAGCCCTGACCAAAAGGTCGGGGCTTTTTTTCGGGCAAAAAAATGCCCCAGAAGATGGGGCGAGAGAACAGAAAAACACACTATGTTAGAAAAGAAGCTACACAAAACAAGGTCAGGGAACTGCTTGCGACCAATGCCGATACTCTAAGCCGAGTTAATGACATTATGATGACAAGTTCTGCCCACTAGGCCTCTTCTTTCGCTCGCTCATTTTCCAGATAGTTTTTTAGCCCTGCTCCCGGTATCGAACTCTCGGTGGCCACCGCAAAGGCTGCCCAGCGGGCGCCTTCGGCCATGGCCTGACAAAACTCATCGCCACGCACCAGCCCATGGATCAAGCCTGCCGCATAGGCGTCTCCCGCCCCAGTGGTATCGACCACGCTGGCCGACTCGGCCGCCACATGGGTCTGTGAATCCGCCTGATAGAGAATGGCGCCCGACTCGCCATCTGTCACTATGAAGGCCTGCAGACTGTCTCCGGCAATGGAGAGGCCATACTGCCAGGGCGACAGTTCGCTACGACCCTGCATGTCGGCTCGCGAGGCGATCAGCACATGGCAGGGACGCTCACGGTTATCCTTGGCCAGCTGCGCCACCACCAGGCTGTGGGGCAAGGCTGTCTTGGCCCAGCTCACCGCGCCTTCCGCGGAAGAGTTGATATAGAGGGCATCCCACTGACGCCAGTTCGGCGGCGCCGCCAGCTCGAATCTGGGGCGCTCTGGACGTATGATGGTGCGCTCACCATCCGGGGTCATCACCAGCAGCATCTCACAGGTATGTTGCTGATAGCGCTGCATCAGGCGGCAATCTATCCCCAGGGTGCTGGTCTCGGCCAGCAGCCAGTCGCCTATCTCGTCACGGCCCACCTGGCTCACCAGTGCTACCTCGTGCCCGGCCCACACCAGGCCTATGCCTGTGTTGGCACCGCCGCCCCCCAGGCGCTGGCCACCATCTTGATAGTGAAACCGCCCCCCCATCTTCAAGGGTTTATCGAGTCTGAGAATACGATCGCAATTGAGGTTGGCTACCAGCAGAATTTTGGCCATGCATGCTCCGAGTAACAGCGGATCAGGAGAAAATGAAGCTCGCCTAAACGGGTTGAGAAAATTAGCCCCGGAAACCTAATACTTTGGGGCCCGCCGAGCCTCCTTTATATCAAGGCCCGCAGGGCTTCTCAACCAATTAGGCCTGTAACTTATACATGCCTTCACTCGCCGGACGCGAGTACTCGAAGCCAAATTTGAGATAAAGGGCAGGCACATCAGCCATTAAGGTGATGTAGGCCCCCTTAGGCGCCGTCTCGTCGAGATAGGCCATGATGGCGCTCATGATAGCGCTGCCCAGGCCGCGCCCCTGATATTCGGGATCCACGGCGATATCCACCAGCTCGAAGTTGAGTGCGCCGTCGCCCACCACCCGCCCCATGGCGATCACCCTGTCACCCGCCAAAATATGTACGCCAAACAGACTCAGGGGCAGGCCGAGTTCTGCCGCCTCGCGAGACCTTGGGGTCAGGCCTGTTATCTGCCGCAGGCGCAGGAAATCATTGAGAGGCGCCACACGTTTGATCAGACGAAACTCCTGCAAAGGCTCGCCCGCCTGTGCCTCACGCCACTCACGCGCCAGCAGGCCATAGCCATACTCACTGCCCCAGCTGCCCTTAAAGAAGATGTTATCGCGATAATGAGCCTCGCGGCGAAAGCCCAGGCGCTCCAGCAGCCCCCAGGCGGCGTGATTTTGCACGTCTGTGATGGCCGAGAGTCTGTGTTTACCCAGGCCCTCAAACAGATACACCAACAACCCCTGCAGCGCCTCTCGCGCCAAGCCCTTTCCCTGATGCTCACTTGCCAGGGTAAAGCCTATCTCAACCTGCTGCGCATCGATGAAATGCAGCGCCAGATCCCCCACCAAGGCCTGGGGCTGACGACACTCGAGGGCCAGCTGCATCCAGGTACCGGGCGTCTCGAAGGGTGTCTGCTGTAAATTTTCGAACAGCGCCAGGGCATCCTGATACTGGTAATCTTGCCAGCTCTGGTAGCGGGCAACCTCAGGATCGGCACGGTAGGCGGTGAAGGCCTGAAGATCGGCCCGCTCGAAGGCGCGGCAGATAAGCCGCTCTGTCTCGAAATAGATCATCACTAAAGCCCTGCCGTAAGCCTAAGCTTGAGCCAGCGAATAGTAGCCGCCAGTCGGCGGTGCGGCGAACAGCGACATGGCGGCCTGCATCTTATCGCTCGGATAAGCCTGCACCGAGGCCCTGTGCTGCTCGGCAGATTCCCAACGCTCGATCACCATCAGGCGGTCCGCCTCGTCGACCGGACACAATACCTCATAGCTGAGGCAGCCCGGTGAGTTGCAAATATAATCGCTCAATGAGAGGAGGAAGGCCTTCAATGCCTCTGCCTGGCCCGGCGCGGCCTGAAATTCGCCAATACGTACTATCATCTGATTTCCCTGTACAAAATGAAGAGTTCACCAAGCTACCCTATTACAGGATGCTCCACAAACATACCTCCATGAGCTTATCGACCAATAAGTGCGTAAGCGATCACCCATATTAGCTTAGGCGATATGCGCCCCCTCACTTAAGCCAATCTTGAAAACAAAATAAGCGATTGAAAAGATTGATAAAAACAACACAAAACTTTCGACTTATGACGTTTCGACATAAAAATCAGCCTCAACAAGGTGACAACTTGACGTTACGCTGACGAGCATAAGGAGATTGTGAGGTTATTGAATGGACTCAATACTGACATTAGAAGAGCTGATGGATAAGCCGCTCTGCTGGGAAGAAAAACTGCGCCGCTACCACCAATGCCTGAGAGAATTTGAGCTGCTAGGTTACCAAGATCTCTTTATCGAACAGATACGCCAGGAGGCTCGTCAGCTTGAGCAGAAGTTAGCGCGCCGTGCTAAGGTGAATCACAGACAGGCTCCCGAGCGCCTCCCCTAGATCTCTTGAGCCAGCTGATCGAGAAAGCCCTGCATTACCCGAGTACGACGCTGCGCCTCTTCCCTCGCAGCCGCTGTCTGCATGGTATCCGCCAGGGTAAACAGCTTCTGCTTGAAATGGTCTAAGGTGTAACGGCCATCATCCGCCGCCCGCTCCCGACAGAAGGGATCCTCCCCATCATACAGGGGTCGTCCCAACGCTGCGCCAACCTGCAGGCAACGCACCACGCCTATGGCGCCCAGGGCATCCAGTCTATCGGCATCCTGCACTATCTTGGCTTCCAGCGTCTCGGGAGCGACACTCGCACTGAAACTGTGGGCGAGAATGGCATGGTGAATGGCGGCCAAATACTGCTGCGGATAACCCACCTCGGCGAGGAAGGCGATAGCCTTGTCCGCGGCCATCTTAGAGCTCTGACTGCGCCTGGGATCGTCTTTTGCCAGGGTGACACAGTCATGCAGCCAGGCGGCGGGTACCACCACTTCGGCACAGGCAGATTCGAGACCGCACAGACGTTTGGCTGTCTTCACCACTCGGGTAATGTGCTGCACATCGTGAGCGGCATCGGTCGGTGCAACGCTTTCGAGAAATTGTGAAAACAGACTTTCAAAGGCTTGCATCTTTAAGACTCCGACAATAAAAAAGGCCGATCTATGATCGGCCTCTTCAGCTCAGATAGCAAATGCCCCTTACATATCGCAGGGCTACATATCACAGGGCTTGAGCGGCTTACGCAGTTGTGCCCGCACGTTATCCATGCCTGAGTAGAACTCTTTCATCATCAGCAGGCCCATCATCTTACCGTTATCCGTCACGATCAGGTTATCGGGATCCTTGGGGTCGTTCTTGATGGCGCCGATCGCCTTCATCGAGGTCATCTCCTTAAACAGGGCCCAATCCAGGTTAACGCCGAAGGTGTCGCGGAAATATTTGCGGGACAGACGGCCAGAGAACATGCCCAGCAGGAAGCGATACTGCATCACATCCTTCTGACTGTAGTTCTTCTGCTGCTCGACCCCCATGCGGCCCGAGGCGATATTCTCCTGGTACTTGCGCAGGGAGAAGGTATTCACATACAGGGTGTCGTTGAGAAAGCTGAAAGAGCCAGAACCTACTCCCAGATACTCGTCATAATCGATCACATACTCATCGAAACCTTCGTTGTTGGCCTTACCGAATGCCCAGGCCGACAGCTGGTTATACTGGCCGTTCAGGCTATTTAAGATCTGGCGATATTGACGTGCCATATCGCCCTGAGGCGCGGCCAGCTTGCCCTTGACGCTCTTACGGGTCTGATGGGTGATCATCAAGGGATAGGTGGTGATCTGACGTGGGTCGAGACGAGAGGCCATATCCAAGTCGTTCTGGATCACCTCATCTGTCTGGCCACGGAAGCCGAAGATGAGATCCACGTTGATGATGGGAAACAACTCCTTGGCCGCCATGATCTTATCGAAGGTCTGTTGCCCCGAGCCAAACTTATCCAGTCGATCTGTCATCGCCAGGATGTCGTCGTTGAAGCTCTGCACCCCGATAGACATACGATCCACCAGGCCTTCGAGCTGTTTAAAACCTGGGCTGTCCAGGTGCTGAGGGTCCGACTCGCAGGAGACCTCCTTGATGCTAGGAAAGAGCTTCTTGGCATGTTCTATGGTGCGTGCCAGTTCATCTTCTAGCACTGTGGTGGTGCCACCGCCGATATACATGGACTCGAAGTCATAGCCCAGCGCCTTGACCATCTCCATCTCCTTACGCAACGAGACGAAATAGGCGCGCGCCTTCTCCTCCTTAAACAGGAAACGGTGGAAGGTGCAGAAGGAGCACAAGGTATGGCAGAAAGGCACATGGGCATAGAGCATGTACTTCTTACCTTCTATGGGTGCCGGCATCATAGAGGCGGACTGGGTATCGAGTCGTAGGTTCTTGTCGACATAATACTGCATCACTCGTTCCATCGAGCTCAGCATCCAGTTAGGGACGGTAATGTTAGCTTGGTACGGCTTAATCAATGCACCTGGCGCCGTTTGAATAATAGAAGACGAAGACATAGATATTCCTAGCTGAACCGGCCTTGAGAACAAAGCCTTTTAATAAATAAGGACTTAAAGCGATACACATCCATTTGCGGAACACAAAAGTATCACTTAAGGAATATATAAAACGTGAACTGGCTTGGAGTTACAACACCTAGCACTAGATTAGCCGAAGAATTGTTAAGCATGTCATGTTTTAGCAAATGTTGAATAAATGTGATCACACATTTTTCACCGAGCAAGGTGACGAGATGACTCGAAAAAAACCCGCGTAAGAATCCACCTGTTGCGGCGCAAAAATAAATAGCGTAGGTTAAATAATTAATAAAAATAATGATATAGACTCCGGCTATTTCAGTGGAGTGCAATTCGACACAAGGAAGTTAATAATGAAATGGAATCTACTGGTTACTGTGCTGCTCACCGCATCGCTGGCACTCTTTGGCTATGTGAAATACACAGAACTCGCGGCCAACAACCTCGCCAACGCGCAAGGACTCTCTGCCCTGAGCAAACAGATAGCCGGAACCGGCAGCATCATACCCGCCAAGACGGTGGCCTATTTCGATCTAACCGCTTGCCCTGAGGGGTGGCAGCCCTACAGCGAGGGACGTGGCCGCTTTACCTTAGCCGTGAATCATCAGGAGAATGCGCTGTCGGTACGCAAGCTCAATGACAAAGGCGGTGAGGAGAAGCATAAACTGACACTCGCCGAATTACCCAAGCACACCCATGTCTACGACGATTGGTACTACTATGACTCGGGAGACGAGCCGGAATACGCGACCGGAGAGGGCGATGATGTGGGCATGCGCCAACATCAAAAACGTCGCACCGAGCCCGAAGGCCACAGCGTCGCCCACAACAACATGCCCCCTTTCGTCGTGCTATTGCAGTGCATCAAGCAGTAGACCCCCTTACCTGACACACTCCCCCGGGCTGTGGCTGAAGTAGCGTTTGAACTCGCGGCTAAACTGAGCCGGGCTCTCGTAGCCCACCTCGATGGCGGCCTGCTTCACCTTCACCCCGGGGCGCTGCAACAGCTCCTTGGCCTTGTTCAGGCGCAGCTTCTTCAGGTACTGGATCGGTGACGAGGCGGTCACCTCCTTGAAGCAGCGATGAAACGCCGAGGGGCTCATGTTCACCAGGGCCGCGAGATGATCCACCTCTATGCTGGCGGCATAGTGTTTATGTAGATAGCTCAGCGCCTTGTCGATGCGCGACAGCCGGGTATGGCTCAGTGCCAGGGCATATAAGGGCGCCGCGTTGGGCAGGGCCAGCAGGCGATATAGGATCTCCAGCACCATGGCCTCACCCAGCGCCTCGGCCTCCAACGGTGATTGCAACGCCTGCAGCAGACGATGAATGCTGCACTCTATCGCCTCGCCGGTCGGGGCGATGAAATAGCCCGGCAGTCGCGACTCGCCCAGGGCCTGGGGCACCCTGTGGTGGTTATCCATGATGGGGATGAGGCGATTAAGCTGCGCCAGCTCTATATCTATCATCATCACCAGCACTGGCTCCTCCTTGCTGGCGAAGGTCTCACACTCCACCGGCATGGGCACTGTCATCACCAGGGTGTTCTGAGGATCATAGTCAAACACCCTGTTATCCAGATAGATACGCTTCTTACCCTGCCCCACTATCATGATCCCTTGGGAGTAACACAAGGGGCCGCGGGCACCGTAGGCGGAGCAGCGAAACAGCTTGATACCTGGCAATACGCTGTCGTTCATCCCCTCATCCGGGGCCAGCTCAGACATCAACTCGGCAATACTCTTCACACTCCACCTCTTGGGACAGGATAAGGACTCAATTGACGGCGATAATATCATCCAAGCAGAAAAAGGCATCAAAAATAATCAAAATTACTCCTTTTAAACCTAATAAAGCAGAAATAGGCAAGAGGCGTGCAGCAATAGGTATTTAAAACTCGCGCCAAGAGACTAGTATGTGCAGCATATTATTAGGTGACACAAGGTATCCCCATGCTTAACTTCGATTATCGCAATCCCACCCAGATCGTCTTCGGTAAAGATCGCCTGGCCGAGCTAGACAAGCTGATCCCCGCCGGCGCCCGCGTCATGGTGACCTATGGCGGCGGCAGCGTAAAACGCTTCGGCACCCTGGACAAGGTGCTCAGCGCCCTGGGCGATCGCACCGTCGTCGAATTCGGCGGCATCGAGGCCAACCCACAGTATGAGACCCTCGCCAAGGCGGCCAAGCTGGCAAGAGAGGAGTCTATCGACTTCCTGCTGGCGGTCGGTGGCGGCTCTGTGATAGATGGCACCAAGTTCATCGCCCTGGCGACCCGCTTCGAAGGTGACAGCGCCAGCCTGCTGTTCCACGGTTTCGCCCCAGTACCGGTCGAGGCGGATCAGGTGTTACCACTGGGCACCATAGCCACGCTGCCTGCCACAGGCTCAGAGATGAACGCCTTCGGCGTGGTGAGCTATAACGGCGGCAAGTTCCCGGTTAACCATCCCAGTATCTACCCGACCTTCTCGCTGCTGGATCCAACCCTGACCTTCACCCTGCCAAAGATTCAGGTGGCTAACGGTGTGGTAGACGCCTTCGTCCACGTGCTGGAGCAATATGCCACCTATCCGGTAGACGGCCGGGTACAGGACAGAACCGCCGAAGGAATCATGCGCACCCTGATCGAGATTGGCCCCGTCACACTGGAAGAGCCAGAGAACTATAATGCCAGAGCCAACCTGATGTGGAGTGCCACCTCGGCCCTCAATGGCATGATAGGCGCCGGCGTGCCGTTTGACTGGACGACCCATATGATAGGTCACGAGCTGACGGCCCTGTTTGGCATCGACCACGCCCAGACCCTGGCCGCCGTGTTGCCGTCGGTCTGGCGCGTACGCAAGACCCAGAAACACGCCAAGCTGCTGCAATACGCCGAGCGCGTGTGGGACATCACAGAAGGCGACGAAGCCAGCCGTGTCGATCTGGCGATCGACAAGACTGAGCAGTTCTTCCAGCAACTTGGTCTCAAGACCCGCCTGCGCGACTATGATATTGCCCAGGAGCAGATCGACGACATAGTCGCGGCACTGGAAGCCCACGGCATGACCGCCCTGTCAGAGTCTGGCGATCTCGGCCTGGATATCAGCCGCGAGATCCTGCAGCAGGCCTGGTAAGGCCCACAACACTAAACGATGAAGGCATCCCCAGGGATGCCTTTTTGCTATGCCCTGCAACTCCCAAAACTTCTCACCAAACTTGGCCAACTGACAAAGCAATACAAACTGCTGACAGTAATTAGCTGCGGTCCTCATTACACTGAGACTTTTCATCAGAGGAGACCGCCATGCTACGTTTTACCCTACCCCTGCTGCTGATATTTAGCGGCCTAGTTGGCTGTAACGCCGACCAACCTAGGCCACAAGCTCCACTGGCTAACTTCGTCTTTAGCCAGGAGAAACTCGAAGCATTGATTCAGGAGCGTGAGCCGATATTCTCTTCGATTCAACTCGAGTACCAACACACTCACTACGACAGGCTGGAATACGCCGACGTCTTCGTCGACACCCAGAAGCAGATTCCGTACTTACTGCTGGCCCTGAGCAGCGAGACGGGCCATAGCCTCACCTTAGCGATCAAATTTGATGAATCGCAGCTGCTGGGTTGTCAGATCTTCTCCGGCCCGCATCGCATCGACAGTTTCGACTGCTCAAATGCACAGCGACAAGAGCAAGGCGACAAGAGTATCTTCGAGCTACACACGAATGAGAAGAAGCAGTACCTCCAACTGACCTTTGTCACCGACTGGTTGGAATATTCCTCGGCAATAGGTTCGACCCTCTTCTCGCCTCAGGAGCATGGCGCTAGTATCGAGATTCTCACCAGCAACTATTTCGAGCCTCTGATCAACAACCAATGGTGCACAGAGGAGTGTGACAACCCCGCAAACTCCACCCTAGGAATCACCAGCTATCAGGCACTAAAACGTTTGGTGGATCATTACCCTAAGCAGAAGAAAGTGCTGATATTCGATAACTTTGTTGGCGGCTCCGCCGATGATGAGATCAACATGTACACAGGCTTACTTGTCCGAGACCATAAGCTAGATACCAAGGTCAGCCGCTCGGGACGCGTCTTCTCCGGCGCCACAGATCTGTTCGCCGCCGGAGTCAATCGGACCCTAGAACCTAAGATTACGGGCCTCAGCCTAGAACGAAATCAACAAATTGGTGTACACAGCTGGAGCGACAGCGAGCTGGACAAAGACGCCACAGATATCCCTTACAACGACGAGGCTCACCGCAGTCAGGCGACCTACTTCAGCCAAATGCTGGGCAAACAAGGGGTTCCCTTCTACCTGTTTACCCTCACCTCGGCCCCTGCACAAGGCGCCCATTGGATGTCTAGAGAGGAAATGCAAACTTATCGGCTCACCACCCATATTTTATAGACCGCTGTGGCCGATAATCGCTAGGATAGGCCGCCACGGGTCAGGCGCTCGGGATCCAGCAGGCGTCTGAGCTCCTCCTCGCTAAGGTCGGTGAGCTCCATGGCAACCTCGAGTATGGGTCGCCTATCCTGATAGGCCTGTTTGACTATCTTAGCCGCCTGTACATAGCCCACCCTGGGGCTCAGGGCGGTGACCAGTATAGGATTGCGATGCAGGGAGTCGGCTATCTTGTCTCGATTCACCACAAAACTGGCGATGGCCTTGTCGGCCAGCAGGCGCGACACATTGCTGAGGCTCTCTATGCTTTCTAACAGGTTAACCGCGATAAGCGGCTGCATCACGTTAAGCTCGAAATTGCCGGACTGACCGGCGATGGTGATCGCCATGTCCTTGCCCATCACCTGCGCCGCCACCATGCAGGCGGACTCGGGAATCACAGGGTTCACCTTGCCCGGCATGATAGAGGAGCCCGGCTGCAGGGGTTGCAGGCTGATCTCCCCCAGGCCCGCCAGCGGCCCCGAGTTCATCCAGCGCAGGTCGTTACTGATCTTCATGATGGCTACCGCCAGCGTCTTCAGCTGGCCCGATAGGGCGACGGCGGTATCATGGCTGGCCATACGGCTAAAGAGGTTATCCGCCGGGCGAAACTGGGTACGGGTCAGGGCGCTGAGCCTCTCGCAAAACACCTTAGAGAACTCCTCATGGGTGTTGACCCCAGTCCCCACCGCCGTGCCGCCCACGGGCAGCTGGGCCAGGGCGTCGCCTTGGCTCGCTATGCGCTCACGGCAATCATCGATCTGACTCGCCCAGCCCCCCAACACCTGATCGAAACGAACTGGCATGGCATCCATCAGATGGGTACGCCCCGTCTTGGTAACATCGGCCAGCTGCTGCGCCTTAGTCGTGATAGTCTGCGACAATAGGGTTAGCGAAGGCAGCAGCGACTGCTCCACCGCCAGCAGGGCGCTGATATGTATGGCGCTGGGAATGATGTCGTTACTGCTCTGCCCCAGGTTGATCACGTCGTTAGGATGCACCGCCTGACCCAGGCTATTAGACACCAGGGTTGCGAGCACCTCGTTGGCATTCATGTTACTGCTGGTGCCCGAGCCGGTCTGGAACATGTCGATAGGGAAATGGCGCATCATATGGGGATCCGCCAGCAGCTCCTGTACCGCCTGGGCGACCGCCGGGGCGATATTGGGCGCAAGCAGCCTGAGAGTCACATTGGCTTCGGCGGCGGCGAGCTTAGCCAGCAGTAAGGCGCGGATGAAGCCGCGGGGCATGGGACGACCACTCACGGGAAAGTTCTTGATCGCCCGCGCCGTCTGGGCACCATACAAGGCATCGGCGGGAATGTTGAGATCGCCCATGCTGTCGCTTACCACTTTGCTCTCCATCTCTCTCTCCTGCTTGTTGAGACTAGCTTGAGCTTAGGTCATCTCGGCCTAACTGGCGACCCAACAACAAGATTAAAACCAGAACGCAACAGGCCGAAAACATCCAGTTAGCATTCAATAGGTTATTGCAAAATCAGACTCGGTTTTGCTTGCAAATGTCTCTCTAACGGTTAGTCTGCCTCCACTTTGTTAAATGCCAAACCGTTAGTCTGAAGATGCGAGTAACCATGAGACACAAAGGAGCCTCTGGCTTTACCCTGATAGAGATGGTGGTAGTGATCGTCATTCTGGCCATTCTCAGCGTTGCAGCCGCCAGCAGATGGCTGAGCCTGACGCGCGAGGCGAGAGTTGCCCAGCTCCAGCAGCTAGAGGCCTCGGTGCAGGCCGCGAATCGGCTGGTCTACGCCCGCTCGGCCATCTCAGGCGTAACCCAGCAAGAACAGGCAAGCTACTTCCTCAATCCGGGAGATAAACAGAAAATACTGGTGAGGTATGGCTATCCTGAGTGGCGCGGCGACGCCGTGCCCCAACTGCTGACAGTCACCATGAAGGAATGGTTCTACGGGGCCAGCTGGACCCAAAAGGATATCGAGCTGCGCATCGGCCAGCGCAGCCTGTTTAAGACCCCTGGGGATCTCCTGGCTGATGATGCCCTCGCCTGCTACCTCAGGGTCGACACTAAATCCGGCACCCAGACCAAGATAGTCACCACGACTGTCATAGACAGCGACTGTTAATGGGCAAGGCTGGATTAAATCGCAGAGTAACGACCACTTAGTCACCTACCCTGTTGATGAGGAAGCTAAATGTCTGGTCACCAAAATTGAGCAAGGCGGCCTTGTCCAGGTCGACTATGGCCTGTGAGGCTGTCTCATAGCCCTCACCACTCAGGCTGAAATCTACCGACACCTGAGCCGCATTGTGTGGACTTACCTTGACGCTATATTGATACTTGTCCGCCAGTGTCATCTGCTCTGCCTTTACCGTATCTATCACAAAGGTTGGCGCGCCAAGCACCTCACCTTGCAGGCAGACCTCTGAGGTCACCTTAAAGGTATCGGCTAGGCTACTAAAGCTCACACTAACACCCCCGCTCAGGGCGAGTGCCATCAAAATCCCTCTGATCATATTCAACTCCTTTATCGTGAAAATCGCTCCCTTCACAACTTAGCGGCTTAAGGGTTATTGTCAACATTCTCAATGACTAATATTGCAAACAGCTAGTATCGCTAACAGCTGATGTTGCAAACAGCGACTATCACTCACAGCTACAGACACAAACCTTCGAGCTTATGCACACATAAAATGCGGGCATCAAAACGACAGGCATAAAAAAACACCCCGTCGGTAACCCGGCGAGGTGTTTTTTCATGTTAGTACCAAAGGCTGATACGAACGGCTAACGCCTTACTCTTTGTACTTCAGCGTGCCATTTTCTTTGATCTCGTCATACCAAAGGTTGTGATGCTGGGTCGCCCAGTTTTCATCACAGTAACCCGACACCATACACTCCATACCACCTTCTGACATCACGGTCGCCATGAAGATGTGAACGATAGAGAAGGCGCAGATAACGATGGCACTGACAGAGTGAAGAACCAGGGCAATCAGGCTCAGGGTGCGGCTGGGCTCGAACAGGTTCGGGAACAGCAGCAACATGCCTGAAGCCGAGATGATGAGGCCGAACAGGGCGAAGGCCCAGAACCACATCTTCTCACCGGCGTTGGCAAAGCCGGCATCCGGGTGCTTACCCTTGAAGGGGCCGAAGTTGATGTAACCACCAACGACCAGGAACCATTTAACATCATACATCTTAGGCAGCTGATTCTTGGCCCACAGTGTGGTCATCAGCGCCCAACCGATCATGAAGGGGATCGCCATGTAGTCGTGGATCTGCTTGGCACCATAGACCAGGCCGGCCCAGAAGCCTTCACCCAGGTATGGCTGGAAGAAGAAACGTCCCGCCAGCAGGGTAAGACCCGTGAGGATCAACAGCAGGCAAGGGATGGCCCCCAGCCAGTGGATAGAGACATCAAATTTCGACCAGCGATACACCATCTTGCCCGAGAAGCCGTGATGCAACTTGGAGATACCGTTCACCTTGATGAACAGCACGAAGATGATGATCATGCCAAACAGCGCCGCCATCAGGGCAGGTGCCAGCCAGTCGCTGCGAAGCTCGAGTACCCGCAGATCATAGCTGTTGATCGGCTGATTGTGGAACTGACCGTGAGAGGTAGTGTATCCGGTGGCGCCTGCCTGAATCTCCGACCAGATCTGCCCCTCGGTGGCGGCATGGGTATGGTCGGTCGCATCGCCATGGGCGAACGACAGGGCACTGAATGTGGTACCTATCACTAGCGCTAAGATCACGCTAAATTGTTTGAACCATTTGTTCATATTACATCCTTATCGTCCACACCGGGCAGGCCCGGTGTGGATTGTTGTGGCCTTATACAAGCTGGGGATTAACCCCAAATCGCATTTTTCGAACCACGGTATGCAACACGCTCGCGGAAGATGTTTGAGATAACCTCAGCATCACCGGCAAGTAGCGACTTAGTCGCACACAACTCGGCACACATAGGCAGCTTGCCTTCGGCAATACGGTTAGAACCGTATTTCTGACGCTCTGCATCTGAGTGGTTCTCTTCAGGACCACCGGCACAGAAGGTACACTTATCCATCTTGCCGCGGCTGCCGAAGGCACCCTGCTTAGGGAACTGAGGCGCGCCGAACGGACAGGCGTACAGGCAGTAGCCACAACCGATACAGGTATCTTTGTTGTGCAGCGTCAGGCCGTCTTCCGTCTTGTAGAAACAGTTTGCCGGACAAACCGCCTGACAAGGGGCGTCGGTACAGTGCATACAAGCCACAGAGATTGAGGCTTCGCCTGGCTGACCGTCGTTGATGGTCACCACGCGGCGACGTTGAATACCCCACTCCAGTGCAGAGTCGTTTTCGTTCTTACATGCCGTGACACAGCCGTTACATTCGATGCAGCGCTTGGTATCACATAAAAATTTCATTGTAGCCATATTGGCAAATCTCCCGATACTTAAGCTTTAGTGATCTGACAAAGCGACGCTTTGGTCTCTTGCATCTGCGTGACAGGGTCATAACCATAGGTCAATGCCGTGTTCGCAGACTCACCAATCACATAAGGCACAGTACCTTCTGGATAGTTATTCTCTAGGCTCTCACCATGCATCACACCGGCAAAGTGGTATGGCATCCAGGTAACACCTTGCTTAACGCGAGGGGTAACCATGGCCTTGATCTTGATGCGGCCACCTTCGGCGCCTTCCAGCCATACGGTATCGCCGTTGCGGATACCACGGTCGGCAGCATCGCCTGGGTGGATCTCAACAAACATCTCTTGTTGTAGCTCGGCCAGCCATGGGTTAGAGCGAGACTCTTCACCACCACCCTCGTACTCAACCAGACGACCAGAAGTAAGACCCAGTGGGTACTTAGTTGCTGTGTCTTTCTCTTGGATAGACTTGTACAGCGTCGGTAGACGGTGAACTTGCATGTCGTCGTACGTTGGGTACTTAGACACGAGATCGCGGCGCGGCGTGTACAGCGGCTCACGGTGAACAGGCACTTGATCCGGGAAGGTCCACACGATACAACGGGCCTTGGCGTTACCAAATGGGATACAGCCATGTTTCATGGCCACACGCTGGATACCGCCAGAAAGGTCGGTCTTCCAGTTCTTGCCTTCGGCTTCGGCCTTCTCTTCGGCGGTCAGGTCGTCCCACCAGCCCAGTTGCTTGAGCAGCTTGTCGCTGAACTCTGGGTAACCGTCTTGGATCTCGGCACCCTTAGAGAAGCTGCCTTCGGCCAGCAGGTTCTTGCCTTGGTACTCGACACCATAACGGGCACGGAAGTTACCACCGCCCTCAAGCACGTGTTTGTGTGTGTTGTAGAGGATCTGGGTACCAGGGTGTTTCTGCTCTGGTGTGCCCCAACATGGCCATGGCAGACCATAGGTGTCGCCCTTGGCTGGGCCACCTTCTGCCTCTAGGGTCTTGTTGCTGAAGGTGCCCCAGTTTTGGGTGTGCAGCTTCAGACGCTCAGGGCTCTGGCCAGACATACCGATGGTCCACATACCGCGGTTGATCTCGCGGGTGATGTCTTCGATCACTAGCATGTCTTTGGCATCTTTGGCGATGCGCTTAGTGTATTCCTTGTCGAAGCCGAGTTTCTGCGACAGGCGATACATGATCTCGATATCTGTCTTAGATTCGAATAGCGGCTCGATCACCTTCTCACGCCACTGCTGGCTACGGCCAGAGTTAGACACAGAACCTTCAGTCTCGAACTGAGTCGCCGCAGGTAAGAGGTAGACCCCATTCTTGCGACGGTGCATGACACCGGCCATAGTTGGGAATGGATCCACAACCACGACTGTGTCCATCTTATCCAGGGCGTCACGCACCTCGCGCTGACGGGTTTCTGTGTTGACAGATTGACCCCAGAAGAAGGCCATGCGTACGCGATCTTTCTGCGCCAGCTTCTCAGGCGTCTCTAATACGCCGTCATGCCAACGAGAACATGGAATACCAGGAGTATTCATTGGGATGCGACCCAGGTATTCGTTCTGATCGAAACGACCCTTAACCCAGTCGAAATCCAGATCCCAAACGTGTGACCAATGCTTCCAAGAACCTGTCTTCAGGCCATAGTAGCCAGGCAGGGTATCGAACAGCAGACCTAAGTCGGTCGCGCCCTGTACGTTATCGTGACCACGGAAGATGTTGGTACCGCCGCCAGAGACGCCCATATTGCCCAGGGCCAGCTGCAGGATACAGTAGGCACGAGTGTTGGCGTTACCAACGTGGTGCTGGGTACCACCCATACACCAAACCACAGTGCCAGGACGGTTTTCAGCCATCAGCTTGGCTGCCTGGTAAACCTGCTCTTCGCTCACGCCAGTGATGTTGGCCACTTCTTTAGGTGGGAACTTCTTCACCTCTTCGCGGATGGTGTCCATCTCGAACACGCGCTGCTTGATGAAGGTCTTGTCTTCCCAGCCGTTTTCGAAGATGTGCCACAACATGCCGTAGATGAAAGGAATATCGGTACCAGGACGCAGTGCACAGTGCAGATCTGAATGCGCCGCGGTGCGAGAGAAACGTGGGTCGACCACGATAACCTTAGCGTTGTTCTTCTCTTTGGCGATCAGAATGTGCTGCATGGCAACAGGGTGTGCCTCGGCAGGGTTTGAACCGATGAAGAAGATCGCGTTCGCATTCTGAATGTCGTTGAATGAGTTGGTTTGCGCACCATAACCCCAGGTGTTAGCAACACCGGCTACAGTGGTAGAGTGACAGATACGTGCCGAGTGGTCGACGTTGTTGGTGCCCCACATGGCCGCAAATTTACGGTACATGTAGCAGCCTTCGTTAGAGAACTTGGCGCTACCCATGAAGTAGAGTGAATCTGGACCCGACTCCTGGCGGATGCTCTGCATCTTGTCGCCGACTTCGTTGAAGGCCTGCTCCCAAGAGAGCTTCTTCCACTTGCCGTCGACCAGCTTCATTGGGTACTTAAGACGCTTCTCGCCGTGACCATGTTCACGCAGCGCAGCACCTTTGGCACAGTGACCACCGGCGTTGAATGGGTGATCGAATGCTGGTTCCTGACCCGTCCAGACACCATTTTGTACTTCGGCATACAGACCACAACCCACGGCACAGGCGCTACATACGGTGCGCTTGATCTCGATAGGGGCATCGTGTGGAATATCTTTCGCTTCGGCGCGGCGCATCATGCCGGTACCGAGAAGAGAGGCTGCTGCGATACCACCGGTTGTGATACCCGCATGCTTCATGAATTGACGACGGCTGATGCCTAAGCTTGGCTTAGCCGTTGCGACTGCCTCATTTGTTTTGCGCGTTAACTTCATCGCTCAAATTCTCCTAATTAGCTACGCAAGCTATTGTAATAACTGCGGATATGTGCAGTTTCATGGTAGCCATCGGCATGTTTTTCTTGAGATTTTGTCTCGGTTGCGTTGGCAACACTCACACCACTGGCGGCGATAGCCACACCGGCCGTACCACCTATGGTGAGTGCTTTCAGCAGAGATCTGCGGTTCAGATCGGGCTGTTGCTTCTTCATTCTTGCTCCTAGTGGATTAGGAAGTTTCGATAGTTAAGGATGATTTATTCAAAGCCGCCATCGGCACATTGGTTAAGGCAATGTTATTCACAGGTGGCAGTTTGGTAAAAATGCTATGTTTTTTAAAAACATCCGATTAATTGCCGTTGCAATATAAGTAAGAAGCGAGGCGGAGATATTGATCTGAATAGGGGTCATTAAGCGGAAAAAATGAGTAAATGACCAAAATGTTAAGCCAGTCATACTTTAGCCGATGCACTTTGCTGGCAATCCCTGAAAATAGCCAAAACCGGGATCCAGTAGATGTAATGAAGTTGTTGTTATAGAAAATAAAAAGTGCGCTTGAAAATCAGCCAAAGGTGATCTCGATCCGCTAGGATCTTCATCGCTTAAACATAAAAAAACACCCCGCCTGATAAACAGGTGGGGTGTTTCATCTATGGGCTTTCATTCAAACTAAAGCGGCTACTCTTTGTCAGCCTAATCTTGGGTCTAGTCCCTATAGGTAAGCGTACCGTTCTCTTTGATTTCATCGTACCAAAGGTTGTGGTGCTGTACCGCCCAGTTCTCGTCACAGTAGCCCGACTTCATACACTCCATACCACCTTCACTCAATACCGTCGCCATCCAGATGTGGACGATAGTAAAGGCGATGATGATGATGGCGCTGAGGCCGTGCACCAGTAGTGCCGCCATAGAGGCTTCACGTGGCAGTTCGAGCCCTGGCATTACCAGCATGATGCCGGAAACCCCGATGAAGAGGCCGAACAGAGTCAGTGTCCAGAACCACATCTTCTCACCGGCGTTGGCGAAGCCGCTGTCTGGGTGTTTGCCCTTGAAGGGACCGAAGTTGATGTAACCACCAACCACCAGGAACCACTTAAGGTCATACAGCTTAAATGTCTGCAACGGCATCCATTTAACCACACAGATAGCCCAAGCCACGATGAACAAGGGACCCGCATAATCGTGGATCGTCTTGCTGCCGTAGATCAGCGACCCCCAAATGCCCGTGCCCACATAGGGTTGCAGCACATGCTTACCCAACATGATGTTAAGACCGGTAAAGATCAACGCCAGGCAGGAGAGCGCCAGTACCCAGTGAATCCAAAGGTCGGCCTTGGTCCAGCGCAATACCATCTTGCCAGAGAAACCATGACTTAACTTTGAAGGACCATTCACCAGATAGAAGATCAGGAAAGCACCGAACACACCACAAACGGCCAGTGCCATCACAGGGGTGAGATAGTCGTTCTTAACGTTAGTGCCTTCGATGGCCGACACGTTAATCATAACCCCAGTCTCCACACCCTTGGCTGTGGTGTATCCCTTGTCTCCTGACTTCACGGCTTTCCATAACTCAGCGTCGCTGGTATTGGCCATCTGTTGACTGGTCTGTTCGTCAACGGCGTAGGCTGACGTCGTCAGACCTAAGCCCATTGCCAAGACCAATGGCAATAACAACACAGTGAATAGGCTGCGCAGTGATTTTAATAACATAGTCACTCCTTTACAGACCGTAAGCCCGAAAGCTTACGGTACTATTCACTTTAAACGCCAGTCTTAGGGGTATAACCCCAGATCGCATTAGGGTTACCACGGGCCGCGATACGCTCACGGTAGATGTTGGAAACCACTTCCGCATCACCGGCGAGCAGCGCCTTGGTCGAACAAAGCTCGGCACACATAGGCAACTTACCCTCGGCCAGACGGTTAGCGCCGTACTTCTTACGCTCCGCATCGGAGAAGGTCTCTTCTGGGCCACCGGCACAGAAAGTACACTTATCCATCTTGCCGCGGCTGCCAAAGGTGCTCTTCTTAGGGAACTGAGGCGCACCGAATGGGCAGGCGTATAGGCAGTAACCACAACCGATACAGGTATCTTTGTTGTGTAGCGTTAGGCCATCTTCCGTCTTGTAGAAGCAGTTTGCTGGGCAAACGGCCTGACAAGGGGCGTCGGTACAGTGCATACAAGCCACAGAGATCGAGGCTTCACCGGGTTGACCATCGTTGATGGTCACGACGCGACGGCGTTGGATACCCCACTCGAGAGCGGAATCGTTTTCGTTCTTACATGCTGTGACGCAACCGTTACACTCGATGCAGCGTTTGGTGTCACATAGAAATTTCATGACTGCCATAATGGCTTATCTCCTCATCAAGTTCCGTTAGGCTTTAGTGATCTGACACAAGCTAGACTTAGTCTCTTGCATCTGAGTCACCACGTCATAGCCATAGGTCAATACGGTGTTGGCCGATTCACCAATGATGTAAGGCACTGTACCTTCTGGGTAGCTCTTCTCCAAGCTCTCGCCTTCGAACACACCCGCGAAGTGGTACGGCATGAAACACTCGCCTTCAATCACACGCGGTGTCACCATTGCCTGCACCTTGATCTTGGCGCCTTCTGGGCTGTGAACCCATACTTCGTCACCATCACGTAGACCACGATCCGCCGCATCGGCAGGGTTGATTTCGATAAACATCTCTTGCTGAAGCTCTGCCAACCAAGGGTTAGAACGTGTCTCTTCACCACCGCCCTCGTACTCAACCAGACGACCCGAGGTCAAGGCGAGTGGGAAGCCTTTGGCGAAGTCCTGATCCTGAATAGACTTGTACAGGGTAGGAAGACGCGCCACCATACGGTCATCGTAAGTTGGGTACTTAGACACAAGATCACGACGAGGCGTATACAGAGGCTCACGGTGAACCGGAATATCATCTGGGAAGTTCCACACGATACAGCGGGCCTTAGCGTTACCAAATGGGATACAACCGTGCTTGATGGCGACACGCTGGATACCACCAGAGATATCTGTCTTCCAGTTCTTACCTTCGGCAGCCGCTTTCTCTTCTGCGGTCAGGTCGTCCCACCAGCCAAGCTGCTTGAGCATCTTGTCGGTAAACTCTGGGTAACCGTCCTTGATCTCGCTGCCTTTAGAGTAAGAGCCTTCGGCCAGGATGTTGTTACCATCGTGCTCAACACCATAACGGGCACGGAAGTTACCACCGCCGAAGCGGACTTCACGATCGGTACGGTAAAGGATCTGGGTACCTGGGTGTTTCATCTCAGGTGTGCCCCAACATGGCCAAGGCAGACCATAGGTTTCGCCCTTAGCTGGGCCACCCGGTGCTTCCAGGCTCTTGATGTCGAAGGTACCCCAGTTTTCCTGGTGCATCTTGAGACGCTCTGGGCTCTGACCCGTATAACCAATGGTCCACATACCCTTGTTGTATTCACGGACAATATCTTCGATCAACGGCTCGTCGCCATTCACCTTGATATGCTTACAGAACTCTTTCTCTATGCCCCACTTCTTCGCCAACTTGTACATGATGACGTGGTCAGGCTTAGATTCGAACAACGGCTCGATCACCTGTGAACGCCACTGCAGTGAGCGGTTAGAGGCTGATACCGAACCATAGGTCTCGAACTGAGTCGCCGCCGGCAGCAGATAGACGCCGTCTTTACGGGTATGCATGACACCCGCCATGGTTGGGAATGGATCCACAACCACTACTGTGTCCATCTTGTTCAGTGCTTCACGCACCTCACGGCCACGGGTCTCTGTGTTGACCGACTGACCCCAGAAGAATGACATACGTATGTTGTCTTTCTGAGCGATCTTAGACTTGTCTTCCAGCACACCATCGTGCCAACGAGAACAAGGAATACCGGTAGAGGTCATAGGATCCTGACCCAGACGCTGTTCCTGGTCGAAGCGAGCCTTCACCCACTCATAGTCCAGGTCCCATACGTTACACCAGTGCTTCCAAGAACCTGTCTTGAGGCCATAGTAACCAGGTAGGGTGTCGAACAGCAGACCGAAGTCGGTGGCGCCCTGTACGTTATCGTGACCACGGAAGATGTTAGTACCACCACCAGAAACGCCCATGTTGCCCAGTGCCAGCTGCAGGATACAGTAAGCGCGGGTGTTGGCATTACCAATGTGGTGCTGAGTACCACCCATACACCAGACTATGGTGCCAGGCTTAGTCTCGGCCAGTGTCTTGGCCACACGGTACATCTGCTCTTTAGGCACACCAACCACGTTTTCAACTTCTTCAGGGGTCCACTTAGCGGCCGCTTCGCGGATACGCTCCATGCCGTAGACACGCTGATCGATGAAGGTCTGGTCTTCCCACTTGTTTTCGAAGATATGCCACAGCAGACCATAGATATAAGGAATATCGGTACCTGGGCGAATATGCACGTACTCATCGGCCTTAGCGGCAGTACGGGTGAAACGAGGATCGACAACGATAATCTTCGCGCCGCGCTCTTTACCTTCCAGAATGTGTTGCATAGCAACCGGGTGAGCTTCTGAAGGGTTAGAACCGATAAACATCATCGCCTTGGCGTTGCGGATATCGTTAAACGAGTTGGTTTGCGCACCATAGCCCCAGGTGTTGGCAACACCGGCTACAGTGGTAGAGTGACAAATACGTGCCGAGTGGTCGACGTTGTTGGTGCCCCACATGGCAGCGAATTTACGGTACAGATAAGCCTGCTCGTTAGAAAACTTAGCACTACCCATGAAGAAGACTGAATCCGGGCCTGACTCCTTACGGATATCCAGCGCCTTCTGGCCTACTTCCTCGATAGCCTGATCCCAAGAGATACGCTTCCACTTACCGCCTTCTAGCTTCATGGGGTACTTGAGGCGCTTCTCACCATGGCCGTGCTCACGTAGAGACGCACCCTTGGCACAGTGGCCACCGGCATTGAATGGATGGTCGAAAGCTGGCTCTTGGCCTGTCCACACACCATTTTGTACTTCGGCGTAGATACCACAGCCCACTGAACAGTGAGAACAGATGGTACGCTTCACTTCGGTTGGCGCATCATGTGGCACTTCTTTCGCTTCGGCTTTGCGCATCATTCCAGCGCCAAGCATAGAGGCCGCGGCAATACCACCAGTAGCAAGACCTGCAGACTGAAGGAACTGACGACGACTTAGACCCAGGGCAGGCTTTTTAGCGACTTCTGCCTGGTCTGTTTTGCGGGTTAATCGCATCACACACTCTCCTAATGTTATTGAATTACTGCGTAATTACTCGCCCAAGACTTACTTGGTACGTAAAGACGCGTAATAACTACGAATATGATCTGTCTCGTGGTAACCATCGCCGTGCGCTGCATCTTTTTGAGGTGCAGGCGTTACCGCCGCGGCCTGGCCGCTAACGGTTGCCACGGCACCCGCTGCACTGCCCAGGGCTAATGCTTTTAGCAATTGACGACGACCCATATCAGAAGCTTGCTTCTTCATAGTGTCTCCTTGATGTTGACTCAATGTAGGCTCTAGTCTCATCATCTCGGTCGATTCGGCTTTGCAGACAAGTCGACACTAAGACCAGAACCCGACGCTTGGTGAGGGTTGCCCCTCGGTTTCAATATGTCGGCGCGCTGGCGCCGACCACTAAGCTAAACCACAACCTAGGACGCGAGTTCGCTGGCTGTCGGTTCAATCTTCTCCGCTTCGCTGCCGGGGCAGTTCACCGGAATATCTAACTTAAGTTGTTCAAACTCGTTGACTTCGATAACGAAAAACGCCTTGGCTAGCTGGGCCACAGTAGCGTAGAAGGCCGCACTTGGCGCCCGTCCCAGGTGGTCGCAGAAGCGATCGATCCAGCTGCCGATGTGGCGTTGGTAGAAGGCCAGCTGACGGAAGCCAGGAGCCTCCAGGATCAGGGTTCCCATCACCTCGCACAGGGCGGCCACATGATCTTCCGGCTCCTTCACCTCTTCGCTGCGCTCGAACCCCAGCTGGGCCAGATCCTGTCTGAGCAGCGCCAGGGGCTTATCCATCAGCGAACCCGTCATAAACCAGCTGCCGTAGGGCAAGATCTCACCGCTGCCGACGCCGAGGAAGATGTTGAAGTACTCCTCCTCCAGCTGCTCAGGGGTAAACTGGTCCGCCGCCAATTTCAGCGCCAACCAAGCCTTGGTCATGTCGCTGTCATCGTCGGCATCTATCTCCAGGGTGGAAAGGAACTGCAAAAGTTCAGCACTTGGCTGCTTGCGTAAAAGCGCCGCCAAAAGCTGGTAGATATCGGCTCTTAACTGATCGTTTTCTGAAACTTCTCTTACTAATTCGGTCATGGCTAAACTCTTATCGCAGTTGCTTTTCAGGATCTTGAAGTATGTCTTCAAACATGTCTTTTACCCGGCAGTCGCTACACATCTTCAGGCGCTCGGTATTGGCACTGAAGGCACTGTGTCCGCCGACTACATCCAGCATCCGTTGCACCATGGATTGGGTGGCGAATGGAGTACCACAACGAATACATTCGAACGGGGCCTCCTCATTCAGGGTTTGACGGCTCTGACGGGCCGCCGCATCGAAATTAATCTGTGGTGTCAGGCTGATCACCTTCTCCGGACAGGCCGACTCACACAGGCCGCACTGCACACAGGCTTGCTCGACAAAATAGAGCGCCGGCTTCTCACCACCGTCGGTCAGCGCCTGGGTAGGACAGGTCGACACACAGGAGAGACACAGGGTGCAGTTGTCGGTATTAACACTCACCTTGCCGTAAGGAATATTGCTCTTGCTCAGACAGGCATCGGTAGAGGCCGCCTGGCTGTTGAGGTGATCGATCGCCGCGTAGAGGGTCTCACGCTTGGTGGTGGCGGCAAATTCGCCCGGCACAATCATGGGCCAGCTGGCGCTAGGTTCGATCAGTGCGGCCAGCTCGGCAATCTGACTGGCCTCAATCACGCTCACACGCTGGGGCTGACCCATCTCGTCGAGGATCTCGTTGGCCAGCTTGAGCTCGCCGTTGAGCATCTGGGTCAGGGTCGGCGCCGTGGCCTCTGTGTTGAGCACCAAGATCTGGCGTGCGCCCCAGGCCAGGGCCGCCATCCAGTGATCCATGCTGGCGACCGTGATCTCCTCCAGCTCCACCGGCAATATGGTACCCGGCAGCTCATCGGTGATAAGTGAGGCACCCAGGCTGGCATCGTGGAACAGGATCACAGGGGCGGTCTGCGCCGCGCTGCGAAAACGTGTGACCAGCTTGTTCAGGTAAGAGTGCAGCGCCTGTGGCGTTGGCAGGTCATAGCTGATGGCACCGGTTGGACAGGCATTGGTACAGCTGCCCGCACCATGACAGAGGTAAGGGTCGATCTCTATCTTATGGTCAACACTGGCGATGGCATCGGCGGGACAGAAGTTGAGGCAGCGGTTACAGCCATCGATGCCGTTTCTGTGGTGGGCACAGATGTCGCTGTTCACCTTGACGTAGCGCGGCTTGTCGAACTCGCCGATCAGCTCGGGCAGCTGGGCGATCGCATCCATCAACTTGGCCTCATCCTGGCCCACGTAGAAGTAACCCGGTGGCAGCATCTCGAGGTTGATACAGGGAGACTGGCTCAGGTCGAGGATCAGGTCGAAATGGGCCTTGCGAATGGCCACCAGGCTGAGATCGGCGGTGCCGTCGTCATGCTCAACCTTCACCTGGAACTGACCCAGGAAACCTTTGATCTCGATGAGCTTGTTATAGTAGCTCTCGACATCTTCGGCGGCGTTCATCACCTTCTCCAGGTGATCTTCATCCTGGCTGGTGATCGACTCGTTGGCCAGAATGGCGCGTTGACCCATGTTAGCCAGCTTGTCGGCCGCCAGGCGTGCCAAGTCTTCCGGGCCAATGATCAACACATTGCCCTCTGTGGTGTAACTCACTGTGGGTGGGATCAGGTTTTGCAGAATTTGTGTCTGTCCCAACACTTGCTGGCGCACCTGTTTCAGGTGGGCCAAATTGTCGCTCGTCTCTAAATGCATGCTCACATTGCGTTCCTAAGCAGTATTTGGCTGCTGTATCAGCCGGGTGGCTGTTGTGCTCTAACGGCATGCGCTTGTTGCGCCAGCTTCACCCTGAGTTCAACGATTATCTAACTCGTTGTTAATTGTCGTTAATACAGCAATTCACGTACCAAATTTATGGATTTAAAAGCACTCTAAACTTACCTTAAACAACAGGTGGCTTGGTTGATGCCTGTAATTCTGGTTCATTTTGGGACACCTCCTCGGATGCCCTGTCCAAATTGTCCTCGACCTGTGGCGCGGCGTTTTTCTGCTGGGCCAACTGGGTTTCCACCGTCTCGACGTCGGCCTCGGCCGCCTCCTCCTCCTTGGTCAGATGCCTGAAGACCTTCTTGGCTAACTCGGCCGATACCTCGGCGGTCAACTTGGGCTGATCTGTGTAGTCCAGGGCGTATTCCAGCAGGCCATCGATCTCGTTGTAGTGTGGCTGCTTCCACAGCGCCCTCAGGGCCGCCGTCTTGGCCTCTGGATCGACATTGTCGGCCATGAAACTGGCGAAGCTGCCGCCCACCTCAATCTTTTCGGGATCCGGCAGGTCCTCGGCGGTCAGAACCTTCGTCTCTTCTGGGGCAACCTGGGCCGTGGACTCGGCAGCATCCGCACCTTCGGCCTCAGCCGAGTGTTCTACTGGCGTTTCCTGGGCCTGTTCGGCCAGACGCGCCGCCTCTTCCTCGGCCTGCACCTGTTGGCGACGCTGAGTCCAGCGTGCGAAGAGTCCGCTTGGCTTATCACTCATCAGGACACCAGCCCTCGATCCGGATTGGTACTCGGCCCCTCGTTCTTACGACGATTGACATGCTTGCGCCTATGGGCACAGATCTCCACCTCGCCGTGACGGGTGATGAAGGCCTCGATCCAACAGGCGATCGCCTTGGGCATGGGGAAATTCAACACAGGGGTATCCCCCTCAAGACAGCCGGCTGCGACATTTTGGTCGGCCGAGATATAGGCTGGCACCCAGGTGCCATCTTCCAATTCGTCACACACCACGTAGAGCATGGCGTTGTCCATATCCAGATTGATGCGATAGCTGCCGCGCTCATCTTTGTAGAGCTCTAGCATCACTATGTGGGCCCCGGCAGGCGCGGGCTGAGTGGCGGGAACTATCTGATCTAACTCCCAGCTTTCAGCGGTCCAGCGCCCCATCTGTTTCTCCACCTTTTTCAGTGAGACATACATGGGCCATTGACTTTCGGTATGTTGCATTGCGTCTCCGTTTTGCCTAGCAGGCCGGCGTATTGCAGATTCGCCGGGCATTGGGTTAGCGATATACAGTCCGAAGCAATTTACATGCCATCGCTTGAGCGGGAATTGTTTGAACTGGATCATCAAATCCCTAACAAGCGTAGGACAATTTGTCCTAAAAGCCATTTTGGTCGGGACATAAAAGGGCGACCGCAAACAAAGTCGGCGCCTGGATCACGCATTTACACTCAAAATCCTTGTATGGGAACGATAATTGCTATGCTGAATGGGCCCCAACGCAATAAGACGAGAGCAATGACAAGTTACAGACACCCCACACTGGTCAAGACCCAGGCCGATGCCCCCCTCACCATGGCCGTCAAAGCCATCAACGAGCAGGGCGAAGTGGTCGACAAATATATCGCCTGTGAACGTCCCCTCACCCTCTACCTAAACTGGCGTCCCATAGTGACCCTGATGACACTCGGTGCCCGTCCCGAGGCGTTGGCACTGGGCTACCTGAAGAATCAGGGCTTTATCAGCGACGTCAAGCAACTCGAGTCTGTGATCGTGGATTGGGGGGTTAACTCGGCGGCGGTGATCACCAAGGAGTCGACCGCGCATCTGGAGGAGAAGCTGGCCGAGAAGACGGTCACCACGGGCTGTGGCCAGGGCACAGTCTATGGCGGCTTCATGGATGGCGTGGAGGATATTCGCCTGCCGACACCGCGGCTGAAGCAGAGCATGCTCTACAGCCTGCTGAACAACATCAGCGCCTACAACGAGACCTACAAGAATGCCGGAGCCGTGCATGGCTGCGGCCTGTGTGAGGGCGAGCAGATCATCGGCTTCGTCGAAGATGTCGGTCGTCACAACGCGGTAGACACACTCGCCGGTGAGATGTGGCTCAATCAACAGGGCGGTGGCAACAAGCTGTTCTACACCACGGGACGCCTCACCTCGGAGATGGTGATCAAGGTGGCCAAGATGGGCATTCCCGTACTGCTCTCTCGTAGTGGCGCCACCCAGATGGGGCTGGAGCTGGCCCAGAAGCTGGGGATCACCATGATCGCCCGCGCCAAGGGTCGCCACTTCCTCGTCTACCATGGCGCGGAGAATATCGAATTCGATGCCACGCCCCCCAAACGCAACCTAGGATAACGGCAGAAGTTTAAAGGACTATCCATGACTGAACCCAGCGAACTCGTCTACATGAGCGCCAAACAGGTCGCGGAGTATCTCGATCTCAACGAGAAGAAGGTCTACTCCATGGCCAACGACCGCATATTGCCCGCCACCAAGGTGACGGGTAAATGGTTGTTCCCCAAGATCTTGATCGACCGTTGGGTCATGGACTCCTGCCATAGCGGCATGCTGTCTGATCGCATGCATATCACGGGCAGCGACGATCCCCTGCTCTCCATGTTAGTGGCCCGCCTCATGTCTAAGATAGGCAAGAGCGACCTGATCAGCTATAGCTCAACCGGCTCTCGCATGGGGTTGGATCTCCTGTCGCGCGGCTACGCCGACGTCTGCACCCTGCACTGGGGCAATGTGGAAGAGCGCAACATTCGCCACCCCGCGCTGCTCAAGGGCTATCCCAATCACCAGCAGTGGGTAATGGTACACGGCTACACCCGCCAACAGGGGTTGATGATGCGCAGCGAGATGCACCACAGGTGCCAGGAAGAGGATAAGGTGGTCGGCCTCCCCTGGCGCTGGGTGGGACGCCAGGCCGGCGCCGGTAGTCAGCAACATCTGGAACATTGGCTGATCAAGCAGGGCGCCAGCATAGAGCAGCTCAATCCCCAGATCACCGCCTACAGCGAACGGGAGCTGGCGGGCTTCATCGCCCGTAACGAGGCCGATATCGGCTTCGGTTGCCAGTCTGTGGCACTGGAGAGCGGCCTGAGCTTCGTTCCCCTGGTCACCGAGTCCTTCGACTTCGTAATGCCTCAGGGGATCTACTTCCGCCGTCAGCTCCAGGCGCTGTTCGAAATGCTCGCAAGCACCCAGACTCGCCAGTTGGCGGCACAGCTTGGCGGCTATGATCTCAGCCAGTGTGGCCAGATGCTGTGGACGGCCCACTAAGGTGAAATCTTTTAGCTTCATTGCCTTACAAAGCCGGACCTATGGGGTAGTATGTAAATAATCCCCAATTTCAAATAACCGACAGGCAAGCAGATGGAAGCAGAGTTAAACGAGATCCAAAACTTCTTAGCCCAATATCCCCCGTTTAACGCCCTGCCCGACGAGGTGGTTTCCATGGTGTGTCATCATGTGGAGATCGCCTACTATCGCAAAGACACGCCCATCATCCACTTCGGCGACCAGATCCACGATCTCTACATGGTCCGCAGCGGCGTGGTGGAGGTCTATCGCCGCAAGGGGGAACTCTATAACCGCCTGGACAGCGGCGATCTCTTCGGCCAGATGGGGCTATTGACCAACAACAAGGTACGCTTTCCGGTCAAGGCGATTGAGGACACCTTGGTCTACTGCATCCCTGAGGCAATCTTCCAAGAACTCTATGATCAACACGATACCTTTGCCGACTTCGTCGAGGTGGAAGACAGCGCCCGTCTGCGCCAGACGGTATCGAACTCCAGCGACCAGAATGACCTCACCACCTCAAAGGTAAAGACCCTGCTCACTCGCGACGCCCCGGTTATTCATAAGAATGAAAGCATACAGCAGGCCGCTATCATGATGGCTCAGGAGAATGTCTCTTCCCTGCTAGTGATCGACCCCGACGTCTTGGACGATGATGAATCCGATAGTTCCCCGCTGATGGGCATCATCACAGACAGGGATCTCTGCACCCGGGTCGTCGCCGAGGGCATAGATCCCGCCACAGAACTATCAAGCATAGTTAGCGCCGAGGTGGTCACCCTAGATCATAACGCCTATGTCTACGAGGCCATGCTGACTATGCTGCGCTACAACGTGCATCACCTGCCGGTGTTCAAGGGACGCAAACCCATAGGCATCATAGAAGCCACAGATATCGTCCGCTACGAGTCGCAAAACTCCCTGCTGTTGGTCAGCAGCATCTTCCAGCAGCAAACCCTGGAGGATCTGGCCACCCTTTCCGCTCAGGTCAAAGACAGCTTCGTACGCCTGGTGAACGAAGATGCTAACTCCCACATGGTCGGCAGTGCCATGTCGGTGATCGGCCGCAGCTTCAAGCAGCGTATTCTCGAACTGGCAGAAGAAAAACTGGGGCCTCCGCCCATCCCCTACTGCTTCCTGGCACTGGGCTCCATGGGGCGCGACGAGCAGCTTATCGTCACGGATCAGGACAACGCCATTATTCTGGATGATAGCTTCGATAAGGCAAAACACGATGAGTACTTCAGCCAGCTGGCCAGCTTCGTCTGCGACGGCTTAGATCTCTGCGGATACAGCTACTGCACGGGAGATATCATGGCCACCAATCCAATGTGGCGCATGACGCGCAAGGAGTGGGAGGAGTGCTTCGCCGACTGGATAGACGACCCCAATCCCAAAGCCTTGCTCAACGCCTCCATATTCTTCGATCTCGATGGCGTCTATGGCCGACTCAAGTGGGCCGAGCAGCTCAACGGTTTCATCGTCCGTCGGGCGCGTAAGAACAACCGTTTCCTGGCATGTCTCGCCCGCAATGCCCTGAATCGCACCCCACCGCTGGGGTTCTTCAAAGACTTTGTGATGGAGAAAGATGGTCGCCACAACAATTCTATCAACCTCAAACGCCGTGGCACGGCGCCCCTGGCGGATCTCATCAGGGTACACGCCTTGGCGGTTGGCTCCCGAGCCCGCAACTCCTTCGAGCGCCTGGATGACATCATTGATGCCAACATATTGCCCAAGGGGCGTGCCCAGGATCTGCGCGATGCCATGGAGTTCATCTCCATGGTACGCATACGTCATCAGGCCTTCGACGTAGAACAGGGCATAGACCCAGACAACAACATAGAGCCCGAGCATCTATCGGATTTCGAGCGCCGTAACCTCAAGGATGCGTTTCAGATCTTGAGTAATGCCCAGAACTTCCTCAAGTTCCGCTACAACGCCAGTAACCAGTTTAAGTGAGCCTAAGATGCTGAAGAAGCTACTGTCACCGCCGAGCATCGACTGGCCGGGTAAATTCGACCAGAGGCTCAAGACCACCGAGAACCAAGGTTTACGCCAGTACTACCTGGGCGGCCTGCCAGATCCCGACACGCCGCTGGCGGAGGTCGAGCTGCTGGCCATGGACTTCGAGACCACGGGCCTGAATGTCGACAAGGACGATATCGTCAGCATAGGCACAGTGCCCTTCAATCTAAACCGCATCTTTCTCAACCGTGCCCAGCACTGGACGGTCAGACCCAGAGAACAGCTGGCCGAAGAGTCAGTGATCATTCACGGCATCACACACAGTGACATACTGGACGCGCCGGACCTTTCTGCCATCTTCGAGCAGGTGCTACAACAGATGGCAGGCAAGATCATTGTGGTGCACTATCAGCACATAGAGCGGCAGTTCCTGGAACGTGCATTGATCCGCCGTATCCATCAGGGCATAGAGTTCCCCGTCATAGACACTATGGCACTGGAATCTGAGATACAGAGGCAGCAGTACGGCGGTCTATTGCAACGTCTCAAGGGAAAGAAGCCCAGTTCGGTGCGATTGGGTCAGAGTCGCTCAAGATATGGCCTGCCCAGCTATCCCCCCCACAACGCACTGACCGACGCCATCGCCACCGCCGAGCTGCTACAGGCACAGATCGCCCATCACTTCGACCCAAGCCGTCCGATAAAAGAATTCTGGTGTTAGTACTTATGCCAGCGCCCATATTAACGCTGACAATAAAAAAGGAGGCCTATGGCCTCCTTTTTTCTTAACTATCGCCGCATTAGAAGCGCTCGGTACGCATCCCCTTCAGCAGGCTGACACACATCAGCAGCAGTATCACGGTAAAGGGCAGCGCGGTCGATATGGCACCGGCCTGCAATGCCTGAATCGCCTCGGTACCACCAATCCACAGCAATGCCATGGCTATCGCGCCTTCAAGCAGCGCCCAGAACACCCTTTGCGGTACAGGCGCGTCTATCTTGCCACCGGCTGTGATGCTGTCGATCACCAGAGAGCCAGAGTCTGACGAGGTGATGAAGAACACCAAAACCAGTATCACGGCGATGATTGAGAGCAGAGTACCCATAGGCAGCACGTCAAACATCTGGAACATGGCCAGCGGCACATCGGTCAAGCCTTTCTCGCCCAACTCACCCACCTTGTTGACCACCTGATCGATCGCCATGCCACCAAATACCGACATCCAGATCAGGGTGACGGCAGTCGGCACCAGCAGCACTGCGGTGATGAACTCACGTACCGTACGGCCCTTAGAAACCCTGGCGATAAACATGCCCACGAATGGCGACCAGGAGATCCACCAGGCCCAATAGAATACGGTCCAACCCTGGAACCAGGCCTCATCGCCTCGGCCATGGGGGTTACTCAAGGGAATAATGTTCTCCACATAGGCCATCAGGGTAGTTGGAACGCTGCCCAGGCTGACGGCGTAGCCGATCATAGCCACCAAGATCAGCAGCAGGAAGGCGACGATCATGTTGACATTACTGATCACCTTAACACCACCGTCTATACCGCGCACCACAGACACTACGGCCAGCAGGGTCACACCGACAATCACTATCATCTGCAGTCCCAGGCCGGCATCGATACCAAACACATGGTGGATACCACTAGCGGCCTGCTGAGCCCCGAGCCCTAACGAGGTCGCCAGACCAAACAGGGTCGCCAACACGGCCAGGATATCGACAATATGTCCAGCCCAACCCCAGGCTCTGTCACCCAACAAGGGGTAGAAGATGGAGCGGATAGAGAGGGGCATTCCCTTGTTATATGCAAAGAAGGCCAAGGATAGGGCCACTACACCATAGATGGCCCAGGGATGTAGGCCCCAGTGGAACATGGTGGCACCTAACGCCAACTTGGCCGCCTCCGGCGTGTTAGGCTCGACCCCTAGAGGCGTCTCATACCAGCCAGTAAAGTAGGCCACCGGCTCGGCCACGCTCCAGAACATCAGGCCAATCCCCATACCTGCGGCAAATAGCATGGAAAGCCAAGAAAGGAAGGAATAATCCGCCGTCGCCTCGTTGCCCCCCAAGCGTATCTTACCGTAGGGCGACAGGATCAGACCCAGGCAGAAAATCACGAAAATATTCCCCGACCAGATAAACAACCAGTCGAAGGCGCCAATAATCTTCCACTTGATACCGTCGAGCACAGACTTGGCCGTCTCGGCATCGGTCAACAGGGTCGCCAACAAAAAGGCCGCAATTAGCCCGGCACTCACCCCAAACACGGGGTTATGTACATCGAACCCCCACTTCTGCACATTGTCCTGACCGATTGTATAGTCGGTGCTTTCAATGCTGTATTTATCAATACCTTTCGTCATCGATTCTCTCCGTAAAGACTCAAAGAATCGCCACCAGGCAATCATTTAGATTTGATTAAAATGATTTGAACTCATAGCAATACAATAAAAATATCCGCCCCTATTGTAACGCCATCGACGCCTACGTCCAATATTTAACCCAATTTTAACCATTTAGCGACTTTTTAACCCTAAAAATCCCGTTATAAATGGATGCCATGGGGATTTTTACCAACGGCAATATAATTTGAACACAAACAATAAATGAATAAAGCGAGTGGAAATAATTCCAGTCGCCTAGATTCCCAAAAAGCCAACAGGCTCCCCTCTGTCCCTAAAAGCACTTGAATCCGCCGAGTCGCGAAAGCTACTATCGACATCATCAGGACGCCATAAGAAGATTAGATGCAAAAAAACATACTCATCACGGGCGTAGGCAAACGCATCGGCCTCTATCTGGCAGAGGCCTTTCTCGCCCGCGGACACAAGGTTATCGGCACCTATCGCAGCCACTACCCCAGCATAGAGGCATTAAAGGCGCTGGGCGCCGATCTCTATCCCTGTGACTTTAACGCGCCAACCCAACTGCAGAAGCTGATTCAAACCCTAGTACAGAATTACCAGCACCTGGATGCGGTGATCCACAATGCCTCACTCTGGCTGAGTGATGACAGCCCTCTAGGACCAGAGCAGCTAATGACGCAGATGATGCAGGTACATGTCTCTGCCCCCTACCAACTTAATCTTGCCCTGGCCCCGCTGCTGCAACGCCAGGAAACCATGACAGACATAATCCATCTCACCGACTATGTGGCACACAGGGGCAGCAAGAAACATATCGCCTATGCCGCCAGCAAGGCCGCGCTGGAAAACATGACCCTCTCCTTCGCCGCCAAGCTGGCCCCACAGGTGAAGGTCAACGCCATCGCGCCGGCGCTGATCTGCTTCAACGAGCATGACGATGCGGCCTATCGCGAGAAGGCCATGGCCAAGTCGGTACTTGCCAGAGAGGGCGGCGAAACAGAGGTGCTAGAGGCGATCGACTACCTGATGCAGAGCCAGTATGTAACGGGGCGTTCCCTGGCGCTGGATGGCGGCAGACACCTGAAATAAGTCCGAGACCAGACACCTATTGCCGGTCGGCATCATAAGGGGAACTGTGGGGGCACAAAAAAGCGAGGCATTTGCCTCGCTTCTTACGTTCACGACTGAGTATTCAGCGGCTTTGGTAGTAAACACTCACACACCGCAGACCGGGCATGAACTCTGCTTAGGTAGCTTCATCTCTCGAAATTCCATGGTCATGGCATCTATCATCAGGATGCGGCCGCTGAGAGTCTTGCCCATCTTGGCCAGCACCTTGATCGCCTCCACCGCCTGCAGGCAACCTATCATACCCACCACGGGTGCCAGAATGCCCGACTCGACACAGGTTAGCTGTTGGTCGCCAAACAGCTTGCTGTAGCAGTGATAACAGGGGCTCTGCTCGCCATAGTCGAATACGGTAACCGTGCCCTCCATGCGGATAGCGGCGGCCGACACCAGCGGCACCTTATGCGTGAAACAGGCCTGGTTGAGCTGTTCACGCACCACTATGTTGTCGGTACAGTCCATCACCAGATCATGCTCTGCCACCAGCGCCAGGATCTGCTCGTCATCGAGCACGGCATTGATGGTCTCGACCCTGAGGTGGGGATTGAGCTGCATCAGCGATGCCTTAGCCGACTCCACCTTGGGCTGGCCGATAGTGGCATCATGGTGCAGCACCTGCCGCTGCAGGTTAGACAGCTCGACGGTATCGAAATCCACCAGGGTCAGCTGACCCACTCCGGCAACCGCCAGATATTGGGTGGAGGCGCAGCCTAGGCCGCCGGCACCTATTACCAGCACCTTGGCCTGCTTGAGTCGCTCCTGGCCTTCGAAATCCATCGCCTTGATGGAGATATGGCGGCTATAGCGCAATATCTCGGCGTCAGAGAGGATCTCCTCTTGGGTATTATGCTCCATCCAACGCCCCTAGAGTGCCAACACTGAGTTGAAGGGCTCCACTGTCACCAGGCTACCGTCCGGCGTATCTCCCTGCTCCTGAGCCAGTATGATGAAGCAGTTGGCCAGACTCATGGAAGTGAGCATACCAGAGCCCTGACCGCCGGTGACACTCACCTCGGTCTCACCCTGGGCATTTTGACTCAGCACGCCACGTTGATACTCGACGCGACCAGGGAACTTGCGCAGGTTGCCCTTTAGCTTGGCCCGCAACAGGAGCGGCTTCACCTGTGGCAACCCTTGCATCTTGTTGAGCAGCGGCCACACCAACTTGTAGAAGGTCACCATGGAGGAAACGGGATTACCCGGCAGGCCACAGAAGACGGCATCGCCGATACGGCCGAAGGCGAAGGGCTTGCCCGGCTTGATAGCAAGCTTCCAGAAGGTGATCTCACCCTCCTCGTCGAGGATCTGCTTGGTAAAGTCGGCATCACCCACAGAGACGCCACCCGAGGTGATCACCATATCGGCATTGGCCGACGCATTGCGAAACGCGGCGCGGATCGCCTCAGGGTCGTCTTCAATCACCCCAAGGTCTATCCACTCGACGTTGGCGCGACTCAACAGGCCCTGAATACTGTAGCGATTAGAGTCATAGATCTGACCCGGTGCCAGCTCGCTGCCCACTGGGCGTAGCTCGTCACCGGTAGAAAAGAAGGCCACCTTCACCTGACGAGTCACCCGCACCTGGCTGGCACCTATGGTGGCCAAAACGCCCATCTCGGCGGCGCCAATCTGAGTGCCGGCGCAGAGCACCTTGCCCCCCATCTTCACCTCTTCACCGCGACGACGCACGTTGGCGCCTAACGCCTTGGGCGCCTCGATCACTATGTTGTCGCCGTCGACCTCGACCTTCTCCTGCATCTGCACTGTGTCATAACCCGGCGGCACTGGCGCCCCCGTCATGATACGCACACAGGTATTGGCACCGGCCTCGCCCTCGAAGGGATGCCCGGCAAAGGACTGACCTATGAGGGTGAAACGATTGCCCTGGGTCAGGTCCTCGAAACGGAAGGCGTAGCCGTCCATCGCCGAGTTATCGAAGGGAGGCAGGTCTATGCTCGACGCCAGATCCTCGGCCAGCACGCGTCCCAAGGCATGGGGCAGCTGCACCATTTCCGACTCATCCAGTGGACGAACTTGTTCCAATAGCTTGATGATGGCTTCATCGGGATGCATTAGGCTGGGTTTTGCACAGGGATCGGCTTGCATAGACATAGAGTACCTTAGCGTTAACTGTAGGATATGAGTAAAAGCGAATATTGCCGCTCATTATGCCATGTTGAAACCAGAAGACTATGATCTCGACGGCAGTTTTTGGCCGCAATCCACCGAGATTCAACCAAAAAGCCGACACCCACTGAGTGGATGCCGGCGAGGCTATCTCCAAAGATATAGATTAACCGACGCTCTGCTCCAAGGTATTGGTCTGCACCTTCACCTGTTGACCATCTTGCAGCGTCTCGGCGCCGCGAATCACTACCCGGTCGCTGTCGCTGAGCTCACCCTTGACGGCTATCCACTCCCCTTCGCCATCGCCCAGCTCTACGGCTACCTTAACCGCCTTGTTACTCTCGTCTACCTTGAACACGAAGGCACCGGCGGAGCGCAGCACCACGGCGTCCCGGGGCACTAAGGTAGTCAGCTGTTTAGGGGCAATCGGCAGCGCCAGGGAGACCAGCTCGCCGACGTTTAGCATATCCTGCGTCTCCAGCGGCAGATCGATGCGGGCCTCGAAGGTCTGGGAGCGCACGTCGGACACTGGGATCAGGCTGCGGATCTTGGCGGAAAACTCACCCAGGCTGTGATAGACCCGCAGTTCGTCTCCCACCCGCACCCGGCGGCTATGCTTGAGCGGTGCATGCAGGCGGATCTCCAGGTTGTCCGGGTCTGTGATGGCGACGATAGACTCGGCACGGCTGATATCTTCACCCGCCTGTCGTTGACGTGCGGTGATGATACCGGCAAAGGGCGCCTTCACCTGGGTACGGGCGATATCGTCGAGTATCATCTCGAGTTTAATCTGTGCCAGCTTGAGGTTGGCGGCGGCAAGGTCACGATCCGAGCGCGCCTTGTCCAACTCGGTTTCCGAGGCGTTCTTGTTGGCGATCAGCTTCTGCAGCCGCTTCAATTCTCGGTTCAGCCTAGATAGGCCCACCGTCTCATACTCTATCTGCGCCTCCTGCTGAGCCTTCTGTAGCTCCAGGCGAGTCTTCTCGATACGGGCAACCACCTCCCCCGCCTTCACCTGGGTGCCAGCCTCGATCACCCACTCGAGCTTACCCTCGATACCCGCCGTCAGCTCGGCATAGTTACGGGAATGGACTGAGCCTATCACCATTATCTTGGGCGACAGGGCACGGTTCTCAACCTGAACCACCTGCACCAGACGCTCGGGCGCCTCGCCCTGGGCCCAGCTCATGGGGCCGATTAGAGAGAGCGCCAGCACCGCGGCAATTAAGGATCTCATGACTTCACTCCTGTGGTGGATGCGAGGACGGGCTCATCGGCCATCCTGTTAGTAACTGGGCTCAGCCTATGGGTCAGGCGCAATAGACTGGGCATCAAAATAAGGGTAAACAAGGCGCTAAAGGTCATGCCTCCGACGATGACCGCCGCCAGGCCGCGATAGATCTCGCTACCGACCCCCGGCACCAGCATCAGGGGCAGCATGCCGAAGATCGACGTCAGGGTGCTCATATATACCGGACGGGCACGGGTCGCAACGGCCTGGGCGATGGCCTGATCGATATCCTGCGTCTCGCGATAACTCTGACGGGTCTGATCCACCAGCAAGATAGCATTATTGACCACCAGCCCCAGCAAGATGATGAAGCCTATCATGGTCAGCAGATCCAGGCTCTGGAAGCTAAACAAGTTTAGCAGTCGCAGGCTGACCACGCCGCCACAGATCGCCAGCGGCATAGAGAGCAAGACCAGCAGGCTGTCCTTGGTCGACTTGAACATGGCCGCCATCAGCAGGAAGAGGATCACCACCGCCAGGGCGAAGTTGGCGCCCATATCCTTGATGGTGCTGTCTAGCTTGTCGGCGCTGCCACGATACCCGAGCGAGCTGTTTTCCGGCAGGCTGGCTCTCAGGGCCGGCACCGCAGACTCGTTGAGCTTCTCCAGCGCCTCGTCCAATGACATATCCGCCGGCGGGAAGATCAACAGGCTGACACTGCGTTTGCCGTTGACTCGCTGCAACTGGGTCGGTCCTACGGTGCGCTTGAGGGTGGCCAGCTCACCTATGGTCTGAATGCCGGCGGCCTGAGTATAAACAGGAGTCGCCGACAACTGCTCGGGCACCTGCCACTTGGGTCCCTTTAGCAGCACATCCATGCGCTCGTTGCCGTCGAAATACTCACCCACAAACAAGCCAGAGGTATAGGCACGGATGGCATTGGCTATCTGTATCCGGTCGACACCGGCCTGGGCCAGACGGCGCTCGTTAGGGATCAGCTGCAGCTCCGGCTGTGCCATGGAGAGTCCTGGAATAGGCCGAACCACGGCGCCGGGCAGCGCCTCCTGAATGAGCCCCATTCCCTTGCTTGCGCTCTCCATCAGCGCCTCCATGTCGGGCCCCTGAAGGTCGATATTAATCGCCCGTCCGCCGTTAAAGCCGAACTGCAGCAGAGAGCCGCGGTTGGTAAAGGCCTGGGTATCGGGTAGCCCCACCAAGATCTCCTTGTTAAGCAGCTCTATCATGGCATCGGCCTGCGACGGATCCTCTGGGTAGACAAACAAGACGTTGAAGGCGCTGTACATGGAGAAGTTATATCCCTTGATGTAGGGCTGCTTCTCCTTGTCGTAGTGAGGCTTGAGACGCTCGATGATCACATCGCCCACCTCCTTTTCCAGCGTCTTTATGTTGGCACCCGGCGGCAGGGCAAAGAAGGCAAATATGCCATCCGAGCGCGCCTGGGGCAGGAAGTCGGGGCGGGGCATCAGCACGACCGTTAGCAAGGCGGCCCCCAGTATCAGGGTAAGACACCAGAAGCCAGCGCGTTTGGTATCGCCGGTGAGGCGCTGCACCGTCATAGATATCCACTGCCACAGGCGGCCGGTCTGCTGCGCATCCTCTCGTGAGGAGAGCTTGAGCCAGAGCAGGCTAAACACAGGGATCAGTGTGATGGCGCTGATAAAGGAGGAGACCACGGCCACCGACAGGGTGAGTGCCAGGTCAGAAAACAACTGGCCCTCCACACCCGGCATAAACAGGATAGGCAGGAAGATGGCTACCGTCGTGGCGGTCGAGGCCAGCAGGGCCCCCTTCACCTGATCTGTGCCCTTGGCGATGGCCTCGCGGACAGGTGTCCCCTGCTGCAGGATACGCACAATATTTTCCTGCACTATGATGGCTGCATCCAACACCAGCCCCACCGCAAAGGCGAGGCCCGCCAGGGAGATCACATTCAGGGTGCGGCCCATCATCTCCAGGAAGAAGAAGGCGATCAGCAGGGCAACGGGAATGGTCGAGGCGATCATCAGGGTCGCGCGGAAACTGCGCAGGAAGGCATAGAGGATCACCAGTGCCAGCACCACCCCGATCGCCAGGTTGCCCTTCACCAGCCAGATGGCACGCTTGATATGTACTGAGGCATCGAAGGAGAGATCCAACACCAGCCCCGCCTCCTTGAGCGGCCCCTGGTTAAGCTCGACAATTGCCTCGTTGACCCCATCGAGCACCTTCACCGTATTGGCGTCGAAGGTACCCTCGATGGTCATATAGTAGGCGGGATAACCGTTGCGCTTGGTAAAGCCCTGCACCTCTGAGGTGGAAACTGCCACATCTGCCAGCTCGTTGAGGTAGATGGGGCGCCCCTCGTTATAGGTGACGATGAGATTGCCCAGATTTTCCGGCGTGTACTGACCAATGAAACGCACCGTATATTGGCGACGCCCCACATTGGCGGTACCGCCCGAGATATCCGCCGCCCGCGAGAGAGTGCTGCGCAGCTGATCTAGGGTTATCCCCAACGCCGCGGCGCGGTAGGGGTCGAACTCGATATGTAGCTCTTTCGGCAGGCGGCTTTGCAGTCGCACCGAACCGACACCGGAGATCAGCCTCAACCGAGGCTCCACCACATCGTCGATCAGCTTCTGGTACTGGGCAAAATCGGTAGCCGGATTGCCCGGCGCCATGCGGATCAGCAGGGAGGCCAGATTCGGCGCACCGTTGCCGCCACCGACATTGATAAAGGGCTCGTTGGCATCCAGCGGCCTAGGTGGCGTCTGATTGAGGGCGTTGATCACATTGATCATTCCCGCCTGCATGTCGCTGCCCACCTCGAAGGTCAGTGTGATGCCGCCAAAGCCCTGGGAGATATTGGAGGTCATCTCCACCACACCTGGCACCTGACGCAACACATTCTCCTGTGGTTCGATGATGTTCGACTCCATCTCCTGGGGCGCCGCCGAGCGCCAATTGTTAAACACGGAGATCTGCGGGCGCTGAATGTCAGGCAGCAGCTGTATCGGCAACTTGCCTATGGCCAACACGCCAAAGATAGCGATGAGCAACAGAGCCACCAGGGTGCCGGCTGGATTTGAGGTACTTATCTTGGTGAGGTTCATCGATTGTCCCGTCCCTGGCTCATCGGGTGCGGCCTGGGTTAAGAGATTAAATTCTTGACCCTAAAGCCTAGAGACAAAGTGTTAACAAATCCGCCCGATTTGGTTAGCAAATGTAACAAGCGGACATTGTGGGAGCACTTCGCGTGATAAACGATAATTATTTGTATTTAAAAACATTAGGTTAAGTAAAGATGGTTGCAATTCACTGGGGGGTTAAACACAATGTGAAGGAATGACTTAATTAAAGGAAGTAACTATGCTGGCACAAACGATGATAGATCAGTTGAACGCGCAAATTAATGTGGAGTTCTTCTCCTCTAACCTCTACCTACAGATGAGCGCCTGGTGCGAAGACAAGGGCTTTGAGGGTGCCGCAAAATTTATGCGTGCTCACGCCGAAGAGGAGATGCAACACATGCATCGTCTGTTTACCTATGTGAGCGAGACAGGTGGCATGCCGCTGCTGGGGGCGATCGAAGCGCCTCAGTCACAGTTTGACTCTCTGCTGGCCCTGTTCGAATACACCTATGAACATGAGCAGATGATCACCAGTAAGATCAACGCCCTGGCTCACACAGCCTTTACCAACCAGGACTACTCGACCTTTAACTTCCTGCAGTGGTATGTGTCTGAGCAGCATGAAGAAGAGAAGTTGTTCAAGTCTATCGTCGATAAGATCCGTCTGGTAGGCGAAGATGGCAAGGCCCTCTTCTTCGTCGATAAGGATCTGGCACAGATGGCACTGGAAGAATCTGCCAGTGTGATGACGTCCGGCGAATAGACCAGATGCGGGGTTCCAGGCCCCGCCTTATTCCACCCGGGAGACCGGCTAACCTAAGTCAGGGTGGCCGGTTTCACCTTGACGATGCGACGCAACAAGGGCGCGAGTTCGTTCGAGGGCAAGGGTTTTGAGATCAAGTATCCCTGCACAAAATCACAGCCTAACCCCTGCAGGAAGCTGCGTTGGGGCTCGGTTTCCACCCCTTCGGCCACCAGGCGCATATCCAGACTCTGACCCATGTTGATGATCGCCTTGATCAGATTGGCATCCGCCCTGTCTTCCAGCATGTTGTCGACGAAGCTCTTATCTATCTTAATCACGGAAATCGGGAACTGCTTCAGGTAGCTGAGGGAGGAGTAGCCGGTGCCAAAATCATCCAGATAGATCTCGACCCCCAGGTGGCGAATCGCCGTCAACGCCTTGAGGGACAACTCGGTATCCGCCATCAAGATGGACTCGGTGATCTCTATGTGGACATATTGGGGCGCGACATCAAACTTCTGTAGTAAGCCGTTGAGCATGCAGGCGAACTGAGTAGGATCCCCGTGAGATAGCTGGCGGCTGGAGACATTAATCGCCATGTTGATCATCATCCCCTGACGATGCCAGTCGCTCAGATCCCGCAGCGCCTGCTGTATTACCCACTCCCCTATGGGTTCGATCAGCCCGGTTTCCTCGGCAATGGGGATAAACTCGTCGGGCGGCACCAGTCCCTTCTGGGGATGACGCCATCGCAACAGGGCCTCGAGAGCTAGCCCCTCGCCGCTACTGGTATCGACAATCGGCTGATAGTGCAGGCAGAACTCGTGTTGCAACACAGCGCTACGCAGCGACTGTTCCAGGGTGATGCGCGCCAGCATGTTGTTGTTCATGTCGGCAGAGAAATATCCGAAGCAGTTGCGACCATCCTGTTTCGCCTGATACATAGCGGTCTCTGCGTTGCGGGTCAGCACCTCGACGCTGGTACCGTTGCTAGGGTAGCAACTGATCCCCACACTGGCTGAGATCAGCAACTCGTTGCGATTGATGCCAAAAGGCGACGACAGGTGCTGCAATATCAGCTTGGCCCTCTGCTCTATCTCGCCCTGATGCTTGGTATGCCCCATGACCACCACGAACTCATCACCACTGAGGCGCGCCACAAAATCATGCTGTTCCAGCAAGGCTTCCAGCCTGGCGGCCGCCACCTGCAACAGCTCGTCACCCACCGCATGGCCATAGATATCGTTGATGTACTTAAACCTGTCCAGATCGATAAAGAGTACGGCCACAGAGCAGCATCTCTGCTCCGCCAGCTGCAACATCTGCGACAGGCGAGCGTTATAGAGCTGACGATTGGGCAAATTGGTCAGGGCATCATAGTTGGACTTATACCAGATATCCTGCTCGTACTTCTTACGGTTGCTGATATCCAGGAAGAGGCCGATATGTTGTACCACTCGCCCCTTGTCATCCTTCACCACGGTAATGGCCAGATATTCGGGATAGATCTGACCATTCTTACGCTTGTTCCAGATCTCCCCTTGCCACTTGCCGTACTGCTTGAGCGACTGCCACATCTGTTCATAGAAATGGTGCGGCTGCTGATGAGAGTTAAGGATTGCCGGGCTACGCCCCTTGACCTCCTCCAGGGTATAGCCGGTGATCTGGGTAAAGGCGGGGTTGACCGCCTCGATCAGGTTATCCTTGTCGGTAACCACTATCCCCTCGGTACAGTATTCGAATACCGCCGAAGCCAAAGAGAGTTCACGATTGGCCTTCTGACGCTCACTCAACATGGCATTGAGGGCCATAGCCATCTTGGCCACCTCGTCTCGCCCATCCACCGGCACCGACAGCTGCAGCTGGGTATTCTGGGCCATGCGTTGCATCAGGGAGGCGATGGTACCAATACGACTCACCAGGTTGTTGACGATGAGACGCCCTGTAACGATCAAAAATAGGAAGTTACACAGAGCCAACACTATGCCTAACACCAGATAGCCGAGCGCCTCACGTCCCTGCCGCTCCACCAGGGCGGCAATATTATCGGTCAGGATCAGGCTGGCCTGATTCATCTGCCCCAGCGCCTCACTCGCCAGTGCCCACCAGGCCTCGCTAGCCACGGCTGGGTGTTGATGCTGCAGCACAAACAAGGCGGCCAGCATGGGTCGATCCCCTAAGCCAGAACCATCTCCTTGCGGCAGGGGACCGGCATTACCCGACAGCCTATGCCGACGCTGGTCCTCCATCACCTGACGATATTGCGCCACGGCGCCGTCAATCTGATCTAAGGCCTGGCGCTGGGCCGAGGTCACATAGGGTAACCCCTGCGCCTGTCGCAACAGGGTCTGTATCGCCTGGCGATCCTCCTCGAACAGGAGAACATTATCCTCCCCACCCGAGAGCAAGTAGTCCTGATAATGATCGATCAGGCCGCCATATCCCAACTTTTCCCTGAGGCGATTAGCCAGCAGGATCAGATTCACCTGCCCCCTCACCCGCTCTCTCATCTGCAACAGCTCCTGGGTCGCCTCGTTGTCTAATGTCTCCTGAATGAGGGCGAGATCGGCCGGAGAGGTGGTAGAGAGCAACTCGTGAAAAGCATCGAGCAGATCGCCCTGCATCGAATACAGAGAGAGATAAGCCTGATGATCTAGGCTGTCGGCGGCCAACAGGCGATTCATCAGGTCACGGTCCTTGCCCGCCAACTCCTGCAGCTTGAGCATATGGATAAGGTCGTTGTAGCCCTTGGCGAGCAGGGTGTTTTGTACCTGAGACTGAATCTGCGAGATGAGCACCAATAGGTGCTGAGTAAACTCGCTATAGAAACTGAAACTCGTCCCCTCCTTGCGCCTATCGATATCCTGACGCACCTCATCGAGTCGCGCCGCCAAGGCATGAATGGTATCGACACTCTGTTGCAGGTTGACGCTGGGCCTGTCTATATCGTCAAGAGAGAGATGCAAGTTGGCGATGTTGGGGGCGTCGAGTAGCTCCTGAAACGCCTTATCCGTCTGGCGTCGCTGAGTTTGCAGGCGACGTTGAAAACGCTCTCCCTCGCTGGCGACAAAGCCTGCCGATAGGCCTCGCTCGTTCTGCAGGGCATAGATGAGCTTCTGAGTCTGTTCGGTGATCACCACGCCGAGGGCATTGCGCTGCGCCGTATGCTGGCGTTCGACAAGATCGAACATACGCATGCTACCGAAGATCAGCAGCAACAACATGGGGATAGTCGCCAGTAAGATCAATTTCTGGCTCAGACTATACCGATTCAGCATAGACGACATCTAAAGCGCTCCTTGCTTGATAATCACAAAAACAGACGCTAAGAAAATAAGGTCTGAGAGTAGTAACATAGCCTATCCCTCGACGTCACACCTATTTCACTAAAGTCTAATCTAGGTCACGAAATTAGCCTTTCCATGACTAACAATCAGGTAAGCCTTTATTTTTAATTAACATTTAAACTAACTAAAAAATTTTCGCTGAAGAGATACGGCATGAAAATACCGCGACAGACAGGGAGGCAGAGCAAAGAAAAGGCCGAATAGATCGGCCTTATACCGCTTTTATAGTAAACAAAGTATCAAATTTAGACTCTTTGTTTAGCTTTGATTAACTTACTTTTTCGAGCAAGGACTTTCGATAGCAGACGATATCTTCGATGGTCAGGACTGGCATCTTATGCTGCTCACCGAAGGCGATGATCTCGGGTAGACGCGCCATGGTACCGTCAACATTGGTCACTTCGCACAACACACCCACAGGCTTAAGCCCCGCCAGCTTCATCAGATCTATGGTGCCCTCGGTATGACCACGACGGGTCAGCACGCCGCCGGGTTGTGCCCGCAGCGGATAGACATGGCCGGGACGGGCCAGGTCGCTCGGCTTAGCGTCATCGGCGATGGCCGCCTTGATGGTGGTCACGCGGTCGGCGGCCGACACACCTGTGGTCACACCTACCTTGGCTTCGATACTCACGGTAAAGGCTGTGCCGTACTGACTGGAGTTGTCTTCCACCATAGGGGGGAGTTCCAGCTGTTTCACGCGCTCGTCGGTGAGGCAGAGACAGACGATACCACTGCATTCGCGGATCAGCAGCGCCATCTGCGCCTGGGTCAGGTGCTCTGCGCTATAGATAAGATCCCCTTCGTTTTCGCGATCTTCATCGTCGACCACCAGCACACCTTGCCCGGCTCTAAGCGCGGTAAGGGCGGCTTCGACTCGAGTAATGGCATCGCCAAAGGGAGAAAGTAGAGACTGATTCATGGTTAAATCCTTAGTAATACTAATAAAATGGTTTTTCCAGAATCAGGGCATGCAGAAAATGACGCGCCTTGGATTCTCTTTTAAAAAGGAATCCCGGCTCGCCGAATAAGAGGTGTGCAGGCGCAAGAAAAGCCGAGGGCTAGCCTCATCTTCTCGCGGTCACGCTATCTTATATTCTCTTTCATCCGGACTTAGTGCACTAGGTGCTCATTACCGTCGGCTCTGGAATAGATGGCTTGGCGCGCATTTCACCAGATCTGCTGACCCTAGCTGCAATCTAATATCTAGACAGATGCAAATAGGCGCTCGCGGGCTGACATCCCAATAGGATGATTACCGCCGGTGGGGAGTCTCACCCCGCCCTGAGAATGTACTCTCCTTTGATGGAAAGCGCCGCTATGTTGCGCCTAAATCCATCAAAGTACAAGCGCTAGGGGTGACAAATATAAGCTAGATCACCTAAGCTCTTGCTCCAGCAACCGCTCACTTTCGTTTCAGAATAAGGTCACTCCAATGTCAGGGATCAAGCCCCCGATCGCGCGCAAGCAATCTCACCCGCTGAGGCATCATGGCATCGAACGGATCGATGACTACTACTGGTTGAGAGACGATGAGCGTCAGTCGCCCGAGGTGCTTGCCCATCTGCAGGCAGAGAATGCCTACCATAAGGCCTGCTTTGCCCCCTTCGAGCCTCTGCAACAGACACTGTTTCAGGAGCTAATTGGCCGTGTGGACAGGGATGAGTCGAGTGTCCCCTATCGCTGGCATGGGCATTGGTACTATAAGCGCTACCGGGGAGACGACGAGTACCCCCTGTTTGGCCGTAAGCGAGAGTTAGAGGGCGAGGAACAGCTGCTGCTCGATGCCAACCAGCGCGCCCATGGCAAGGAGTTTTATAGCCTGGGCAGTCTGAGCCTCAGTCCAGATGAGACCCTACTGGCCATCAGCGAAGACACCCTGAGTCGCCGCATCTATACCATCAGTATCAAACGACTCGACCAAGAGAATTGGCTCGAGGACAGCCTAACCGACACTGATGGCGAAATCGTCTGGGCCAACGATAATCGACACCTCTTCTATATCGCCAAGGATCCCCAGACATTATTGGGTAACCGCGTCTTTTGCCACCGATTAGGCGACCCCCAAGCCAATGACCGTCTGGTTTATCAGGAACCGGACGACAGCTTCTACCTGTCGATCGGCAAGAGCCTGGATGAGTCGCGCATCCTGCTCACCCACGAGAGCACGCTCACTAGCGAGGTGTCGATTCTAGATGCCAACCGGCCTGAGACATACTTTAAGCCGCTGCTACCGCGGGAGGCGGGGCACGAATACTCAGTAGCTAAACGGGGCGAGGAATATTACATAATCACCAACTGGCAGGCGGTGAACTTCCGCCTGATGAAGGCCACAGAGTCGAGCTTTGCCGATAAACGCAGCTGGCAGGAGATCATCCCCGCAGATGAGTCGTGCCGCCTGGAAGACCTGCTGGTGTTAAAAGACTATCTGGTGGTGCAATATCGCGAGCAGGGACTGAGCCAGATCCGTATTATGCCCCTCAACGGCGCCCCGGCCTATGAACTCGACTTCGACGATGCCGCCTACGTGGTAGGTCTGGATGTTAACCCGACTCAAGACAGCCATCATCTGCGCATCTACTACGCCAGCCCATCGACGCCCGAGTCCATCTACCAGGTGGATCTCACCCAGGCCAATTCGAGACGCCTGCTGAAACAGGAGCGCGTGCTCGGCGGCTTCGATAGCCAACACTACCAGACCGAGCGACTCTTCATCGACGCCAGAGATGGCGCCAAGGTGCCCGTGACTCTGGTGTATCGCAAGGACAAGTTCCGCCAGGACGGCAGCAACCCCTTATATCAATATGGCTATGGCGCCTACGGCTACACCATAGAGCCCGATTTCGACAGCGCGATCCTCAGCCTACTGGATCGCGGCGTCGTCTACGCCGTCGCCCACATTCGGGGAGGCGAGATGCTGGGACGCCCCTGGTACGACGCCGGTCGACTGATGCACAAACAGAACAGTTTCAACGATTTTATCGACGTCACCCTGGCCCTGGTGAAGCTAGGTTACTGCGCCCGGGATAAGGTGGTTGCCAGCGGCGGCAGCGCAGGCGGCCTCTTGATGGGGGCTATGATCAATCAGGCGCCGCAGCATTATCTCGCCGTTGCGGCCCACGTACCCTTCGTCGATGTGGTCACCACCATGCTCGACGAATCGCTGCCGCTAACCACCAACGAATATGACGAATGGGGCAACCCGAATCAGGCCTATGCCTACCGCTATATGTTGAGCTATTCGCCATACGACAACGTCAGCCGTCAGGCCTATCCACACCTGCTGATCACCACTGGCCTACACGACTCTCAGGTGCAGTATTTCGAGCCCGCCAAGTGGGTGGCAAAGCTCAGAGAGTACAAACAAGACGAACATCTGCTGCTGTTTCATATCGACATGGAGGCGGGTCACGGCGGCAAGAGCGGCCGCTACCGCCACTATGAGGACACGGCCGAAGAGTATGCCTTCTTCCTCGGTCTGTTGGGGCTCACCTAAGATGACGCAAGAAGCGATGAACATAGGGCCTTGGAGCCTCTACATGATCCGCTGTGCCAACGGTCACCTCTATACGGGGATCACCACAGATATCGATCGCCGCTTCAAGGAGCATAGCGACAACGGCCCCAAGACAGCCAAGTACCTCAGGGGCAAGGGACCGCTCACCCTGGTCTATCGAGAGCGGGTTGGCAGCCGCTCAGATGCCCTGAAGCGGGAGATCGCCGTGAAAAGGCTCACAAAAGCGCAAAAAGTTGCCCTAATACACTTTGATGCAAATAGCGAAAGCCCCTAGGAAAAGCCAGTGAAAGCAGCCGCAAATCATAGGCTAAGGCCAAAACAAACCAGAGCGACTCGGCACAACAAGATGTAAACCCAAGATTTACCTCGAGTTAAACGCCTTTACTTACCCATAACAAACCACTATCTTAGGCGGGCGCGTTTATGTGGAAAGACTATGAACTTACAACGACAAGCAAAGGCGATGGGAATGCCTGCGCAAGACAGTTACCAGGGACGCGGCTTTATAGGGTTACTCTTGATTCTGCTCTGTCTACACCTCTTGGTGTTAGACACCGCGAACAACCTATCCCTCTTCAGATTCTTTAACGGCATTGCAGCCTATGCTCCTGCCGATCTCCTCCTGCTGATCACAGATCTCGGCGATGGCATCACCCTAGGGGTGATCACCCTCTGCTGCCTAGTGAAACGCCCAGAGCTGCTGTTAAGAGTGATCATCGCCAGCGTGCTGTCGCTGATCTTGGTGCCCCTGCTTAAGCAGACCTTCGACGCTCCGCGCCCGGCCGTGCTGTTGGAAACGCTGAACATAGTTGGCGAGATCCGCCTGAAACACAGTTTCCCCTCCGGCCATACCGCAACTGCCTTCCTGTTTGCCGGCACCCTCTTCTTCGCCTTTAGGCAGACACAAATAAAATGTCTGGCAATCGCTTTCGCCAGCCTGGTAGGCCTGTCTCGCATAGTCGTCGGCGCGCACTGGCCACAGGATGTGATCATGGGGGCCTTCGTCGGCCTCTTCTGCGCCTACGCCGCGGCCCATTGCCCCCTAGTTAAACTGTCACAGTTCCACAAGGCACTGATCATGGCCTTCCTCTGGTGTGTGTTGGTGGTGAGCGAGCTGGATAAGAGTTTCGACAAAGATCTCATCTGGCCGGTTCTGCTACTCAGATGGGGCCTGCTAGCCACGGCGGCCTTTTTGATTTGGCGCGAATATGGCGCCATGCACAGGGTAAGACGTTGGCTGGCATTTCAAGGCTAACGGCCCAAAGCGGTAAGACTTTTCACGGACATTCACGCTTTCTTCACACTTAGCGGCCTAAAATGAAGGTCATTAAGTTGAAGAGGTGTGCCATGCTCCGTCTAGAACAGGTTCAGACCACAGGGGAAACCGCCCCGACGATGACCACAGATCGCAGCCGATATGGCGCCCTGTTACTCCTAGTCAGCATGCTTGCACTGTTCTGCCTGAACCAAGACCTCGACCAAGCACTCTTCTCAGCCATCAATAACCTCTCCCCTAGCCTGCCCCAGTGGCTGCAACTGGGAATAACCGATCTGGGCCACGGCAGCACCTTGGGCACTGTCATGCTCATCTGTCTGCTGCCTCGCCCCGAGCTGATGCCCAGAGTGATGACCGCCAGCCTGCTATCAATGCTCTTGGTTCCCCTGCTGAAACAGTATTTCGATGTCCCCAGACCGGCGGCGACCCTGGATTTTCTCTATATCGTCGGTGAGACACGTCTGCATCATAGCTTTCCTTCGGGCCACAGCACCAGCGCCTTCCTGTTCGCCGGCACCTTGCTGATGGTCATCCAGGATATGAAGAGCAAGGCAGCCCTGCTAGCGGGGGCTGCCTTGGTGGCATGCTCGCGTATCTTGGTGGGCGCCCATTGGCCGGTAGATGTGCTGGCTGGCACCCTGCTGGGACTTAGCTGTGCCTATCTCGCCTCCTATGTTCCCTTGATACGCCTGTCGATAAGACACTGGAAAATAGTGGTGGGCATCTTGCTGCTCACCCTGGTGGTATGCCAGTACAAGGAGACCTCTTCGCAGATGGCCTGGCAGATCATAGGCCTGCGCTGGGGACTCCTGCTGCTGGCCAGCATGCTGGTGATACGCCAATACCTACAATCTCGTCAGCCACTCGCCCCGCGTAAATGGGTCAGAGCCTAACTTTTCTAGGATGTTAATGGGGTGGGCAGCGGCTAATCCCTAGGCTCCATCACCAGGGAGCCTGAGATTAGCCTCCGCGCCGGGAAGTACTGATCTAGTCTATGCTGACCTGACCCTGAATATTGTCGAAACTGAGGCTGCCAGAACCCGCTTCTATGATGTGTAGCCCCTGAGTGTCCACGACACTAATTCCACCAGAGCCGTCATCTATGGAGACCTTACCCTTAACGCCTCTAACTTCGATGGCACCGGAACCATCTTCAATTTCCACGTCTCCTTGCACGGCAGCTATAGTCAGGCTGCCAGAGCCGTCATTGACCTGGATATCGCCGGAGATATTGGTGAGGGTTATGCTCCCCGAGCCATCGTCTATGGTGAGCCTGTTGCCGCCATCGACCTCGATACTGCCGGAGCCATCTTCAATCTCCATATCCGCCTGTACGCCACGGATGATGATGCTGCCGGATCCGTCATGGATATCCAGCTTCATCCCAGCCGGTACCTTCACCAGCAGATCGATATAGGGAGAGTGGCCATTGCTGCGATAGGCATCGAAGTTGGCAACCAACTTGGCCTTGCTGCCGCTACGGGTGAGTGTCAGCTCGGGCTCGACGCCATCATAGCCATAGATATCGGCCTCCAGGGTAATGCTTTCAACCGCGGCATCGCCCACTATCTTCAGGCTACCGGCACCGGTATCCGCCACTAGCGTGTCTAACGCCTGCGCTTCCAGTGTCAGTTGCGTCTGCTTGTGGTAGTCGAAATCCACTCTTCCCGCGCTATTCACATTCAGAATGCATCCGGTAAGTCCCAACACCAGAGCCGTAACCATAGTCAATGAATGAACCAACATAAAAACCTTCCTTAATCTCTATTAAAGTTATTTTTACCGCCTCGATGCGGCGTCTTAGATAGCTCAACTAAGCAGATAGCATGCCAACAAGTTATCCATATGTTTTTGTTGTGTTATTATCTTGTTTGCTCGAGTTGGAAATGGCGATGCCGCCACCCGATTCGTGGAATTAGTTACTAATTAGTGAAATACTTCATCAACTTATGAGGCGAAGCATGGACTACTTAACCCTCAACCAAACGGCTTGGAATCACAGAACCCTAGAACACCTGGACTCCAGCTTCTACGATGTCGACGGCTTTCTCGCGGGCAACAGCTCGCTGCAGGAGATAGAGCTGGCTGACCTGGAGGTGAAGGGAAAAAGCCTGCTGCACCTGCAGTGTCACTTCGGCCTGGATAGCCTCTCCTTTGCGCGCATGGGGGCCAAGGTCACAGGAGTCGATCTGTCCGACACCGCCATTCATCATGCCCGGCGGCTGGCAGAAGCCTGTCACCTGGAAGCCAACTTTATCTGCAGCGATCTCTATCAGGCCGGTGAAAAGCTGCAACAGAAGTTCGATATTGTCTATACCTCCTATGGCGTCCTGTGCTGGCTGCCCGATCTACGCCGCTGGGCCGAGTTGATTGCCGAATCGCTACAGCCAGGTGGGCAGTTCTACATGGTGGAGTTTCATCCCGTGCAGGCGCTGATGGAGGGCTATAGCTACTTTGCCCAGCAGACACCCGATGTGGAGGAGGAAGGCACCTACACGGAAAACGCCAGCGACACCAAGCACACCATGGTGACCTGGCCTCACTCCCTGGCCGATGTGGTAAATGCACTGATCGGAGTCGGACTCAAGATAGACGCGATTCAGGAGTTTCCCTTCAGCCCTTATGACGCCTTCGACAATCTGGTGAGCGGGGAGAGCCTAGGACTCTCAAGCGACAGACCCAGATATTATCAGCTGCATCAGGGTAAGCCGATCCCCATGGTCTACAGCCTGTCGGCGACTAAGCCCAGGTAGTTCGCCCTCCCCTCGTATAAACAGACTGATATAAAAAAGCAGGCCTTGGCCTGCTTTTTTCTGTTTAATCTCTCAATACGGGATAGACCCTGTACTGCTCATCAAAGTAGGAGCTACGCTCGTAGAACCAGCGCAGCCTCGCCTCGGCATCCTTGGCAAATTCAGGGTCCTTGAGCGCCGCCTCAAACTCGGTGGCCAGGGCCGCGTCCTCCTTGAGCATCTTGGCCGCCAGCGGCTCCACCGCGTAGTGCTCGATATATTCGGTGCGGGTAAAGATGGGATTAAAGAAGCCCCACTGCAGCAGCGAGTCGGGTGACTGCGGCTCCAGCAAGAGGATAGCCAGATCGCCCAGGGGCTGCTGGGTGCTGATCTTCACAGTCCCCGCCGGCAGCTCCACCTTAGCCTTATGACTCGACACTGGGGCAGATACCCGCTGACGCCCCTCGTAATCCTTGGCATCAAAGGCCGGCTCGCCGAATCGATACTGAGTCAGGGTAAGTGTCTTTGCATGCTCCAGGCGCGTCATGCGGATACCGTGAATACTCAGGCGCTCGATCACTGCCTGCCACTGGGGCGGAATATAGTAAGCCTTGGGGCGATTCACCTTGATGTCGGCACGTGTCTTACCCTTCACGGGCAGGTTCTCGTACAGCTTGGGCTCGCCGGTCCAGCGCACTACTGTCTCGCCGCTGATGGGGCTCTGCTCCAAGCGATAGTCTATCCCCTTGAAGTCCCACCCCTTAGGCTGGGTCTCGGACTCCCAGGTCAACGTAATGCGATCGCTATAACGGTAGCTGTCCTGCTTGATGGCGCTGCGCAGCGCCGTGCCCTGCTCACCCAACACCTCCAGAGTCGAGGCCAGCATCACATAGGTGCCGAGCACCCGCTGCTTGAAGGGCTTGAGGCTGTGATTCTCGATCAGTATGGTAGGCAGATGGCGGGCATCGCCATAACCGTTTGAGTAACGCGGGCTGGCGTTCCACAGAGAGAGCCCCTGGCTCAGGTCGCGATTGTCGATGGCGAACACCAGGGGGCCGGGCACATGTCCCTGGGCGCTGAGCGCCTGCTCGATTTTGGGACGATACTTGTCGTTGAGCCAGCGATAGCTGGCGGGGCTCAGCCCCTGGGCTAGGTTATAGCCGAAGGTGACATCATACTGATAATCTATGCCGTCGGTGACATGCACGTCGATATAGAGATCCGGCTGCCAGCGGTTAATCGCCGCCAACATATGCTGCATTTCCAGGGTATCGGCTTTAGCATAGTCGCGGTTAAGGTTGAGGTTGTTGGCCGTGGTGCGCCAGCCCATCTCCACCGGGCCCCTCTGGTTGACCCGGTTAAACTGGCCGCTGCGCTCGTGGGCATCGACGCTGAAGATAGGCACGAAGAGTAGATTAGCGCCCTTTAGCAGCCCCTGCTTGTCTCCCATGACCATGTCACGCAGCAACATCATGCCTGCATCCTTGCCATCTATCTCGCCCGAGTGGATCCCCGCCTGCACCAAGAGCGTTGGCTTGCCATTGTCCTGCAGGGCCTCTGGTGTCTCGGCGCCCTCCTGGCTCGCCACTATCATCCAGATATCTCGCCCCTGAGGGCTCTTCCCCAAGGAAACCTTGTGCAGCTTGTCGCTGGTGGCCAGCAGCTTATCCAGCCAAGCTAAGGTATCGTCATAGCTGGGACTGGACTTGAGACCGCCCTGCTCGAAGGGCGTCGCCCAGGGATCATCTGCCGGGCGCAGCAAGGCTTCACTGGCGCCGTGCCAGGTGATGCTCGGCGGCAAGATGGCATCATTGATATAAGTCTTATGTAACGAGACTTGGGCCTGTTGAGGGCCGCTGGTCGTCGCCATGGCGGAAGCGCCGAAGGCGGCGAGACAGAGGAGCGTAGCGCGAGAATATAGGGACATCTTTAAGTTACCTAACGGCTTATTATTAGCCGATTATCTTTCAACAAATAGCCAGCAAGTGCAATACGTTAGGGACCTATTTGCACAGAATAACTATGCGACACAACACGTGCCTCGAGCAAAACGCATTTAGATTGAACAAAAATTAAACCTGAACGGTCAACAGCCCCTAAGGCAATAAAAAGCCCGGCTTAAACCGGGCTTTTTGACATAGTAGCTAATGCCTATTCTTGTGGTGTCGACTCGGCAGCCTGAGCTGCGGCGCCCTTCTTCTCACGCTTGCTGAAGATGCGCTCGACGATCACGAAGAAGATAGGGATAAAGAAGATCCCCAGGAAGGTCGAACTCATCATGCCGCCCAACACGCCGGTACCGATGGCGTTCTGGCTGCCTGAGCCTACGCCCGAGCTGATGGCCAGTGGCACAACCCCCAGACCGAAGGCCAGCGAGGTCATCAAAATAGGACGCAGACGCACACGCACCGCGTGCAGGGTCGCTTCCACCAGACCCGCACCCTTCTCATAGAACTCTTTGGCGAATTCGACGATCAGGATGGCGTTCTTGGTCGCCAGACCTACGGTAGTCAACAGACCCACCTGGAAGAACACGTCGTTCGGCAGGCCGCGACCATTCATGGCCAGCAAGGCGCCGATGATCCCCAGTGGAACGACCAAGATCACCGCGAACGGCACAGACCAGCTCTCATACAGGGCCGCCAATACCAGGAAGACCACCATGATAGACAGGGCATACAGTGCCGGAGCCTGGTTACCCGAGAGACGTTCCTCGTATGACAGGCCGTTCCACTCGACACCGAATCCTGGCGGTAGCTTGGCCACCATAGCCTCGATGTCGGCCATGGCCGCCCCCGTACTATAGCCTTGGGCCGTACCGCCCTGGATGTTCATCGCAGGCAGACCATTGAAACGCTCCAGACGCGGCGAACCATATTCCCAGGTTCCGGTAGCAAAGGCCGAGAACGGCACCATCTCACCCTGGCTGTTACGCACATACCAGGTATCGAGATCTTCAGGCTGCATACGGTACTGGGCATCGCCCTGCACATAGACCTTCTTCACACGACCACGGTCGATGAAGTCGTTCACATAGCTACCCCCCCAGGCAGTACCCAGCACGCTGTTGACCGCATCGATATCGATACTCAGGGCGCGAAGCTTGGCGTGGTCGATATGGATGCGATACATAGGCGCATCTTCCTGACCGTTTGGACGCACGCCCACCAGGTTAGGATTCTGCGACGCCATGCCCAGCAGCATGTTACGGGCCTCGAGCAACTTCTCATGACCTTGACCATTTCTGTCTTGTAGATAGAAATCGAAACCGTTTGCCGTACCCAACTCGATCACCGCTGGCGGTACGAAGGCAAACACGAAGGCCTCCTTCATCTGCATGAACATGCCCATGGCACGTCCGGCGACCGACTTAACGTCTTGACCCGGGCCAGTACGCTCAGACCAGTCTTTCATGCCCACGAAGGCCAGACCCATGTTTTGACCACTACCGGCGAAGCTGAAGCCAGACACGCTAAATACCGACTTAACGCTGTCACCCGTCTCGTTGAGATAGAAGTCGGAGATCTTGCTCATCACCTTCTTGGTACTCTCTTGAGTCGAGTTGGTCGGCAGAATAGCCTGGGTAAACAAGATACCCTGGTCTTCATCCGGTAAGAAGGCGGTCGGCATACGCATGAAGATCCAACCCACGGCTACCGTCAGGGCCACATAGATCAACATGACGCGACCGGCACGCTTGATCATCGCCGCCACGCTGGCCTCGTAACGCGAGGTCATCTTGTCGAAGCTACGGTTAAACCAACCGAAGAAGCCGGTTTCCACCGCATGATGCCCCTTGGCAATCGGTTTCAGCATGGTGGCACACAGAGCCGGTGTCAGGATGATCGCCACCAGCACAGAGAGCGCCATGGCCGATACGATAGTCACGGAGAACTGACGATAGATCACACCGGTCGAACCCGACATAAACGCCATAGGCACGAACACCGCCGACAGCGTCAGACCGATACCCACCAGGGCGCCGGTGATCTGATCCATCGACTTCTTGGTGGCCTCAATCGGACTCAAGCCTTCTTCGGACATCACACGCTCGACGTTCTCCACCACAACGATGGCGTCATCCACCAGCAGACCGATGGCCAAAACCATGGCGAACATGGTCAGCGTGTTAATCGAGAAACCTGTGGCCGACAGTATGGCGAAGGTACCCAGCAGTACCACAGGTACCGCAATGGTCGGGATCAGAGTCGCACGGAAGTTCTGCAGGAAGAGATACATGATGACAAACACCAGTACCACGGCTTCCAGCAGGGTATGCACTACGCCCTCGATCGATTTCTCGACGAAGGGGGTGGTGTCATAGGGATAAACCACTTCCAGCCCTTGGGGGAAGAAGGGCTGCATCTCGTCGACCTTCTCACGCACGCGTTCGGCGGTTGCTAGGGCATTAGCGCCGGTAGCCAGCTTGATCGCCAGACCGGCTGCCGGACGGCCGTTATAGAAGGACTCTACCGAATAGCTTTCCGAACCCAGTTCGACCCGAGCCACATCTTCCAGAAAGACCTTGGCGCCTGACGGATCGGACTTAATGATGATCTTCTTAAACTCATCGGCGGTCTGCAAGCGACTCTGGGCCGTTACCGTGGCGTTGAGTTCCTGACCCGCGACAGAGGGCGCACCGCCCAACTGACCGGCTGATACCTGAGCATTCTGCTCACGAATCGAGGCCATGATGTCCAAGCTGGTAAGGTTGTACTGGGTCAGCTTAAGCGGGTCTAGCCAGATACGCATAGCATACTGGGCGCCAAACAGCTGGATCTCACCCACACCGGATACACGACTCATGGGGTCTAAGATGTTAGAGCCCACATAGTCGGAGATATCGTTCTTATCCAGCGAACCATCCTGAGACACGAAGCCCAATACCATCAAGAAACCCGAACTGGATTTATTGACCTTAACCCCCTGAGCCTGCACCTCTTGCGGTAGCAGAGGCATCGCCAGCTGCAGCTTGTTCTGCACCTGAACCTGGGCAATATCGGGATCGGCCTCGGCGTTGAACGTCAGGGTGATCTGCGCGTTACCGAAGCTGTCACTGGTGGAAGAGATATAACGCAGATGGTCGATACCCGTCATGCGCTGCTCGATCACCTGAGTCACTGTGTCTTCCATGGTCTTGGCAGACGCACCTGGATAGACGGCATTAATCACCACGGTCGGCGGCGCAATACTCGGGTACTGCGACACGGGAAGCTTCATGATAGAGAGCACCCCGGCCAACATAACAATAATTGCAATCACCCAGGCAAAGATAGGGCGATCGATGAAAAAACGAGCCATAACTTTACCTTACTTCTGTTGTTGCTTGTCTGATTGCATCTCGCTAAGTGGCTTACCCACCACAGGGGCGCCCGGACGTATCTTCTGTAACCCCTCGACAATCAGCTGATCGCCGGCCTTCAGGCCACTGGTGATGCGCCACTGATGATCGATCACCTCGGCAGTGGTCACGACTCTAGGCTCAACCTTGTTCTCGGCACCTATCACCATGGCGACGGCCTGACCCTTGGTATTACGAGTAACCGCCTTCTGAGGCACCAGAATCGCCTTAGGATCTGTGCCCGCATTCAACACCGCGCGCACATACATGCCAGGCAGCAAGACACCATCCGGGTTAGGGAATTCGGCCCTTAGGGTTACCGAGCCAGTGTTCTCATCCACGCTCACCTCGGCGAATCTGAGAGAACCCATATGCTCGTATACCGTGCCGTCTTCAAGGATCAGACGCACATCGGCGTTATCTGCCGCCTGCAGTTGTCCCTGCTTTAGCTTGGCCTTGAGGCGCAGCAGCTGAGCGCTGGATTGGGCGATATCTACGTTGATGGGATCAAGCTGTTGAATCGTCGCCAGTGCGGCGCTCTGATTCGCGGTCACCAGGGCACCGGCGGTCACGGAAGACTTACCGATACGGCCCGAGATAGGCGCCTTCACCTGAGTGTATTCCAGGTTGATCTTAGCGGTATTGATCGCCGCCTTAGCCACGGTCACGTTAGCCAGCGCCTCTTTGTAGAGGGCATCGGCCTCGTCGAAATCCTGTTGGCTGATGGCATCCGTCTTAATCAAGGCCTTATATCTGGCGGCCTTGGCCTTGGCAGACACCAGGCTGGCATTGGCACGGGCCAGATCGGCCTCGGCACTGACCAGCGCTGCCTTGTAGGTCGACGAATCGATCTGGTACAGAGACTGGCCTTCGGTGACCTCTCCCCCCTCGACGAAGCCACGCTCTGTGACGATACCCGATACCTGAGGACGAACCTCGGCCTCGAGATATGCCTTGCTGCGACCCGGTAGCTCAACCTGAATAGCCTGGGGTTGTTCGGCAACCTGAACCACCCCAACTTCCATGCTTCTTGGGGCTGCTGCCGAATGACCTTGGTTCTCGTCCTGGCCACAACCTGTTATCCATAACGCCACACTAACTAACGAGGCAATTTTTACTATTTGCCGCATGAGAACTCCTAATCAAAGCCGCAACAAAAAACACCCATGCACGGGTAAGGCGCTATGGGGTATCTTGAGGAAGCAAAATTAAAAAAAGATTTAGAAACTATTTATCTCACACCTAGCCAAGGTCAACAAGAAGCTGTGGACGGAGATATTGTAAGTTAATGCAAATTTTTATTTTTAATCATGTTTTCTTGTTAAAAAACAGTTAAAGATTGCGTGTTTTCACCCTATTTTAGCGTTTTTTGTGTCTAAAATGTGATCACTGTCGTCTAGGCATGATGAAAACTAACACCATATGAAACATGGGGTTAAATCAAGCCTATTCATAATTGTTCATATCTTTATTTGATCAGTTCATCTGTGCCGACAAGGCCATTCACAACTTGTTCCTATAGTCGCCTCATCAGCCAAACAACAGCTAGATGAGATGAAGATGATGAAGACCTTAACCCAGTTAAAATGCTCGATACTCCTTGGCAGCCTGTTAATCGCAGGCGGCGTCATGGCCGAACCACAAGACACCCAAGTCTTAGGTGGAAACATCACTGGCAAGCTGACCTTTGCCTCAGATTATGTCTTTCGTGGTGAATCAGAGACCATGGATGGCGATGTTCCCGTCGTGCAAGGCACGTTGGGATGGGGCAACGATCAGGGTTGGTACGGCGGTGTGTATGCCTCCAACATAAAGTTCGCCGATCCTAACCTGGAAATTGTCACCGCCCCCTACATAGGTAAGGCTGGCACCTTCGGCGACTCAGGCATCACCTATGATGTGATGCTCTTCTCCTACCTCTACCCAGGCGCCTCATACTCTAATTACACGGAATTATGGCTAAAAGTAGGTAAACAGTTTGGCCGCGCCAACTTTCAACTGGAAGTAACGCCAACCGTCGACGACTGGTTTGGTGTCGATGGCTGGCAAGGCGTTAACTACGCCATCCATCCAAGCTACCTGTTCGACAATGGCATTAATCTATCAGGTAGCGTCGGCTATCAGGATTTAGACGGTAACGGCGCCGAGGGCTGGGGCCACTGGAACCTGGGAGTAAGCAAGATTTTCGCCGGCCTGAGTTTCGATCTCAGATATCACGGCAGCACAGTGGACGAGAGCCATAAGGTATACGGTACACAGACCAAGATTTTTGATGACCGAGTCGTTATCGGCGTCAGCAAGAGTTTCTAAATACAGCAGTTTCCAATCTCTGCACGTCTTTGCCAGCCCTCGGGCTGGCTTTTTTGTATATGGCCAAAAATGTTCCCGACATTTTTTGGCATTCCCCCCATCCATGGGGGTCAGAATACTTATCCCCGGTGTCCATGGCCTTTGATGTTCCCGATATCAAATGGCATTTCCTTCATCCGTGAAGGTCAGTGGACAAAGAGGGGATTTGTACTGGGCCAAAAATATCCCCGATACTCTGGGGTGAGCACTTGGGTTATATCCTGTTATCTCCCACCCCGCAGGCGAGGATGCGGCTGATCTCCGCCAGCGAACGGCCCGACTGCGCCTGCCATTCATTGAATACCGCCTGCACCTGGGTCAGGCCACGCTTGGAGGTAAAACCGGCATCTATCAGTTTATGGGCTTGAAAATATCCCTTATTATCCTCGGTCAACAGAAAGGTATCTTTGCCTATACTGCGCAGAAAATAGGGACCGGTATTACCACCCAGACGGCTGCCCAGGCGTTTCAACTCGGCCCAGAGCCCCACAATATTCTCACTAGGCCACTGGGCGATAAACTTGGCAAAACTACCATGGGAAACCCTAATGTCATGCACCATCAGGGCGTTATCGTATATCGCCATGGTCTTCTTAAGATGACGGATTAGCTCTGGGTCACCGGCCCTCTGCTGTATCTGCTCCGGCGACAACATCAAGACCTTTTGTGGCTCGAAGTTGAAGAAGGCAGCCTCATAGGCGGGCCACTTGTTATCGACAACGCGCCACACAAATCCAGATTGAAATACCTTCTTACTCAGCTCTGACAACAGCTCTGCATCCGAGTATTGGGCTATCTTCGCCTCAGGCAGCACCTCTGGCAGGCGTGTTGCCAACCCCTGTTCCCCGCCCTTGCGCTCATAGGCACGCTGATAAATACTGTCGAACGATTCTAATCGTGCCATAGCTCTAGATGCTCCTTACTGGATTGTTGAATACAGATTACGCGCTTACGATCGGTTCAGATCACCCACCTCAAGATCCGCAATCAGCCATATGGCTTTGACTTATTGGTTAACATGAACAATAAATAAGCTCTATATTGGTTTATTTTTACAGTATTAATAAACAATAACCAGAGATGATTGTCATCGAGCCCTCAGGCCCGTGAGGTTAATTATGGACGCATCACAACTCTATCGTATGGTAGTCTTCGCCTGTGTGGTCGAACAAGGCTCCCTGACACGCGCCGCCGAATCTCTCAATATTAGTCGTTCTATGGTGAGTCAGCATCTCAAGAAGCTAGAACATAGTTGTCAGTCACGACTATTAAACCGAACCACTCGTAGCCTATCGCTCACCCAGGAAGGTCAAGCCTTTTACCGCTACTGTGCGGAGCTTCTCAAACTCGCCAAACAAGCTGAGGCCTCGCTACAACCTAGTAATGCGGAGCTGCAAGGAAGTGTCACACTCGCCGTCCCCCAGGCCTTAGGAGATAGGGTGATAGCCCCCATCATCAAGGCCTTTCATCAGCATTATCCTCAGGTGCACCTCTCTTTGGTGATCCAGGACAGACAGCTGGATCTCACCGATCACCAGATAGATGTAGCGATTCAGATAGGCCCAGCCAGTCAGCCAAACGTCAGCGAGACCAAGCTAGGCAGCTTAGACGATCTACTAGTCGCCAGCCCAGACTACATCGCCCGCCATGGTGCGCCCTTACACCCGGATAACCTGAGTCACCACCACTGGATCGGCCTGTCGGGTAACAGACTCCCCAGACACTGGCAGTTGGAGAATAGCGAGGGTGAACGCGTCCGCCTACAGCTCACCCCCTTCATCAATTGCAGCAGCCTACAGGGCACCCTGAGCCTGGTTTGTCAGGGGCTGGGCGTTGCCCTGCTGCCCTCCCCCTTGATAAGCCAGCAACTTGCCAATGGAGAGCTGGTACACCTGCTACCCGACTATCACCTGGGGCGTGGCGCCCTCTATCTGGTACATCCCTACCTTGAGGTGATCCCGCCAAGAGTCAGGGCGCTGATCGATCTACTGACCGAACGTCTCACACAGGATATAAAGGCGTAACATAAGCTAAAAATGCAGGCCAGATGCCGCATTTAGGACTAAGATTAGCTTATCGGTTCTGGGCAAACGGGAGGTGCATTTGATGGAACTGTTTTACCATCCCCTGTCACGATATTCCCAAAAAGTTTTGATCGCCCTATACGAGAAACAAGCCAACTTCTATCCCAGGGTGATAGAGCTGAGCGATCCCTTTTCCCGCAACGAATTTAAACAGCAGTATCCCTTAGGAAAGTTACCTTTACTCAAGACGCGCACCGGCGAGCTCTTGCCCGAATCCAGCATCATCATCGACTACATAGACCACGAATTTGCCACAGGCACCCGGCTGCTGCCACAGGATTACTCTCAGCGCCTGCAGGTACGCCTGTATGATCGTCTCATTGATAACGACCTGAATAATCCTCTCTATCTGCTGGAGCAGATGGACGCACGTGAAGAGGAGAATCCGGTCAAAGAAAAGCAGTTAGAGAAGGAGATCATGCTGTTGCTGGAGGAGATTAATGACAGACTTAAACAGCATCATTGGCTTTGTGGCGATGCCTTTACCATGGCAGATTGCGCCCTTATCCCTTGCCTTATTCATGCCAGGGAGCGCTTCAAGCTTTATCAGTTAGATCCTATCGACAGATACCTGAATCAGGCCAACACCCGAGGCGCCTGGATCCAGGTACAAGAAGAGATAGAACTCACCCGCGCCGCGGTGCAGGCAGGATTCCGCCCCATTCCTTAGTTTGTAGGTAAATTACGCTCTTTCTTCAGCGTGAGGAAGGCTTTCCACTTCTCGACTTCCGGCGGCAAGCTCGGTGCCGGGCCATCGAAGCCCGCCTCTTTTAGCATATCCGGAATCGGCACCTGTCTGCGGTTATTCACGAACACGCCACGCACATGCACGATACAATGGAGCGTGTCGTCGCTGACGAAGCGCTGCTCGATATAGAAATATTTCTCATCCCAGCCCACCAGGCGGCTCTCGATGTCGAAACGACGCAGCGGTTTGATGTCGCGGATATAGGTAAACTCGGCGGCGTTGACTATAGGTAGCCACTTGAGTTTCAGGAAGCGTTTCAGCAGCCCCATCTCGGCCAGCATATAGGTGCGAGCCAGATCCATCAGGGCGGGATAACGTGAGTTGGTCAGATGTAGGTTAATGTCGCAATCCATCGGCAAGGCGCGGTAACTGATCTTACTCGTACCCAGAAAATCGATACTACGACAATGGCGCACCCGCCAAAACATCAACCAAAACAAACGAAAATAGAGGTTCATCTCACCTGGCTCCCTTAAATGAAGGGCAAAGGCTACCAGAGGTCTGACCAGGTGACAAGCAAGATCGCGCCGAGACAAGGGCTGTTGCCAGGGCGCGATGAATCGAGAGTCGTGGCTAATTCTTGAGGGTCAGCAGGTGCTCGGCGTATACCTTAACGTCTTCCCAATCCGTGTAATCGATCACCGCCTTAGGATCGGTCGGGCCATCGGTGATCTTCATGATCAGCTGAATCATCCATCTGTCATACCAACGCCAGGAGGGGTAGTCCACCTTACCGGCAATCACCTTGACGTCCTTCGGCTTCCAGGGCGAGAGCTCGATAAACTTCTGCAGATATTTGTTGTTCTCTGGGATCCGTTTCTCAGGATTACGGGCCACCACGTTGACGCTGAAGAAGCTGTTGGGCTTGGCCGCCAGCTCGGTCTGGTAGCGGGTGACAAATTCAAACACAGACTTATGGTAGCTGCCATAGAGCACACAGGCGCCCACGGCGACATAGTCATACTTTTCCCAATCGACATGGTCAAACTCACCAATGCGCAGGGCGTCGCAGCTGTGTCCCTGACTGTTAAGGTGCGCCGCCATCGCCTGGGCTATCTTGGCCGTATGGCCACCGCGAGAATAGTAAACAATCAGTATTGAGGCCATAAGCGACTCATCTATATCGGAAAACAGAGTCACATTGTTGCAGCAAAGCGCGGGAGAAACCCCAAATTGGATCACAATTTAGTTAAGGTTTTTGTGAAATACACCACCAATTGGATATTTAACTCGGGGTAAAATAACTACAAAATTATGAGCAATCCTAAAAGGACACAGGTCGGCTCCCATTGAGTAACCCAGGCTGGCTGAGTATCATTGCTTTCACTTCCCCATTCAATTAGAATAATCTAATTAACAGAGTACAAGAGAGTTGCCGTATGCAAAAAGATATTGATGTAGATGCAATGGTCACCAATGCCCAGAGCGCAGCCAAGTGGCTTAAGGCAATAGCTAACCCCTATAGACTGATGATCTTGTGCCAACTACTCGACAATGAACTGAGCGTGACACAGCTCAATGAAAACGTGCCTCTGAGCCAGTCGGCACTGTCACAACACCTCGCGGTGCTACGCGCCGAAGATCTGGTGGCAACCCGTAAGAGTTCACAGATCGTCTACTACACACTGAAGAACGAACAGGTCACCGAGGTGATCTCGATTCTCTACAAGCGTTACTGCGCCTAATTCCTGCGAAGATGAAAGCCTTTAACGCTCGCTAAAGGCTTTCGCAAACTCCTGCACCTTATCCCAGTCGGTAAACTCGAACGTGCCCGAGGTATCTGTGGGGCCCTTAGTGATCCACATGATGAATCGGATCATAAACTTATCGAAGAAACGATACTTAGGATAATCGATCTTACCGGCAAAGACCCCCAGCTGTTGAGGCTGCCACAGAGATAGCTGCAGAAACTTCTTCATGTAGGGGTTGGTTTCCGGGGTATTCTTCTCCGGCTTTCTCGCCACCACGTTCACGGTAAAGAAGGCGTTCTTCTTACTGTTTAACACGGCTCTGTGACGGTTCACATACTGGAACAACTCGGGTCTGTGTTTACCATAACGAATGCTCGCCCCAATGATGACCTTGTCAAAATAGGACAAGTTGACCGACTGAGCCTCTTCCAGGCTGACCATGGTCACCAGCTGGGTATCCGACTTACACTGCTCGGCAATCTGATCGCAGATGGCTTTCGTCTGACCGTCTACGGTCGAATAGATAATTAGGGTACGACTCATTAATTCTTCCAAAACGTAGGTGTAAACAACACCAATAGGGTAAACACTTCCAGTCGGCCGAATAGCATGGCCACCACCAACACCCACTTCTCGCCATCGCCTATGCTGGCGTAGTTACTGGCCACCTCACCTAGCCCGGGCCCCAGGTTATTCAAGCAGGCCGCGGTCGCACTGAAGGCGGTGATATTATCCATGCCCAGCGCCATCAGGATCAACATGCAAACCACAAAAACGAGGGCATAAGCAGAGAAGAAGCCCCATACCGCGTCTATGATGCGATCCGGCAGCGCCTTGCCATTGATACGGATAGAGAACATGCCCCTGGGATGTACCAGGCGTTTCAATTCGCGGGAGCCCTGCAGCAACAACAAGATCATCCGCATCACCTTAATGCCACCGGCGGTCGAGCCGCCACAGCCGCCGATGAAGCTGGAAAATATCAGCAGCATGGGCAAGAACAGCGGCCACATATGGAAGCTTTCGGTACCGAAGCCGGCCGTGGTAGAGATAGAGACCGCCTGGAACAGGGCGAAGTCGAAGGTTTCTTCGGCGCTTTCATAGATGCCGGTATGGTACAGGGTCGCGAAACAGATCAGCGTCAGCGCCAGCTGGATCACGATAAGCGCCTTAAACTCGGCGTCTCTCAGGTAGACCTTGAGGTTGATGCCGCGGCGGGTAAAGGCCGCAAAATGTAGGCTAAAGTTCAATGCCGCGATCAACAGGAAGACCACACACACCATGTTAATCGCCGTGCTGTCGAAATAGCCCATGCTGGCATCATGGGTCGAGAAGCCACCGATGGCGATGGTGGAGAAGGAATGGCAGATGGCATCGAACACATCCATGCCGGCGATCCAATAGGCTATGGCACAGGCGATGGTGAGCGCCAGATAGATATACCAGAGCGCCTTGGCCGTCTCGGCTATTCGCGGCGTCATCTTGCTGTCTTTCACCGGCCCGGGGATCTCGGCCCGATAGAGCTGCATCCCCCCGATCCCAAGCACGGGCAGTATGGCCACGGCCAACACGATGATCCCCATGCCACCCAGCCACTGCAATAGGTGACGATAGAAGAGGATCGCCTTCGGCAAGCTGTCCAGCCCCACCAGCACTGTCGCCCCCGTGGTGGTGAGCGCCGAGAAAGACTCGAAGAAACTGTCGGTGAGCGAAAGGTCTGGCTGACTGGAGAAGATAAAGGGAACGGCACCTATGGAGCCCAAAACGCCCCAGAAGAGCACCACCAGCATGAAGCCCTCTCGGGTGCGTAGGTCCTTCTTGTGGCGTCTGTTGGGATACCAGAGCACGAAGCCAAGCAATAAGCTGAGGAAGAAGGCCTGCAGGAAGGCGGTGCCCCCGCCATCCTTGTAGATCACGGCAACCAGCGCAGGCGGCAGAAGCGACAAAGAAAACAGCCCCATGAGCAGGCCTGTAATTCTTATTATGGTTCTATATTGCATTAGGGCGTTTTTATTATTCCGTTAGCGACGACGCACAAGCGCATTCTCGCATAGTTTATCCCGGCTGTTGTATAAAATTTATTGGCACTTTGAGACCCAAGGCAAAAAGCCCTTTACGAACATGTTAGCCCGCTCTCGCGTCTGCTTATGAATCAATCGGCAAACTCCGCCTTGAGGCGTCCCTGACTCAGGGTGGCCAACTCCTGATTGAAGCGACTCTGTGTCGCCTTGGGCATCTCGAAGCTCAGGCTCACCCTGTCGGTAAATACCTTATCGACAACCAGCCCCTCACAGAGCTCGAGAAAATGCTCCACATCTTTGAGTTGATGATATTCACACGCCAGCCACCCCGGGTAACGTATCTGTTTTATCTCAGTCTCCAGCTGCACCAACCCCTGCTTGACCCCTGAGCTGTAGGCACGCACCAGGCCGCCCACACCTAACTTGGAGCCGCCAAAATAGCGCACCACGATGGCACCTATCTCGCCTATCTCGGCACCTTGCAAACTGGCCAGCATGGGACGCCCTGCACTGCCGGACGGCTCCCCATCGTCACTGCTACCCATGGCCACATTATTGTCCGGTGCACCGGCGATAAAGGCATAACAATAGTGATTCGCCCCCGGATACTCGGTCTTGATGTTAGTGAGTGCACACTTCAGAGACTCTTCAGATGAGCAGTGAAATAGAAAAGAGATAAAGCGGCTATGCTTTATCTCTTCTTCTATGGTGATCGGCTTAGCCGGAATGGGATAACTCTCGCTCAAAAACGCCTTACCTGTTAACCGTGCAGACCCAGATCACGAGTCATGTTCTCGTTATGATCGCTATGGACGATCACGTTATCTTCTATACGAATGCCGCCGAAGGGTCGCACCTTATCCACCATCTGCCAGTTGACCAAATCGGCGCGCCCATCCTGTTTCAGCTCGTTCAGCAGGCTGTCGATGATGTAAAGCCCAGGCTCTATGGTCAGCACCTGGTTAGCCGCCAGGGTGCGAGTGCAGCGCAGGAAGGGATGCGCCTGCGGCGGCGCGATATGTGTGCCACGCTCGTCGTGGAGGAAACCTCCCATATCATGCACCTGTAGGCCCAGCATATGCCCAAGACCATGGGGGAAGAAGACGCTGGTGATTCCCTGCTCTATCAAACTTTGAGGATCGCCCTGCACCAGCTTGAAGTCCAACAGTAGCTGCGCCAGCTTCTCGTGCGTCGCCAGATGCAGATCCACATACTTAACGCCCGGACGCATCATGTCGATGATAGCAAGCTGTAGCTTGTCCATGGCGGCAATCAGGTCGCCGAACAGGTTCTTCTCGAAGGCATAGGTTCGGGTGATATCGGAGGCATAACCATGAAAGCTACCACCGGCATCGATAAGGAAGGAGAGTCGCTGCCTTGGCGACACATGCTCCAGCGCCGTGTAGTGCAAGATAGAGGCATTTTGATTCAGTGCGATGATGTTGCCGTAGGGCACATCATTCTCGCCCATATCGGTAGCGCCTAGGTAGGCTTGTTGGATCTCAAACTCGCTGGCCCCCGCATAGAAGGCGCTCTTGGCTGCTACATGACCGCGCACGCCTATCTCGCTTGCCCGGCGCATGCAGGCCAGCTCATAGGCTGTCTTGCTGGCTCTGTGATAATGCAGGTAGCTCATCACCGCCTCGGGGTTACGGCTACCAAAGCCCAGCACATCGGCGACATCCAGGTGCTCGCCAATATAGGCCCACTCCTGCAACTTGCCCGGCAGCAGATCTGCCACCTTGTCGGCCTTGGTTAGCACCTTAATCTCTATCTCTGTGGTCCAAAAATCCTCGGGCAATTCGGCGACCTTATGCCAGAAATCCACCGGACGATAGAAGATGAGTTGTGGCTTGTCGCGGCCGTTTACAATCAGCCAGCAGTGGGGATTATCGATAACCGGAAGCCAGGCCTTGAAGTGTGGATTGACCTTAAACGGGTAATCCAGGTCATCGAGAAACTGGCGATGGGGTTGTCCCGAATGAATCACTAAGCCGGCCAACTGCTCTCTTGCGGTGATCTCGGCGACGCGCCGGTTCATTTCGACAATATGGGCGGGATAGAGGGTGGCTAAGTTTTCCATAATAAGCTTCCTGTTATTCTTTTGCGGCCCCTGGCTGCACCCCATTCTTTTGGATGAAATGCGCAATCCCGAGGCCCTATTTTTAGCACAGAGACTATGATCTAGTGAGTCTAACATAAGGGCAAAAATCCCCCTAATCGAACAAAATTAAACAGTCGTTTAAATTGGGTGTTGAAATTTATCTGATTTAGACGCACACTGAGCAGCAACTGGTCAAATGATGGCCTGCTGTAAGATAGAGATTTTTACCTACACTAAAAGATTCTAATAGTGGGTGGCGCTCTTTAAGCAATAAGGAAGCAAGCAATGATCTACCAAAGTCCTACGATTCAAGTGGAATTACTTGAAGATAATATCGCCCGGCTCTGTTTTAACGCCGAGGGCTCGGTCAATAAGTTTGATCGAGAGACTCTCAACTCCCTTAACGACGCACTCGATGCCCTAGCACAAACCCAAGGGGTGAAGGGCCTTATGCTCACCTCGGGCAAAGATGCCTTTATCGTAGGCGCCGACATCACAGAATTCCTGGGACTTTTTGCACAAGACGACAGTGTGCTACAGGGCTGGCTGGAAGACGCCAACAAGGTGTTCAACAAGCTCGAAGATCTGCCCTTCCCAACCCTGTCGGCCATCAAGGGCTTCGCCCTGGGCGGCGGCTGTGAAACTATCCTAGCCACCGACTTACGTATCGCCGACACCACTGCTCGCATCGGCCTGCCAGAAACTAAGCTGGGCATCATTCCTGGCTTCGGCGGTACAGTTCGTCTGCCTCGGGTGATAGGTGCCGACAACGCACTAGAGTGGATCACCACAGGTAAAGATCAACGCCCAGAAGCCGCCCTCAAGGTTGGCGCCATCGACGCCGTGGCAGCCCCCGAGGCATTGGAAACGGCGGCGCTCCAGATGCTGCAAGATGCCATCAGCGAGAAGATAGACTGGCAAGCCCGTCGCCAGCGTAAGCTATCGCCGCTCACCCTGCCTAAGCTGGAAGCCATGATGTCATTCGCCACCGCCAAGGGCATGGTGTTCAAGGTTGCAGGTAAACATTATCCAGCGCCTATGGCTGCCGTCGACGTGATCGAGAAGGCCGCCTTGAGTGAGCGCGCCGAGGCACTGCAGGTAGAACATCAGGCCTTCGTCAAGCTGGCCAAGACAGACGTGGCCAAGGCGCTTATCGGCATCTTCCTCAATGACCAGCTGGTTAAGGGCAAGGCCAAGAAGGCCTCCAAGCAGGCACAAGCGGTTAATTCCGCCGCCGTACTGGGCGCAGGCATCATGGGTGGCGGTATCGCCTACCAGAGCGCCAGCAAGGGTACACCTATCGTGATGAAGGATATCAACCAGGCGGCATTGGATCTTGGCCTCAACGAGGCAGCTAAGCTGCTCACGGCACAGATCAATCGTGGTCGCTCGACGCCGGCCAAGATGGCGGGCGTACTCAACAACATCACATCAACCCTGGACTACAACGCGCTCAAGCAGGCCGATGTCGTCGTAGAAGCCGTGGTGGAACATCCTAAGGTGAAATCGACCGTACTGGCAGAAGTCGAACAGGTCGTGGGCGAAGAGGCCATCATCACCTCTAACACCTCAACCATCTCAATCAATTTGCTAGCCAAGAGTCTGCAGAAGCCTGGGCGTTTCTGTGGCATGCACTTCTTCAACCCGGTACACAAGATGCCACTGGTTGAGGTGATCCGCGGCGAGCACAGCTCAGAAGAGACTATTGCCTCTGTCGTGGCCTACGCGGCCAAGATGGGCAAGACACCTATCGTGGTCAACGACTGCCCAGGCTTCTTCGTTAACCGCGTACTCTTCCCCTACTTCGCCGGCTTTAGTGGTCTGCTGGAAGATGGCGCCGACTTTGCTGCCATCGACAAGGTAATGGAGAAACAGTTCGGTTGGCCAATGGGCCCCGCCTACCTGCTTGACGTAGTCGGTCTGGACACGGGTCATCACGCTCAGGCCGTTATGGCCGAAGGTTTCCCAGACAGAATGGCAAAACAAGGCAAAGACGCCATCGACGTCATGTTCGAGGCCGAGCGTTTCGGTCAGAAGAATGGCAAAGGCTTCTACCAATATTCGGTGGATCGTCGCGGCAAGCCTAAGAAAGAGGTCGACCCGCTCAGCTATGAACTACTGGGCAATGCCTTCGGTGAGCAGAAGGAGTTCAGCAGCGACGAGATCATCGCCCGCACCATGATCCCTATGATCATCGAGACGGTTCGTTGTCTGGAAGAAGGCATCATAGCCACGCCAGCCGAAGCCGATATGGGACTCGTTTATGGACTCGGTTTCCCTCCATTCAGAGGAGGTGTGTTCCGCTACCTGGACACCTTAGGTGTCGCTAACTTTGTCGCCCTTGCCGATCAGTATGCCCACCTGGGTGGCCTGTATCAGGTAACCGACAAGATGCGTGAACTGGCTGCCACCAACGGCAGTTACTACCCAGCCTAATCACCCGGAAGGAATAGAATAATGAAACAAGCAGTTATTGTAGATTGCATCCGTACTCCCATGGGCCGCTCTAAGGCTGGGGTATTCAGAAACGTGCGCGCCGAGTCGCTCTCTGCCGAGCTGATGAAGGCCCTCTTGGTTCGCAATCCTCAACTCGATCCTAACACCATAGAAGACGTGATCTGGGGTTGTGTACAGCAGACGCTGGAACAGGGCTTCAACATCGCACGTAACTCGGCGCTACTGGCGGGCATCCCGAAACAGGCCGGTGCGGTGACGGTAAACCGTCTGTGTGGTTCTTCCATGGAAGCCATTCATCAGGCCGCTCGCGCCATCATGACGGGCATGGGTGATACCTTTATTGTCGGCGGCGTCGAGCACATGGGCCACGTGCCGATGAACCATGGTGTCGACTTCCACCCGGGCCTGGCAACCAATGTCGCTAAGGCTTCTGGCATGATGGGCCTCACCGCCGAGATGCTGGGTAAGATGCACGGCATCTCGCGTCAGCAGCAGGATGAGTTTGCGGTACGTTCACACCAGCGTGCCCACGCGGCAACGGTCGAAGGCCGCTTCGCCAACGAGATCCATGCTATCGAGGGTCATGACGCCAACGGCGCACTGATCAAGGTAATGCATGACGAGGTGATTCGTCCTGAGACCTCACTTGAGTCGCTGGCGACTCTGCGTCCGGTATTCGACCCGGCCAACGGTACGGTCACCGCTGGCACCTCTTCGGCGCTGTCTGACGGCGCCTCGGCCATGTTGGTGATGGAAGAAGAGAAAGCCAAGGCCTTAGGGCTGCCGATCCGCGCACGTATCCGCTCTATGGCGGTTGCAGGCTGTGACGCGGCCATCATGGGCTATGGTCCTGTTCCTGCTACCCAGAAGGCGTTGCAACGCGCAGGTCTCACCATGAACGATATCGACCTTATCGAACTCAACGAAGCCTTCGCCGCGCAGTCACTGCCTTGTGTGAAAGATCTTGGCCTGATGGAGCTGGTCGATGAGAAGGTGAACCTCAACGGCGGCGCCATCGCCCTGGGCCACCCACTAGGCTGCTCGGGCGCACGTATCTCGACCACGCTGATCAACCTGATGGAAAGCAAAGATGCGACCCTAGGTCTAGCGACCATGTGTATCGGTCTGGGCCAAGGCATAGCAACCGTATTCGAACGCGCCTAACGCGTCCCTTACCGTTATGCCTAAGAAAAGGAGTGACCTAGTCGCTCCTTTTTTTGTTTCACGTGAAACACCGAGGCTAAGACCTAGGACCAAGCTCCCCTCACCAAAGCTTTTCTGCCTAACGCGATTAAGACACTTTCTGGCTTTATCTTCACAACCACTGCTGTAATATCGTCAACATGAGTATCTGCTCAGATAGAGGCATATGGAGATCATTCGGTTATTAGACAAGCCAGAGGCCATAGCGCAAGTCGCTGCCTGGTATCACGAGGAGTGGGGACACTTAGGTGCCAATCGCACTCAGGCCGAATTGACTCATACGCTAAACCAATATCTACAACTTTCGGGGATCCCGCAACTCTGGCTCACCTTAGTGAACGGCCTTCCCGTAGGCGCCATCCAGCTCAGGTATCAGGAAAACCCTCAATACCCTGCCGATAGCGTCTGGCTCGGCGGCATCTATGTAAGCCCATCTCATCGAGGGCAAGGCATAGCCAAAGGGTTAATCGCGGTTGCCGAAGAATATGCCTTAGCCTTTAACGCAGACAGCCTCTATCTGCAAACGGAAGCCAAAAACCTCGGCCTCTATCACAGCCTAGGCTGGCGGCTTGTCGCTACACTTCCCTACTCAGACCTAACGGTCAGCGTGATGCGTAAATCCCTAGAAAGAGAGAGTCATGACACCCGCAACTAAGATGCTCGATAAGGCCAAGATCCCCTACCGTCTCCATGAATATCAACACGACGCCAATGCCGGTGCCTATGGCCTGGAGGCGGCGGCAAAACTCCAACTCCCGACGGAGTGGGTATTTAAGACCCTGGTCGCCGAACTCGATAATGGCAATCTGGTAGTCGCCATCATCCCGGTAGACAAGAAGCTCAACCTGAAGCAACTGGCGAAGGCGGCAAAAGCCAAGAAAGCCGCCATGGCCGCACCTGAAAAGGTGCAGCGCAGCACGGGATATGTACTCGGCGGCGTTAGCCCTATTGGGCAGAAGAAACGCCTGGCGACCTTTATCGATGAGAGTGCCGAGCCTTTGCCGCAAATCTATGTCAGTGGCGGACGCCGCGGCCTGGATATAGAACTCATGCCCACGGATCTTAAAGAAGTTACCCAGGCGCGTTTCGTCTCTCTGGTATAATCCAGAGTGTTTCACGTGAAACGCCCTTTAGAGGATCACAAATCCACGGGGCACGACTTGGCTTAAATGCCCGGCTAGAGTAATATTAGCTCCCTCAATTTTATCCGGTCTCACTTCAATTAAGGTTTACGATATGAGCGACCCTTTTGCACAAGCACAACACCAACTCGACGCCCTAGGGCTACGTTGTCCCGAGCCTGTGATGATGGTGAGAAAGTCAGTGCGCAAAATGAACGAGGGAGAGACCCTGCTGATCATCGCCGACGATCCGGCGACCACACGCGATATTCCCAGCTTCTGCGAATTTATGGATCACACCCTAATCGCCAGCCAGACAGAGTCCATGCCTTTCCAATATCTAATCAAGAAAGGGCTCTAATCAAACTAGAGTTCTAACGATTAAGAGAGCAAGTCTTTCCCTGCTGCCTTAATCCGCAAGCGCACTTCCCTCGCCTAAAAAGCTTACCCGGCACATAGCCGATTCCCCTTGCCAGCGGTTTGAGTCAAGGTTTACACTGAGATTCGGCATTCAAAAGGATTGATAGAAATGGCAAGTTTACAAGGCATTAGCTACAAGGTAGTCAAAGGTGGATCCATGCTGGAAACCTCGGCGGCACTCGTCACCACCAGCACAGGGGTTGCACAAGATGTATTTGGAAAGCCAGGTAAACGTCAGGTCACCCTACTGTCGGCGCAGCAATGGCAAGATGCCTGCCAGACACTCGATACTGAACTCCCCTGGACAACCCGCAGAGCCAACCTTCTCATAGATGGCATCAGCTTCAGCGAACAAGACCTTGGCAAGGTGATTCAAATAGGCGCCTTACAACTGGAGATCACAGGCGAAACCGATCCCTGTAAGAAGATGGAAATGGCCTATGCGGGGCTCGAGGCGGCTCTGCAACCAGACTGGCGCGGCGGAGTCACCTGCCGGGTACTCAACGATGCAGAGATCAGTATCGGCGATAGCGTACACTTGGTCGAATAGCTAAGTTTATTCTCCCCCGATCGCAGCCAACCAGGCTGCCAATCTTAGACTCCTGACGCTTACGCAGCGCAAATTACAACTCGGGTCCTGCCCTTGTGATATCTAACAAGGCTTTCAGCTTATCTGACTTAAGCCCAATTTAAGCCGTCCAGGCTATGCTCATCATTCACCAAATGTCACAGAAATTAGGTTTTACTGTTATCGAATTTATGCGATAACTAGATTGTATACAACACCCTCTATGTAGCCACACTAAGGCGCCCAACCAAGGATAATAATGAAACTGGGAACTCCTATGCTAAAACAAAAATTAACGCCCCTCTGCGCGGCGATCGCCCTCAGCCTTTCCCTGCCCAGCTTGGCGGCGGACAAAGATACCGACTCAGCCTGGCAGGTGAATGCCCCAACCAAGGCTCCGCTGGAACAGGTTAAGATAGATGTCACCGAAGGCACCTGGATGAACGTCAGTGTCAGCCCAGACGGTAAACATATCGTATTTGACCTGCTGGGTGACATCTATCAGATGCCTATCGAAGGCGGCGAAGCCAAGCCACTGGCTCAAGGCATCGCCTGGCAGATGCAACCCGTCTATAGTCCGGATGGTAAGCACATCGCCTTCACCTCGGATGAAGATGGCGGCGACAATATTTGGGTGATGAATGCCGACGGCACAGATCCCCGCCCGGTCACCAAGGAAACCTTTCGCCTGCTCAACAGCCCAGCATGGAGCCCGGATTCTCAATACCTCATCGGCCGTAAACACTTTACCGGTAGTCGCAGCCTGGGTGCCGGCGAAGTCTGGCTCTATCACGTTGCCGGCGGTACCGGGGTTAAGTTAACCGAGCGCCCGAACGAACAGAAAGACCTGGGCGAACCCGCCTATTCGCCCGATGGTCGCTATGTCTATTTCAGTCAGGATGCCACCCCGGGTAAGACCTTCCACTACTCCAAGGATTCGGTTAAAGGCATCTACAAGATCAAACGCTATGACACCCAGACTGGCGACATAGAGGTACTGATTGAAGGTACAGGCGGCGCGATTCGCCCAACCCCTAGCCCAGACGGCACTAAACTCGCCTACATCAAGCGTGATGGTTTCCAGTCGACGCTTTATTTGTTGGATCTTAAGTCGGGCAAACAGACCAGGCTCTATGACAAGCTAGATCGTGACATGCAGGAAACCTGGGCCATCCACGGCGTCTATCCAAGCATGAGCTGGACGGCAGATAATGAAGAACTGGTCTTCTGGGCCGGTGGTAAGATCAACCGCCTGGACGTGGAGAGCAAGTCGGTTAAAGAGATCCCCTTCAAGGTGAAAACTGAGCTCGCGGTGCAACCCTCGGTGCGCTTCAAGCAGAATATCGATCAAGACAGCTTCGACGTGAAGATGCTGCGCATGGCGCAGGTATCACCGGACGGTGATAAGGTGGTTTATGAGGCTCTGGGTAAGCTTTGGATCAAGCGTCTTCCTGAAGGCAAGATTAGCCGCCTGACCAATTTAGACAATGAGGTAAGAGAGCTCTATCCTCAATGGTCTCGTGACGGTAAGAAGATAGTCTTCACCACTTGGGACGACGACAAGCAAGGTAGCGTCCGTATCATTAATGCTCGTGGCGGTCGCAGCAAGACACTGACCCAAGAGCCAGGCAAGTATGTTGAACCCACCTTCTCTCCCTATGGCGATCTCGTGGTTTACCGTAAGATTAAGGGCGGTTATATCACGCCGCGCACCTGGTCACAGGAACCCGGCCTCTATGTCGTCGACATCAAGGGCAAAGAGAACCGCAAGATCACACCCGATGGCTTTCAACCCCAGTTTGGTGCCGACAGTGATCGCGTCTTCTTCATGGATCATGGAGAGACACCTCAGCTAGCCTCGATCAACCTACATGGTTTCCAGAAGCGAGTGCACTACACCAGCAAGCATGCCACCGAATTCAGGGTCTCTCCAGACGGCGAGCAGCTAGCCTTTGCCGAGCGTTTCAAGGTATGGGTCACCCCATTTGCCAAGCATGGCGAGACCATAGAGATAGGTCCTAAGGCCGATAACCTACCTGTCACTCAGCTCAGCGTTCGCGCCGGTGAAAGCATCAGTTGGAACGGCGACAGCTCGCAACTCTACTGGACACTTGGCCCGGAGTTGTACCAGATGGATGTCGACACCGACTATCAGGCCGACGAAAAAGCGCCGACTATCGAACCCAAGATCACTCAGATTGGCTTCGAGAAGAAGGCCGATGTTCCACGTGGAACCATAGCCTTCGTCGGTGGACGCGTGATCACCATGGAGGATGACAAGGTGATCGAAAACGGCGTGGTGATCATCGAGAACAACAAGATCATCAAGGTCGGCGACGCCAACACTCAGGTGCCTAATGGCACCCAGGTTATCGACATCAAGGGCAAGAGCATCATGCCCGGCCTGTTCGACGCCCACGCCCATGGTGCTCAAGGAGAGAATGAGATCATTCCTCAGCAAAACTGGGAGCTGTATGCCAACCTGGCATTGGGTGTGACCAGCATTCACGACCCCTCTAACGACACTACTGAGATCTTCGCCGCCTCTGAGCAGCAGAAGGCGGGTAATATCGTCGGGCCGAGAATCTTCTCAACCGGCACTATTCTCTATGGCGCTAACTTACCCGGCTATACCTCGCACATCGACTCGGTAGACGACGCCAAGTTCCATCTGGAGCGCCTCAAGAAGGTTGGCGCCTTCAGCGTGAAGAGCTATAACCAGCCAAGGCGCAATCAGCGTCAGCAGGTGATCGCGGCGGCGAGAGAACTTGAGATGATGGTGGTACCAGAAGGCGGCAGCCTGCTGCAGCATAACCTGACCATGATCGCCGACGGCCATACCACGGTAGAGCATTCTCTGCCGGCGGCCGCCATCTACAGCGATATCAAACAGTTCTGGAGCCAGACAGAGGTTCACTATACGCCAACCCTAGTGGTGGCCTATGGTGGTATCTCGGGAGAAAACTATTGGTACGATAAGACAGATGTCTGGTCTCACCCTCGCCTGTCTAAGTATGTGCCGAGCGATCTGCTAGAGGCACGCTCCATGCGTCGCCCTACCGCACCGGACGGACACTATAACCACTTCAATGTCGCCAGAGTCGCAAACGAACTCAACGACCTTGGCGTGAAACCAAACATAGGTGCCCATGGCCAGCGAGAAGGTTTAGCCGCACACTGGGAGATGTGGATGTTTGCCCAAGGTGGTATGGATAACATGGAGGTGTTAAAGACGGCCACCATCAATCCGGCGGAAACCTTCGGCATGGATCATCAACTCGGTTCGATCAAGACGGGCAAGCTGGCCGACCTGATCGTTATCGATGGCAATCCGCTGGAAGATATCCGAGTAACAGACAAGGTGAGTTACACCATGGTCAACGGTAAACTGTTCGACGCCGAGTCGATGAATCAGCTCAATGGTGACAAGAGCAAACGTAAGCCATTTTTCTTCGAAAATTAAACGTTTTGAATTTTAAAATCTGGCCAATATCTGCCACGAATTTTAATTTCAGAAAAATTTAAAAACAGATCAAAAATGGCCTAAAAGGCAGAAAGGGTGTTTCACGTGGAACACCTTTTTTATATCTTGTATTTACACTCGCCAGCAAATTAGCCTAAGCTAATCGACCACGGCTCAATCAGGAAGAGCGCAACTCAAAAGGACGCTGGAAATGAAATCCCTAAAACTTCCCTTACTCATATTATTATCCATCTCGGCCATCGCCTATTTGATGCTAGAGGCAGACCATGCTCAATCAAGAGATGAGCCAAAAGCTCCCATCGCCCAAGTTAACCAAGACAAGAGTGATCAAAATCAGTCTCCGGCCCAGACTCATACTAGCAGCAAGGTAGAAACAGTAAGCCTTATAAGTGAGAACACCGACAGCGGGAATAAGGTCGATGCCGATACAAACGAATCGATTGAACACCAGGACGACAATCAGACCTCAGCCAAGCAACTGGTGGCACAGATCATAGATGCTAACGGCGTTATCGATGCTGGGCAGATAGAAAGAATACTTGGTAAAGACCTGGAAGCCTATGTCGATCTCATCGAGTCCCTCGACAACTATGATGCCATCGGCCAGCAGCGCCAATCGGCACTGGCCGACAGACTCACCCGTTTGCCGGAGACCATATACAGTGAAAAATATGCCTGCGGAGACAGAATCTGCGTTCTAAGCCTTACAACAGACACTATCAGCCAACAAAGTATTGATAAATTAAGTGAATTTGATAAGAACTACGCATTTATCAAGCAGGCTCAACTCGACACGGGTGAGACACAATTTCAGGCCATCTATCTACAGACAGATGACCCTTCCACCATGCGCTTTAAGGGTTACTAAGCACCTTAGTTAGACTTATCTTGGTAACAGAAACAGTCGGCGGTGTGGTCGTTGACCATGCCTACCGCCTGCATAAAAGCATAGCAGATGGTCGGGCCGACAAAATTAAACCCAAGCTTTTTCAATGCCTTCGACATGGCTTCCGACTCGGAGGTCTGTGCCGGCAGCTGCTCCAGCCGTTGAAAGTGATTCAGCTTGGGCTGGCCGCCAACGAAACTCCAGAGAAATTCGGAGAAGTCGTTGCCCTGCTCCACGAAGGCGATATACCCCTTGGCATTCTTGATGATGGAGTTCACCTTGAGCCGGTTACGAATAATGCCGGGATTTTGTAGTAATTCCTCTACCTTTTGCTCATCAAACTTAGCAATAACGTAAGGGTCAAAATCCGCAAAGGCAGCCTCATAATTTTGCTGCTTCTTGAGTATGGTGATCCAGGAGAGTCCTGCCTGCTGCCCGTCCAGACAGAGCTTGGCAAACAGCTCTTGGCTGTCATACACGGGACGCCCCCAAACCTCGTCATGATACGCCTGATATAGTGGATCTTCGCCGACCCAGCCACAACGCTTAACATCCATGGTGTTTTTTCCTATTTTTCCGCCGTTAAGGTAAAAAATAACCTACATAAGCCTTTTTCAACAAGGTATAATCGAAACCATTTTCTATCACAAGCCGACAGTAGTAGACATGACGACGAAACATGACGTAAAAACATTCCAGGGTTTCATCTTAACCCTGCAGGAATACTGGGCGCAGCAAGGTTGCGCCATCGTTCAACCGCTGGACATGGAAGTAGGCGCGGGTACTTTCCACCCTATGACCTTCTTGCGTTCTCTTGGCCCTGAGCCGATGAGCAGCGCCTATGTTCAGCCATGTCGTCGTCCTACCGATGGTCGTTACGGTGAAAACCCTAACCGTCTGCAGCACTATTACCAGTTCCAGGTGGTACTCAAACCGTCACCAAGCAATATCCAGGAGCTCTACCTGGGTTCTCTCGAGGCCTTGGGCGTCGATATGAATATCCATGACGTACGCTTCGTGGAAGACAACTGGGAATCTCCAACCTTGGGTGCCTGGGGTCTGGGCTGGGAAGTCTGGCTCAACGGCATGGAAGTGTCTCAGTTTACCTACTTCCAGCAGGTGGGTGGCCTGGAATGTAGTCCGGTTACCGGTGAGATCACCTATGGTCTAGAGCGTCTGGCCATGTATATCCAGGAAGTCGACAGCGTCTATGATCTGGTATGGACCGACGGCCCTATGGGTAAGATCATGTATGGCGACGTGTTCCATCAAAACGAGGTTGAGCAATCGACCTACAACTTCGAACACGCCAACGTCGAAGTACTGTTCAAGCAGTTTGACGATTGCGAGAAGGCCTGTAACGAGCTGTTAGCCCTGGAAACGCCACTGCCCTTGCCTGCCTATGAGCAGGTAATGAAAGCCTCGCACGCCTTCAACCTACTCGATGCCCGTCATGCCATTTCGGTTACCGAGCGTCAGCGTTACATTCTGCGTGTGCGCACCATGGCCAAGGCAGTAGCAGAGTCCTATTATCAAGCCCGTGAAGCACTCGGCTTCCCAATGTGTAAGTAGAGGTATATTAAGATGAAATTTGAAAACTTACTCATTGAAGTAGGCACAGAAGAGTTACCGCCAAAGTCACTGCGCACCTTAGCCGAATCTTTCCTGGCTAACTTCGAAGAAGAGCTAAAGAAAGCGGAGCTAAGCTATGAGTCGGCCACCTGGTACGCTGCGCCGCGTCGTCTGGCTCTTAAGGTAAACGCCCTGGTGACCGCCCAGGCGGACAAAGTTGTCGAAAAGCGTGGCCCGGCCATCGCCCAGGCCTTCGACGCCGATGGAAACCCAACCAAGGCAGCCATGGGCTGGGCCCGTGGTAACGGCATCACGGTCGAGCAGGCAGAACGTCTCACCACTGACAAGGGCGAATGGTTGCTACACAAGGCCAAGGTCGTCGGCGTAGAGACTAAGTCACTGGTAGCCGACATGGCCCAGCGCGCCTTAGACAAGCTGCCTATTCCTAAGCCTATGCGTTGGGGCAGTAGCAAGACCCAATTTATCCGTCCGGTACACACAGTTACCATGTTGATGGGCGACGAGCTAATTGCTGGCGAGCTGCTGGGCATAAAATCGGCACGCACTATCCGCGGCCACCGCTTCATGGGTGTAGATACCCTGGAGCTGGATCATGCCGATAACTACCTCACCGCGCTGGAAACCCAGGGCAAGGTGATGGCCGACTATCAGGCGCGTATGGCCATCATCAAGGCCGACGCGCAGGCAGCTGCCGACACCATCGGCGGCGTCGCCGAGATCGACGAAGATCTGCTGGAAGAGGTGACTTCTCTGGTCGAGTGGCCGGTCGTACTCACCGCCAACTTCGAAGAGAAATTCCTCGACGTACCGGCCGAAGCCCTGGTTTACACCATGAAAGGCGATCAGAAATACTTCCCGGTATTCGACAAGGCGGGCACTCTGCTGCCTCACTTCATCTTCGTAACGAATATCGAGTCTAAGGATCCGGCACAGATCATCGCGGGTAACGAGAAGGTGGTTCGTCCACGTCTTGCCGACGCCGAATTCTTCTTCGAGACCGACAAGAAGCATAGCCTGGAATCTCGTCTCGCCAGCCTGGAAACCGTGGTATTCCAGAAGCAGCTTGGCACCATCAAAGACAGAGTCGAGCGCATCTCTGCCCTCGCCGCCTACATCGCCCAAGGTATCGGTGCCGACAGCGAGCAGGCGAGCCGTGCCGGCCTACTCTCTAAGTCAGATCTCATGACCAACATGGTGATGGAATTTACCGACCTGCAAGGCACCATGGGCATGCACTACGCTCGCCTGGACGGTGAAACCGAGGCGGTTGCCCTAGCCCTGGAAGAACAGTACAAGCCTAAGTTCTCTGGCGACAGCGTGCCGACTCAGCCTATCTCTATCTCGGTTGCACTGGCTGAGAAACTCGATACCTTAGTGGGCATCTTCGGCATAGGTCAGGCGCCAAAAGGTGCAGCGGATCCTTTCGCCCTCCGCCGCGCCGCTATCGGTATCCTACGTATCTGTGTGGAGAACAACTTGCCGCTGGATCTGGTGGATCTCATCACCAAGGCACAGGCACTTCACGGTGCTAACCTGAGCAACGCCGACACCGCAGAGCAGGTGCTGGAATTCCTGATGGGCCGCTTCCGTGCCTGGTATCAAGACCAAGGCATCAGCGTCGATGTGATCCTGGCGGTACTAGCGCGTCGTCCAACCTCGCCAGCCGATTTTGACAGCCGCATCAAGGCGGTCACCCACTTCAGAAGCCTGGAACAGGCCGCAGCGCTGGCCGCAGCCAACAAGCGGGTGTCGAACATTCTGGCCAAGGTAGAGGGCAAGATCGCCAGCAATATCGACACTAGCCTGCTACAAGAGAGCGCCGAACAGGCACTGGCCAGCAAGCTCAACGAGCTGCAACCACAACTGGATCCGCTATTTGCCAACGCCGACTACCAACAGGCACTGGCCTTGCTAGCCAGCCTGCGCGAGAGCGTCGACACCTTCTTCGAAGATGTGATGGTGATGGCCGACGACGAGGCCCTCAAGCAGAACCGTCTGGCACTGCTATCTAAACTCAGAGCCCAGTTCCTGCACGCCGCCGATATCTCGCTGCTGCAATAAGTTACTGCTCATAAAACAAAAAACGCATCCTCAGGGATGCGTTTTTTATGTCCGGACATGCTATCGATGGCTATTGCGCCTCAAGCTGGTTAGACTCAAATGATGAGAGTCAGTCACAGGTGAATCCCTTCTTTGCAAACCACTATCTATCCCCTGGGTGAGCGTGCCCTGGTACTCGATCCCACGCCCGAAGCCCCACTCTCCTGGGCCGCGCAATCTAAGCTGTGCTGGATCGCCGAGCAGCTGCGCCATTTACCCATAGTCGAAGAGGCTATTCCCGGCATGAACAACCTGACCATAGTCGTCAGAGAAACCAGGCAGTTAAAAGCCATGCAGGCGAGACTGGGTGAGCTATGGCAGAGCGCGCCAACCGAGACATGTGAGAGCCGCACCATAGAGATCCCAGTAAGCTATGGCGGAGAAGCCGGGCCGGATCTGCATGCTGTCGCCAAATACCATAACCTCAGCCCAGAAGAGGTGATCAAGCGCCACAGCGAGGCCAGTTACCAGGTATTCTTCATCGGTTTTCAACCTGGGTTTGCCTACCTCGACGGCCTGCCCGAGCGCTTACACACGCCCAGGCTGGCGACTCCCAGGTTAACCATTCCCGCAGGCTCCGTGGGCATAGGCGGCGAGCAGACAGGTGTCTACCCGCTGGCGAGCCCAGGAGGCTGGCAGATCATAGGCCGAACCCAGCTGGCACTTTTCGATGCCAGCAGAAATCCCCCATGCCTGCTCAAACCGGGGGACAGAGTAAGATTTACGACCGTGGAGATCTGCCTATGATACGTCTAGATAGGGTAAACGGGCTGGCCAGCATTCAAGATCTCGGCAGGCAGGGACAGGGGCACCTAGGCGTGCCATGCGGCGGTGCCATGGATAGGTTCTCGCTCATCCTGGCCAACCGCCTGCTGGGCAATGAGGATAACGCCCCCGCTATCGAGCTCGCCAGCGGCAGTTATGAATTCACCTTCGAGACTTCGAGCTGGGTCGCCCTTTGCGGCGCCACCTTCGAGGCTAGAATAGAGAGCGAGAAAGAGGGCAAGATAGATAAGCGTCCCCTGTGGCACGGCTGGCGCGGCCGGGTCAATCCAGGGGAACGACTGACGCTCAAGGGTCCAAGACAAGGCGTGTGGGGCTACCTTGCAATCCTCGGCGGCGTTAAGGTCCCCGAGGCTCTGGGAGGTCGCGGTACCTTCCTGGCTGGACGGTTCGGTGGCCATCGGGGGCGACAATTAGCCTCGGGCGATAGTCTTAGCCTGAATGCCCCAGCTGAAGCAAGCTTTAGTCGCCCGGTCGGCGCGGTTCACAGAGCCAACGATGGTATCTTACGCGCCCTGCCCGGCCCTGAGATGAGCCAGTTCAGTGACCAGGATCGTAAGGCCTTCTGGCATGGCCACTGGACGGTCTCACCCCAAAACAATCGCATGGGCGCCAGACTAAGCGGCGAGCCTCTGGACTCGGGCAAACATCTGAGCCTGCGCTCTCACGCCGTGCTACCGGGCGTGGTTCAGGTGCCGCCGGGTGGCCAGCCTATAGTGTTACAGGCCGACGCCCAGACCAGTGGCGGCTATCCGAGAATGGCCATGGTGATCGAGGCCGACCGCTGGAAACTGGCGCAGGCCAGAGCAGGGCAAGCGATCCGCTTTCAGCATGTCAGCCCCAATCAGGTGGAAGATGCTAACCTTGAATGGCAACACTATTTCTATCGTTTAGCGAGGGCAATGGATGGGAGCTAAACCGCTAAGAATCGACCTCAACGCCGACCTCGGCGAGGGAGGCCCACAAGACGAGGCGCTGCTGTCATTGGTCACCTCGGCCAATGTCGCCTGCGGCGGTCACGCCGGCGATAGCCAGAGCATGCTGGCAACAGTCAAGCTTGCCAAGGCGCACCATGTAAAGGTCGGGGCACACCCCAGCTATCCCGACAAGGCTAATTTCGGCCGCCAAACTATCAAAATAGATGCCGAATCGCTATTTAACTCGCTAATACAACAGATTAACGCCATAAAGGCCGTATGCGATGAGCTAGGCGTCGATCTCCACCACGTGAAGCCTCACGGTGCCTTGTACAATGATGCGGCCCAAGATCCCGCCCTAGGCCGTATACTCATTCGGGTCATAGAGGCGATCAATCCAAAGCTTAAGCTGATGATATTGGCGGGTAGCCCTTTGGTAATGCAGGCGAGGCGCGCAGGGATTGAGGTGATCGAAGAGGCCTTCGCCGATCGAGGCTACTGTGCCGATGGCCGGCTCGCTCCCCGCTCACAGCCTGGCGCACTCATCGAAGAGACCCATAGGGTGCTCGAACAGGTTAGCTCCATAGTCGAAGAGCAGAAAGTGACGACGGTGACGGGAGTTTCGATAAACTGCCAGGCCACCAGCCTCTGCCTGCATGGTGACACCCCGCAGGCACTGGAGTTTGCCAGGGCGATTAGGGCAAGCCTGGAGCACCAAGAGTAAAACACCTGTACTAGTTAGATAACAGCTTTCCCATTAAGTCAAAACAAAAAAGCCCCGGAAGACCGGGGCTTTTCACATTAGCAACCTGTTATACGTCCAGGTTCGCTACGTTGAGGGCGTTAGACTCGATAAAGTCACGACGCGGCTCAACCTGATCACCCATCAAGCAGGTAAATAGCTGATCGGCGGCGATAGCATCTTCGATGGTCACCTTCAACATGCGACGCGACTCAGGATCCATGGTGGTTTCCCACAGCTGCTCAGGGTTCATCTCACCCAATCCTTTGTAGCGCTGGATATAGAGGCCACGCTTAGAGTCGTTCATCAGCCAATCCAGGGCCTCGACGAATGAAGAGACTTCTTTCACACGCTCACCACGCTTCACATAGCCACCCTCTTCGATCAGGCCTTCCAAGGCTTCTGCCAGCGCCGTCATACGCTGATAGTCGCTCGACTGCAGGAAGTCGTAAGAGAACAGGTAGTGGGTATCTATACCATGCTTACGTATCGTCACCTTAGGCAGATAGACTTGACGCTCTGGGTCGAGGAAAGCCTCGGCGCTAAAGATAAAGCCACCGGATTCTGCTTCGGTCAGGGCCGCCGCATAGTTGTCACACCACTGCTTCACCTTAGCCTCATCGGCTAGGATATCGCTGGTCAAGCCTGGCTGGTACAGCATGCGCTCGGTCAACATGATAGGGAAACGCTGCTCGAGACGATCGAAAATCGCTTCTACTTCACGGTATTGATATACCAACTTCTCTAGCGGCGCGCCAGACATGGCCGGTGCATCTTGAGACGGATGGATCTCACCACCGTCCAATGCCAGGTTAGTCAGGTATTCGGTCAGCGCCGGATCATCTTTCAGGTACTGCTCCTGCTTGCCCTTCTTCACCTTGTACAGTGGTGGCTGAGCGATAAACACATAGCCACGCTCAATCAGCTCAGGCATTTGACGGAAGAAGAAGGTCAACAGCAAGGTACGAATGTGCGAGCCGTCGACGTCAGCATCCGTCATGATAACTATGTTGTGGTAACGCGTCTTATCGGGATCATACTCATCACGGCCAATACCACAGCCTAGGGCGGTGATCAGGGTCGCGACCTCTTGTGAAGAAAGCATCTTGTCGAAACGGGCCTTCTCCACGTTAAGGATCTTACCCTTAAGCGGCAGAATCGCCTGGTTCTTACGGTTACGACCCTGCTTGGCACTACCACCCGCAGAGTCACCCTCCACTATGTAAATTTCAGAAAGCGCAGGGTCTTTCTCCTGACAGTCAGCCAGCTTACCAGGCAGACCACCTAAGTCTAGTGCGCCTTTACGACGGGTCATCTCGCGTGCCTTACGCGCCGCCTCACGGGCACGGGCCGCATCGATGATCTTACCGACGATCAGCTTGGCCTCGTTAGGGTTCTCCAACAGGTAGTCACCCAACTTCTCACCCATGGTCTGCTCAACGGCCGACTTCACTTCGCTCGACACCAGCTTGTCTTTGGTCTGAGAGCTGAACTTAGGATCCGGTACCTTAACTGAGATAACGGCGGTCAAACCTTCACGGGCATCATCACCGGTCGCAGAGGTCTTGCCTTTCTTGTTAAAGCCTTCCTTGTCCATGTAACTGTTAAGGTTACGGGTCAGGGCGCTACGGAAACCGGCAAGGTGAGTACCACCATCGCGCTGAGGAATGTTGTTAGTGAAACAGAAGATGCTTTCTTGGAAGCCATCGTTCCACTGCATCGCCACCTCAACGGTAATGCCGTCTTCACGTTCCTGTACGAAGTGGAAGATCTCTTTATTGACCGGTGTCTTGTTCAAGTTGAGGTAATCGACGAAGGCGCTGATACCGCCCTCATACTTGAAGAACTCATCCTTGTTGTCGCGCTCGTCGACCAGGCGAATACCTACGCCCGAGTTTAGGAATGACAGCTCGCGAACACGCTTAGCCAGAATATCGAAATGGAATTGAGTGTCCGAGAAGGTCTCGGCACTTGGCCAGAAACGGATCTCTGTACCTGTATTGGTAGCCTCTCCTATCGCCTCGATCGGCGCATCGGGCTCACCCATGGTGTAGAACTGTTCATACAGCTTGCCGTCTCGGCGAATGGTCAGCTTTAGCTTCTCTGACAGGGCGTTAACCACTGAAACACCTACGCCGTGCAGACCACCGGAAACCTTATAGGAGTTATCGTCGAACTTACCACCGGCGTGCAGTACCGTCATAATAACCTGAGCCGCCGATACCCCTTCTTCAGGGTGGATAGCGACCGGAATACCACGTCCGTCATCCTTTACCGATACCGAACCGTCGGCATGGATAGTAATGATCACATCATTACAGTGGCCCGCTAACGCCTCATCGATAGAGTTATCGACCACTTCGAACACCATGTGATGCAGACCCGTACCGTCGTCGGTGTCACCAATATACATCCCAGGTCTCTTCCGTACCGCATCAAGGCCCTTTAGTACCTTAATACTCGAAGAATCGTAACTATTCTCTGACATATTATTCTCTCGTCGGTTATTCAATTACCGTTACACGCCCTTGTTCCACATGGAACACCTTTACGGGTGGCGTGTTTAACGAATCCATTATTGCCGCAGGCTCGATGGCGGTGACAAAGACTTGTGCGCCCGTATCGCTTAGCTGCTGCAGCAAGAGTTGCCTGTGCCTAGCATCCAATTCCGATGGCAGATCGTCCACCAGATAAATACTGTTTTTATCTATTTGTTGTTTGAGCAACTTTCCCTGTGCTATACGCAGTGCGCATACAAGCAACTTCAATTGCCCTCGGGACAGGGCATCTTGTACCGGCAAAGTCCCGACCCTTAATCTCAGGTCGGCCTTATGAGGACCACTGGCCGTGTGTCCCGCCGCTAAATCTCTGGGATATTGTGCCTGCAACAGGGTCTGATAATCAGTTTTACTATCCCAACCTCGGGTAAAGGAAACCTTAACATCAACCTGAGGTAAAAACTCTTCGATTATACCCTTAAGTCGTTCATTTAACGAGCCTACATATCGCTTTCGTATCTCAGTCACAATTTCGGCGTAGCGCACCAATTCCTTATCCCAAAACTGAATCTGCTGATAAGGGATTTCGCTTTTAAGCATCTGATTTCTATGCTTTAAAATTCGTCTAACATTTGCCCATGCGGTATAGAAGCCCTTGTCGGTATGAAAGGCGCCCCAGTCGATAAACTGTCGGCGGGATTTTGGCCCCTCAAAAAGCAGTGAAAAACTCTCCGGCGTGATCACCTGAATGGGCAAAGTTTCGGCTAAGGTGGACAGACGTTTCACCTTATCGCCGTTGATTTTCACTTCGGTTTCACCCGAGCGGTAACGCCTAAGTCCTATCTTGGTCTCCTGCTCGCCCTGCTCAAGATGGGCAAACAGGGTCAGCTTGTCTTGATCGTTCTGAATCACACGCTGAGACAGGTGACTGCGAAAGGAGCGCCCCATCCCCAGAAAGAAAATCGCCTCGAGAATACTGGTCTTGCCGCTGCCGTTCTGACCATAGATAAGATTCAGGCCGTCACCGAGTTGCAACTGGGCAGTGGCGATATTACGAAAGGAATCGATATGAAGGCGAGATAAACTCATCTAATACTCATGACAATGGCGCAGGGGCCATTTAAGAAGATGCACGCCCTTACGGGCGCGCAATGCTAAAGACTAGAGACGCATCGGCATCACGACGTACATAGAATCTTCTTCGACGTGATTTTCGATCAGGGCACTGGAGTTACCATCGATCAACGTGATGCGCACGTCATCCGATGGCAGGTTGTTGAGCACGTCCAGGAGATAGCTGACGTTAAAGCCTATCTCCAGAGGAGTATTGTCATACTCGATATCGAGGATCTCTTCTGCCTCTTCCTGCTCAGGGTTGTTGGCAGTGATCTTAATCAGGTTCTGCTCCAGCTGAACACGTACACCACGGAACTTCTCGTTAGAGAGGATCGAGGCACGCAGCAACGCCTGCTTGAGCTGGTTGCGGCTGGCGATAACCACCTTGTCGCCACCCTTAGGCAGCACACGACGATAATCGGGGAAACGACCATCCACCAGCTTACTGGTAAATACGGCGCTCTGAGTCGTCGCACGAATGGCGTTTTCACCGATAGCTAGGGTCACATCGAGATCTTCACCTTCGAACAGACGTTGAAGTTCTAGCACGCCTTTACGCGGCACGATCACCTGCTTCTCCGGCAGGGAGTCTTCCACCATGCGGTGACTCAGAGCCAGACGATGACCGTCGGTGGCAATGGCGCGTAGCACATTGCCTTCGGTTTCCAGCAGCAAACCGTTCAGGTAATAGCGCACATCCTGGTTAGCCATGGAGAACTGAGTCGCATCGATCAGCGACTTCAGGGTGCCCTGCTTAAGGGTAAATTCGATATCGGCCTGAAAGGCATCGACATTGGGATACTCTTCGGCTGGCAGGGTCGCCAGGGTAAAGCGGCTGCGACCCGAGCGCAGCAAGAGGCGGTTGTCCTGTTGCTCTATCTTGAGTTCGACTTGATCGGGAAGGGACTTAACGATATCGAGAAATTTCTTTGCCGGTACTGTGGTGCGGCCCTCTTGAACCTCGCCCTGCAGCTCTGCCTGGCCGACTAATTCGACCTCTAAATCGGTACCGGTTAACTTGAGTGAGTGACCACTTACTTCAACTAAAAGGTTTGCCAGAATAGGTAAGTTATGTCGTCTCTCCACCGCTCCACTCACGAGTTGAAGCGGCTTTAATAGGGCATCCCTATCAATTGAAAATTTCATCAGTTTCAATTTCCCAGAGTTTATGAAGATAGCGTACGGATTAAGTTAGCATAATCTTCTTTAATGTCATGACTTTCTTCACGTAGCTGGGCAATTTTGCGACAGGCGTGTAGCACTGTCGTATGATCACGGCCACCAAAGGCATCGCCAATCTCGGGCAGACTCTGGTTAGTTAACTCTTTCGACAATGCCATCGCCATCTGTCTCGGCCTGGCGACGCTGCGTGAGCGGCGCTTCGACAGCATGTCGGCCATCTTGATCTTATAGTATTCAGCTACGGTTTTCTGAATATTGTCTATAGTGACCAATTTTTCCTGCAGAGCCAAGAGATCTCTTAGGGCTTCACGCACAAAGTCGATAGTGATCGGACGACCGGTAAAGTTGGCGTTGGCGATCACCCTGTTCAGCGCGCCTTCCAGTTCACGAACGTTAGATCTCAGACGCTTGGCAATAAAGAAGGCTACCTCGTCCGGCAGGTTAATGCCGCTCTCCTGGGCCTTACGCATCAGGATCGCCACGCGGGTCTCTAGCTCGGGCGGCTCGATGGCGACCGTCAGGCCCCAACCGAAACGGGACTTGAGGCGATCTTCCACCCCGTCGATCTCTTTAGGGTAGCGATCTGAGGTTAGGATCACCTGATGATTACCCTCTAACAGGGCGTTAAAGGTATGGAAGAACTCTTCCTGGGATCTGTCTTTGTTGGCAAAGAATTGAATATCATCGATAAACAGCGCGTCGACGCTACGGTAATAACGTTTAAACTCTTCGATCGCGTTGTTCTGCAGCGCCTTCACCATATCCTGCACGAAGCGCTCGGAATGCATGTAGACCACCTTGGCATCCGGATTGTTCTTGATGATGCCATTACCCACGGCGTGCAACAGGTGAGTCTTACCCAGACCGGTTCCGCCATAGAGGAACAAGGGGTTATAGGCACCACCCGGATTTTCAGACACCTGCAAGGCGGCCGCCTTACCCAGCTGGTTAGACTTACCCTCGACGAAGTTGTCGAACTGGTAGGTGGGGTTCATGTTACTTCTATGATTTGCCGTGGCCGCGGGTTCGTTGCTATTAAATGACGGCTTGCTTGGGGATTTGCTAGTCGTGGGTGCAACTGGGCTCTTGGTCGAGGCTGCCGGCGCCGCCGGTTTACTCGCAGCAGGGCGACTGCCGATGTCGAAACGCAGCTTAGGGGCATCGCTACCCATCTGTTCGGTAAAGAACTGATTGATGGTATTGAGATACTTATCTCTCACCCAATCGAGTACGAATCGATTCGGTGCATATAGCACTAGAGTTTCCCCATCCATTTCGGCTTGTAACGGTCTGATCCACATACTGAATTGCTGAGCGGAAAGCTCGTCCTGTAGTCGTCCGATACATTGCTGCCAAAGTGAAACCGCCACGTACTTATCCCCAAAAGATCAAACAAAAGAGGTGTATTCTATAGTGAGATCACTAGGATCGCTATCCTTTAAGTAGATTTATCCCCAGTAAGATCATCTTTATTTATTTACGCCGATCCAAAACGATCCTCGTCGATCAAAATAATCTGACAAAGCGGCAAACTCAGCTTTATTAAGCGATCCGGATCGATCTATAATTAGCGACCTTCGATCTGGCTAATGATCACTAGATCCACAAGATGTAGTGGCCATTCACAGAGTTATCCACACTAGATAGTGTATAAGGATGACTTGATGAGAAGATATAGAGGCAGAATTTACCCACTTGACGGTTTTGCATGTTGACGGGCTTAACTAAAGTGATTACAATTCGGCCTCTTTTTTGCCCTTACCTCTTTTATAGGGATAAGGTTTATTCACCTAACAAAGACGGATTGCCATAATGAGTAAACGTACTTTTCAACCTAGCAACCTGAAGCGCAAGCGTTCTCACGGCTTCCGCGCTCGTATGGCTACTGTTGGTGGCCGTAAGGTTATCGCACGTCGTCGTGCAAAAGGTCGCGCTCGTCTTTCTGCTTAATAAGTAGAAATGCAAGTGACCAGCTATACCTTTACGCGGGAGTTACGTCTGTTAACTCCCGCGCAATTCAAATCTGTATTCTCCAATCCCATCAAAGCTTCTTCAGCTGAAATAACCTTACTCGCCATCCCTAATGAGCTACAGCATCCTCGTATTGGATTAACTGTTGCAAAGCGTTATGTTAAGCGAGCCAATCAGCGCAATCGAGTTAAACGTATCATCCGCGACAGTTTTCGTTTGCACCAACACGAATTACCGCCGCTCGATATCGTCGTGCTCGTCAGAAACGGCGTGTTGGATATGGATAATGCAGCATTGCACAAACTGGTAGAGAAGTTATGGCGCAAGCTCAGTCGCCGTTACAATGGCTAGCCACTAAGCTGATCCGAGGCTACCAAATCTTTATCAGCCCTATACTGGGGCCAAAGTGCCGTTTTCACCCCACATGTTCCAATTACGCACTCGAAGCCATTCGATTGCACGGATTTGTGAAAGGGAGTTGGTTTGCAGGGAAACGCGTATTAAAATGTCACCCTTTACATCCGGGCGGTGAAGATCCCGTCCCTCCAAAAAATAACAGGTGTAATAAATAGGCTATGGAATCTCAACGCAATATATTGCTCATCGGTCTGCTCTTTGTCAGCTTTTTGCTGTGGCAGCAATGGCAAACAGACAAAAATCCGCAACCGGTTGCCACTGAATCTTCAGTTGTAGCTTCAACCGTCACTGATGCGCACAGTGCTGACGTTCCAGATGCCGACTCTGCTCTTCCCGAAGCAGTGACCGCCTCTAAAGAACTCATTAGCGTCACGACAGATCAGCTGAATCTAAAAATTAACCCTGTGGGTGGCGATATCGTCTACTCAGCACTGATGGGTCATAAGCTGGAGCAAGACAAGGAAGAGCCTTTCGTTCTGCTACAGCAAACCAAAGATATCTTCTACATCTCTCAGAGTGGTCTGATAGGCCGTAACGGCATCGACAGCAGCACCAAGGGCCGTGCCCACTTTAGCAGCCAATCTCAGGCCTACACCCTAGCCGATGGCCAGGATACTCTGGAGATCCCACTGAGCTATGTAGCCGATAACGGCGTGACCTACACTAAGGTGTTCACCCTGCATCGCGGCAAGTTCGATATCGACGTTGAATATCGCATCAACAACACTTCTGCCGAGCAGCTTCAGGTGCAGATGTATGGCCAGATCAAGCACAGCATCAAGAAAAGCGAAAGCAGCATGATGATGCCGACCTATCGTGGCGCCGCCTTCTCAACAGCGGATACCCGCTACGAGAAGTACAGCTTCGAAGATATGGCCGACAAGAACCTGGACAAGAAGACCCTAGGTGGTTGGGCAGCTATGCTGCAACACTACTTCGTGTCGGCCTGGGTACCACCAGCCAACGATCAAAACACCATCTTCTCTAGCGTAAGCGCCGGCGGCCTGGCCAATATCGGTTTCCGTGGTGCCGTGTATGATATCGCACCGGGTACAGAGCAGACTATCAGTGCCCAATTCTACGTAGGTCCTAAGGATCAAGAGGCCCTATCGGCCATCTCTGAATCCCTGAACCTGGTAGTCGATTACGGCTTCCTATGGTGGCTGGCTATCCCAATCCACTGGTTATTGATGTTCTATCAATCTTTCGTGGGTAACTGGGGTGTGGCTATTATCCTAATTACTCTGACCGTACGTGGTATGTTGTACCCGCTGACTAAGGCGCAATACACCTCTATGGCCAAGATGCGTAACCTGCAACCTAAGCTGCAGGACATGAAAGAGCGCTTCGGCGATGACCGTCAGAAGATGGGTCAGGCCATGATGGAGCTGTACAAGAAAGAGAAAGTAAACCCTATGGGTGGCTGTCTGCCTATCTTGCTACAGATGCCTATCTTCATCGCACTCTACTGGGTACTGCTGGAAAGCTACGAGCTGCGTCACGCGCCATTCATGCTATGGATCACCGACCTCTCGGTACAAGATCCATACTATGTACTGCCGCTACTGATGGGCGCTTCTATGTTCGCGATGCAGAAGATGCAACCTATGGCACCAACCATGGATCCTATGCAACAGAAGATGATGCAGTGGATGCCGGTTATCTTTACCGTCTTCTTCCTCTGGTTCCCAGCGGGTCTGGTTCTATACTGGTTGGTCGGTAACTTGGTAGCCATTACCCAGCAGAAGATCATCTATGCCGGTTTGGAGAAAAAAGGGTTAAAATAACCTCTAACTCCAACTAATGAAAAAGCGGTCGGATACTCGGTATTGACCGCTTTTTGCTTTTTAATGAAGACAGATTTCACTCCATCAGCGCAGGAAACACAGTAATGACGACAGATACTATCGTGGCACAAGCAACCGCACCAGGCCGCGGCGGCGTAGGTATCATCAGGGTCTCTGGCGACAAGGCCAGCGACGTAGCCATGGCCATACTCGGGCACCTGCCTAAGGTACGTTATGCCGACTACTGTGATTTCAAGGCGGCCGATGGCGCGGTGATCGACCAGGGCATCGCCCTCTACTTCAAGGGCCCCAACTCCTTCACCGGCGAGGATGTGCTCGAGCTACAGGGTCACGGCGGCCAGGTGGTGCTGGATATGCTGATCAAACGTGTCATGGATGTCGAAGGCGTACGTGTCGCCAAACCGGGTGAATTCAGCGAACAGGCCTTCATGAACGACAAACTGGATCTGACTCAGGCCGAGGCGATTGCCGACCTGATCGATGCCACCAGCGAACAGGCAGCCAAGAGCGCGCTCAACTCACTACAGGGTGAGTTCTCCACTCAGGTCCACGAGCTGGTGGATCAGGTCACCAACCTGCGTCTCTACGTGGAGGCGGCGATAGACTTTCCCGACGAGGAGGTGGACTTTCTCTCCGACGGTAAGATTGCCGCCTCACTTGGCAAGATCATCACTAAACTCGATTCGGTGCAGTCCAGTGCCAAGCAGGGTGCCATCATACGCGAAGGGATGAAGGTGGTGATCGCCGGTCGCCCCAACGCGGGCAAATCCAGCCTGCTCAACGCCCTCGCGGGTAAAGAGTCGGCTATCGTGACCGAAATTGCCGGTACCACCAGAGACGTGCTGCGCGAACATATCCATCTCGACGGCATGCCGCTACACATCATAGACACGGCGGGCCTGCGCGACACCACAGACACGGTAGAGCAGATAGGGATAGAACGCGCCTGGGCCGAGATAGATACCGCAGATCAAGTACTCTTCATGGTAGATGGCACTACCACAGACGCCGTCGATCCCCATGATATCTGGCCAGACTTTATCGATCGCCTGCCCAAAAACCTTGGGGTGACTGTGGTGCGTAACAAGGCAGATCTGACCGGCGAATCGTTAGCCGCCACCGACGAGCAGGGCCACAAGGTGTTTCGCCTGTCAGCCAAGACGGGCTCGGGCGTAGATGAACTCAAGGCGCACCTGAAGTCCCTGATGGGCTATCAGAGCAACCTAGAGGGCGGTTTCCTGGCCCGTCGTCGTCATCTAGAGGCGTTAGAGCTCGCCAGCAGTCACCTGGCACTGGGTCAGGAACAGTTAGAGGTCTATCAAGCGGGTGAGCTCCTGGCAGAGGAGCTACGCATGTGTCAACTGGCACTGTCGGAAATCACCGGAAAGTTCACCTCTGACGATCTGCTCGGCAAGATCTTCGGTTCATTCTGTATCGGTAAATAAGCATACTTATTGCACCATAGATGAGCGTTTTTCAAACAGTCATTTGTGGTGCATATCCTCTATAGCCTAAGGCTAGTGCCTTTAGCGAGATACATAGAGAATATTCAAACAAGCCAAGAAAGATCTCTGCGGGATCTTTCCTCATTTTGGTGCATAAACATCCAAGATGGCGATCGAATTAATCAACAGAGATATCAACAAGTAATTCACTTTGGGATCAAAATTGGTGCATAACTCATATCGAGTTGTAATTTATTGATTATATTTATTTTTTAGACTTGCTTGTTTTACAGGCTGCTAAATTTAGATCCCCTGAAGCGATCGAATCTAAAAAGTTATACTCAAAAGCATATCGTCAGTTTTGAATAAGATCTTTTGGGATCCCTCGACTAGTTGACCTCAACGACACGACTGGCTTTCTTATACTTTACCCGCCAGCCCTGCCAGCGCGGCAGTTCCCAGCGTTTGGGGCCCGATTTACGCTGACCGCCAATATACTCACACACCACCCATTTATTCTTTATCTGATAAGTGACACTCAGCTTGAGATCCGCAAGCGCCAATTGCATTGGATAAGCCTGATCGAAATCTTGCCTCAACCAATCGGGGATCCCCTCAAATTGAAGATCCTCAGCCTCGATGAGTTCGAGATCCTCTAACGTCTCCACTCCGAGACTTATCAGACGCTGCGCCAGAAACTCCTCCAATATAACTGAAACTGGTGCAAGCAGGTTAACTCCGCTGGCCTTAGCCTCCTCATAACCGCCAAGCTTGAGCCAGATATTCCAGGCAGCAATATCCTGCGTCAGACACTCTCCGAGACCGGGATACAATAAGCCTTCGACTATGCTATTGACCATGGATTGAATAGCATCCTGCGCCTTCACCTCCTCTCGGCGAACCTCGAGTATCCTGCCGCCATAGCGCCGCTCTATAAGCACCTGATTTGGACCGAGCTGCTCGGCAACAATGTCTTCCCCCAGACCCGCCTGCAGCATGAGATCAATGGTTATCGGCGCCATACAGAGCGCTAGGTTAATCGTCTGCTTCACCCCGCGACCGGCCGTCACATGTTGATCGAACACCACAGCGGCTATGGGCGCCTGCTTGTCATGACGCTCTAGGCCAAAACGAGATTCCCGGCCAACAAGCACTTCCCCTATGCCATTACCCATTGCCTGTTGGCGCTTGACCCGGCAGATATAGGCGAGTTCAGGCTGAGCACGCATCACTGAAAGCAACCAATGACGTCTGAGTTTAGAACAGGTCATCTCCAATTTGGGACGCATCGTTATCTGCAGTGCCCCACGGATCTGCCCGGCTAAACGCCTGGCCTCGGCAATTGCCTGATGATTGATATCAATAAGCGGGATCTCGTCAACTAGCTCATCACTCATGAGTAACTTAATCAGACAATAGGCATCACAACCAAAGGGCTCCCACTGGGATAGCCTATATAGGTTAGTTTCATCGGTCGGCAGACGGTAGAAACGCCCCGGCGTGGCCAAGGCGGCGGAAAGTGTGATCATCAAATCCAGGCAATCGGCATCGGGCATGACACTGATTAGATGGGCAAACTGGGTATCTATAGGAAGTGGAAACAAGCGTCGTCCATGGTCGGTGGCACAGCCCGCAGCATCCAATGCCCCCATGGCAGTTAACCTATCTGTCGCCAATTGCAGTGATTTTTCCGGCAGGGGATCGACAAAATCCAGCTGCGCCAACTGGGCGTCGGCACAGGCAGCAGCCAGCATGGGCTCAACCAACTCCTCTCTTTGCAACTCTGGTGGTGTAGTCGCCCGCAGCGGCGCCGCCTTTCCCCAGAGACGGATACAGATGCCCTCCTGTACGCGCCCGGCCCTGCCCATACGCTGGTCGCTACTAGCCTTAGAAATATGAGAAAGCGATAAGGCTGTACGGCCATTGCGCTGATGGGTGCGACGCTCCAAGCCTGAGTCGATCACCGCGGTCACCCCGGGAATGGTCAAGGAGGTCTCGGCAATATTGGTGGCAAATATGATTCTGCGATGCTCGCCCGTCTGCAGCACCTTAGCTTGATCCTGGGCATCTATGCCACCATGGAGTGACAACAGACTGATATGGGGATCGACTTGGGCAATCGGCGCGCGACAGGCTTGTATCGCCGATAAGATCTCCCCCTTGCCCGGGAGAAATACCAAGATATCACCCAGAGTCGACGCCAGCCCATGCTGCAACGCGGGGATCAGGCGCTGCGCTAACCCACGAATATCCGGCAGATGATGACTCTCTCTTGCCTGATAGGAGAGTTCCACGTGAAACTTCTTCCCCTCAGCCCTCAGACTGATGGCATTAACATCATTTTTATCAGATAGATAGTTGGCAACCACCTCCCCCGCCATGGTGGCCGAGGTGACGACGATCCGGTATCTTCTCTTGCCCTTAAGCAGAGCAAGCAGCAGATCGGTATCCCAGCGACGCTCGTGAAATTCGTCTATCATCACGGTGTCAAAGTCACCCAGACTCGCCATGTCGCCGGATAACCAGCGCAGTGCAATCCCAGGGGTAACGAAGGCAATCTGAGTATCAGAAGCGATCGTCGAGTCGAAACGTATGCCGTAGCCGACCTTAAGCGGCGTCTGGTGCTGTAGATAATCGGCCAACGCCAGGCAAGCCACCCGTCGAGGCTCCACCACCAAGACTCTGGGACGACGTCCCTGTTCATTCGTCTCGGCGCACCACAAGGGGAGTCGGGTAGACTTTCCCGAACCGGTATAGGATTCGATCACCAGATGATGGTCTGAATAGGCAGTCTTAAAGGCTTGATAAATAGCGTCGATAGGTAAGGCTGAGTCGGACATAGCACAAGATTATATGGGGTTTATGAGCATGATACTCTGGCGCGCAGAGAAAATGAAAAACCGACTTGCTTAACCATGAGTAATAAAGATTTAGCAATAACTAAAGTAGCTAATAACACACCTAGTTGGCAGAGCAGCTAGCCCGCCCAAGTCGCCCCAAGATGAGCACTGGCCGCCACTTCACGGCCGTAAAGCTTAGCTGCCAAACCACTCCAGCCTTTCATGCAAAGATCACTGTTAAATTCATTCGAACCCTGTACAATCCGCGCCTTGTTTGACCCTAGACGGCTTATTTGTATATACACCATGATAGATCTGGCACTGCTCCCCCTCTATTTAACCACAGTGATCGCCCTACTCCTGATCCCCGGTCCCGACATGTTATTGATCGCCAGTTCGAGTCTTAGCTATGGTAAAAAGGTTGGCGTCTATGCCAGTTTCGGTAACGCTACCTCGGGATTGATCTTGACCCTGCTGGCGGCACTGGGCGTATCGGCGCTGATCGCCCTCAATCCTGTTGCACTAAAGATATTAAGGGTCGCCGGTGGTCTCTACCTACTGAAGATGGGCTGGGACTGTATGCGCGCCGGACCGAGCCAGGCACCCGAGATCGCCGGACAAAATAAACTAGCCAGACAGCTCTATCGCCGCGCGGTGATCAGTAACCTATTAAACCCTAAGGCACTGATCTTCTTCGTGTTATTCTTACCTCAGTTTGTCTCCAGCCAATTAACCGCCAGCTCGGCGGAGCAGATGCTGGCCCTGGGGCTGCTGCTCAATATCATGGGGCTCAGCTTCAATCTCTTGCTGGTGGCTCTGGTCGGCAGCCTGGGCAAGAAGCTGCTCAACAACGAGAAGTTCAGAGCCAATCAAAACAAATTCATGGGGCTGATCTTCTTCGTGTTGGCCATCTGGCTGCTCGCCTCACAACTTCAGAGTGTCGGCTAAGGCCATTTACACAGACATTCGCTTAGCCGCTTACCCGCATACCATAGTCCACTAGTGTCTCCCGATAGAGGGCGAGTAACTGCTTGTCCTCCACCGCAACGCCTATACGCTGGGACGGCTTATCCTGCCACTCGTCGTGAGGATAGAGACGTCCATCGAACTTTTGTATAGTGTGGCCTTCTGCAGGTCCATCCGTTACCACTCGAACCGGGCCGTCTCGCAGGGTAAACAGGCTCTTATCGATCACATAGGCTATGGCCGACGGATCGTGTACATGGCAGCCTTCCAGCCCCAGTTTCTGGGAGTAAAACTTAAGATAGAACCGACTTATCTTCCAGATGAACTGGCCCGGTTCGCCTGCGGCCTCACGCAGCTCATCGAGGTACTGGCGGGTGAAGAAGCTCTGTTGGGTCACGTCTAAACCTATTATGGTCACAGGCCAACGCGCCGTGAACACCAGATCTGCCGCGTGGGGATCGTCATGAATATTAGCCTCGGCATAAGGGGTCACATTGCCTCTATGCCCGTTGACACCGAAGGCGCCTCCCATAACCACCACCTCTTTCACCAGATCGACTATATCCGGCGCCGCCTTGAGGGCTAGAGCCAAGTTAGTCAGCGGCCCAACGGCCACCAGCGTGATCTCACCGGGCTGTGCCCGCACGCTATCGATTATGTACTGATAAGCGGGCCTAGGGTCCGCTTGAAACTCCTCGATCGAGGGAGCATGAAAATCGCCGAAGCCTGTCTCACCGTGAACTATGGTTGTGGGTCCAACCGGAGGCCTCACCAAGGGACCGTCGGCCCCCTTAACCACATCCGCCGTTAGCGAATATTTCTGTTTTAAAAACAGCGCATTTGCCGTCGCATTCTCTATGGTGGCATTACCATAAACACAGGTGATAGCCTCGAGCGAGATACCTGGGTGCGCCTCGGCAAACAGTATGGCCATCGCATCGTCTATACCAGGATCCGTATCTAATATAATTTTCTGTACCATGAACTTCACTTCCTCAACAGACGTATAAATTGCCACAAGCTTAGCTTTCTCCCGGTTAAACTAACGTGACCCAGCTTTTAGCTCACTAAAGTCACCCTGGGTATCATCTATAATACAGGGATAAAAATAGCAAAGCCCTACACTTGGACGCCAAAAATTGGGCTCCAAATAGCGCCTTTATCCCAACAGATTAAGACATCAAATCATGCTAGATAAAAGCCGACTGAGTCGTTTCAAGAACCCTATAGATCCCCAGCAGGAGATCGCCAAATTTGACGCGCTTGCCAAGGAATGGCGCGATCCACATGGCAAATTTAAACATGTGCTCGCCTTCAATCAGACCCGGCTCATGGCCATAGAAGAGCAGATCGCCCGTCATTTTGATCGCGATCTCACCCAGGATGTCCCCTTCGAAGGCCTATCGCTATTAGACATAGGCTGCGGCGTCGGCCTACTGTGCGAGCCTTTAGCCAGCCAGGGCGCGCGGGTCACGGGCATAGACGCCAGCGAACATAACATCACCCTGGCACGCCGCCATGCCAACAGTTGGTCGATCCCCATTGATTATCGCCACAGCTTAGCGGACGATCTTTCAAGGGATCGGTCACTATATGATGTGATCTTAAACACCGAAGTGATCGAGCATGTAGAAGATCAGGCGGCGCTGGTAGCCAGCTGTTGTGATCTGCTAAAACCAGGTGGCCTCTTGGTTATGGCGACCCTCAATCGCACCCTGAGCTCCTATATAATAGGTATTGTGGGCGCCGAGTACATCATGCGCTATCTTCCCATTGGTACCCACGACTGGCACCATTTCGTCACGCCACAAGAGCTAGACGATATGCTCAGGCCTCAAGGCTTATCGACCTTAACCACAGAGGGAATGCGTTTTAATCCCTTGACCCAAAATTGGAAGATCACCGCCAATACCTCGGTAAACTATCTCCTCTATGCCAGCAAGCCGGCAAACGACACCTTAGAAGCCTAACTTTGCATGATAGAGGCAGTGCACACTTACCGACATAAGCCAGCAATACGCTAGGCCCAGTCAATGACCCCTCCTTGGTTATACGTCTCAACGCTATGAATTCGATAAGCAGAGAAGACCAGCGCCGGCAATTGGCTTATGATGGCAGCAATCCCAAAACAGGCAGCATAGCCTGTCTAACAAGACTAACTGTTTCAAATTAGGAAATATGATGGCAAAAATTGAACTTATTGTCGGTACGACACTAGGAAGCGCCGAGTATGTCGCCGACGAACTAGCCACTCAATTGGAGGAACAAGGGCATGAGACTCAGGTTCATCTGAAGGCCGAATTGAGCGATCTAGACCCCAAGAGCCTGTGGCTGATCGTCTCCTCTACACATGGTGCAGGCGATCTGCCGGACAATATCCAACCTTTTTTCGAAGAGATCGCAAGCAAGAAGCCGGATCTGACCCGAACCAAATACGCCTTGTGTGCCATAGGTGACTCGAGTTACGACACCTTTTGTCAGGGGCCAGAAAAACTCACCGAAGCGATGGAAAATTGCGGTGCACAAGTCTATGTGGATAAGATCCAGATCGATGTACAATACGATCCTATCCCCGAAGAACCCGCTCAGGCTTGGTTGAGCGGCTGGCAAGATAAACTTTAGATCCACTTCTTCACAATCCGCTCGATCTCACACACAGATTAGATCTACCTTATCCACAAATTACGATCCAAAATGATAAATATGTGGATAAGGTATTATTTTGATCTGATCTAACTCTGCATTATTCAACCCTCATCGACACTAAAGATCCACCATGTGGATAAGTAGGCGATCTACCCACAAGCTTATTTCGATAAGATCGCGATCAGATCACAGGATCAAGTTGTCGCTATACTCTGATTTTAAAAGAAAAATAGACTTACCCACAGAAGATCGCGATCCTAATAGTAAACATAACAAAAGATCTATATAAAGATCTTAAGATCTATAAGCCAGATCCTTTGGCGATCGAAAGGCCTAAATTGATCTTTCACCTAAGGCTTTCCAGGTGCTAAAATACTCGGCTACTCATCGAGTAAATCTGTCCGATCTAAGGGCAATATTATTTTATGTTCGATATAAGTTTTAAGGTATTCAGATGCATTTTCATGAGCGGTTTGATGTAATTGTTGTTGGCGGCGGTCATGCAGGAACCGAAGCAGCATTAGCATCTGCTAGGATGGGGTCTAAAACATTATTGTTGACCCATAACATAGATACCTTAGGCCAAATGTCCTGTAACCCGGCAATTGGTGGTATTGGTAAGGGGCATCTCGTAAAGGAAATTGACGCCTTAGGTGGCGCCATGGCCGTTGCAACCGATCATGCCGGTATTCAATTTCGTACCTTAAATTCCAGTAAAGGTCCGGCGGTAAGAGCAACACGGGCTCAGGCAGATCGTGCTCTTTACCGCGCCAAGATCCAACAGATCCTGCAAAACCAACCAAATTTACGCCTGTTCCAACAAGGGGTAGACGATCTTATCGTTGAGAATGATCGTGTTATCGGGGTAATTACTCAGATGGGATTGGCCTTCGAGGCGCCTGCTGTCGTATTGACGGCTGGTACCTTCTTAAGCGGCAAGATCCATATTGGTCTTGAAAATTACAGTGGTGGCCGAGCTGGCGATCCGCCATCGATCTCCCTTGCAGATCGTTTACGTGAATTACCTATTCGTGTGGGCCGTCTTAAAACCGGTACTCCACCACGTATCGATGCCAATACGATTAACTTCGATCTCATGACGGAACAGAAAGGTGACGATCCGCTACCTGTGATGTCTTTTATCGGTGACGTTAAGGATCATCCAAAGCAGATCTCCTGTTTTATTACCCATACCAATGAGCGAACCCATGAGATCATTCGTGGTGGGTTAGACAGAAGCCCCATGTATTCTGGGGTGATCGAAGGCATAGGCCCGCGCTACTGCCCTTCTATCGAAGATAAGATCAATCGTTTTGCCGACAAGAGTTCGCATCAGATCTTTATCGAACCGGAGGGCCTGAACACCAATGAGATATATCCTAATGGTATCTCCACCAGCCTGCCGTTCGATGTACAGCTTAACCTGGTGCGTTCGATTCAAGGCATGGAGAATGCCGAGATCATCCGTCCGGGTTATGCCATCGAATATGATTATTTCGATCCAAGAGATCTTAAAAACTCTTTAGAAACCAAAGCGATTTCCGGTCTGTTCTTCGCGGGGCAAATCAACGGTACCACGGGCTATGAAGAGGCGGGAGCCCAGGGCCTGTTGGCGGGCATGAACGCTTCTTTGCAGGTTCAGGGCAGAGAAGCCTGGTGCCCACGTCGTGACGAGGCTTATCTTGGTGTCTTGGTAGACGATCTATCGACTCTGGGGACAAAAGAACCTTACCGCATGTTCACCAGCCGCGCCGAATACCGCCTGTTGCTGCGTGAAGATAATGCCGATCTGCGTCTCACGGAAAAAGGTCGTGAGATAGGTCTGGTGGATGATGAACGTTGGGCTAAGTTTAACGCCAAACGTGAGGCGATCGAGCTCGAATTGCAGCGTCTGCGTAGCCAGTGGATCCATCCTAACTCGCCCTTGGTCGATGCCCTCAACCCGCATCTCAAGACGCCTATTACCCGCGAAGCCACCTTCGAAGAGCTGCTGCGCCGACCCGAGCTGGATTATCCTAAGCTGATGGCCGTCGAGGGATTTGGCCCTGCGATCGAAGATCAACGCGCCGCCGAGCAGGTGCAGATCCAGGTCAAATACTCTGGTTACATTCAGCGTCAGCAGGATGAGATCGATAAGGCAATCCGCCACGAAAAGACAGGACTGCCACAGGATCTCGATTATCAAGAGGTTCCAGGTCTCTCAAATGAGGTGATCGCTAAGCTCAACGATCACAAGCCTGATACCGTGGGCCAGGCCTCACGTATCTCAGGGGTCACACCGGCGGCTATCTCGATCCTCTTGGTTCACCTGAAGAAGCGTGGCTTGCTCAAAAAGAGCGCCTAAAACCGCCTAAAAATTCTATTTTGATGACCGGGATGGGAGGTCAGCACTTCCCATCCCTGCGACTCGGCTTCATAATATCCCATTGTTTATCGAGGATACCCCTGTGTTAGCAGCCCAATTAGACAGCTATCTTGCCGACATGCAGATGACGGCTACTCCGAAGCAGAAGCAGCAATTGCTTGATTTTGTTGCCATGCTTGCCAAGTGGAACAAGGCCTACAACCTGACATCTGTGCGCGATCCCGAGCAGATGTTGATTCGTCACATCATGGACAGCCTGGCGGCCAGCCCTCACCTAGTGGGTGAGCGATTCATCGATGTTGGCACAGGACCCGGTCTTCCAGGGATCCCCTTGGCCATCATGAATCCTGATAAAGAGTTTGTGCTGCTCGATAGCCTGGGCAAGCGCATTCGTTTTCAAAAACAGGTTCAATTTGAGCTGGCGATAGGTAATATTAGTTCGGTCGAGAGCCGAGTCGAAGCCTATCAACCGGAAGAGAAGTTCGATGGCGTACTCAGTCGTGCCTTTGCGTCAATCCAGGACATGTTGCAGTGGTGCCACCATCTGCCTAAACCCACCGGCTGTTTTTACGCCTTGAAGGGTCAATTGAGCGATGAAGAGATGGCGAACATGCCCGAAGGTTTTGCGCTGACCGATATCTTCGAATTGCATGTGCCTCGCCTCGACGAACAGCGCCACCTGCTGCGGGTGGTCAAAGCGGCTTAGTCCCCTGGGTTAAGAGTTGCATTATTTAACCAGTTCAAGCAATTTGATAAAGAATTCAACTATCGAATCGACGAACGTGATAGACAGGATGATATTGTGGGTAAAGTGATAGCCGTGGCCAACCAGAAAGGTGGCGTCGGAAAAACAACGACTTGTGTGAACTTAGCGGCGTCTCTGGCTGCCACTAAACGTAAAGTGTTGCTTATCGATCTCGATCCTCAAGGTAATGCGACTATGGGGAGTGGTCTCGATAAGTACAGCGTCGAAAATACCGCCTACGAACTCTTGGTCGAGGAAAAGTCTGTCGAGGAGGTTGTCTATCGCGACACGGCTGGTAAGTACGATCTGATCGCCGGCAATGGTGATGTGACGGCGGCCGAGATCAAGCTGATGGAGTTTTTCGCCCGTGAGATCCGCCTGCGTAACGCCCTGGCTCCCGTTAAAGAATACTATGATTTTATCTTCATCGATTGTCCGCCTTCGCTGAACATGCTGACGGTTAATGCCATGTCGGCCGCCGACTCTGTGTTGGTACCTATGCAGTGTGAATATTACGCCCTGGAAGGATTGACCGCCTTGATGGATACCATCAGTAAGTTGGCGGCCATGGTAAATCCCGGGCTGTCCATCGAGGGGATCCTGCGTACCATGTACGATCCCCGCAACCGACTCGCAAATGACGTGTCGGATCAGTTAAAACAACATTTCGGCGATAAGGTTTATCGCACAGTGATCCCGCGTAACGTGAGGCTAGCCGAGGCGCCTAGCTTCGGTGCTCCCGCCATGTATTACGATAAGTCCAGCGCTGGTGCCAAGGCTTATCTTGCTTTGGCTGGCGAGATCATTCGACGAGCTGAGCAAGATTCTCAGTTAGAGCAAGAAGCTTAAGGAAAAACAGATGACACCCAAGAAACGTGGTCTAGGCAAAGGATTAGACGCACTGTTAAGCACCAGCCATGCGGCGGCGAAGCAGGCCCCGAATCAAGAGGCCGTCCTGAGTGACAATGAAGAGCTCAAGATGATTGCCTTGGATCTGCTACAACCGGGCAAGTATCAACCCCGCAAGGATATGTCGCCCGAGGCTCTAGAGGAGCTGGCCGAGTCGATCAAGACTCAGGGGATCATCCAGCCTATCGTGGTGCGCAAGGTGTCGGACAAGGGGTATGAGATCATCGCCGGTGAGCGACGTTGGCGTGCGTCTCAACTGGCCAAGCTTGAAAAGGTGCCCTGCATCGTTAAACAGGTGCCTGACGAGGCCGCCGGTGTAATCGCGCTGATCGAGAATATTCAACGGGAAGATCTCAATGCGATGGAAGAGGCTATTGCCCTTGAGCGCCTGATTAAAGAGTTCGACCTGACCCACCAACAAACGGCCGATGCCGTGGGTAAGTCGCGCACTACGGTATCAAATCTTTTACGTTTGAATGGCTTAGAAGAGTCGGTTAAGCGCATGCTCGAATATGGTGACATAGACATGGGTCATGCCCGTGCCCTGCTCGCGCTGTCGGGCGATGAACAAACTAATCTTGCCAGAACCGTGATTGCCAAAGAACTAACTGTTCGTGAAACTGAACGATTAGTGAATAAAACCTTAAATCCACCTGAAATAGTCGATAAACCGGCAAAAGATCAGGATGTCGCCCGTCTGGAGAGCCAATTAATTGAAAAATTAGGGGCAAAAGTTTCCATTAGCCATAACAAAAAAGGCAAGGGCAAAATGGTAATTAACTATCAAAATTTGGCTGAATTGGATGGTATTATTGAGAAAATCCGTTAATTAGCCCAAGTTAACGTTATATTATGTAACTTTGTGACATCTGTTAATCTTTCACTTTTAGACTTTTGGCGTAGATCACGTTAAAAGTCCCCATTTTTACTTACCTTGAACTTGCTTTGAATGTGCGAAAAGGTATACTTTCGCAAGCTTTTTGTACCTCTAAGATGGCCTGATAATTTGTCGTCCGGTCATAGAAACAAAAAGTAAGAATGCGGAGAAGATGAATTGAGCAAGGTTTTAGCACGTCGTGGCCGGTGGTCTGCCTATAAGTTGGTGTTGATGCAGGCGGCGGTGGCTGGGGGTGTTTCGATTGTCTTTTTCGCCGTGTGGGGAGCACAGTACGGACTGTCTGCGTTAGCAGGTGGTGCCATTGCTGTACTCCCTAATTTTGTATTCGCGACCCTCGCTTTTTCCCATACGGGAGCAAGTTCAGCAGGAAAAGTAATGAAAACTTTTTACTGGGGGGAAGCGGTAAAGTTGCTGTTAACCATAGCAATGTTTTCGCTGGTATTTATCAATCTTCAAGTGGTCTTTATGCCGCTTTTCGTTTGTTATATATCCGCGTTAATAGTGCATTGGACAGCTCCTTTATACTTCAAGCAAAGTTAAGTGGGATGAATCATGGCTGCAACTGGTGAAGCGTTAACACCGCAGGGCTATATCCAGCACCACCTTACCAACTTACACGTTGGTGAAGGCTTCTGGACATGGCACATTGATTCGTTGTTCTTTTCGGTTGGGCTTGGTGTTCTATTCTTGTGGCTGTTCCGCAGCGTTGGCAAGAAGGCAACGACAGGTGTTCCCGGTAAGCTTCAATGCTTTATCGAGATGATCGTTGAATTCGTCGATGGCAGCGTGAAGGAAACCTTCCATGGCCGCAATCCTGTTATTGCTCCGTTGGCACTAACGATTTTTGTGTGGGTATTCATGATGAACTTCATGGATATGATTCCAGTTGACTGGATTCCTGAGCTGGCAGCTGCTGCCGGTATCCCATACATGAAAGTGGTACCAACGACCGACCTAAACATCACCTTCAGCTTAGCTATCGGTGTGTTTGTGCTGATTATCTACTACAGCATCAAGGTCAAGGGCGTAACTGGTTTTGTTAAAGAACTGACATTACAGCCTTTTAACCATAAGGCAATGATACCCGTCAACCTCCTATTAGAGTCGGTTACCCTGATCGCTAAGCCTATTTCATTGGCACTGCGTTTGTTCGGTAACTTGTACGCAGGTGAGTTGATCTTCATCCTTATTGCGTTGATGTATGGTGCTAACTTGGCGTTATCTACCCTAGGTGTGACTCTACAACTAGGTTGGTTAATCTTCCATATTTTGGTTATCACTCTGCAGGCGTTTATCTTCATGATGCTGACGATCGTGTATCTCAGCATGGCACATGAAGATCATTAAGGGTTGCTGAAGAAATTTTTTTTAAGCTAAATCACAAACTAACTAAAGATTTAGAATATTGGAGATAGAGATGGAAACTGTATTAGGCATGACAGCTATCGCTGTTGCTCTACTGATTGGTATGGGTGCTCTAGGTACCGCTATCGGTTTCGGCCTACTAGGTGGCAAGTTCTTGGAAGGCGCTGCGCGTCAACCTGAAATGGCTCCTATGCTACAAGTTAAGATGTTCATTGTTGCTGGTCTATTGGATGCGGTAACCATGATCGGTGTAGGTATTGCACTATTTATGCTGTTTACTAACCCACTGGGTGCAATGCTGTAATCAACGCTTCTGTCTTTAATCTAAATAGGAGGCTGTTGTGAATATCAACGCTACCCTAATCGGTCAGACGGTTGCCTTTATTATCTTCGTGTGGTTCTGCATGAAGTTTGTTTGGCCTCCTTTGATGAATGCCATCGAAGAGCGCCAAAAAAGGATCGCCGACGGTCTAGCTGATGCTGATCGTGCTGTAAAAGACCTAGAGTTGGCACAGGCGAAAGCCACCGACCAACTAAAAGAAGCTAAGGCAACTGCTAACGAGATCATTGAGCAAGCGAACAAGCGTAAAGCTCAGATTGTCGATGAGGCCAAAGCCGAAGCAGACGCTGAGCGTGCGAAAATCATCGCTCAGGGTAAAGCAGAAATTGAAGCTGAACGTAATCGCGTGAAAGAAGACCTGCGTAAGCAAGTTGCTGCTCTGGCTATCGCCGGTGCAGAGAAGATCCTTGAGCGTTCGATTGATGAAGCCGCCCACAGTGACATAGTTAATAAACTAGTTGCTGAAATTTGATTAGGGAGTGAGTTATGGCTGAATTAAGCACCATCGCTCGTCCTTACGCAAAGGCAGCATTTGACTTCGCTATTGAGAAGAATGCAGTAGAAAGCTGGGCACAAATGCTTAGCTTTGCCGCTCAAGTCAGTGAAAACGAGACTATGAAGCCGCTGCTGTCTGGTGCTCTTGCGAGCAACCAGCTTGCCGACCTTTTTATTAAGGTATGTGGTGAGCAGATCAATGAGCAAGGTCAAAATCTGATAAAGGTAATGGCTGAAAACGGTCGTTTGGAAGTACTTCCTGCTGTATATGAACTCTTTCATGAGTTCAGCAACGAGTGGGCGAAAGAGGTTGAAGCAAATGTTGTTTCTGCCACTGAGCTTAGCGCAGAGCAACAGCAACAGATTAGTGCTTCTCTAGAAAAACGTCTCACACGCAAAGTTAAGCTGAATTGCAGCGTAGATACCAGCCTAGTGGCTGGTGTAATCATCACGGCAGGTGACCTGGTCATAGATGGCTCGGTCAGCGGTAAACTAAACCGTCTGTCTGATAAGCTGCAGTCGTAATTGGGAGTTTGAGCATGCAACTGAATTCCACTGAAATCAGCGATCTGATTAAACAGCGGATCGAGCAGTTCGAAGTCGTTAGTGAAGCTCGCAACGAAGGTACTATCGTTGCAGTGAGCGACGGCATTATTCGCGTTCACGGCCTTGCCGATGTAATGCAAGGTGAGATGATCGAACTGCCTGGTAACCGTTATGCGATCGCGTTGAACTTAGAACGTGATTCTGTCGGTGCCGTAGTTATGGGTCCTTATGCCGATCTGGCAGAAGGCCAAAAAGTTAAGACAACTGGTCGTATCTTGGAAGTGCCTGTTGGCCGTGGTCTATTGGGCCGCGTAGTTAACACTCTGGGCCAACCAATCGACGGTAAAGGACCTATCGACAACGATGGTTTCTCTCCTGTTGAAGTGATCGCACCAGGCGTTATTGAACGTAAGTCGGTTGATCAGCCAGTACAAACTGGTTATAAAGCCGTTGACTCTATGATCCCAATCGGTCGTGGTCAGCGTGAGCTGGTCATCGGTGACCGTCAGACTGGTAAGACAGCACTGGCGATCGATGCCATCATCAACCAAAAAGATTCAGGCATTAAGTGTGTATACGTAGCAGTAGGCCAGAAGGCTTCTACCATTGCTAACGTGGTACGCAAACTTGAAGAACACGGCGCACTGGCTAACACAGTGGTTGTTGTGGCAACAGCTTCTGAAGCTGCGGCGCTGCAATACCTGGCTCCGTACTCGGGTTGTTCAATGGGTGAATACTTCCGTGACCGTGGTGAAGATGCACTGATCGTATATGATGATCTTTCTAAGCAAGCTGTTGCTTACCGTCAGATCTCATTGCTACTGAAGCGTCCACCAGGACGTGAAGCATACCCAGGTGATGTTTTCTATCTTCACTCTCGTCTACTTGAACGTGCTTCACGCGTTAACGCTGAGTACGTTGAGAAGTTCACTAATGGCGAAGTTAAGGGCCAGACTGGTTCTTTGACTGCACTGCCTATTATTGAAACTCAAGCGGGTGACGTATCTGCATTCGTACCGACCAACGTAATTTCTATTACCGATGGTCAGATCTTCCTTGAAACTGACCTATTCAACTCAGGCCTACGTCCTGCGGTTAACCCAGGTATTTCGGTTTCTCGTGTTGGTGGTGCGGCTCAGACTAAGATCATCAAGAAACTGTCAGGCGGTATCCGTACTGCACTTGCACAGTATCGAGAGCTTGCAGCGTTCTCTCAGTTTGCATCTGACCTTGACGATGCAACTCGTGCTCAGCTTGAGCATGGTGAGCGTGTTACCGAACTCATGAAGCAGAAGCAATACGCGCCAATGAGCGTAGCTGACCAGTCTGTGTCTATTTTCGCAGCTGAAAAAGGTTACCTAAAAGGCGTTGAGCTGAACAAGATCGGTGATTTCGAAGCTTCTTTGCTCTCTTTCATGAACAGCGAGCATGCTGACCTAATGAAGACTATTAACGAGACTGGCGACTACAACGCCGACATCGAAGGTGGTTTGAAGGCTGGCCTCGACAAGTTCGTAGAAACCCAAACCTGGTAAAGACACGGAGGTGTCTTAAGGCACCTCAGGTCCAGATTGGAGAGTAAAGATGGCCGGCGCTAAAGAGATTAAAACCAAGATCGCGAGTGTTCAGAACACTCAGAAGATCACATCCGCAATGGAAATGGTTGCAGCCAGTAAAATGCGCAAGGCGCAGGATCGCATGGCTGCGAGCCGTCCATACGCGGAAAATATGCGTAAGGTGATCGGTCACGTGGCGCAGGGTTCTCTCGAATATAAGCATCCATATTTGGAAGTGAGAGAAGCTAAGCGAGTTGGTTACATTGTTGTGTCAACCGACCGTGGTCTTTGTGGTGGTCTTAACGTCAACCTGTTTAAGAAGGTTGTCGCGGACGTGAAGAAGCAGCGTGAAGCCGGAGCGGAAGTTGAATTCTGCCCAATCGGCGCACGCAGCGTACAATTCTTCAACAGCTTTGGCGGAAAAGTGTCTGCTCACGCGTCAGGATTAGGCGATGCTCCTAAGCTCGCTGACCTGATCGGAACAGTACGCGTAATGCTAAAAGCATACAACGAAGGCACGCTAGACCGTCTGTACGTGGTATTCAACAAGTTTGTGAACACCATGAGCCAGACGCCTGTGATCGAACAGCTGCTACCTTTGCCTAAGTCAGAAGATGATGAGATTGCTCATCACTGGGATTACCTATACGAGCCAGATCCAAAAGAACTTTTGGAAACCTTATTGGTTCGTTATGTGGAGTCTCAAGTGTATCAAGGTGTTGTTGAAAACATCGCATCAGAGCAGGCAGCCCGTATGGTTGCTATGAAAGCTGCGACAGACAACGCTGGTGAACTTATCGATGACTTGCAGTTGGTCTACAACAAGGCCCGTCAGGCTGCGATTACGCAGGAACTGTCGGAAATTGTTTCTGGTGCCGCTGCGGTTTAGGCTGGGTAACGAATACAAGTTTTAGAGGATTAATCATGAGCACAGGTACTGTTGTCCAAGTAATTGGCGCGGTTGTGGACGTTGAGTTTCCACATGATGCCGTACCTCAGGTCTATGACGCTCTAGAGATCAAAAGTGAAGGCTTGGTGCTGGAAGTTCAGCAGCAGCTTGGTGGTGGTGTAGTTCGTACCATCGCTATGGGTTCTTCAGATGGTCTGCGTCGTGGTATCGAGGTAGTAAACACAGGTTCACCTATTTCTGTTCCGGTTGGGGATAAGACCCTAGGCCGTATCATGAACGTATTAGGTCAGCCAGTTGATGAAGCGGGTCCTATCGGTGAAGAAGAGCGTTATGAAATTCACCGCGAAGCTCCTTCATATGAAGATCAATCAAACACTACTGAACTGTTAGAAACTGGTATCAAGGTTATCGACCTTGTATGTCCGTTTGCTAAGGGTGGTAAAGTTGGTCTGTTTGGTGGTGCGGGTGTTGGTAAGACAGTTAACATGATGGAACTGATCAACAACATCGCTAAAGCACACTCTGGTTTGTCAGTATTCGCCGGTGTAGGTGAGCGTACTCGTGAGGGTAACGACTTCTACTACGAGATGGAAGAATCTGGCGTACTCGACAAAGTGGCCATGGTTTATGGTCAGATGAACGAGCCTCCAGGAAACCGTCTTCGCGTAGCACTGACCGGTCTGACAATGGCTGAGAAGTTCCGTGACGAAGGTAAAGACGTACTATTGTTCGTCGATAACATCTATCGTTACACCTTGGCGGGTACCGAAGTATCTGCACTGCTAGGCCGTATGCCTTCGGCAGTAGGTTACCAGCCAACACTGGCTGAAGAGATGGGTGTTCTTCAGGAGCGTATTACCTCTACTAAGACAGGGTCTATTACCTCTGTTCAGGCGGTATACGTACCTGCGGATGACTTGACGGATCCGTCACCAGCAACAACCTTCGCTCACTTGGATGCGACAGTTGTATTGTCACGTAACATTGCTTCTCTGGGTATCTACCCAGCGGTTGACCCACTGGATTCGACTTCACGTCAGCTAGATCCACAGGTTGTTGGCCAAGAGCACTATGACGTAGCAAGTGGTGTACAGACTGTACTACAGCGCTATAAAGAGCTGAAAGATATCATCGCCATTCTGGGTATGGACGAACTATCTGATGAAGATAAGACGACCGTTGCCCGTGCGCGTAAGATTGAAAAATATCTTTCTCAGCCATTCTTCGTAGCAGAAGTATTCACCGGTTCTCCAGGTAAGTACGTTTCTCTGAAAGACACTATCCGTGGCTTTAAGGGACTGTTGGAAGGTGAGTTCGACCACATTCCAGAGCAAGCGTTCTACATGGCAGGTTCAATCGACGAAGTTATCGAGCGAGCTAACAAAAAATAATCGAGCGTTAGCTTGATATTTTAAGGAGAACGGATGGCAGCCATGACAGTACAACTTGATATTGTAAGCGCAGAAAGCAGCATCTTTTCGGGTCTGGTAGCACACCTACAAGTCTCAGGTGCTGAAGGTGATTTAGGTGTTATGCCGGGTCACGCGCCTCTGCTTACCTATATCAAACCTGGCATGGCGCGCATCGTCAAGCAAGATGGTAAAGAGGAAGTGTTTTACCTTTCGGGTGGTATCCTGGAAGTACAACCTTTCTCAGTATCCGTATTGGCTGACGTAGTATTGCGTGCCGAAGAGATTGATGAGCAGGCAGCCGTAGAAGCCAAGCGTCGTGCAGAAGCCCATATGGCTAACGCAGGCGCAGACTTTAACTATGCCGCTGCAGCGATTGAATTAGCTCAGGCTATCGCTCAATTGCGCGTTGTAGAGACCATCAAGAAGAACATTGCCAGATAAGGTTATTGTTTGATGATAAAAGGCGGAAACCGCGAGGTGACCGCCTTTTTTGTATCTGTTTTCCATCCCCCAATTACCTTTCTACGTCTTATACGTGATCGAGTCAGACGTTTCGCTTTCATGGCAGTGTTAGGCTGACGCTCTTGTTTTCAATGAGGGATATTCCATGCAACAAGTCTTGATTGTCGTCAATGACGCGCCCTATGGGTCTGAGAAACTCTTTAACGCCCTACGCCTGGCGATACAGCTCAATGAACAGGCCTCTGCGCCTAAGGTAAAGCTGTTTCTATTGTCCGATGCCGTGACGGCCGTGTTACCCAGGCAGCAACCGGGCGAGGGCTATAACCTGCAGCAGATGCTGGAGATAGTACTGGCCCAGGGGGCCGAGGTGAAGTATTGCACCTCCTGCGTGCAGGCCCGAGGCCTCAGCGAACTGAGTGCTATCGAAGGATGTATCGAGGCCACCATGGATGACCTTGCGCTCTGGCTGCTGGAGTCAGACAAGGTGATCAACTTCTAATAGGCAAAAAGGCGCCGCGTGTCGCTTTTGACGGCGCAATCTATTAAAATCAGCCGACTTAATTTCCATATTCTTCTTTACCAACAGCAATCGCTCAAGGATATCTTCATGGCACTGAACGTCGTTATTTTGGCCGCAGGCAAAGGGACCCGCATGCGCTCAGACCTTCCTAAGGTTCTTCATCCCATCGCCCATAAGAGCATGGTGCAGCATGTGATAGATACCGCGCATCAACTGGGAAGCGAGGCGATTCAGCTGGTCTATGGTTATGGCGCCGATAAGCTTAAGGCCCGTCTGGGTGAGCAGACGTTGAACTGGGTGCTGCAGGCTGAGCAGCTGGGCACGGGTCACGCCGTGGCGCAGGCAAACGACAATATTAGCGACGATGATACAGTTCTGATCCTCTACGGCGATGTGCCGTTGATCCAGGCATCTACACTGGAAGCCCTGTTGGCCGCCCGAGACGACAAGGGCCTGGCTATTCTTACCGTGAATCTACCGGATCCTACTGGCTATGGTCGCATCGTGCGCGAGGCCGGTAAGGTAGTGGGGATCGTCGAGCAGAAGGATGCCAACGAGGAGCAGCTCAAGATCAATGAGATCAACACTGGCATCATGGCCGCGCCCGGCAAACAGCTTAAGGCCTGGTTGGGTCAATTGTCGTCAGACAATGCTCAGGGCGAATATTATCTTACCGATATCGTTGCTATGGCCCATCGCGACGGTGTCAGCATCACCACGGCGCAGCCAGCCTCGGCCATCGAGGTGGAAGGCGCTAACAATCGTGTGCAGTTGGCACAACTCGAGCGAGCCTATCAGGCGCGCGCCGCCGAGAAGCTGATGCTCGAAGGGGCTAACCTGCGCGATCCCGCTCGCATCGACGTGCGCGGCGACGTTACCCTTGGTATGGACGTGATGATCGACGTCAATGTGGTCTTCCAGGGTAAGGTTACCATAGGCAATAACGTGACTATTGGTGCTGGCGCCATCCTTATCGATTGTGAGATAGGGGATAACGCCGAGATTAAGCCCTACTCCATCATCGAAAATGCGATTGTGGGCGAAGCCGCCAGTGCCGGTCCCTTTGCCCGTCTGCGTCCGGGCGCCGAGCTCAAGCGTGATGCCCATATCGGCAACTTCGTCGAGATGAAGAAAGCGGTGCTGGGTGAAGGCTCCAAGGCGGGTCACCTGGCCTATATTGGTGATGCTCAGGTGGGCGCAGGGGTGAATATCGGCGCCGGTACCATCACCTGTAACTATGATGGTGCCAATAAACACCTGACGGTGATCGAAGACGACGTGTTTGTGGGCAGCGATACTCAGCTGGTGGCGCCGGTCACCATAGGTAAAGGTGCCACCTTAGGTGCGGGCTCGACCATTACCCGTGACGTGGCGGCTGATGAGCTGGTGATCACCCGGGTGAAACAGCGTCATCTGACCGGTTGGACACGACCGGTGAAGCAGAAGAAATAAGCCGACGGCGGCAGAAGAAGCGACCTCTATGGTCGCTTTTTTTATGCCTGTTTCTAATGGAGGTCTGCCGAGCCTGTGACTAAACAGGCTAATTTAGTGAGCTGGATCGGCCTACAGTGTAAAGGGATGTAAATAAGCTTAAATAAAAACAATTCTCATTTATATTTGTCGCAACTTTCGTTTACTTGTTGTTTAGTGGTGAGGTTTGCATGTCATTTAAGCTAGGTTCTTTTAACTATTCCCCTGTCGGTTTTGCCGTGTTGGCAGCCCTGGCCGCTGCGCCAGCATTGGCCGACGATGCCGAAAGCAGCCTGGTAGAGGCCAATATCGAACGTATTACCGTGACGGGGCGAACCTTTAACGACTATAAGGTGGGTGTCGCCTCCGGCGCAATGCGTGGCAATATCGATCTGATGGATACGCCGCAATCTGTGGCTGTCATCCCCGACTTTGTGACCGACGAGCAGTTGGCGACCAACCTGTCTGAGGTATTGGTAAACGACTCGAGCGTGACCGGCGGCAGCGAGAAGTGGAACCGCCAGGTGTTTAATATTCGTGGTTTCGAGCTTTCATCGGGATCGGGATTCCTGATTAATGGCCAGCAGCAGTGGTCTCACTATGTGCAACCTATCGAGACCCTGCAACAGGTCGAGGTGCTAAAGGGACCCTCTAGCATGCTCTATGGCCAGTCTGGTCCTGGTGGCCTGATCAACATGGTCACCAAGAAGCCTACCTATGACAGCATGTTTGAGCTGGGTTTCGATACAGATGAACATGGCTCAACCCGTTTTCAGCTGGATGCTGGTGGCAGCCTGAATGAGGCACAGACCATTCGCTACCGCACGGTTCTGGTTAAGCAAGACACCCAATACTGGAGAGAGTATCAGGATGGCACTAATCAGGAGCGGGATCGCTGGTTAGGTTACTTAAACCTTGAGTTTGATATTACAGACGATCTCATGTTGTCCCTTAAGTATGACCATACCCAGGACAAGACGGGGATCGACCGTGGTGGCTGGTTAAATAGCGATGGTGAGTTAATTGGTGGCAGAGATATCATCTGGGATATGCCCTGGACCTTTACCGACAACACCATCTCAAACCTGGGCGCCGAGTTGACCTATCATCTCAGCGACGACTGGCAGGTTAAGGCAGGTTATAACGATCAGCAGTTTAATCGTCAGCGTTTAGATTCTTCACCTAGCCTGCTAAAGGGCTCGGAAGATCCCTTTACCGATGGTTACACCATTAGTCCGTTCGACCGTTATGACGACTGGCAACATAAGACCGGCTTCATCGATTTCACTGGCATAGTTAATACGGGTAACGTTGAGCATCAACTCTTGATTGGAGCCAACATGCTGGACTACTACTATGGCCAACTAAAAGAGTCAGGAAAGAAAAACCAGCCAGTGATGCCGGGTCAGCCACTGCCTAAGCCTGATCTGGATTATCACAATGATCCTGATGGTAAATATGAATCCGACTACAAACACTATGGTTTCTATATTCAGGATCTGATGACCATCAACCAGCAATGGCAGTTGTTGGCTGGCGTACGCTACGATGAGCAGAAGAAGGACGGTAAGGGCAACAACAGCTATGCGGTATCGCCTAAGTTTGGGGTGATCTACTCGCCAGCCGAAAATGGCAGCATCTACTTCAACTACTCTAAGAGCTTCACGCCACAGGGGATGGTGAATGATCCGGATGATGTGAACGATCAGATGAATCTGGACCCAGAGTATGGCGAGCAGTATGAGGTCGGTACCAAGTGGGAGCTGTTCGATGGCAGTCTGCTGCTAACCGGCGCTGTTTTCGATATTACGGTATCCAATGTTACCGTGACCCAAGATCTTGAGGTGATCCCTACCAGTGGCGATAAGACGATCACCACTCAATCCGGTGAACAGCGTCATAAAGGCTTCGAGATGGGGGTTCAAGGGCAGCTGAGCGACAAGTGGTTCATGACAGGATCTATGATGTATCTCGATGCCGAGTATCAACGGCCGGAAGAAGACAGACTCAACGGCAAGACGCCTGTGGACGCACCCGAATGGTCGGCTAACATCTGGACCCGTTACGAGATGACAGAAGACTTGGCATTTAACTTTGGTGCCATCTACGTAGGTGAGCGATTTGCCAATACGGATAACAGCATCACTAAGGACGCCTACGTGCGTTTCGATGTCGGCGCCGCCTATACCATGGATGTTATGGGCAGCGATGTCAGCGTACGGCTTAACGTGAAGAACCTGTTCGATACCGACTATCTGGCTGGTGGCACCAATACGGATGTCACGGTCGGCGAGGGCCGTCACTTCGGTCTGGCGTTGGAGGCCAAGTTCTAGATTTACCCTGCCTAATTCTAGGTGTCGAGCCGCTATCTTAGATAGCGGCTTTTTTGTTTTTCGCTCAGCTTTGCGTCAATAGGGCTGGTAAAAAAGTTTCGAATCACTATAATTCATCTTTCGAAACGAAACTTAAGTGAAACTCTTTGTGAATAAACGAAACACCCAGCAGCGCCGTCATAGCATCATTGCCGTCTTGAACGAGACCGGCGAGGTGAGCGTGGATGAGCTGGCCAATCGTTTCGAGACCTCTGAGGTCACCATACGTAAGGATCTGGCTGCGCTGGAGAAAACCGGCTTGCTGCTGCGTCGTTATGGTGGTGCCGTGGCTATCCCGGACGAGGTCACTCAGCAGTTTAGCGCCAAGATAGCACCCAATAAGCTGTCGATTGCCGAGGCGGCGGCCAGGCTGATCAAAGACCATAACCGCATCATTATCGATAGCGGTAGCACCACCTCTGGCCTGGTACAGCAACTTAACGGCAAGCGGGGCCTGGTGGTGATGACCAACTCGCTGCAGCTGGCCAATGCCATCCACGAGCTGGAAAACGAGCCGACTCTGCTGATGACCGGCGGCACCTGGGATCCCCATTCAGAATCTTTCCAGGGGCAGGTGGCCGAGCAGGTACTGCGCTCCTATAACTTCGATCAGCTGTTTATCGGCGCCGATGGGATAGATCTCGCCCGAGGGACCACCACCTTTAACGAGCTGACCGGCCTTAGCAAGGTGATGGCCGAGGTTTCCCGTGAGGTGATCGTCATGGTGGACTCCGACAAGATAGGTCGGCGCATTCCTAACCTGGAACTGGCCTGGCAGCAGATAAGCGTGCTCGTAACCGACGATAGGGTCGATGAGCAGACGGTAAAACAGATTAGTGAGCAGGGGGTTGAGGTGATCCTCGCTCCCTACTCGAAATAGTATTTAAATTTTATTTTCATATTAGTGAGTTAGTAGGAAAAAACTATGTGCGGAATCGTTGGCGCAGTGGCGCAAAGGGATGTTGCGGAAATTCTACTCGAGGGGCTACGCCGCCTCGAATATCGTGGTTATGACTCTGCCGGTGTGGCGGTGATCCATAACAATGAACTGGCAAGCACGCGCCGTGTGGGTAAGGTGCAGGAGCTGTCTAGCGCCCTGGAACAGGCACCGCTCGTCGGCGGTACGGGTATCGCCCATACTCGCTGGGCGACCCATGGTGAGCCGAGTGAGCGTAACGCTCACCCTCATCAGTCCAGCGGTGACATTGCCGTGGTGCACAACGGCATCATCGAAAACCACAACAAGCTACGCGACATGCTGAAGGGCCTGGGTTACACCTTTAACTCAGACACAGATACCGAAGTGATCTGCCACCTGGTACACCATGAGCTTAAGTCTCATGACACTCTGCTTGGCGCTGTGCAGGCCACAGTTAAGCAACTCGAAGGCGCCTACGGCACTGTAGTGATCGACCGCCGTGACAGCGAGCGCATGATAGTCGCCCGCTCAGGCAGCCCACTGGTGATAGGTTTCGGCCTGGGCGAAAACTTCGTCGCCTCGGATCAGCTGGCGCTGCTGCCTGTGACCCGCTCGTTCGCCTTCCTCGAAGAGGGTGATGTGGCCGAGGTGACCCGTCGCACCGTGAGTATCTTCGATGTCGATGGCAACGCGGTCGAGCGCGAAGTGAAAGAGTCGGAAGTGACTCATGATGCGGGCGACAAGGGCGAGTACCGCCACTATATGCTCAAGGAGATCTATGAGCAGCCTCGCGCTATCGCTCATACCCTGGAGGGACGCATCGCTGGTGGCCATGTGCTGGATTCTGCCTTCGGTGAAAACGCGGCTGAGTTCCTAAAAGATATCAAACACGTGCAGATCATCGCCTGTGGTACCAGCTATCACGCGGGTATGGCGGCACGTTACTGGCTTGAGGATTGGGCCGGCGTTTCCTGTAACGTCGAGATCGCCTCTGAGTTCCGTTACCGTAAATCGCACCTGTTCCCCAATAGCCTGTTGGTGACCATCTCTCAGTCGGGCGAAACCGCCGATACTTTGGCCGCGCTGCGTTTGGCCAAAGAAATGGGCTACAAGGCGACCCTGACCATCTGTAACGCGCCAGGTTCTTCTCTGGTTCGCGAGTCGGACATGGCATACATGATGAAGGCGGGCGCCGAGATCGGCGTGGCCTCAACCAAGGCCTTTACCGTTCAGCTGGCAGGTCTCCTAATGCTGACCGCCGCTGTCGGTCGTCACAACGGCATGTCTCCCGAGATGCTGGCCGAGATCACCCAGAGTCTGCAGTCTATGCCGGCTAAGGTGGAGCAGGCGCTGGGCTTGGATGATGCCATCGCCGAGTTGGCCGAAGACTTTGCCGATAAGCATCATGCCTTGTTCCTGGGCCGTGGCGATCAATATCCTATCGCGATGGAAGGTGCGCTCAAGCTTAAGGAGATCTCCTACATCCACGCCGAGGCCTATGCCTCTGGTGAGCTTAAGCATGGCCCGCTGGCGTTGATCGATGCCGACATGCCTGTGATCGTCGTGGCGCCAAACAACGAACTGCTGGAGAAGCTCAAGTCGAACGTCGAAGAGGTGCGTGCCCGTGGTGGCCTCATGTATGTGTTTGCCGACAAGGACGCCGAGTTCGAGTCGGATGACACCATGAAGGTGATCCCTGTGCCACACTGTGACGACTACATGGCGCCGCTCATCTACACCATTCCGTTGCAGCTGCTGTCTTATCATGTGGCCTTGATCAAGGGCACCGACGTAGATCAGCCGCGTAACCTGGCAAAATCGGTTACGGTAGAGTAACTTGCGCTCTTAGTTAAATACCCCTTAATAAAAGCAGCCTCTCTAACGGCTGCTTTTTTTTATGCCTGCCGCTTTTTCACTACGCTTTCGATTTTTTCTTCCTGAGTTCCTTGACCTGTGTCTAACACACAGGTTTATAGTCAAGGCATGAGCTTAAAAAATGTCTTGTTGGAGTGGATATGCGCGTCAATCAACTAGCAAAGAATCTCAATATCACGGGTGATACCGTGCGCTTCTATACCCGCATCGGTCTGCTGAGCCCGGCTAAGTCTTCGGTCAACGGCTACAAGGACTACAGTGACAAGGATCAGTCGCGGATGCAGTTCATCCTAAGCGCCAGAAACCTGGGGTTTAGCGTCGATGAGATCAAGGTGATCTTCTCGCGCACGGATCAGGGCGAGAGCGCCTGTGGCCTGGTACGGCAGATGATCCAGCAGAAGCTCGAGGAGACTGAGAAGCAGTTTGAAGAGATGGTGAAGTTGAGACGTAAGCTGTCGAATGCTGTGGAGGATTGGTCCCATAAGCCGGACAAGGCGCCGACCGGCAATATGATCTGCCATCTAATCGAAGGTACTTATGCAGAAAGCAGTCAGTTAGAAGCCAATCGTGAAGCAAGCATGACGCCTAGCCTGGAGGATTGAAGATGGATACCAACAGAGTACAACTCAACATCATAGGCGCCGGCTGTGCCAGCTGCGTCGGTAAGATAGAGAAGGCATTAAATTCCGTGTCCGGGGTAGACTCGGCCGAGATGAACTTTGCCGAGCGCATCGTCGATGTCTCGGGCTCGGCAACGCCGGAGCAGCTGATTGCGGCTGTCGAGGCGGCGGGTTATAACGCGACCCAGCTGCAGGCCGAGGCGGGCGATGATGCTATGGATGAGAAGGAACAGGCGGATCTCGACTATTACCGCAGCCTGCTGCGCCATACCTTTATCGCCCTGTCCGTGGGTATTCCCTTGATGATCTATGGTCTGTTTATCGGCGAGATGACGGTAACCACCACGACCGAGCAGCTGGCCTGGGGGCTGGTGGGCTTGGTGACCTTGAGTATCATGCTCCTGTCCGGTAAACATTTCTATGTGGGGGCGTGGAAATCCTTTGTGCATCACAACGCCAACATGGACACGCTTATCGCCTTAGGTACCGGCACAGCCTGGCTCTATTCCATGCTGGTGGTCGCCTTTCCAACTCTGTTACCCGAGATGGCGCGCCACGTCTATTTTGAGGCCACGGCGATGATCATAGGTTTGATCAACTTAGGCTTGGCACTGGAGATCAAGGCCAGGGGTAAGACCTCTGAGGCGATTAAGCGTTTGATAGGCTTACAGGCCAAGACGGCGAGAGTGATACGCGACGGTAAGGAGCTGGATATTGACATCGCTCAGGTGCTGCAAGGCGACAAGGTGCGTGTACGTCCCGGCGAGAAGATCCCCGTCGATGGCTTGGTCATAGAGGGCACCACCATGGTGGATGAGTCTATGTTGACCGGTGAGCCGATCCCGGTTGAGAAGACCATCGACAGCGAGGTTGTCACGGGAACCCTAAACAAGTCCGGCTCCATCGTCTTTAGTGCGACCCGTGTGGGTAAAGACACTGCTCTGGCCAGAATCATCGCCATGGTGAAGCGTGCGCAGAACTCTAAGCCGCCAATCGGCAGGCTTGCCGATGTGATTGCCAGCTATTTTGTGCCAGCTATCATGATCATCGCCATCGTTAGCGCCATGGTGTGGTTTAACTTCGGTCCCGAGCCTTCCATGGTGTTTGCCATCGTCTCGGCTACTACCGTATTGATCATCGCCTGCCCCTGCGCCCTGGGGCTGGCTACGCCTATGTCTGTCATGGTGGGGGTGGGTAAGGCTGCCGAGTCCGGCGTTTTGATACGTAACGGCGAGGCGCTACAAACGGCCTCTAAGATCAGTGTCATGGTGCTGGATAAGACGGGCACTATTACTCAGGGCTCACCTCAGGTCACCGATGTGGTGATGACTCAGGTGTCTTCCCTTGATGAGAACGAGGTATTAGCCCTGGCGGCCGGTATCGAGCGACACTCAGAGCATCCCCTGGCCGAGGCGATCGTCGAGACGGCTAATAGCCGCGACATACAGGCGGCGTCTGTCGAGAACTTTAACGCCATCTCAGGGCGTGGGGTAGAGGCTAAATTGAATGGGCAGACGCTGCTGTTTGGTAATCAGGCCTTGATGCAGGACTTCGGCGTGGATACCCAGGCCTATCAGGCCAAGGCGCAGCAGCTGGCAGCGGAGGCCAAGACGCCCATGTATCTGGCTAGAGACAATGAGCTTATTGCTATCATAGCCGTGGCAGACCCTATCAAACCAGACTCGGCCGAGGCGATTGCCAGGCTCAAGCACAATGGCATCAAGGTGGTGATGTTAACCGGAGATAACCAGGCCACGGCTGCTGCGGTGGCGGCTAAGGTGGGCATAGAGAGCTTCTATGCCGAGGTGATGCCCCAGGATAAGGCAAGCAAGGTAGCCGAGCTGCAGCAAGATGGTGAGGTAGTGGGTATGACGGGGGATGGAATCAACGACGCCCCGGCGCTGGCGCTGGCTAACGTGGGCTTTGCCATAGGTACTGGCACGGATGTGGCTATCGAGAGCGCCGATATCACCCTGATGCGTGGCTCCTTGCATGGCTTGGCCGATGCGATTGCGGTCAGCAAGGCGACGCTGAAAAATATCAAACAGAATCTGTTTGGCGCCTTCGTCTACAACGCCGCCGGTATTCCCATTGCCGCGGGGATTCTCTATCCCGTGTTCGGCTTACTCCTCAACCCTGTGATTGCCGGTGCGGCCATGGCCTTCTCATCACTGACTGTGGTGAGTAACGCCAATCGTCTGCGTCTGTTTAAAGCCAAAGCGCATTAGGAGGCTGGTATGTTATTTATCAATCTGTTCTGTCTCGCCCTGATAGGTTTTATCGTCTGGTGGTTCTGGCTCTACTCGCCCGAGGCGCCCGTGAGTCAGGAAGGCATAGAGATAGTGGTCAAGGATGGTGTCTATACGCCATCGCGCATCAAGATCCCCTCGGGTCAGGCAACATCACTCACCTTTCTAAGGCTGGATAAGTCTGGCTGTTCGGCGACCCTACAGCTGCCAGCGCTGGAGATCAGTGAGGAGTTGGCGTTGGATAAGCCCACTACTATCAATATTCCGGCCATGACACCGGGGGAATATGCATTTCACTGTCAGATGCAGATGTATAAAGGCGTGCTAGTCGTCGAATGATTGGGCGACTGAAAGGGTGTATGAAAGCGTCGACTAAGCGAAAATAGAGGGATTTAGTACAAATAGTAGGGCAAACGCTATTATGAGGTTTGCCCTACATTTTATTTCAGTATTAGAAGCGATATCCGAGGGCGAAAGTAAAGGTATGGGTATCGAGTAAATCCATCGCCTGATAGTGATAGGTGAGGCCGAGATCCATGCCCGAAGCAAACTCCATCCGCCAGCCTAGCCCTGCCAGCAGGCCGGTACCATCATCTGTATATTTGCGGCCGTTGTCGTCGGTATCGGTAAACTTCAGTCGATATTGGTTGGCGCCCAGTTTAAATACCAGACTGCTTCGCTGAGACAAGGGGAGTGTATATAGGGCCGCAGCACGGAAGCTGTCGATATTATCCATTTGATTACCAATGATAATGATATTGTTGACAAATACATCCTGGTAGCCGACTTCTAGGCCCCATTCGGAGGAGAATTGGTAGCGATAGGCAAGATCATAGTGAAGTGGAATATTATCGGTGACATGATCATCTGATGAAATACTGGTATAACCTATCCCCGCACCGACCGATAGGGCGTGATGGTAATCCGATGCGAAAGAGAGAGGCGTGACGAGCAGGCAGGCTGCGGCAAGAATAGCTTTCATAACAATCCTTTGTAAGTTGATAACGGCAAAATATCGAATCCGACTTATAGCAGATGTCGCCTACAAAAGGTACAGATAATTTGGAATTAATTAAAATTATCGTCTGTTAAATTAGTTGCTTTTCAATTATTAATCTGAAGAATGCTGAAGTTAAAGCGTTAATCGCTTTGGGTGGCGCAATGACTCGCCAATCAGGCTAACATCGGCCGAGAGCGCTTCTCTATGCGTTGCCACACCTTATCGTGGAAATAGAACACGACAGTATTGATCGCCGGTTCAATGAGTGCCACGGCGCCACCTATCACTATGCTACCGGTTAACAGGTAGGTGATTCCGAATGCGACACCGAAGTGTAATATTGCGAAAGTGATTGTCTTTGCCATGATGCAACTCCTCTTTAATTAACTTAAATGATAATCGTTATCATTTGTGGTGTAAATGAAATTGGTCAGATGGCTTTAATCTTAAAAAACGATTAATTTTGCATGTTTGATAGCTTTCGTTGGTTTACTCCTTTCCAATTTCTACTCATAAACCGTTTTTATTAATTCCTCTAATTCCGCAATGCAGCTTCCGCAGCCACTACCCGCCTCAGTCAGCGTCGTTAGTGTCGCGGTATCTTTGACCTCTTGTTGCTTTATGGCGCAGGAGAGTGTTTTCTCGCCGACCTGCTTGCAGGCGCAGATGATTCTGCCTTCAGCCAATGTCCCCTTAGGCTCCGTCGACAGCAGGCTGCTTAATAGGGTTGAAAGCTCATCCTGATCATTAAATAGTGCTGCAAACCAGGCATGGTGGCTCGGATCAAGTTGCTCACTCACTATGTAGGCAAATTGCACCTGCTGCTGGCTACTCTGGGCTAATCGATAACACTGTTGTTGGGGCGACTCGGCCATGACTTGGGTTATCTGTTGATATGGTGACAGGGCTTTTAGGCTTTTATTAAGCAACCCTGGTGACAGCTCACTGGCAATGAAATAGCAAAACCCTCCCTTGATTGTCTGCTTTACCCAGTAGGGAGATTCGAGCCGCGCTAATGGTTGGCGACACACGAGTAATGCCTGACTCTGGGGGCTATAGCGGCGGATACTTACAGGTGTTGCTTTCATCTCAGGTTGACCTGAAATGGGGTCGATAAATGCCTTGCCAAGGGTACTGATCTTGCCGGCACTGGAGTTGCTGTTGCTCCAGTGAATCGTCGAGAACGGCTCGCCGGGCTTAACCTCTTTGCCGACGTTGACCCTCAATAACGCCTTGCCCGTCACACTGGTTATCTCTGCAATGTCATGCTGATCGAGGCGATAAGCTGCGGCATCTTCGGGATGGATCTGCAGCTGTGGTTCTGGCTGATGTTGACATAGCCGAGCCGCCAAGGCGGTGCGTGTCATGGTGTGCCACTGATCCCGGCTGCGACCACTGTTGAGTTTCAGAGGAAACTGCTGATCACACGTTTGTGCTGAAGCAATATAGCGCACCGGGATCAGCCTGGCTCTGCGGTTATCGGTATTAAATCTGCCGTCTGCAAACAGGCGTTGATGGAACATTTGAGATTGCAATCGGTTAACAGGCCACTGCTGGGGAGCTAACCGATAATAATCGCTATCAGAAATATCGGCCAAGTCGCCGAGAACCAGCGCATTTTGGCTTAACCCATGAGCTTTGTTGGTGAGGGTGGCATATTCTCGGAATATCTGTGCTTCATGGCGATAGTTAAACCCATGAATAAATCCCATCTTTTTGGCCACTTCACTGATGATCCACCAGTCGGGTTTAGCCTCGCCCTGTGTGGTCGTTACCCTGCGCTGGCGCGATATGCGTCGTTCAGAGTTAGTCACTGTTCCCGACTTTTCTGACCAGCCCTGAGCCGGTAGCTTCACATCGGCTAATGCCAGAGTGTCGGTATCGGCCACACAATCTGATACCACCACAAAAGGACATTTGGCTAAGGCGGCTTTAATTTTATGGCTATCGGGCAGGCTGACGGCAGGGTTGGTAGCCATGATCCAGATGGCTTTAATTTTTCCCTCTGCAATTGCGTCGAACATATCTATGGCTTTGAGGCCGGGTCGGGTTGCTATTTGAGGCGCGCGCCAGAAGTCTCTCACAAGTTCACAGTTGCGGTCGCTAAAGTCCAAATGTGAGGCAAGCATATTGGCCAAGCCGCCCACTTCACGTCCGCCCATGGCATTGGGTTGCCCGGTAATAGAAAAGGGGCTGCTGCCGGGTTGACCTATTTTTCCCGTGGCCAGATGACAATTGATGATGCTATTGACTTTATCTGTACCCTGAGTGGATTGATTAACGCCTTGAGAATAGAGGGTTAATACTTTATCGCTGTGGCCAAATAGCTCAAAGAACTGCTTTAGCTGTACAGGACTTATCTGCAGCTGTTTAGCGGTCTGCTCCAGGGTGAGTTTATCTTGCTGTGCACTTTGTAATGTGGCTTCAAAACCCTGAGTGTGTTGCTCGATATAGTCGTGATCGAGCAATTGATTATCGGCGAGGTAAGCCAATAGGCGATTAAATAACAGTACATCTTTACCGTTAGCAAGGGCTAGATGCAGATCGGCATCATAGCATGAGGCGGTTTTTCTGGGATCTATCACCACCAGTTTGCAGTCGGGGTTTTGGGCCTTTGCCGCTTTTATGCGCTGAAAGAGGATGGGATGACACCAGGCTAGGTTTGAGCCCACAAGAATGATGAGATCGGCGGCCTCAATATCCTGATAACAACCGGGCATCGAATCACTGCCAAAGGCGCGTTTGTGACCCGCAACGCTCGAGGACATGCACAGTCTCGAATTGGTATCGACATTTGCGCTACCAATAAAGCCTTTCATCAGTTTATTGGCGACATAATAGTCTTCCGTTAATAGCTGGCCTGATAAATAGAAAGCCACCGAGTCGGGGCCATGTTTTGCTATGGTTTGCTGAAATTGCTCAGCCACGGTCGATATTGCCTTATCCCAACTCACTCGTTGGTTTTCGATCATTGGAAACTTAAGTCGATGGGTGTCCGATAGCGTTTCCCCTAATGCTTGTCCTTTAGAGCAAAGTTTACCTAAGTTGGCCGGATGGCTCTTATCACCGCGAATGAGTAGTGCACCGTTACGCTGCGGTTTTGCTTCGACACCGCAACCCACACCACAATAAGCGCAGGTTGTTTTAATCCAAGGAGTTATCGGATTTTGGCTCATGAAAACCTCTCTCTGCCGGATGGAATGGTTTTAAATTTACTCTTTGGAAAGCAAGTGGTAGGCCATGATGGTTTTATGTCTGACATTGGTTTTTAAAGTTGTTATAAAACAATATCTTGAAATTTAATTTTTATAAATATACCTATTTAGAGGTATGTGGTTGATGCTATATTTTTCATTGGCTTAGGATAAATGTTCAATAATGATCATTGTTTGCACGATTAGTGTGCGATCTAATTTGTTTTCAAGTCCTTAAAAACATCAATCTTTGCCTTTTATTTTTACGTGTATTTAATTATCTATTTGATTTTTAACTGCTTAAATCATTAATCAGTGCCTTTTTAAAGTTGTTGGCATCAAGTTTGCTCAATACTTGTTCAGTTGGCGATAACATTGAGGCTTAATTATGAACGAGCATGAGCAAACCCCTCACCACAGTGTCATCAATATCGGCTTTGGCGAGACTGGAAAGCCTGCATGCCAGGGGCGTGTCAGTCTAGTGGGCGCTGGGCCTGGTGATGCAGAGCTGCTGACCCTAAAGGCGATGCATATTATTCAGCAGGCAGATCTGATTATTTATGATCGCTTAGTCAGTGATGAGATCTGTGCCTTATTCCCAGCAAAGACGCCGGCCCTATATGTAGGCAAGGCTAAGCATGAACACAGTGTCGAACAAGAACGCATCAACGAAATCCTGGTTGAGCAAGCCTTACTGGGAAAACATGTCTGCCGTTTAAAAGGCGGGGACAGTTTCATCTTTGGCCGCGGGGGAGAGGAGATCCTCTCTCTTAAAGCGCAAAACATCTCTGTTGAAGTGGTGCCTGGCATTACCGCCGCCTCTGGCTGCACCTCTTATGCCGGTATTCCTTTAACCCATAGAGGGGTTTCCCAAGGCACCACCTTTGTTACCGCCCATGCTGAATCAGAGCTACGGCTCAATTGGCAGAGTCTGGCGATGTTGCAGCACACCTTAGTGTTTTACATGGGGCTAAGTAAGGCATCACTTATCGCTAAAGAACTCATTCAAGCCGGGCTAGCCAGCCATACCCCTGTGGCGATCATCGAGCGTGGTTGCTCTAAAGAGCAGAGAGTTATCAGCGGTTTACTAAGAGAACTGCCCAATCTGGTGGTTAATCACCAGCTGCAATCGCCCACTTTAATTGTGGTGGGGCAAGTGGTGGATCTTGCGTCCCAGCTAAGTTGGTTCGAGCAGCAAGCGCAAGCTAAAGACAAGTATATATCGGCCCGTTTGAGTGCCTAGCGATATAAGGAGAGCAAGATGGATAACATATCTGTACTCGTGGTGGGCAATGGCATGGTTGGCCACAAGTTTATCGACAATATCTTAGCCAGCGAAGCGGCGGATAATGTGCAACTAACCACCTTCTCAGAAGAGCCCAGATTGGCGTACGACAGGGTACAGCTGAGTACCTATTTCAGTGGTAAGACAGAGCAAGATCTGGCGTTAACCGATGAGGCTTACTATCGTCAGCACAAGGTCGATTTTCTGCTAGATACCAAGGTGATAAGTATCGACCCCACTGCGCATACCGTATTGACCGATAAGGGAAATACCGTGGCTTATGACAAGCTGGTACTGGCGACAGGCTCTTATCCCTTTGTGCCACCAATTCCCGGCAATGATCAACCTCACTGTTTAGTTTACCGCACCATTGCCGATCTTGAGGCGATCACCGAGTCGAGTTGCCATAGCCAGAGCGGGGTGGTGATCGGTGGTGGCCTGCTTGGGCTCGAGGCGGCGAATGCCCTGAAGAATCTCGGCCTGGAAACCCATGTGGTGGAGTTTGCCCCAAGACTAATGGCGGTTCAGCTCGATGAAGGCGGCGCGAATCTGTTGCGCCATCAAATAGAAGCCCTAGGTGTGCAGGTACATACCCAAAAGGCGACGACAGAGATTGTCTCGGGTGAGCAAAGTCGTTACCGATTGAATTTTGCCGATGGTACACATCTTGAAACCGATATGGTGGTGTTTTCTGCCGGGATCCGGCCACAGGATGAGCTGGCTCGACAGGCGCAGCTGGAGGTCGGTGAGCGTGGCGGTATAGTGATAAATGACTTTTGCCAGACCAGTGACCCAGACATCTATGCGGTGGGCGAGTGTGCCCTGTGGCAGGGGCGTATTTTTGGGTTGGTGGCGCCTGGCTATACCATGGCGGCGGTCGCCGCGGCGCATCTATCTGGCGGCGAACTCGCCTTCAAGGGCGCCGATATGAGCACCAAATTAAAGCTTCTTGGTCTGGATGTCGCCAGTATCGGTGACGCCCACGGGCAGACTGAGGGGGCGCAGTCTTACACCTTTCATGATGAGATAACTCAGGTTTATAAGCGTCTGGTGGTCAATCAGGCGGGAGATCGAGTATTGGGGGCGGTATTGGTGGGTGATGTCAGCGCCTATGGCCAGCTGCTACAGATGATGCTCAATGATATGCCACTGCCGGATCATCCTTCGGCGCTTATCTTACCTCAAGTCGAGGGGGAGGGGGCTGCTGGCATGGGCGTCGAAGCCTTACCCGCCAGCGCCCAAATCTGCTCCTGCTATGACGTGAGCAAAGGGGATGTGGCCGCTGCCGTGGCTAACGGGGCTATCGATATGGCCATGATAAAGAGTTGCACTAAAGCCTCCACCGGCTGCGGAGGTTGCAGCGCCTTGGTCAAGCAGGTGATGGACAGTGAGCTCGCCGCTTTGGGCCATGAAGTGGATAACAGCTTGTGTGAACACTTTGCCTATACCCGTCCTGAGCTGGTGGATATTGTGCGGATTAAGCAGATCCGTAGTTTCGATGAGCTGTTAGCCAGTCACGGTAAGGGGTTGGGGTGTGATGTCTGTAAGCCTGCCGTTGCATCGATTCTGGCTTCCTTCTGGAACGATTATATCCTCGAAGATGCCCATATCGGACTACAAGACACCAATGATATCTATTTGGGCAATATGCAAAAAGATGGCACCTACTCTGTGGTGCCACGCATCGCCGGTGGTGAGGTGACTCCCGATAAGTTGATCCTGTTAGGCGAGGTGGCTAAGGAGTTTGATCTCTATACCAAGATCACCGGTGGTCAGCGAATCGACCTGTTTGGTGCGCAACTGCATCAGCTGCCGCTGATCTGGCGCAAGCTGGTGGATGCAGGGTTTGAGACAGGCCATGCCTACGGTAAGTCGGTGCGTACGGTGAAGTCCTGTGTGGGTGACGCTTGGTGTCGATATGGGGTTAAGGACAGTTTAGGCTTCGCTATCGATATCGAAAATCGATACAAGGGCTTACGTTCCCCCCATAAGTTAAAGTTTGCCGTCTCAGGCTGTACTCGTGAGTGTGCCGAAGCCCAATCTAAAGATGTCGGCATCATTGCCACCGAACATGGCTGGAACCTCTACGTTGGCGGCAATGGCGGCATGCGTCCAAGGCATGCCGAGCTGTTTGCCACAGGTCTTGATGACCAGACCTTGATCCGCTATATCGACCGTTTCCTGATGTTTTACATTCGCAGCGCCGAAAGGCTACAGCGCACTTCTGTGTGGATTGAGAACCTCGAAGGGGGCCTGGAGTATCTTAAATCCGTGGTGATCCATGACAAGCTGGGGCTGGCTGACGAGCTGGAAGCTGAGATGGCCGGCAACATAGCTAAGTATCAATGCGAATGGAAAACCACGCTGGAAAATCCGGAAAAGCTCAAACGTTTTAAGCATTTCGTTAATGCCGAACAAGAGGATAGCTATTTGGCCTATGAGGTAAAGCGTTCACAGCGTATGCCGGCCAAGTCCAGTCAAATCATTGATGTATTAACCGTTGAATAGGGAGACAAGTGATGAACCTAGCAATCGATAAGATGCAAGATCTTTGGGTATCAGTGTGTTCGCTACAAGATATTACTCCCGGTACCGGGGTGTGTGCCTTGGTTGGAGGGCGGCAGGTGGCGCTGTTTTGTTGTCGTCAGACACAGGCCTTTTATGCGATCGATAATTTCGATCCTATCGGCGGCGCTAGTGTGTTATCTCGGGGGATCATGGGCTCGATTGCAGGTGAGCCTGTAGTGGCCTCTCCTCTGTATAAGCACTATTTCAATCTTAATACCGGTCGCTGTATTCAGACTCCGGAGCATCAACTGAACACCTACCCGGTGCGCATCTGTGGCACAGAGGTTCAAATAGGTATTAACAGCTAACCATTAATTTTATTAACGCTAAAGCATGCTACATGAGTGTGGCAGGGGACTTTGCAACTAAAAATTGCTCTGTTCCCCGGTTAAGGAGAGTTCCATGAATACAGATAATCGCTTTAATTTACTGAGCTTTACCGGAAAAATGAAGGTGCTACACCTGAGCTGGATGGCGTTTTTCATCACCTTTGTGGTGTGGTTTAACTTTGCGCCGCTGTTGCAGTCGGTTAAGGCGTCGTTAGGGCTCACCTCGGCCGAAATCAAGACGCTGCTTATTCTTAATGTTGCCTTTACTATCCCGGCGCGAGTGGTCATAGGCATGCTTACCGATCGCTTTGGGCCTCGCATCATCTATTCGGGGTTGCTGGCCATTTGTGCGCTGCCCTGTTTTGCCTTTGCGCTAGCAGACAGTTTTGTACAAGCCGCGATAGCGCGTTTTCTGCTGGGGTTTATCGGTGCCGGCTTCGTGGTTGGAATACGTCTGGTGTCGGAATGGTTTCCCCATAATGAGCTAGGTACGGCCGAAGGGATTTACGGTGGTTGGGGCAATTTCGGTTCGGCGGCGGCCGCATTTACCCTGCCAACGCTTGCCGTGCTCTTTGGTGGAGAAGATGGCTGGCGTTATGCCTTGGGGCTGACCGGGGTGATCAGCCTGGTATTTTCCTGGGTGTTCTACCTTAATGTGGCCGATACCCCAAAAGGTTCGACCTATTTCAAGCCGAAGAGTCTCACGGCGATGGAGGTGACCTCAAAAGGCGACTTCGTACTGCTTCTGATAATGAAACTGCCTATGTATGGCGCGCTGGCACTATTGGCGTGGAAGTTGTCGCCAGCGGGCGTCGCTATGTTGAGCGATGTGAGCATTTATGGCGTCTATCTTTGCTTGCTGCTGCTCTACCTCTATGAAGTCTCTCAAGTATGGAAAGTGAATAAGAGCGTATTTGAAGGGCCGGTACCTGAGATCCATAGATATAAGTTTAAGCAGGTTGCGGTGTTAAATATTCTCTATTTCGCGACATTTGGTTCAGAACTGGCCGTGGTGTCTATGTTGCCGCTGTTTTTTGCCGAGACCTTCGCGCTCACTCCCGTGATGGCCGGCATGGTGGCCTCGGCCTATGCCTTCATGAATCTGATGTCGCGTCCAGGTGGCGGTTGGATCTCAGATAAATTTGGTCGTAAGCCCACCCTGTTGATATTAACGGCTGGATTAGCGGCGGGTTATTTTCTGATGGGACAAGTAAACAGTGAGTGGCCGGTATGGGTTGCCGTGGCTGCGGCGATGGCATGCTCTTTCTTTGTGCAGTCGGGAGAGGGGGCCGTGTTTGCCACAGTGCCACTGATTAAGCGTCGCATGACGGGGCAGATTGCCGGTATGACGGGGGCTTATGGCAACGTGGGGGCCGTGTGCTACCTGACAGTATTGTCCTTTGTGGATTACAGCACCTTCTTTTATGTGATTGCGGCCACCGCGGTACTCGGTTTTGTTGCGCTGACTTGGATGGAGGAGCCTAGGGGGCAAATGGCTGAAATAAACCAAGATGGTAGTGTCACCTTGATCGATGTGTCGAGCCGTTAAGCGAGAGGCTAAGTCGATGAATGCTCATCCTAAGCTTGTCGAAGCGGTACATTCAGCGCGGACGCCCGGGCAGACCAGGCGGTTGGCGTTGAGTTTCGGCGGCAGTTCATGTGCTGGGGTTAGGCTGCAGAATCAGGATGCATTTGCCGTGCACCATAGTGTCGATAGCCATAAGTTGCTGCATAAAGGGGTGGTGGCTTGTATTGCCGATGGTGTGAGCTGTAGTCAAAATGGTCAGCTGGCTAGCCAGCTTTGTGTGACTCAATTTATCGAAGACTATTTGAGTGCTCCCGATAGTTGGGGGGTCAAACATGCGGCAACTAAAGTGCTGAACGCCCTGAACATCTGGCTTAACCATCACAGTCAGCAGACGGCGCTGCGGCATAATGGCTACGTGACCACCTTCAGCGCCTTGGTATTTAAGGCTAACCGGTTGCACCTTTTTCACGTGGGTGACTGCCGGGTCTATCGACTAAGAGAGGGCGAGTTAATTCAGCTTTCTAAGGATCATAGTCATCTGGGATTTGGTGAAAAAGGCTTTCTGACTCGAGCCTTGGGGATGGACAGTCATATAGAGGTGGATTACCAGAGTCATGAACTGCAGCCGGGCGATCGCTATCTGTTAACCACAGATGGCGTCCACGATAGCCTCAGTTTGAGTCGGCTAAGAGATGTGGTCGCTGGCAACGAGCATTTAGAGGTGTTGGCCAGGCAGTTGACCTCGATGGCTTTAGCCGAAGGGAGCCAGGATAACAACAGCTGTCTATTGTTACAGGTGGACTCATTGCCTTATGCCGATGCTCAGGGGTTAACCTTGTCGTCATCGCAGAAAGTGATCCCGCCCGTGATGACGGTTGGCAATACCATAGATAACCTTGAGGTGCTCAAAGTCCTCTACAGCGGTACACGCAGTCATATCTATCTGGTGAAGCAGTTGGGAACTGACGCCGTATATGTACTCAAGGCTCCCTCACTTAATTTCAGCGAAGATGGGGATTATCTGGCGAGTTTCGTGCGAGAACAGTGGGTGGGGCAGCGAACCCAGCACCCATCTCTGATGAAGGTTTATCCTAGTGAATCTCCTTTCTTGTATCACCTTTGTGAATATATTCAGGGACAAAGCCTAAGGCAGTGGATGTATGACAATCCAGCTGCCGATATAGGTAAGGTTAGATCCATATTGGAGGAGATAGTCATTGCGGTCAGAGCCCTGCAACGCATGGGAGTGGTACATAGGGATATAAAACCGGAAAACCTGATGCTTACCTCGGATGATAAAGTGGTGTTGATCGATTATGGCGCCGCCCAGATAGACGGCTTGGCAGAGTTGACTCCAGCGACTCAGGAGGCGTTACCACTTGGCGCCGTGGGATATATCGCCCCCGAATATTTGCAAACGGGGATGGCGTCTCATCAGGCGGATATATTCTCGATTGGAGTCATAGTCTATGAGATGTTGAGCGGGAAATTACCCTATAACACAGGTCGGTCTCTATCCATTTATCACCATAGGAACAGGGACTGGTGTTATACCTCCTGTCGTCAGTATCGAGAGTCTGTCCCCTTGTGGCTCGACCTGGCACTCGAGAAGGCATGTCATCCAGATACCCGCGTAAGGTATCAGTCCATGTCTGAGATGCTGTTGGACCTGAATAGTCCTAATCAACAGATGGTGCAGAAATATCAGTCACAGCCCTTCATTGAACGTGAGCCGATTATGTTTTGGAAGGGGTTAAGCGTATTGCTCCTGCTGATAGTGGTGTTGCAAGCTTTGCTATTGTGATGCAAGCGGTTGAACAGGCCAAAGCGATGGCCTGTTCTGGGTTGTCGCGTAATAACGGCTTAGTAGTGCCAAGGGAATTTAGAGAAATCTTGTTCTCGTTTTTCCAGGAAGGCATCGCGTCCTTCTACCGCCTCGTCGGTACCATAGGCCAGACGTGTGGCCTCGCCGGCAAACAGTTGCTGACCCACCAAGCCATCGTCCGGCAGATTAAAGCCGTATTTCAACATACGCATGGCCGTAGGCGACTTAGAGTTGATCTCTTTGGCCCATCTTAGCGCCTCGGTTTCCAGCTCTGCATGGGGAATGGCGCGGTTGACCATACCCATGTCGAACGCCTCTTCGGCGCTGTAGTTGAAGCCGAGGAAGAAAATTTCCCGGGCGCGCTTCTGGCCAATCATCTTGGCGAGGTAGGCGCTGCCGTAACCCGAGTCGAAGCTGCCTACATCCGGATCGGTTTGTTTAAAGACGGCATGCTCTTTAGAGGCCAGAGTCAGGTCGCAGACCACATGCAGGCTATGGCCCCCGCCGACAGCCCAGCCTGGCACGACGGCAATCACAACCTTTGGCATGAAGCGGATCAGGCGCTGTACCTCTAATATGTGCAGGCGGCCCATGCGGGCCAAGTCGGGCTTATCAGTTTCTTGGCCTTCATACTTGTAGCCATCCTTGCCGCGGATACGTTGGTCGCCACCGGCACTGAAGGACCACTGGCCCTTGGCCGATGGTCCGTTGCCGGTTAGCAGCACGCAACCTACGTCAGACCATTGGCGGGCATGATCAAGGGCGATATAGAGTTCATCTACCGTCTTAGGACGAAATGAGTTGAGGCAATCTGGGCGATCGATGGCGATACGCACCGTACCCTGATCTTTTGCCCTATGATAGGTAATGTCTTCGAAATCAAATCCTGGTACTCGATCCCATAAGGAGGGATCAAAGATATCGGAAACCTTGTCTGTCATTTTCGTAACCCTATGTGTGTCGCATCGAGATGATGAGCCAAGGCTAGGCTCATTATGAGTAGAGATCAATTAGGGCGAAGAAAACCGTGCACTGGGCAAAGTTTTCCGTCGCCTTTGAGGAGTTATCTGAGCTTGTCGCAGATAAATTGCTGGTTATCTTTGCTCAGCTCGGTGAAGCGTTTACTGTTGTCGCAGTATTGCTCGGTAAACTCGAGCACCGATTCTTTCGACTCGAGAATACTGTCCAGTGCCGCCAACTCTTTTCGCGTCAGCCGCTCGGCAATCTGCGTCTTGAACATCGCAATGTTTTTGTCTACCCGGATGATCCTGGTTCCCGTCATCGAGTCGATTTTACGTTCGATTCGCTTCATCAGCGCATCCGTTTGTGCGATGGGCTCATCGAGCTTGTCTGTCTCGGTTGCTAGATAATAGAGTAATCCTATCCCTGCACCTAAAATAATCCAGCCTCTCATTATTTATCCAACCATGGTGAACAATCAGTATTAGAAATGTATAATAAGCCAGTTTTCATGGAATATTAAAGCTGTAAGGCTGTTAAATATGAACGCAGAATCAAATAAAAAGGATTATTCCAAGGCTGAGCGGATCAAAATTCATCAGCCGGACGAGAATAAATCCGATCGTTTTAATCCCCGCAATCGTATTTATGTTAGAGCAATAGAAGGATTTTGGACTCAGCTACGTCGCCGCCTAGGCTGGGTTGCTATGCTCTTTTTCCTTATCTTGCCCTGGATTCCCTGGGGAGACAGACAAGCCGTCTGGTTTAACCTAGGTGAACAGAAGTTTCATATTTTCGGGCTAACCATCTGGCCCCAAGATCTTACCTTACTCGCTGCATTATTAATGATAGCCGCGTTTGGTCTCTTTTTTGTGACAACCTATCTTGGCCGGGTCTGGTGTGGTTATACCTGTCCGCAGACGGTGTGGACCTTTATTTTCATCTGGTTCGAAGAGAAATTTGAGGGTGCCCGGAATAAGCGGATGAAATTAGATCAGATGCCATGGAGCTTTAATAAGGTCTGGCGTAAGACTGCCAAGCATGTCTCCTGGTTATTGGTGTCATTACTCACCGCCATGACTTTCGTTTCTTATTTCGTGCCGACGACCGAAGTTTACGCCGACGTCTTTAGCGGTAGCGCCTCGGGCGCCGTTTATTTCTGGGTGACCCTGTTTACTGTCGCGACCTATGGTAATGCGGGCTGGATGCGCGAGATCATGTGTATCCATATGTGCCCTTATGCTAGATTCCAATCGGCCATGTTCGACAAGAACACCTTTATCGTAGGTTATGACACCAAGCGTGGGGAAAATCGTGGTCCACGTTCGCGTAAGGCCGACCCTAAGGCGCTTGGTCTGGGTGATTGTATCGACTGTGATCTCTGTGTGCAGGTGTGCCCAACCGGTATCGATATTCGTAACGGTCTGCAATATGAGTGTATCAACTGTGGTTCCTGTATCGATGCCTGTGATACCACTATGGATCGCATGGGTTATGAAAGAGGCCTGATCGCCTACACAACGGAAAATAAGCTCGAAGGCGTTAAAGAGAAGGTGATGCGACCTAAACTCCTGGGTTATGGCGCCGTATTGGCATTCATGATCATCGTCTTTATCTATGCGACGGTAACCATTGCCCCTGTGCGTGTCGATATTATTCGCGATCGTAATCAACTCTTTAGGGAAAATAACGAGGGGTTAATAGAGAACACCTTCACTCTGAAGATCTTGAATAAGACAGAAGCCAAGCATGAGTATCAACTCAGTGTCGAAGGTCTGCCTGAGTACCAGTGGTACGGTCCGCAATCTGTGACTATCGAAGGAGGCGAGGTGTTGACTCTGCCTGTTAGTGTCGCCGTCGATCCCGTGGGGCTGTCGCGCGCCATGACTAAGGTAGACTTCAAGGTGACGACTGTACTAGATGGTGAAACAGTCGAGGCAACTCAGGAGTCACGCTTCTTTAGCCAATAAGTTGGCGGCTAGTATTGATAGCAAAAGATAGTGAAAGATAGGAAAAAGGGGCTTTTAGCCCCTTTTTTATACGTAATGCCTGATTATTATCCGCTTAGTCATTAAAGTGTCATTTTCTTTCAAAAAGCCCTTGCGCAAAAGATTTGGCTCCCTATAATGCGCTCCCACTGACACGGCAAACGGCGCTACTTACCCAGTGAGTAGGTAACCAAGGTCGAGTCAAGGTGATAAGCGGTTCGAGTTTTTAAGCCGGTAGTTACAGCGCGAAAGCACAGTAATTAACCACTTAAAAATCTTTTGAAAAAAGCGCTTGACGCCGACAGGGAGAAGCGTAGAATACGCAGCCCTAGCCCGCTGGAGTCCAGTATGAGGCAAACGTTCTTTAACAAGATAAAACAAGAAATCTGTGTGGACACTCACAGGTATTGAGTTAATCGAAAACGATTTAAATCTCAATGCATGATTTACTAAATCTAGTTTCACTAGAGATAGTGAGAGTCCATAGCAATATGTACAAACATATAGATGATTCTTCCGAGTCATTTATATGAATCAGAATTCATTGAGTCGATTCTTAGGAATCAAAAAACTTTTAATTGAAGAGTTTGATCATGGCTCAGATTGAACGCTGGCGGCAGGCCTAACACATGCAAGTCGAGCGGTAACATTTCAAAAGCTTGCTTTTGAAGATGACGAGCGGCGGACGGGTGAG
>NZ_WRPA01000006.1 GCF_009831655.1 Shewanella insulae | reverse complement strand
GATATGTGACGGGGTATTACAGTCAGCTGAGACCACATCAATATAACGGTGGGCTGACACCCAATGAGTCAGAGCGAAGATACTGGCTTGAATACAAAACCGTGGCCAATTTTAGTTGACCACTACAGATAGTAACATCGGTACACGGTACTCAATGTTGGTGTTCCAATCATGGCAAGAATAGTAGTCACACTCACCGCAACCCAAATTGCAAACGCTAAGCCCAAAGCAAAAGAATACAGTCTGTGTGATGGGTAAGGCCTCAATCTGCGCATAAAACCTAATGGTTCGAAAAGCTGGCTATTTAACTACATTCGCCCCACTACCACCAAAAGAACCAACCTTAGCTTTGGTTCCTACCCTGACGTATCACTAGCCGAAGCAAGAAAACGTAGAGAAGCAGCACGTGAATTGCTTGTTCAAGGCATTGATCCTCAGCACCACCAGCAACAACAGAGAGAAGCTATAAATATCGATGCTAAGAACACGCTAAGATCAGTAACTGACAGTTGGTTTGAGTTAAAAAAGCAGAAAGTCTCTGAAAATCATGGCCAGAAGCTATATCGACGTCTTGAGATGTACCTGTTCCCCGCCCTGGGTGATACTCCAATCAGTATGCTAACAGCCCCCCAGGTCATTCAAGTGCTCAAACCAGCTGAGCTGCCTGAGCTAATGGAAGCATTGTCATATGCCAGCATAAAACTGACAACTCGCTGCTTAATTGAATTTCAGCTTCACACTATGACGCGCCCAGCAGAGGCGGCGGAAGCAAAATGGCAGGAGATAAACCTTGATAAAGCCGTTTGGGTGATACCGGCTGAGCGCATGAAGATGAAGTGAGAGCATATCATCCCTCTAACACCTCAGGTCATAGCATTACTTGAGCGAATGCAACCAATAAGCGGCCATTTGGAATACATCTTCCCAGCAGATCGTAACCCTAAAAACCATACCAATACACAAACAGCCAATATGGCTCTCAAGCGGATGGGCTTCAAAGGCCGCCTAGTTGCTCACGGTCTGCGTACGTTAGCCAACACCACACTCAATGAGGAAGGCTTTGATGCTGAGCTTATTGAAGTATCACTCGCTCATGTAGATAAAAATACAGTAAGGGCGGCATATAACCGCGCCGACTACATTGAACGGCGCAGAGAGTTAATGTGCTGGTGGAGTGGACATATTTCCCAGCAATGAGAATCAAGTCTGGATAACTACAACTGACCACCTATAAAAGTACCAAGAGGCCGCAAAAGAAGCCTCTCTGTTACTGGGACTAAACAGTTGAAAGTAACCGGCTCTCATAAATACCAACGTTTTGAAAACGAAAATTAGTGTTTACTATTTTTTCGCCAATGAGCCAACTTTTCGCTCTCTTTGTAATCTATTAAATTTGTCTTATCTATGATTTGTTCACTTTTCACTTTTTCTTTAGCTCGCCTTGCTTTCATATCACGGTACCTAGTCGCTAACGCCCCAAGTGCCAGTAACGTGGATCCTTTCGCAAGGTCATAGACGATATTTACAGCAAACGGACCTAACCCGCGATTAATTGTTTCCCAGGCACAAGCGAAGAAGGCAACTATCTCTGTTTCAATACACCCTTCATCGACATTTTTGACCGCCCAGATAATACCGTCAGTTTTCTCTGTGTACCTAGGTAACCCCTCTTCCTCTGACAGCATTTCTAACTGCGAAACTAACTCCAACGTTCCTTCTAGAAGAGATGGCGATAAAATACCAGCTTCCAGAACTTGTTCATAACAAGCGAGGCGGCTGAGGCTAATAATGTCTCGATCGAAATCATCATATTCATTTTTGAATTTAAATGTCGCCAGCTCTAGAACATCATTACGGCCCTTCAATTGCTCATAGGTGAATAAGGTTCTATCGTTCACGCGTATTGGTGTTAGTTTCTCCTGCTTAACCAACAAAGACGTTTCGCTGTTTGCTTTAAAGTTTTCTGCTTGTTCAAACACTTCTTTGTAGACTTCTGCATAAGTGACTGGCGGATACCCATTGCTCTTCAGCAACAACATTAGCTCAACTCGAAGAGCTGACTTAATATCTTCTTTCTCATTCCATTTAGGATATCGTGCTTTGTCATCGACAATCTCTTTTACCTTAGCGGCGAGCTCCAGTAAGCGTTCTTCCTCATATGGGAATTGATACTTTTGCGCCACGTGTTTGAGAATGTCGTAGAAAGCTTTCTCTTCGATTGATATCCCTAAATCAACAAACGATCCAATTTCGGTTTTAACGCCTGCCATTAAGTCTAGAAAGCTATTAACTGCCTCCATATGCACTTCAGCAGTGAAAGCATCTTCTTCCTTGCGCTCGTTGTAATGCTCAACCAAGGCTCTGAAACGTTTAGAGAAATCCATTGCCTTATGTTGATTTACTTTTTGGAACTCGCCCAGCGCTTTAGATAGCATCTTTTTCAGAAGTTCTATCTTGGTATTCGGTAGCTTTAACTTATCGAGCCGTGCTAAATAATCGTCATCAAAGATGTCGATTTTGTCAGCACCATCTTCACCGAGATTAAAGATCTCCTCAACACCATCAGCACGAATAGCCTCAGCAATCATGTCACGTACCTTGGCATTCATCTGCGCTGTGTCTGGTGCATCGCCTTTCGTTAACTTAAAGATGATAGAGCGGATCGCAAAATAAAAATGTGTTTGATCACGCTCTGCTTGCGAGATGTTTTCGCTTCCGCAGCAGACGTCATACGCCGCTTTTAAACGCTTCGCCAATGCCATAAAGCGCTTTTCAGTTTTACCAGTACTCATCAAGAAATCAGCGGCTTGTCTTAAACAATCTAATTGAGCAACTGGATCACCGCTAAAATAACCACTGGTATCAAACTTATGCAGTAGATTGGCAATCAGCTCTAGGTGATCTTTAACTACAACTACCGATGCTTGGATATCTTCAAAATTGGACTCATCAGCTTTAGAGAACTGTGCGATAGCCTGATTCATTTGGCGCTTAATACCAAAGTAATCCACCACTAGCCCTTTATCCTTCCCTGCATAGGTCCGGTTAACCCGTGAGATAGTTTGAATTAAATTATGCTTCTGAATTGGCTTGTCGATATAGATAGTGTCGAGGAATGGCACGTCAAAGCCAGTGAGCCACATATCCACAACAATCGCGATCTTAAAATTAGACTTTTCATTCTTAAATTGAATAGCTAATTTTTTATTCGAGTCGCTGTTCTTCAGAAGTTGATAAAGTTCGTGGCTGTCTTTTTTCTTATTGCTTGTCATGACAAGCTTAACGCGCTCCATCGGCTTAACCGACTCACGCTCTTTTTCTGTTAATTGGGCGCCTTCTTCACACTCTTTTACCTCAAACCATTCCGGTCGTAACTGCTGTAACTGCTGATAGAGCTTCCAAGCAATTTCACGGCTACTCGAGACAAACATCGCTTTGCCTCTCACCGTAGAACCCTCTTCTACTCTCTTTTCGTAGTGCGCAACAAAGTCTGCTGCAAGCGCTTCAATTCGGTCATCATCACCGAGTATTGTGTTAATCGAAGAAACCGCCTTTTTGCTCTCTTCAATTTGATGCTCATTGCTACCCTGCTCTGCGCACTTGTTGTAGTAACGCTCAATCTCTTGCAACTTCACATCATCGAGAAGCACTTTTGCGGCTCTACCCTCATAGACCAAACGAACCGTAATCTTATCTTTTACCGATTCAGTCATTGTATAGCTATCAATAACCGGTCCGAACACATCTAAGGTTGCATCTATTGGGGTTCCGGTAAAACCAACATACGTCGCTTCAGGAAGTGATTTGTGTAGATAGTGAGCAAAGCCAAATGACTTACGAACCCCCTCATCCGTAACCACCAGCTTTTGATCTAGGTTGATTTGACTACGATGCGCTTCATCAGAGATACAGATAACATTAGAGCGACTTGTCAACGGTTCTATATCTTCAACAAATTTCTGAATCGTGGTGAGGAAGACCCCACCACTTTGCAACCCCTTAAGCTTGGTGCGCAAATCTTCACGGCTACTCACCGTTTCAATCGTACTATCACCAATATAGGTTTTCGCATTACATATCTGCTTAGCCAGCTGTTCATCCAGATCGTTTCTATCTGTGATGAAGACAATAGTTGGACTTTCAAAGTCCAAACTCTTCATCAACCGTCTAGCCAAGAACTGCATAGTGAAGCTCTTACCACAGCCTGTAGCACCAAAATAGGTACCGCCTTTACCATTACCAGCAGGCTTTTGCGCATTTTTAACACTGTGATAAAGTTTGTTCGCTGCGTAAAACTGCGGATAACGACAAACAATCTTTACTTCAGCTTTTGACACATCCGGGAAATAGATAAAGTCCCTAAATACAGAGCAAAGCCTCGTTTTATGGAACAAGCCATTTAGCATGGTAAGCAATGAATCGATGCCATCTTTTTCGACCGACTCATCACCGGTTACTTTTCGCCAAGCGTAGAAAAACTCGTAATCAGCGAACAAGCTACCCATTTTGTTATTTACACCATCACTGATGATACAAAACGCATTGTAAGTAAATAGGTGCGGGATTTCGCGGCGATAGTCTTTGGTTAGTTGCAGGTAAGCATCGTGAATTGTTGCGTCATTTTCGCGAACGGCGCTTTTGAACTCGAATACGACCAACGGCAACCCATTGACGTAAAGGATGCCATCAGGGATACGCTTATACTCTCGCCCTTGGATCTCTAACTGATTTACAACTTTATAAATATTGAGGTCCGTCTTCTCTGATGAAGGTGGTAGCGGCTTATCTGAGCCTAGTAGCTCAATTCCAGAGAAATCTAGTAGATGTATGTAGAGATCTTTTTGTGTTGGGTCTTCACGTTTAAACTCAAAACCATCGGCCAACCATTTGCAGAACTGTTTATTAGATTCGTATAAGTCACCTGCGGCTAAACCTTCAAGCTGTCGAACAATTAATGAAATTTCATTTTGAGTCAATTCACCATAACGCTTTTCTAGATAAGCTCTCAAATCACTTTCTATGATCACTTGTTCTGGCTTTCGCTCAATCATAGAGCCATGATGATGAGGGTAGCCCTGATCACCTAGCAGGCTAATTATGGCCTGTTCTAATTTCGCTTCTGTAAATTTCATTAATAATCCTAGCCTTGTTCTTATTTTGTATTAATCAGTACCACTTCAGTGAGAAGCAAATAGTCCTTCGACACTAATATCTTGACCGTTGCAGAGCTTTGTTGCTGCACTCAATACAAGCTCAGCTCGAGAGCGCATAAATGCCCTGTAGTCTTTCTCAACTTTGGCACTCAGATCAGCGCCTTCCAAACCTTGATAAGTGGCTTCGGCCAATCTAACAGGATCGATTAGGTGTGTTTTAAGTCGGTATTCCGCTGTCTGCCTGTCTACGTGCCCCACCCGCTCTTCTAAATACTCCCACGGTTCTTTACGGCCAATTTGCATATTGGTTCGCCCCGATATCAAAGCGCAATTGAGGGCTCGATAGCTTTCGTCTTCCAACCCTGCTTCTTTTAGCAATGCATCAGGAAAGATATGGTGATAATGTCGCTGTTGAAGAGAAATATATGTGGCCTTCTGTGAATCAGCAAAATCGAGCGCCCCTAGTCGAGTCGTTACTGCTAAAATACCGCGTCTCAAAGACCCTGTTTTTTTCGGCCATCCTTCTACAAGTAACTGTTCAATATCCACCAGCTTTTCATTAAATACAGGAGCATCGTTCAGTGCTTGCTCTGCATCAGAGCCATTGAAGCAAACCTCACGAATAACTTTGTAATCTGCAAAAGCTCGACTTGCTGTAGAGTTCTCGTACCGTGAAGTAAAAAATGCTCGCCATACATAGCGAGTGAGTACATTCTTGATATAGCCTAGCTTATCGCCATTTTCTGGTGCTTCTGCAAAACAAGCGGCAAGAACCGCTAAGACGGCATTAGTCGGTAGCCTTTGATAGTCAAAAATACCCTGCTCTGACAAAAAGCTTGCCATTCGCCCAAGGCCAGTTTCAACTTGATCCCACTGTTCGACCATCTTGGCTTTACACATATCCAAGGCACCACGCTGGTTAGGTGCTTTGTCTTGCAGTAAAGCGGCAGTGGTTAGCATCAACCAACCTGGGTCTTCGTAGTGTTCAATGTCAGAATGTTTTGCCAGGAGTTCTTGTTGGGCGTCATGCAAAGAAATGCCTTTTATACTTTCTACTTCTGCAACAATGATGTCGTAAAGCGATAGCGGTTTACTGTTGGTATTCATATTGATAAACACTTGTAGCGCAACATCTTTTGGCGTTGTCACTGGAAGCGCTAAGTAAGGCATATTGTAGTGAGTGATACGAACTTTGAGTAAGTTAATGACCTCACGTAAGCGTTTTTCTTTCGCCTCATACTCGTCATTATCTTGTTGAAACTTTTTAATGGCACCTAACTGTTCTTCAGGGGTTACCTCTGCAAGGTACTGCTGAATGTTTGGCTTCTCATCACCAATAGCGGCTTTGAGCCAGTCATCGATCTCGGTTTGATTAGTATCTCCAGGCTTTAGCAAAGAAAGAGGAAGTAAAGCACGCTTTAAACACTCTTTCGGTGAGTTAGCCCAAAGTGGGTATAACTGTTTATTATCTTTTTTCTGCCAGCGGCTTATCACACGACAAGAATACTCAAAATCTACTTCAGTATTTGCATTATCATCGAACTCCGGAATATAAGCGAAGTAAGTATTCCACTCATAGCTATTGTGCATAGCACGCCAAAAAGCAGTTAAGCGTTGTTGACCATCTAAAAGGTGCTGCGTGGCAAATTCAGGTGAGGAAGGCTCTGCATGGCTTATATAGCGTGAAATGAAAGGCTCTTTGCTTGCCTCGACATTCAGCACCAATGCCACACCAACAGGTAAGTTGTTAAGAATGGTGTCATACAGGCTGCAAATACGACCCTTGTCCCACGCTTCATAACGTTGAAATCGAGGGAGTTTGATTCGACCGTTTAATATTGCGTTATACCAATCACCTAGCGTTCTATCTTGCGCTTTTATTGACTCTTGCATTGGTGTCCTTACTTATTTGTTCCATGCGCTTTTGACCAAACGGCCCATCTGGTTATAAATACCGACTTGTTCTATGTAATGATGAAAATCACTGTTCTCTGTGACGATGCGGTTGGCGGATTGCCAATCAACATTACTTTTCTCTTGAGCCGGGATAAGAATTTGGCTATCAAACAATGACTCTGTATCAAGAATCAACACTCCAATGCCATGCAAACTCGACAGCATTTGCAACTCACTTTCCACATCACTGTTTAACCCAGTGGCAACGAGGTAGCCAAAATTTGCCCAGCTGGAGTTAGATACGGCTTGAAAGAAATACTTACGCACATTGCCTTTGGTGAGGTGCTTCTTTACTTCAAACGACCACAGCCGAACAGAGCTATGGTTGCCGCTACGAACGCAACTGCGTACTATTTCATCCCACCCTCTATCCAACGGCTCCAATGCGACGACGTCGGGGTGTAACCAATGGTTGCCACCGTTACCGTGGGAGTTTTTAGATTTACGCTCGTCGATACGCTGGCAATATAAACCTAAATCTTTGCTTAGATACTCAATCAATAACGGATAAAGATCATGTTCACTCAAGCTTTGAGATACCAGAGGGATGTCCACTTCTGGCTCTTCGGGTTCATCGTGATTATCAACTACATTGATGACTTCTGGGTTTTCATCCCAGTAATAAATTCTTGGACGTGGCTTATCTCGAGTTGCTACATTAGCGCACACCTTTTGTGCAACGTGAGTGCGCTGGCCTCCCACCTCGGCGGCCAGTTGCGCTATCAGCTTTTCTTCGGTGTCGTACCTTGGATTGGTTTGTTTATCTGATATTTCTTGTGGGTATCGAACAATAAACTCTTTGGCTAAGTCCCGAGCAGTAAATTTCTTCTCAGGATTCGCTTTCAGCGTCTCGATAATCATTTCTACTCGGGTCGCCATTAGATTCCCTCTGCTTGTTCTTCGACTTCACCTAACTCGATTTCGCCGGAAAGCAATTTAGTAATGGTTATTTTTTCTTCCTATTTTTCTGTGCATCACTACGCTTTTTCTTGGCTAAAAAATCTTCTCTTTTCGGGAGATTTGAGTTGAGATTATCAATAACAAAATTGGCGTATTCCACGAAGTGAGCGACATCATGCTCTTCTATAAACTTACCTGTATGCGCAATCTCATTCCTGCGCTTCCAGAGTGACTTTGGGCCGTTAAATATTGCATTATACGCATCGTTATTTAATCCCTTTATGTGCTTCAATGGCCCCCAACTAGCCCTGATAAATCCTAATTTATCAGGCCAAGGCTCCTGAATTTTGTGGTGATATTTATGTAATCGAAGAAGTACCTCAATATTGCACCACAACAAAAACACGGCCAAGCTTGGCTCCTCATGAAAAATCCGAGTAGCCCTAGCTTGATATCGCTGTTCTTCCAATAGTTTGAAAGATACATAAGCTTGGTCGTGTAATCTGCTTCGTTTAGTCACTTATAGATAACTCACCAGATAGAAGCTTAGGGCGCAAAGTATCACGCAAGCTTGAAAGCTGCTCATTTTGGCGTGCATTTGACGTGATAGCATCATAGAGAGGCTTCACTATTTTTTGGTAAGCATTGAGAGTATCTTCGCTTGGCACGACAACTGAAATTGGCTTAAAGCTCTTCTTGCTGATCTCGGCAAAGGTGCTGCCACTAGCTCGTTGCTTAATTTCATCCATACGGTGAACACACCATTGAATAACAAACTCAGGAGGCAACTGCTTCTCACACTTCATAGCTATGTAACCTTGGTTAATAGCCATTGGAACTTTCGCTAGCGCAAGATAGCCAACTGGAGCACGAGAAGATAACAAAACAGTGTCGACAGGAAGCAGCCCTGAGCTAATCTTCTTCAAACCAGCTTCGGTTACTTTGCTAGCTGTATCTAATAAAACCTTATCTTGAACACCTGAAAGGTCTTTTGGAGAAGTCCAGTGGATGTGTCCATTAACCCAAAAGTCATCGTTCTTTTTAGATGGCGTACCACCGCCAACTACCGTGACTTCATCACCAATTTCAGATAATTTCCAACCTTCAGGTAAACCTGTCTCGCTATCTAGCTTTTCGGGGAATAGCGAGGCAGTGGCTGCATCCATCCCCTCTGGTTGCTCGCCATTCATCTTAGCTTTCACTGGTTCGAAATCGACAAACCATGATTTGAAGATTGCTTGCGCCATTTCTTCTAGGGTTTTGTTAGTTTGTGAATTTACAATAATCTTCTCATCAAACTTCCTAGCTAAATCAGCAATTTGCCTACTAGTTTGATAATCAACTTTAGGACATGGGAGTGACTCAATTATTTTCCCACTAATGTTGGCTTGGTTTGCACTGCCTGATGAGTTGGAGACTAAGTAATCTTGACTTTGAGGTAGCGACAACCAGTAGAAAATGAAGTCCAGATGAACCATATTTTCATCCAACAAACAAATTCTGCCTACTCGTTGATTAATCCATGCGTCGGGTTCGTTTTTCCAAACTCGCGCTACACGACCAACCAAAGACTGAGGTGCATTGGGGCCTGAACCAGTCATGGATATAAGAACATCGCCTTCATTAACCTTCCAATTCTTGGTCGTTTTAGCAATTTCATCTGATATATACGCAGGTTCTGAATAATCAACAGTTCCGAATCTTACATTCTTTATTTTTAGGACTTTATTCTCACTTGATTCGATAAAGTCTTTGCTTTTGTAAGCATAGCCACCCTGAACTTTGATATATTCCCCAAGAGTAGTCATCTCAAAGCTCATAACCTAACCCCGCTAGATTCTTCTTTATCTCCGCTTCTAACGTTGCTGATTCAGCAAACTGCTCACCCAGCTTCGAAGTCAGTGTTGCCATTTTCTCGACAAAAGAAACACCATCATCCACTTCTTCAGCAGCGCCAACATAACGTCCCGGAGTCAACACAAAATCATGTTTGGCGATGTCTTCAAGTGTCGCTGATTTGCAAAAGCCAGCTTGATCTTGATACTCACCGTCTTTCTTTTCGCCTCTCCAAGCATGGAAAGTGCGAGCAATTTCTTGAATCTCTTCAACTGATAGCTCTTTCTGTTTGCGACTACCTTCGATCAGTGAGCCCATGTTGCGCGCATCAATAAACAATGTTTCACCGCGGCGGTCACGATAGTCTTTCGCTTTATTCGCTTCTTTATTTCGGGTTAAAAACCACAAACAGACAGGGATTTGAGTGGTGTAAAACAACTGACCAGGAAGCGCAATCATGCACTCTACTAAATCATCTTTGATGATTTGTTCGCGGATTTTGCCTTCGCCGCTGGTAGTTGAGCTCATAGAACCATTTGCCAGTACAAAGCCCGCTGTTCCCTTATTGCTCAGCTTAGAGATCATATGCATGATCCAGGCATAGTTAGCATTACCCACAGGCGGTGTGTCGTAGTCTGCCCAACGAGGGTCGTCGGTCAGTTCAGCATCACCACGCCACTTACTTTGGTTGAATGGTGGGTTTGCCATGATGTAGTCAGCTTTAAGATCTGGGTGCTGATCTTTAAAGAAAGTATCTGCTGACTCTTCGCCCAAGTCGCCATTAATGCCACGAATCGCCAAGTTCATCTTAGCCAGTTTACGGGTAGTGCTAGTAAACTCTTGACCATGTATCGCTACATTGTTTTGACTGCCTTGATGTGCTTGAATAAATTTCAATGACTGAACGAACATACCGCCAGAACCACAACACGGGTCATAAATGTTGCCTTGGAAAGGCTCCAGCATTTCGGTCAATAGCGTTACAACGCATTTGGGTGTATAAAACTCTCCACCACGTTGACCTTCACTTGCAGCGAATTTGCCTAGGAAATACTCATAAACTCGACCGACCAAATCCTCTTCTGAAAGCTCACACTCACTCGCAATGGTGTCAATATTGTTGATGGTATCGACCAAAGATGCCAATCGCGCGCTATCTATTTCCAGACGAGAAAAATAGTTATCTGGCAGAGTCCCAGCAAAGGACTTATCACTCTTTTCTACAGCAGTCATCACGGAGTCGATTTCTATTGCCAGTCCATCTTGCTTAGCGTGTTTAACGATATGACTCCAGCGCGCATTTTCTGGTAGAAAGAACACATTCTTCATCTTGTAGAAATCAGGTTCGTTAACAAACTCTGAACCAAACTCTTTTTCTATCTCTTTTTTGCGCTTTTCAAACTTATCACTAATAAACTTCAGGAAGATTAGGCTAAGCACAACATGCTTGTACTCTGAAGATTGAATGTTACCGCGTAGTTTATTCGCACTTTCCCACAAAGAGTCTTCAATGCTGGTGGTTGTTTTTGCTATTGGGGCCTTTTTAGCCATTGGATATTCCTGCTTATTTGTGACAGCTAGAGGTGATGAGGCTCAAATCAATTGGGAAAGAGTATACTAAAAATCCGCCAAAATTCTGTATGTTAAATCAGTTTTTTGCAGAATATGTCTTAATGTTTATTATTACCCCAAAGTCTCAATTAAGATGAAAATTACTTACCTGATTTTATTGAATATCGATTTACTCTGTGAGTGATTTAAATAGGTATGTAATCAAATCCCTGTTTACCATTTCTACTTATTCCAATGTCTTTTCACCGTCGCAATCCCCAAACCTAATACCTCTGCGGCTTTAGATTGAGATAAGCCCTCGGCTTTTTTGGCTTGAACTGACTGAGTGGTGCCATAGGCTTCAGGCCTACCAAGCTTCTTCCCCTGAGCTTTAGCTCGTTCTAGCCCTTCTTTTGTTCGCTCTCGAATACGGTTTCGTTCGAACTCTGCAAAGACTGAAAACATCTGCAGCATCAGCTTACCCTCCGCACTTGAAAGATCGGCTACGGGGAGATCGAGGCAAACGACTTTGATGCCTTTATCTGTAAGCAGGTTAATGGTGTTTTGAACATCTATATTATCTCGGCCTAGACGGTCGAGCTTTAAGACCACCAGCATATCACCACGTTCCATCTGGTGATTGATAAGCATTTTAAACTTCTCACGCTTCATCGCTTCAACAGAACCAGAGATTGTTTCACTGATAGTGCGAGCATGATTCACCTCATACCCTTTTTGCCTGATAGCAATAATTTGATTTTCTGTGGTTTGCTCTGTCGTAGAAACACGACAATAGGAAAAGATACGCATGGGCTATTCACTTTTATAGAAGGTATCAAGTATTGGGGCATCATATAGTTTAAGCATCAAAAATAATAGACCCTAACTTTATGATTCCGATATTGGGTAAGGGAAGCTGGTATCAATATACGAACCATAAAAAAGGCCCCGACAGGTCCTGTCGGGGCTTTCTCGTTATAGGTTTAAGACGCTTATGAAGCTAAATCTTAGACTCCAATCTAATACTTGCACATGAATCACTTAGCCTAGCACTTCACCAGCGACTGTTCGACGCTTTGCATCTGACTGGCCAGTTGGGTGTAGTCATCCAGCATGAAGTTGATGTGTCCTAGCTTGCGGTTGGGCTTAGCGACCTTGTTGTACCAGTGCAGGCTGGCATTGCTGCTTAGGGCGTCCATTGGCGGTGCAACGACACCTAACAGGTTCAGCATGCCGGTCTTACCTATGGCAGATGTGGCGCCCAGCGCGAGTCCGGCGACGGCGCGAATGTGGTTCTCAAACTGGCAGGTCTGGGCACCTAGCTGAGTCCAGTGACCACTGTTGTGTACCCTAGGCGCCAATTCGTTCACCAGCAGCTTATCGCCCACCACGAACAGTTCCATGGCGAGCACGCCCACATACTGCTGTGCTTCCAGCAGCTTGGTCATATAGGCTTGTGCCTGCTGCACCATCTCGGCGCTTAGTCCTCTGGCTGGCGCCAATGAACGCAGCAGAATACCGTTTTGATGTTGATTCTCGGTCAGGGGATAACAGCTCACCTCGCCGCTGGCGCTGCGCACACCGATAATAGACACCTCTGCATCGAAGGGGATCCATTGCTCGGCTAAGTAATGGCCTTGTTTAAGATCAGGCGCAACACTAGCAAGATCATCATCGCTACGTACCACCCACTGGTTTTTACCGTCATAGCCTTCATCGAGGGACTTGATCATCATGGGATAACCTAAGGTCTTGGCGCTCTCCTCTAGGCTGACATCATAGGTAAAGGGGGCGCAGGGAATACCTAGCTCGGCTAATAGCTGCTTCTCGTGAATGCGGCTCTTGCACTTAGCGATGCTGTCGACATTCGGCCTGATGGTGCAGTGAGCCTCGAGCGCGCGAACTAACTTGAGATCCACCTGCTCTTTCTCGACCGTGATCACCTCTGGTTTTCCCAAGGCTTCATAGAGTGCGCTGACACTCTGCCCCGGCTGCCAGGTCGCCACAGGGCCGAGGCCCTCGACACAGCTGAGATCCGTATCAGGGCCGCCATCGGCAACGAAGCTGAATTTAAGCCCTAATGGAATGCCCGCCAGCGCCATCATGCGCGCCAGCTGACCACAACCGATAATGCCGATGCGCATTATTCCACCTCCAGCGGCACACCTGAGGTTTGGCTTTCGCGCCAGTCACATAGACGCTGGGTCAATTCGCTATCACCCAGCGCTAAGATTTGCGCCGCCATCAGCCCTGCGTTGAAGGCGCCTGAATCGCCAATCGCCTGGGTGGCTACCGCAACCCCTTTGGGCATCTGTACGATAGACAATAGGCTATCCATCCCTTTTAGCGCCTTGCTCATCACGGGCACGGCAATCACAGGCAGGTGTGTCATGGCCGCCGTCATGCCCGGCAGATGCGCGGCGCCGCCTGCACCGGCGATAATCACCTCGATGCCCTCATCGGCCGCACCGTGGCTGAAGCTCACCAGACGCTCTGGGGTACGGTGCGCCGAGACCACCTGTTTACTATAAGCGATACCCAGGGCATCCAGGACTGTGGTGGCATTTTTCATGGTCGGCCAATCGCTCTGTGAACCCATGATGATTGCTACTCTTGCTTTATTCATACGTGCCTCTTAATTTGATAACCAATAGGTGAACAGCGCATAGGTAGGTATGCCCACCAATACGTTGAACGGAAAAGTAATTGCCAGTGAATAGGTGATAGACAGGCTCTGGTTCGCCTCGGGAATCGCGACCCGCATGGCCGCCGGCACCGCTATGTATGAGGCGCTCGCCCCCAGCACTGCCAGCAGAGTGGCGCCGCCGCTCGACAGTCCCATCTGTAAGCCCAGAATGCTGCCCAGCAAGCCACCAATCAGTGGCATGAAGACGCCGAATGCCAACATGAAGTTGCCCATCTGCTTGAGCTCCTTTAGGCGGCTGGCGGCCAGCATCCCCATCTCCAGCAGGAAGAGGGCTAACACACCATGGAACAGGTTGAAGAAGAAAGGTGTTATTCCCTCGATGCGCTCGGCCCAGAAGTAGCCTATGATCAGCGCGCCGACCAGCAGCACCAAGCTCTGGTTGCAGAACACCTCATGGATCAGTGTGCGCCACTTAAGGTTAGTCCCCGAGCGTCTGGCCAGGGCGATACCCACGGCGATGGCGGGGATCTCAAGCAACACCACAAACAGTGGGAAGTAGGCCTCGTAGCTTATGCCCTGCGCCTCAAGAAACGCCACAGCTACCGCATAGGTGCCTATGCTGACCGAGCCATAGTGGGCGGCAATTGAGGCCGCATCTTCAAGCTTAAGCTGACCGACATAGCGAAGAATGGGAAAGGCAATCAGCGGAATAATCAGCCCTAGACCTATCACCAGCACAGATTGAGGCAAGAGCGCCATGGAGCCATATTTTGACAATGCCACGCCCCCCTTGAGCCCGATGGCCAGCATGAGGAACAGGGTAAGGCTCTGATAGAGCGCCTTGGGAAACTGGATGTCCGAGCGGATCAGCGTGGCTAGCGCACCGAGGATAAAGAAGGCGATGGTGATATCCAGCTGCATCTTAAGCGCCCTTTACTTGCAGGCGAGTGGCTGGCTTTACGACGCGACGCTTAGACGACAGCTTAGCAGCGATGGAAACCAAGTTCAGCGAAACAAGGCCGAGACCGACAACCAGCAGCCCCATACCGTTGTGCCCTTCCCTCATGGTGGCAAACGCCAGCGCGGTCACCATCAGGCCCACAACTAGGCTGAAGAGTGATTGTTTTTCTGCCAGGACAAGCTGAGTTAACTGTTTCATAAGATCCCCCGTTTACGACTGATACCGCGAAAAATTCGGTGTTCTTTTAACTGGAGCGATCTTGCCAAAAACAATTTATATATAAAAATAGATATTTTTGTGTTTTTATATAGATAAAAATCTATATGAGGAGCGACTATGTCTCTCAGACTACAGGCACATCTTGGTACCCTCAGGCAGATGGAGATCTTGCTGGCGGTCTATGATAGCGGCAGTGTCAGCGGCGCCGCCGAGACCCTGCATCTCACTCAGCCTACGATCTCTATGCAACTTAAGAAGCTCGCCGATGTGATAGGTTTCCCGCTGTATAACATAGTGGGTCGCAAGGTGGTGTTTACTGAGGCGGGGCTGGAGGTGGTTAAATCGGCCACGGAGATCCTCGACAGCTTCGCCCGGCTGGAGATGTCCTTGTCGGACATGGGGGAACTGAAATCGGGTACCCTGCGCCTGGCGGTGGTGACCACCTCAAAGTACTTTATTCCTCACCTGCTCGGCCCCTTCTGTGAGCGCTATCCCAACGTTACGGTGCAGCTGAATGTGGGTAACCGCCAGCAGATCATAGAGCGCCTCAAACAGGGCATCGACGACTTCTACGTGTTCAGTCATCCACCGGCGGATATCAACACAGAGAGCATAGAGTTTTTCAACAATCCTCTGGTGGCAATTGCACAGGAAAACCATCCTCTGGTCAGTCAGGATGGCGTCTCGTTAGCCGAGCTCTGCGAGGCGCCCTTCCTGATGCGTGAGAACGGTTCGGGCACCCGCCTGGCGATCGAGCGTTTCATGGCGAAACAGGGGGTGAAGCTCAACGTGAAGATGACCATAGAGAGTAACGAGGCGATCAAGCACTCTGTCATGTCTGGGCTGGGGGTCAGCATACTCTCTGCCCATACCCTCGCCTTTGGCGGCAATACCGGGCTGGCGCAGCTTAATGTGAAGGAGCTGCCTATCAACTCCAACTGGTATTTTCTCTGGCTGAAGTCTAAACGTCCCTCGGCGATCGCCCAGGCCTTCTTGACCCATGTGGAAAGCGAGGGACGCGAGATGCTGCTCACCGAGCTGGCAAAACACAGGTTATAAAAAAGCCCCATAAAATGGGGCGTTTTATTACACGACCTAGTCACTATGCCGAGTGCAAACCATTTGCGCGAAGGTGTTTAAGGTGACTATGGCCTGCCAACACTAGCAAACCCGCGAATATGCCAAGATTCTTAATGAAATTTTGCATCTCGTGGGCCGCTTCAACCCCTTCAAAATGCCAAAAGTCATGCAGTGTAACGTTAATCAGCAGCACCATCATGGCTAACAGCGAGGAGACTACCGAAGTATAACGATCAAATATCAAGCATATGGCGGCCACAATCTGGCTGACACCGGCGGTGGCAAGCAGCAAGGGAATTAACACCATCTGATGCCTTTCCATTAAGGCAACATGCATATCCCAGCTGACGAACTTCATGATCCCAGGGACGAGAAAATAGAGCGCTAGCATGATACGCCCAACTAAGATCCCCGCAGCAGCGAATCGTTCATCCATCGAATGACTATTCATAAATTGCACTTACAAAGACTCACCATTAACCATTAGCCCTACGTCAATGTTGTTACGCACGGCATTAGAGTATGGGCAGACCTGATGGGCCATCTTCACCAATTCAACGGCCTGCTCCTGAGGTAATGACAGTTCAACGTTGAGCTTAACGCTCAGTCCAAACCCGCCTTCGGCGCGGGCGCCTATGCCAACTTCGGCCGTAACCGGTGCCTGAGTCAGCTTCACCTTAGCCTCTCTGGCAACATGCAATATGGCGTTAGAAAAACAGGCACTATAACCCGCGGCAAACAGCTGCTCTGGGTTGGTCGCCTCACCTGTTCCGCCCATTTCCTTAGGATAGCTTAGGTCTAGCGACAGTTTGCCATCGTCGGTGGCGACTCGGCCGTTACGTCCGGCACTGGCAGTAGCACTAGTTTGATATAATGTCTTCATCTCATTTTCCTCTCTCGATTTTGCTAAAATAAATTGTACACAACTTAACTGGAGCTATTTATAGCAAACAAGAGAGTGTTACGCAAATAAATTGCGCACAATTTAAATAAAAAGACTCGATGGAGATTATTGGTTAAGCCGATTAGCGCCAGCCGACAAGCCAGATATCACTGTCTTTCAGTGAACGCCAGTCGATAGCGTATTGCCTGCCACTATGCAGGGCCTCGATGACGCAGCCTTGGACATTTCGATGCTCGTCATAATCCACCTCAATCACTATGAAGTGTTTCTCACGCGCCTGCGGCGTTACTTTTGTCCATTTACTCTGGAGCAGTTTCTTGGGATGTAATCGATTCATAAATAGGCCTACGACAATAGCCGCCCCAGGGATCACTCGACGGGCGTAAAAGCTTAACGATGCCCCGCTGCTATTACCCCCCTAATGACGATAACTTTTAATAGAAGGTTAAAGCTCCCGTCCACCAGCCCTTGGTATTGCTAGCCTCATGGTCTTACTGGCCTCATGGTCTTACTAGTCTCATGATCTCGCCGCTTAACATTGGGCTTAATCATGCCATCTACAATCATTCTACGATTGATCGCACTATGATCACCCAATGCTCAGGCCATGCTCGCATCGGCAGCCGTTTTTCATCCCACAGGTTTACGTTGAAAACATGATCTGATGCATTAACATCTTCTGGACATGCTCTTTTTTTCGCCTTACCTTAAAATAGAGCAATTACTCTAAACTGTTTTCACCAAGAGTGGGAGTTAACATGGTTGAATTAGTAGATGTAAACGGAACCCAGGTTCATATAGAAGGTCAAGGCGAACAGATCATACTGATGCTTCACGGCTGGCCCGATACCTATCGGCTCTGGCAACCACAGGTCGATGTCCTTAAGTCAGATTATCGTTGTGTTCGATTTAGCCTACCCGGCTACGAGGACAAACAATCGCGCACGCTCTATACCTTAGAGCAGATCGTCACCTTAATTGACGCTGTCATCGATGCCGTTAGCCCTAACCAAAAGGTGATCTTAATGCTCCACGATTGGGGCTGCTTCTTCGGTTACCAGTTTTATCTGCGCCATCAGGATAAAGTCGAGAAGATCATAGGTGTCGACATTGGTGATGCCGGCTCAAAGGAGCATCAGTTAACCGCAAGCGTCAAAGCCTTTATGTTTGCCTACCAGATCTGGTTAGCCACGGCCTGGAAAATTGGCGGCAGCATTGGCGATGCGATGACCCGCAAGATGGCTAAGTGGCTTCATGCACCGGGAGATCCTGCCTTGATCGGTTCATCTATGACCTATTCCTACTACTGGAAATGGAGTCGAACGCTGACGGGCAAGCCTCTGGGTCATCTGCCACTAAAAATCGATTGTCCCTTGCTGTTTATATACGGAAAGAATAAACCGGGTATGTTCCACTCTTCTGCGTGGGAACAAGAGATGGCCGCAAGAGAAGGTAATCGGGTCATCGCCTTCGATACCCGTCACTGGGTCATGACAGAAGCGCCGGAGGCCTTTAATCAAGCCATCACCCAATGGTTAACACGTTAACCTAACCGGGCTCGTTTCGATGAGGAATCGAGCCCGCATGCCCTGCCCCTAAATTTCGCCTTCCTGCTGGGTGCTAAAAAAGCGTTTTACACTAGATATTAAGATCATAACGAAACAAATCGCCAACTTAGTCTTGCTTTTCATTAGCGGTTCGACATAAACTCGATTTCGCAACATTTGAGTAACATTTGTAAACACAATAAGAACAACCTCAATCAAAAGGACAAATTGATGAGCAAGCTATTCAAATTATCAACACTGGCTATTGCCAGCACCTTACTGAGTCAATCGGCCCTCGCCGAGGGGATCGCCGCTAAACTGCAGATGAGCCAAGACAGCTTTAGCAGCGACCAGGACGTAATGGTCACCCTAACCTTGACCAACGAAGCAAACGTTCCGGTGAAAATGCTCAAGTGGTTTACCGCGGCAGACGGTGTTGAAGAGTCGCTATTTAAAGTAAGCGCTGACGGTCAAGAGCGCCCTTACCTTGGCGCCCACTATAAGCGCCCAGCACCAAGCCATAAGGACTACATCAAGCTAAAATCCGGTGAGAGCATCTCTTACCAGGTGGAGCTATCGTCACTGTACGACATGTCCGCCACGGCTAACTATGAGATCAGCTATGATGTCAGCTCTATGCAGCTGTTTGCGCCAAATCCTGGCCAAGCCAAGAAACTGGCTCGCCTGGGCGTAGAAGGCATACACTCGGCACCAGCCAGCTTCTACCTTGAGGGTCGCGAATTTAAGGGCGGTAATAACAAGGGCAAGCCGGGTACAGGCGATGGCGGCGGCACGACACCTGACGGCATCTCTTTCACCGGTCGCTGCAGCAACTCACAGCAAAGCGACATCCTTGCAGGTCTAGCAGCGGCAAAGACAATGTCTGCCGACGCTAACCAGCACCTGGCCACAGCCAGCAGCAACTCACAGCGTTACAGTACTTGGTTTGGCGCCTACAGCTCGTCTCGCTGGAACACAGTAAGCAACAACTTCAGCAAGATCGATAGTGCGCTCAACAACGAGCCACTGACCTTCGACTGTAGCTGTAAGAAGCAATACTACGCTTACGTTTACCCAACACAGCCATACAAGATTTACATGTGTAATGCCTTCTGGTCAGCCCCAACTTCGGGTACTGACTCTAAGGGCGGGACCATCATTCATGAGACCAGCCACTTCAACGTAGTCGCAGGTACCGATGATATTGTTTATGGTCAGAGCGGTGCAAAATCACTGGCAATCAGCGATCCTTCACAGGCGATTCAAAATGCTGACAGCCATGAATATTTTGCTGAAAACACGCCTAACTTGAACTAATCTAACTCTTATCTTTCTTGTCAATCTAAGGGCGGAATTATCCGCCCTTTTTTTTAGCTCATGCCAAGGGTTAACGCCTATGTTTACGCCTTTAAGGTTCCTGTCACTCAGCCTGTTATTACTTTGGATGATTAGTATGAATAGCCTCGCGCATCAAGCCTTGCCCTATTGTCACCTGATAAAGGCAGAGCAAGGCAATACCCTCACCTTCGAGATAAGCGTGCCGGCTAACACACACTGGTATCTGCTGAGCTGGCATACCCCCTTCGATGCCTGGTTTAGCAATTTTTTAACCCTCACCGACCTGAATAGTCACCAAAGCTTGCAATATCAAGGCGCGCTAGCCAAACGCGGCGAACCGACTGATGAGGATTATTTGCTGCTGCCAGCGGGCGAGTCCTTAAGCGTCTCGCTGGATCTGGCTCAGGCTTTTGCAATTCGGCCGGGCCGATATCAGGCGGCACTGCGCCCCTTAAGGCTATATCGAGACTTAAATGATAAGGCGCAGAGTACAAGCCTTGAATGCCCGACTCTCGAGGTTAACTTACCTTAACCTCACCCTGAGTTCAGATACAGAAAAGCCACCCTAGGGGTGGCTTTTTTATCTCGCTAACCTTCCAGACTTAGACCAACTTCATCTCCTGGATGATCTCATGGGCAATCTCAGGTGAGGTACTTACCGGCTTTTGATGCAGATCTGCCTTCAATTGACCTTTTCTGTGCTTTAATGCCGCATCCAGTTTTTTGGCGGCATTAGTGATAGCCGGATACATGACATCGTCCCCCCCAGAGGCTGATATCCGGCTACCTTCATAATTAGTACTGAGTTCGACCTGAAACTCTCCGTGCTCTTTAGCAATGATGACATCGAGTGAAATGAGCGTTGGGAAATGGGTCGCTATTTTGGAAAACTTTTGATTCACATGCTCTTTTATTGAATCGGTGATATCTACGTGATGACCAGAAAGATTTATTTTCATAGGTTTTCCTTTTTAGGATGACTTCAATAATGAACTTGGGATGAGTGATAGAAAAAACAAGGGACTGAAGCACTTTTTTTTCAACTAACGCCTATGTAAGCATGGGCGACATCCAAGTAAATCTCCATTCAGTGTCTACTAATATCTACTCCCCATGCAGGTTAAAAGCAAGCGGCAAAAATAGGATATCGGGCACAAACAGGCGGTTTTGGCCATAAATCCCACAAAGTAAACAAAATTTAATCAATCTGTCTTTATGACGTCATCTCCCTGCCGGCCCACAAACTAAAGATAAGCTAAAGGGCAAGTCAAAGAGTGGCCTGAGAAACAGCTTTACATGTAAATACGAATGAGAATTCATATCAACAAGTGTAGAATAACCGCTATTTCTTGAGCACGAATTTATCCATAGTGAATACAAGCATTTCTCAGCACCTTATACCATTTAAGCGAGACCTCTCCCCCAGGTCGTCGGTTATAGTGCGCCTATTGGCCTCGTTACTCGGCGGCTACGGCGCCGCCGCACTTGCCTGTATCTTGCTAGCGCAATCTCTGCCCCTTAGCCGTCTCGATGCGGTGCTTGTGGGCACTATGGTCTCCTTTGGCATCTTTGCCACTATGATCATTCGCCTCTTTAGCATCAGGTCCCACCTGCGTGTGGTGCTGGAACCTGTAGCCCTCTGCAGCCTGCTCTTCGGCCTCACCCTCGTTTTAGGTTAATCCCATGAAAGAGACTTTTTTCCGCTCCATGACCTGGCTGCATACCTGGGCCGGTCTCGCCGTTTGCTGGCTGTTGCTGCTTATCTTCTTTGCCGGCACCCTGAGTTATTTCCGCCACGAGATCAGCCTATGGAGCAAGCCGGAACTGCACAAATCCGTGTTTCAAGACTATGATCAAAACCGACTCGCCCAGCAGATCGCCCAGGGCCAGGCCTATCTGACCGAGACAGCCCCAGATGCCACACGCTGGATCATTTCCTTTCCTAGCGAGCGTAAACCCTATCTGAGCTTCGGCTGGGCGGATGCGCCCAAGAAGGGCGAGCGCCGCGGCAAGTTCCATGAGCATGTGGTCGATCAGGATGGTCAACAGATGATCACCGAAATTCGCGACTCCAGGGGGGGCAACTTCTTCTATCGCCTGCACTTCGATCTGCATTACCTGCCTGTGGTGGTCGCGCGCTGGATCGTGGGACTCGCCACCATGGCGATGCTGATCGCCCTGATCAGCGGCGTGGTGATCCACAAGCGGATCTTTAAAGACTTCTTCAGCTTCCGACCGGCAAAGGGCAGTCGCTCCTGGCTCGACGCCCACAATATCAGCTCAGTAATGGCCCTACCCTATCATCTGATCATCACCTATACGGGCCTGATCACCCTGATGTTTATGTTTATGCCTTGGGGCGCCTTACAGCAGTACGATGGCGACGTGCGCGCCTTCAGGGCCGATCTCAATCCGGCCCGCATACAGGCAAAGCCCAGTCAAGCCACTGCGCCTCTTATCGAGGCGGCAGGGCTAATAGACAAAGTTCAGCAGCAGTGGGGAGCCGCGCCGCTTAAGCAGGTCAGCATCAGTGCGCCGGGACGCGATAACAGCCGTATCAGCTTTACGCTCAACAGTGAACAGAGGGTGACTGATAGGCGCGACCTCTTGATCTTCGATGGGGTAACGGGCCAACTGATATCGAAAGGCAACCCAGAAAGCGCCACCTACAAGACCTATGACACCCTGATGGCACTGCACACGGCACGCTTTGCCGACTGGGCCTTGAGAGGCTTCTTCTTCCTCTGCGGCCTGCTGGGCTGTGCCATGGTCGCCACGGGGACTCTGCTGTGGGCGGTAAAAATCGCCCAGAAACAACAAAAAGTCATTCAATCTGGCACCAAGCCAACCGTCGGCCTTAGGCTAGTGAACGGGCTTAACATCAGCTTCATCTGCGGTCTTCCCCTTGCAACGGCGGCCTTTTTCTATGCCAACCGACTGTTGCCGCTCGATATCGCCAGCCGGGCACAGCGTGAGGTGGACGCCTTCTTCATCACGCTGGCAGTCATCGCCCTGGTGGCCCTTTGGGATGGCCTGCGCGGCGCACAGTCCTGGCGACGTTGGCGCCAATGGTTATTACTGGGCGCCCTGACCTTTGCTGCGCTGCCGCTGATAGGCGCTGTCACCTCTGGTCAGAGCCTGCTGGGTAACATGATTGATAATCAATGGACTCTGGTGGGGTTCGATATTGTCAGCCTGCTACTTGCCCTAGCACTGGGTTTTGCCGCCAGACAGGTGCGCCAGTCTAAGTTGATTAATCTGAACCGGAGCGCCACCAGTCCCAAGACAAGCAAGGCTAGAGCAGGCAGGCCTGCAACGCCCAAGACAGCCGCTATTACCCGTGAAACAAGAGACACAGGCTTAGAGGAGGCCCACCAATGATTTTAGCCCTCAGCCTTAGTTTCATCGCCTTTGGCGCGCTGGCGCTCGCCATGTTTGGTCACTTCAAGAGCTGCTTCAAGCGCCCGCCAAGCCAAGTTCAACAAAGGGTTCTTACTCTGGTGGGCTGGGGCTTACTCGCCCTAAGCTTTGTCGTTCTGCTCGGCCAATATGAGACCGCCTACGCAACGATTTTGCTCTTTGGCGTGATGAGCGCCGCAGCGCTGACGGTTATCTTGCTACTTAGCTATCAGGCTAAACGTCTGCCCGCTAGCATGGCTGTCGCCGCCTTGCTGGCACTGGTCGATTTCAGCCTGTTTGTTTAAATTATATTCAGCCTAGATACAGCATAATTTACTTATGATCTGCTCAGCAAACACTATGGCGCCTGATAACACTCTTGATAGACAGGCGCCAAACAGCAAGGGCAGATGCGATGCGAATTTCACCTACGGCGGCCTACCAGAGATGGACACGCCAGCTCCCCAGCGATAAAACCACGATAAGCCGCAGCAATAGCGGTGACGAGCACCATAGGCAGCTCGCCAGCGCCGCCGAGCTTACTCAAGACAGAGTCACACTATCGCCACTCGCCCTGAAGCTAAGTACTCTAGACCACAGTGCTCTAGACCACAGTACTCTAGACCACAGCGCTCAAGAGCTTAACGCCAAAAGAGCGAACGCCGAAGCAGTGCAAGAGGATGCGGCATAACGCCTACAAAGGTTTTCAGCCTATCCCTAAGGTTTTTTAAATTTGCTATAGTGACCGCATTCTATTTCTCATTCCATTGAGCCTGTCTGCATGTCTTTTTCGGTTACCGTCTCTTGGCCACCAGCACCCCACATAAATCAAGCATCTGAGGCGCACAGCCTTGCTCCTCAAACAACTGATTCTCTAGTAAATGGCTCTCTAATAAATGACTCTCTAGAAAGTGAGTCTTCGACAAGTGTGCAGCAGATGAGCCGGGATCACCAGCTTAGCTTCGGCAGCGGTCAAGTCGTCGCAGGCTCGGCCGCGCCCGAGTATCGAGGTAGTAAAAACAGGATAAACCCAGAGGAGAGCCTTCTGAGTGCGCTGGCGGCCTGCCACATGCTAAGCTTTCTCACCATAGTGGAGAAGAAGCGTCTGGTACTGCTAAGGTATCGCGACAGAGCGACGGCCGAACTGGGGCGAAATGAAGAGGGGCAAACGGCAATCGCCCGGATCACCCTAAACCCTGAGGTTGAACTGGCGGCGTTACTGAGCGAGGAAGAGTTAGCTAAGCTGCATGCCCTCGCCCACAAGCACTGCTTTATCGCCAACTCACTGGCCAAAGAGATAGCCATTGAAATAGCGCCGCGCCAAAGGCGCTAGCACTAATGTCTCTATGGGCTAGGTCGCTAAGGGCTAGTATCGCTACGGGCTAGAACTTATAGGTCAGCGACAGGGCTGGGCCTTTGAAACCATAATAGACATCGAAATCGGCGAGATCTTTCTCGACCTCTACATCTATCTTGTAATACTTGTAGCCCAACTCCAAATCGAGGGAATCACTCAGCCGATAGTTGACCCCAGCGCTGAAATCGAACAATTGCCCCTTGGTATCGCCCAGGCTGACATAGAAATACTGCAGCCAACCAGAGAGACTCCAGCGATCATTGAAACGGTAACGCCCTTGCAGGCCAAGATCAGGCAATGGCGCCGTCACCTCGGTGAGGGCGTTGCTTTTAGGATTAATGTCCACCACCCGGCACTCCTCGTCGAGACAAGCGCCAATTTCTCCCACAAACTGTAGCTTTAACCACATGAGGTGCAGACCGGCAAGCAGAGTAAGATCGACCTCCTCGTCACTATAAAGGTTATAGCGATAACCCAGGCGCAGAATGTCCACATTGAAGATGGTGCTGATGTCCGCCCCCGCCTGTACCAGATAGGTCTGGCCCGAGTTCACCTCGGTATACTCGTAGGGCTTAGAGATGGCGCGATTGCGGGCCTCACGATCCAGTCTTTTCCAGTCGAGATAGACACCGTGATCTTGATTAAACCAGTAGGCCAGTTCCAGAGTCGGCAAGAGTTCCTTCTCAACCAGAGTCAGATCGTTCTCGAAATCTAGGGTAAAGTCTGTTCCAAGATTTGGGTTTTGCACCACTATGCCGGAATCTGAATTTGAGTAGAAACCACTCAGGGTGACGGAAAATCCACGCTGCTCGGCATGGGCTAACTGAGCGGTGCCAAAGGAAACCATACTCAATAATATAGCCCCCAGTCGCAACAAGGCACCGATGGCGATGCGACCTTTGATAACTCCAAAAGCGGTTTTCATATCCACCTTCCTGGTTTCCTCAAATTACGAATATAACGATAGCAGCGATATACCTATAAGCTAATACAATTTTTATAGTTTATTTTTGATGTTGCTAAAAATTAGTTCCAACCACCCATAAAAATGGAGGTTACCGACCTGGGAACTGCTTGGTCGGTAACCTCCTAAAATGGTTTGGGTTAACTTAAGAGGTCAATAAAGGTTTTATTTGACGTCTTGAGCCATCCCGCTGTCTGGCATAGGCTGCGCCTTAATTGGCAGTACAGGATCGAGCTCCAGCTTCTGCTTGAGGTAATTCAGCGCCTTATTCAGCTGAGCATCCTCCCCCTTAAAGGTGGCATGGGGCAGGTTATCGACCTCGATATCTGGGCTGATGCCCCGGCCTTCCACTATCCAGCGTCCATCCATGGCGTACTGAGGATACTCGGCAACCCGCGCCATCCCTTTATCGGTCAGCGAGTTACGTCCCGAGAGCCAGACACCGGCCCCGGCGGTCTGCTTACCGATGAGCGGAGCCAGACCCAACGCCTTGATACCGGCCGAGAAAGTCTCTCCATCCGAATAGGTAAGCTGATCGGTCAACACCACCAGGTGGCCACGGAAGGTCTGCTGCATATTGGTGTTTGGCGTACCCTGAGTCGGCTGCCAGAACATCCAGGCGCGGCGCAGCAGCTTCTCTATGATCCAGCTGTCGATGTTACCGCCACGGTTACGGCGCACATCGATGATCAGGCCTTTCTTCTCAATGTTGGCGTAGAACTCACGAGCAAAGTTGGCGATATCGCCTGAACCCATGGCATACAGGTGCAGATAACCTATCTCGCCATCGGCTACCTTAGCCACCTTCTGGTTATTGTTGTTGACCCAGTCCAGATATCTCAGCTTGGCATCGACGCGATTGCTAACCGGTAGCACGATTGTCTTAAGGGTCTTGCGATCGCGTTTGAGGGTCAGCAGCACCTGCTTATCGGCTTGATTGCGCAGATGGCGAGCCACATCGGCAACGCTTTCAACCGACTTGCCATTGATCGCCAGGATGATATCCCCAACCTTGGCATCGACATCTACCCTGGCCAGCGGCGAGGCCTGCTGCGGCAACTCGGCATCATTTTGATAGATATGGGCTATCTCGACCCCTTGCTTGGTCTGTAGCAGACGAGCCCCCAGATTAGCCCCCTTAGGCTGGTTAGGATCTAACGGCAGATCGCCGCCGCGCACTTGAGAGTGTAAGGCATCGAGCTCGCCCATCATCTGCATAAAGATATCGTTAAGCTCGTGACGGTCCGTTAACCTGGCCAGCAAAGGCTGGTACTTGGCCTTGGTCGCCTGCCAGTCGAGACCCCGCATCTGCTTATCGAAGAAAGAATCTCTGTGCATCAGCCAGGCATCTTCAAACATCTGCTGCCACTCGAGCTGAGGAGAGATCGCCAGTTGCCACTGCTGAGTTTGCACCTTGGCATGGGTAAGCTCCTTGGGCAGCGACTCACCGGCATCGACGATCAACATCTCGGCGCCCCCCTTGCTGTGACGGCGCAGGAAGAGCTTACTGTCGTCACGGGAGAGCGCATAACTGGCCACATCCTCGCTGAAGGTCTCCACCTTAGGCCCGAGAGGATCGAACTTGACCCACTTGAGCGAGGGTGCCTGAGCGCCATCGACCGAGCGCGACAGCAGATACAGTCCCTTCTCGGTCAGCTGCAACTGGCTGTAATTGCCAGACTCCACCGGCACCTGCCACAGGCGCTTGCTAAGCCCCTGCCACTGAACCTGAGTCTTGGCAGGCTTATCTGCTGCTTCTTCCTCTTTAGCCTGCGCCTGATTTAACTCGTTAGGCTTACTGAAGGGGAAAACCGCCTTTGGCGTCAACGCCAGGGCGAAGATCTGTCCGCGCTTATCGAATACCGGCCCCATGTTGCGATCGCCCCACGGCGATGTTGGGGTGGCATTAAACTCGCGGTTGGAGATGAAATAGAGCCACTGGCCATCGTCGCTGAACGCAGGCGAGAAAGACTCATACTTGTCGCTGGTCAACGCCTCGGCTCTCTCTTCTTCCAATGAGTAGAGCACTATCTGGGGTCTTAGTTGACCGCGCTCATCCTTGGTGACGGCGATGAAGCGGCTGTCGTTCGACCAGACCACATCGCCATAGGGACCGAGTCCCTGACCATTGGTTAATATCTTGCTGTTGCGCCCTTTCTTGAGATCCAAGAGCCAGAGATCGCCGTTGTAATCGTCGTGGGCGATGTAGCGTCCATCGGGTGAGAGGCTCAGCGCCATACGCAGGGCGTTACCGTTTTGGGTAAGCTGCTTGGCCTCATCGCTGCCATCTGCGCTGTAGCGCCAGATCTCCTGCTCGCCCGAGGCGTCGCTGATCCCATAGACCCACTTGCCGTCGGGGCTCATCACGGCGCCGCGGACCCGGTAGTCTCCGGGCAGCGCCAGCTCAACCAGGCGCGAACCATCTGTGCCCGCCAAGGCCACATGGCTGCGGGCGGTGATCACCACCTTGTCACCACTGGGTGCCAGGCTGGTCGAGGTGGCATATTTCATCGGCTTGTTGACCCAGTGCTCACGGCGCTCGGCAAAATCTGAGGTCAGGTGAATATCCAGGGTCGACACCTGATTGCTGGCAATATCATAGAGCTTGATATCGGCACCCTGCTGAAACACCACGCGCCCCTGCTCGAGACGGGCGCCGCGTACCTGCCAATCGCTAAACTGAGTATGCTGACGCAGGTCTTTGCCATCTAAGGCCATGGACCAGATATTATCGTTGCCGCTGCTGTCGCTGACGAAGTAGAGACGGTCTTGCCACAGCATGGGTTGACGCACCGAGCCTTCATGCTCGGCGGTCAAAGGCATGGCCTCCTGATCGCTGCCAAGCTTATAGCGCCACAACTCTCCCTTGGCGCCGCCGCGATACACCTTGGCGTTATCGCCGGTAGCTTGCAGGCCGAAGCGGGTAAAGTAAACATATTCACCGGCATCATCCACCACACCTTCGATGGCATCGGCCAGCGGCAAATCTTGGGTGGTCAAGCTCTTAGGATCGACGCTGCGCAGCACCCAATAGTTGGCGGGGCCGAAGGCATTATCCGTGGCATAGAGCACCTTGCCATCTGGCGTCCAGCCTTGCACCCGCACGCGGCTGTTTTCGTAACTGACTCGCTTGGCGACGCCGCCCTGAATGGGCATCACATAGACTTCGCTGGCACCTTCATAGTTGGCTACGAAGGCTAGCTGCCGACCATCGTCTGAGATGGCGGCGCCAAGCTCCTGCGCCGGCAGACTGGTAAGCCTTCTCGCCTGGGCATCACCTAGCTGCTGAACCCAGAGATCCCCTTCGGCGGTAAATACCAGGGTATCGCCATGAATAGCTGGCGAGCGGTAGTAGCCGACGTTCTGCTCACGAGCCTGGCTTTCGGCTTTTACATTTTCGGCTTGAGCGGCAAAAAGTGGTGCGGAAGAAGCGGTGCCCAATGCGATTACGCAACAGGCAAACAGGTGAGAGAGTTTCATAAAGCGCCCATATTTAAGTCGGATTTATTTTTATGGGGCAACAAGGTAGCAAACTTTCCTTAAATCTACAGTAATTTGTGACCAAAGAAGTATTAGCAAATGTGTACAAGTATACCTGGGCCACATTTCCCTCTATCTAGGGTAATGAAGGGCGAAGTTTTGATTGTCTCTTACCACGGGGGAACATCGCCTCAAAGGGCAACGACTTCGCATAGAAAGACGCCTAGTCATTTGGTATAAAAGATACGTAGCCACTTAATAATAAAGATGCACAAGAATCCGGCTTAGATAGCAAAACGGGGCACTAGGCCCCGTTATGAATGCTTTATCACTGTTTGCTCAGCTGCGCCTTAATCTTGCTCACCAAATCCTGCCACTGGGCATGCTGAGGATGTGTCTTATCTTCCAGCCTTGGACGTTCCTTAAGCATTCTCTGATACAGGGTATCGGCATCAGTCCACAGCTCACCATCGACCAGTTGCTGCAGATGATTCACCGCTTGAATATCCGATATCATCGCCTTGGCCTGAGTCTTTGCTTTGACAGCTGTCTCGGTCTGAACTTGGGGATCGCTCACATCTGCCTGACGAGGCTGCACCTTAACGCTCTGAGGCATAACGCCTTGAGGACTCGTAGACTGAACAGGCTGCGTCGCCTCGATGGCGTCCGCTTGTGCATTAGGCCCCTGCTGCTCACTCGGCGCCGCCATTTTCGATGCCCGAGGCTCGTCGAGCAACATGGGCTGGAGCTGCTCATCGATAGGCGCAGGTCCCTGTAGGTTCAATAGCAAGAGGCTGGATAACAGCAGCACCGATGCGGCCGATGACAGCGGCCAGCGATATCGACGCCAGAAGCTGACCGAAACTACATTGGCTGTAGTTCCCAGCTCTCCAGATTGCTCGTCCAGATGCTGCCGCGCCATCGCCAGGATACGCGCATCCAGCTCGGATGACGGCTGCTCTTTGGCCTCGGCCTGATAGAGCGCCTTCAGCTCAGGATCCGAGAGCATTTTATCCTTTTCATCTGACATTAGACTGCTCCTGCCATTTCTGTTGCACACAGGCTTTCAACGCCTGATTGGCATAACGAATACGACTCTTAGTGGCCTCCATGCCAACCCCGGCGATCTCACCAATCGCTGCGGCGGTAAATCCCATCTCCACATTCAGCAAGAAGGCTTCCTTCTGCACATGGGGCAACAGGCTGATGCAATGCTTTAATATCAGCGCCTTCTGCTCATCTTCGAGCTGACCATCGGGACCTGTCAGGTCGCTGGGCAATGTCGCCTCCAGAGGCTGCTCTCCCCCTGCGGGCTCATTTAGGCTATCCACAGGTTTCAGTGCCCTGACATGATCCACCAGCAGGTTATGGGCGATGCGATAGAGCCAGGTCGTAAACTTGGCCCGCTGCTCATAGCCTGCGGCGGCCTTAACCACCCTGCTCCAGGTCTCTTGGTAGAGATCTTCAGCCAAGGCACTGTCGCCTAGCTGACGCTTGAAATAGCGATACAAACCACCCTTGTGTTTATGATAAAGCCGCTCGAATGCTTGGTGATCACCTTGTGTAAACCGCATCATTAAGGCTTGATCAGGATCCTTTTCGACATCATCTTCAAATACCTTAGTCACGCTAGGCTCCCTATGCATATCCACAATTGGATAATCAGTCATTTATGACTGAGTCTGCATCGCCTAGCGCCGTTTGTCTACGGCTAACCAAAAGGTATGCGTGTAAATTCAACTATATGCTGTCCTTTCTAGGCTTCTCTTCCAATACAGGTTTTGGATCAGGTTGAGGCGGCCATGGTTTATCAACGGGTTTAACCAAGGTATGTTCCCCCTGCTTTATTTGCTGCGGAACAGGCTCTTCTCGAGTTGATGACTTAAGCACTCTTGCAGCCTGTTCATTGCTATTCTCATCAGTCTGTAACGCTACGACTTCGCTCTGTTGCGTCTGCATTTCGGCTAAGTTCTCTTCTCGCGAATGCTCGTTCGCCAGATTACAGCCAGAGAGCATGGCTAACAATAAAACCGCCACTAGAAAGGATGAATGAATTAGGTTACCAGTGCTCGTCACCGCGTTAACTTTAGTCGATAGATCAATGCGCATCTCATGCTCCCGCTGCCGCGTTAAACTCCTCATTAATTCTAGTAACGTTAGAAATGGACTTAAGGGTTAAACTCGACAAAAAAAACGCCGCCAACCTACGCGGTTGGCGGCGTTTTATGTCATCAAAAAGAGATTATGCGTTAGCCAGCTTCTCTTGTAGCTTGGCATCTTTTGCCTGTACGGCTTCGGCCGACTTGGCGCGCTCTTCTTTAACTGCAAGTGCAAGGGCATCATCGCCGACGGCTAGCATCTGAGCCGCCAGGTAACCCGCGTTCTTCGCGCCAGCACTGCCGATTGCCACGGTAGCCACAGGCACACCGCCAGGCATCATCACTGTCGATAACAGGGCGTCATGCCCCTGAAGTGGACCGCAATCTACGGGTACACCGATCACAGGGCGAGTTGTGATACCGGCCACGGCACCTGCAAGGTGAGCCGCCAGACCCGCCGCGCAGATAAAGACCTTACAACCACGCTCTTCGGCATCGTGTACGTAAGCGTGAGTCGCTGCAGGCGTGCGGTGCGCCGAGGTCACCTTGGCTTCGTATTGAATACCAAAAGTCTTAAGTACATCTAAGGTGGCTTGCATTGTTGGGAGATCGGAATCCGATCCCATGAGTACGGCAACAAATGGCTTAGTCATCTTTTATCCTTTTTGTAGGGTAAGGCTATTGTTTTGCGCGCATTATAGTCATTTTTAAATGCAGATAATAGTGATCGCGGGTATTAACCCAAACAGGATAAAAAGGCTTAAGCAGCATTGACTTAGCCTAAAAATAACGGCTAGTAATTATGCGCTGACAAAAACAGTGAGTTCTCAGGTTTAAGGTCGGGCGTTTTATGACGCCGCCGGCGGCGTAACGAGGCGACAAAGAGGCATTGTCGCCTCACCAGCACCTATCTACAAGGCTGGCGAGGCTTGTGGATTAACCGAAGAAGAGGCGCCACAACCAGGAAGAGTCGAGATTTTCCTGACAGGTATGGTACTGAGCGGCATAACGCTTAGATCGCTTGTCGACCTTATCGGCCACCTTGATCAGCCAAGGCTTCTGCCTATGGGTGCCACGCTTATATCCGCCCCACCCCTCGTGATAGTTGAGGTATTGATTACGGGCATCCCACTTGGAGACGCCATTTATCTTATGGGTCTTGTAGATAAACCACCCCATGAAGTCCATGGCATCGTCGAAGTCGCTACGGCTAGACCAGGAGTTGCCTGTCTCGCGCACATAATCGTCCCAGGTCATTGTCTTAGCCTGGGCGTAGCCATAGGCATCACTGGCGCGGCCGATAGGGATAAAGCCCAAGAAATACTCCATAGGTGGTGCGGCGTTGTGCTTGAAGGAGCTTTCCTGATACATCATGGCCAGGGGAACATGCACAGGCACGCCCCACTTCTCCCGGGTATTGACCGCGGCCTCGTACCAATCTCGATTCTCTTTATAGATGGCGCAGAGGTTCTCTGGATCCTCTGGTGGCGAGGTGGCGCAGCCCCCCACTGACAGGAAGGTAACCGCAAGTAAGGCAAAGGAAATCTTTCTCATCAACAAACCCGAAACGTTAAACACATTGGGCTAGTTTCACATCGTTATTAGAGAGAAGCAATCGCTAGGGGGCGAATTTACCCCAGGCTAACAATTCATTAATTTGATTCGTTGAGAAACTCACACTCGTGAGGCTCCTGGGCCCAAACTACGGGTTGCCAATAATCGGTATCCAGGACTCGATAGATCTTATCCCGATTAAACTGAGCCGCTAGGTGATAACGCTGATTCGCCTCGATATGCAGCGTCAGCGTCTTTGTCTGGCGCGCAGCGAGTTTCACCTTGAGACGCGGCGAGTCGATAAGCTCGGCCAGGGTAAATTGGTACTCCCCCGGCGCCAGGCGATAGTTGGGCCTTGAGATCACAGGCTTACCGTTGAGGTGGGTCACCACGGCGCGGTACAGGCCCTGAGACTCGTCGGGCATCTGATAACCAGACACAGTCGCACACAACGACTCATTGTCGGGTCCGGAGGCGCAACCCGACAACATAGACAGTGTCAGCAGGCTAATTGCTATGCCAAAGCCTCGACCGAAACCAGAGCAAATACCGCTAACCTTCATGGTTACACCACTTGGTCGACCGGCGCGGGCGCCTCGGCAAAGTAGTCGGCAAGATACTGCTCGAAGTCCTGCTTTGATTCCGTCTCAAGCTGTGCCTGGGCCGCCAAGGACTGCTCGGCGGCAGCCTCATAGGCCGCCTCAACCTCAGGAGGCAGAGGATACTCGAGCAGAGCCTGATAATAGTCTTTCGCCAGGGATTTCACCCACTGACTGTGATCTATCCCCTCTGCCAGCAATGCCGACATCACGCGGCCAGACAGGGTCTTAGCTGGATCGTGTACCGCCTCGAGCCAATGGGCCAGGCTGTCTTGATAGACTTGGCTTTGGTCTTGACCTTGGCCATCGAGCAGCTTAGCCAAGGTGCTTAGCTCACCAAACAGGGACTCGAGCCAGGCCTGTAGCGTGACTTCCTCGCCCGCACGATTAAGGGTCAATCCGGGCTCTCGGCCACGGGTGATCACCTTATTTAGGTTATCGCCTATCGCGGCCTCATCCTTGGCATCGCTCTTTGGCGATGGCGTCAGCAGGCAGTGCAGCAAGAAGAGATCCAAGAAGCGCACCTGATCGGCATCTATCCCCACTGGACTGAAGGGGTTTACATCCAGTGCGCGCACCTCAATATATTCGACACCCGCGCGAGCAAGTGCCTGGGAGGGTTTCTCTTCGGTGAGCGTCACGCGCTTGGCACGAATGGGCGAGTAGAATTCGTTTTCGATCTGTAACACGTTGGCGTTTAACTGACGAAACTCGCCATCGACCTTGACGCCAATGGCCTCGAAACTGGCCGATGGCATCTTGATCGCCGCGTTGATCCCCTCGAGATAATCCGTCAGGGAGTTGTAGCTGATGTTGAGTCGCTCCTGCTCCTTGTTGGTATATCCCAGATCGCTCATGCGCAGCGAAGTCGCATAGGGCAGATACAGAGTGCCTTTCCCTAGCTTCTCGAAGGCGAGATCGGTTTGTTGATCTTTGATGAAGGAGCCACACAGCGCCGGAGAGGCGCCAAACAGATAGGGCAATACCCAAACCAGACGGCGGTAGTTACGGATCAATCCAAAATAGGATTCAGAAATAAAATCGCCTTTGCTCAGGCATTTATCCGATGCTTGATAGAGTAGCTCCCACAAGGCATCGGATACGGAAAAGTTAAAATGCACGCCAGAGATGATCTGCATCTGGGCACCATAGCGATAGGTGAGGCCTTTGCGATACAGACGCTTTAATTGCCCTGTATTAGAACTGCCATAATCGGCAATGGGAATATCGGCCACATCGCCGACATAACAGGGCATGCTCACCGGCCAGAGTTGCTGCTGGCCCAGGTGCCTTACCGAAAAGGCATGGGTCTGGGTAAGATCCGTCAGCAAGGCAGAGATATCTTGATAGACGGGGGTAATAAACTCTAACAGCGATTCGCTATAGTCTGTGGTGATCCGAGAGTGAGTCAGGGCCGAGCCGAGTGCCTTAGGATGTTTATCCATGGCCAGATGACCATTTGGCTCAATACGCAATGCTTCGCGCTCAATACCTCGTTGCATACCTGCCAATGCGGCGCTTCCCTGCTCGTTGTCGAGTAGGCCTATCACTTCATCGAAAGAGTTCAAATTCTTCGTCTCTCATTGCTTCAACCGTTTGCCTTGCAAGTCAGACCTGCAAAAAGCGCGTTTGCTTTCGCCATCACCACAAAATAGCCGCTGTGCTAGATCCTTGGCAAGGGAAAAAATAAAGCGGTGAGCAGAGTTAATGCTCACCGCTAGGGCCTATATTGGGGCGCAATCGTCAGATTACAACTCCAAATTTTTCACCCGGTAGCCCAGAGCCTTAATCTCTTGCTCGATCTTCGCCCTATCGCCGACAATCAGGACGATCATCTCATCCAGCTTCAGCTTATCTTTCGCCAGTTGATTCAGTTCATCCTTAGCGACCGACTTGATGATCTCGGCCTGCTGCTGGGTGTAATCGGCAGCAAGCTTGTAACGCTGGATCTTACGCATGAAACCCGCCTTCTGATATGGCGTCTCATAATCCAGTGCCTGCCCCTGGGAGATAGAGCTGCGCAGGAAGGTCAGTTCCTTGTCAGTCATCCCATCTGCCTGATAGGCGTCGATCTCCTTGGCAAACTCAGTGAGCGCCTTGGCGGTGACATCGCTGCGCACGCTGGCCGAGGCCTCAAACAGACCAAGCTCGCTGCCGCCACTGAAGTAACTGCGGGCACCATAGGTATAGCCCTTGTCTTCACGCAGATTGAGATTGATGCGGCTGTTAAAGGCGCCGCCCAGTGGATAGTTCATCAGGTAAGACTTGAAGAACTCGCCGGTAGCATCATAGGGCATGGCGCGCTTACCTATCTTGATCACCGACTGGGCCGCACCCGGCTTGTCTAGGATATAGACGGTGCCGGCATCGAGGGTTGGCAAGGCGGCCATACTTGGCAGCGGCGTTGCATCCCCTTGCCATTTGGCCAGCCCCTTCAGCTTTGGCATCAGCTGGGCCTTGGGCAGGTTGGTTACGGCCACTATCTGTGCATTCCCGGCTCTGAACTGCTTGTTATAGAAGGCTTTAACATCGTCCAGCGTCAGTTGAGACACGCTGGCCAATGTCCCCATGTCGCTCACACCCAGTGCGGTATCTTTACCATAGAGCAAGGCATCGAACTGGCTGTTGGCGACATAGTTAGGATCGGACTGCATATGTTGCAGGCTCTGCAGATGTTGCTGCCGTACTCGGGCAAAATCGCTCGCTTTAAAGCCTGGATGGAACAGCTTCTCCTCGACAATCGCCAGGGTCTCATCTAGGTGTGAGGTCAGGGCCGAGACCTTGATATAGCTCTGATAGATGCTGCTGCCGAAACTCACACTACTGCCCAGCATCTCCAGCGCCTGGGCCAGCTCTTCTGTGCTGCGCTTGTCGCTCGACTCGTTGAGCATGGCCGCAGTCAGACCGGCCAATCCCGCCTGATTCACGTCGGCCAGGCGATGGCCGCCGTTAAGATAGATGAGCAGTTCGACGGTAGGTGTCTCATCGCTCTCGGTACCCATGACGGCAATGCCGTTAGCCAGCTTATCTGTCCACAGGCTCGGCACCTTTATGACAGGTGCTTGCTGCGCGCTCGGCATAATGCTGCGATCGAAGCTGCTACTCGCCTCGGCCACATCAACCATACCGGTCACTGCCTCGGCGGCCACACGCGGCGCCGGCGGTACAAAGTTATCTTCATGGGCGATTAACTGCTTCTGTCCGTGAGGCACCACACTCATCACCACTGACGGCTTGCCCTTGATATAGGTGTTAAACACCCGCATCACATCTTCCTTGGTAACGTTGGCGTAGCGCTTAAGATCGTGGGCTATCATGTCGGGATTGCCGAAGAAGGTCTGGTTCAGGGCTAGGGTCGACACCTTGCCCTTAACGCTCTGCAGACCGAAGATGGTACTCGCCTCAAACTGCACCTTCACCTTCTGTAGGTCGTCATCTGTCACGCCGCGCTGCTCAAACTCGGCGATAGACTCGCGAATACGGCGCTCGACATCGGCCAGCTGACCGCCTCTGGCAGGGTTCGCTAGCGCATAGATAGAGAACTGACAGGCAAGCTCCTGACAAGGGTGGTTCACACCGGCCTGCACCGCATAACCATCCTTCACCAGGTTCTTGTACACCAGCGAGGTTGGGCCGCCACCTATGATGTTGGCCAGCAGATCCAGCGCTGCCTCATCTTGATGGCTGGCATACACAGTTGGAAACGCCATTCGCAGCAGCGGCAAGTGCACCCTGTCTTCCATGGAGATATAGCGGGTCTTATCCAGAGTGACCAGCTCCTTAGGCTCTGGCTTCACCTCAGGGCCTCTTGGGATCTCGCCGAAATATTTGTTCACCCAGGCAAGGGTCTGCATCTCATCGAAATCGCCGCCTATGGTGAGTGTGGCGTTGTTCGGGCCGTACCAGCGCTGGAAGAAGTGCTTCACGTCATCTAGCTCGGCGCGATTGAGATCCTCAGGCCAACCGATGACGGGCCAGGAATACTGATGACCGCTGGGATAGAAGGCCTGGTTGAAACGCTCGTTCATGCGACCATAGGGCTGGTTATCGATGCGCTGGGCGCGCTCGTTCTTCACCGTCTCGCGCTGCACCTCAAACTTGTTGTCGGTCAGGGCGGGTAAGAAATACCCCATGCGATCCGACTCCAGCCAGAGCATCTTCTCTAGCTGATTGCTGGGCACTGTCTCAAAATAGTTGGTACGGTCCGTGTTAGTCGTGCCGTTGAGTGTGCCACCGGCCTCGGTTACCGTCTTGAAGTGCTGCTCATCGCCCACATGCTCAGAGCCCTGGAACATCATGTGCTCAAACAGGTGAGCAAATCCCGAGCGTCCGGGCAGCTCTCTTGCCGAGCCCACATGATAGGTGACATCCACATGCACCAGAGGATCGGAATGATCCTGATGCAGAATCACCGTCAGGCCATTTGCCAGTTGATATTTCTTGTAAGGAATGCCCACGCCCGACTCGGCCAGGGCCACATTTTCGACCAGCGAGACGCCCTGAGGCAGCGCCACATTAGCCGGTGCGTTGGCACAGGCACTCAGCGCGGCAGAAATCGCCGCGGCCAATATCCATTTCTTCATTCTTTGCTCCCATTTTAAACAGTGAGGCCAGCCTTTATCGAGACAGCCTTTGCCAAAAAAAGTTCGTCCCAAAAGACCACACCGCTTACAACCAGTGTAACGCCAACGCCGCAACCAGCAGATAGCGCACACCTTTCCCTATAAAAATCATTATGCTGGACTTAATCACTGGCAGCTTGAGCCAGCCTGCCAGCAGACATAATATATCGCCAATGATGGGCGTCCAGGCGAGCAGCAGGCTCCAGTAGCCATAGCGCTCGACAAGCCTCAGCCCATGACGATATCGACCACTGGCCATCTCCTCCGGCGTCTTGGCAAAGCGCCCCAGGGCGCCCAGATAGTAACTGGTCAGTGAGCCCAGGGTGTTGCCCAAAGTTGCCATACCCACTAACGAAACCCAGGTCTCTGGCGCCTGATTAATCAGCGCCGCCAGTAATACCTCAGATCCACCCGGTAACAGAGTAGCGGCCAAAAAGGCGCCGCTAAAGATCAACCATAACGCGCTCATGATCCCTTACCTAATGAAAAAAAGTAAATTTTTATGTGTGGTCTATTCAAGGTGATCATGTTACCTAAAAGTAAAAATTTAATCTTATTAAAACAAACTCTTATATCACAATAAGTTATAACAAAATCGCTTTGGTAAGCAAGACGTCGTCCAGATACAATATCCTGCTCACTCTCTAAGGTTGAAATACCTGGATGGCTCGTGCTAGAACAAGCAATTCATTTTTGATTCGATAACGCCATCCACAATAACGACTTACTAAAATTTGGAATAGATCCCATGTGGCAAACAATTAAACAGATCCCCTTCTGGCAGAAGGTCCTCGCCGGTTTCATCTTAGGGGTAGGCCTAGGCGTCATCTTGGGCGAACAGGCGACCCACCTTAAGCCCCTTGGCGACCTCTTTATCGCGGCAATCAAGATGTTGGTTGCGCCACTTATCTTCTGCGCCATCGTCGTCAGCATCACCTCCCTGGGTAACGATGTTAGTCTCAAGCGTCTGAGTATCAAGACTCTGGCCATGTTCATGTTCACAGGTACTATCGCCTCGCTTATCGGTCTGGCGATTGGCAGCCTGATCGACATGGGCGGCTCGCTAGAACTCGCCACCACTGAGGTGCGTGAGCGTAACGTGCCAGGTTTTGCACAGGTACTGCTGGACATGATCCCCGTCAATCCATTTGCCTCGCTGGCCGAAGGCAAGGTGCTACAGATCATCGTCTTTGCCGCCTTAGTCGGTATCGCCATCAACAAGATCGGCGAGAAGGCCGAGCCACTCAAGCACGCCATAGAAGCCGGTGCCGAGGTGATGTTCCAACTGACCCGCATGGTGTTGCAGCTGACCCCTATCGGCGTGTTTGGCCTGATGGCCTGGGTTGTGGGCGAATATGGCCTCTCTACCCTACTGCCACTGGGTAAATTTATCGGCGCCATTTATATTGCCGCACTGATCCACATCATCTTCGTCTACGGCGGTCTGGTCAGGTTCGGTGCCGGCCTGAGTCCGTTACAGTTCTTCAGAAAGGCGATGCCAGCCCAGCTGGTAGCCTTCACCACGGCTTCGAGTTTCGGCACTCTACCCGCCAGCACCCGCGCCACAGAGACCATGGGCGTATCGAAGAAATATGGCGCCTTCGTACTGCCACTCGGCGCCACCATGAACATGGATGGCTGTGGCGGCATCTATCCGGCCATCGCCGCCATCTTCATCGCGCAGATCTATGGCATCCCGCTAGAGATGACTGACTATATGCTGATCGCCGTCACCGCCACTGTAGCCTCAGTGGGCACGGCCGGCGTACCGGGTAGCGCCATGGTGATGCTCTCTGTCACCCTGGGTGTCATCGGCTTGCCCCTAGAAGGCATCGCCTTTATCGCTTCTATCGATAGGGTGATCGACATGATACGCACCGCCACCAATGTTACCGGCGACATGATGACCGCCGTCGTGGTGGGCAAATCGGAAGGCCAGCTCGACGAAGAGCAGTTCTGTCGCGTCGACGAGGCCGATGCCCCTGAGGTAGTAGGTTAAGCCGCAGTACAATGAACAGAAAAGAAGCCGCTTATTGCGGCTTTTTTTATTGCTAATTGCTTGTTAAAACTGAGATAGTAAGTTTAAATCATATAATACTTACCCCAGAAATAAGGTAACCACTAACCACTATGGCCCGCCTGTTTTTACTGCCAATCATACTCAGTTTGTTCTGGGCACTGTTTCTCTATCTCAACGGTGTGCCGCTGAAACAAGGCAAGAAGGGCTTTATCTACATCATAGCCATTAGCGCGACCCTCATGCTCTCTCTCGGCTTTCTGCTCTGGCTCACCGCCGGACAAAACCTACGCGGTTAACTAACCAGAACTACCCCTGCTGAGTGAAGATTGCCAGATGCGCCTCTAGCTCGGCTTCGGTAGTCGGCAGCTCGCTCAACTCGAAGGTCAATGGATCGCCACCGTTTAACATAAACACCGAATGGTCACCGTGGTCATAGTGAAACCATTTGCCGTTTACACAGATATCGGTATAACAGTTGGGTCGTAATTCCATCGCCTACTCCTCGAAAACGGGTTACGGCTCACCTAAACACCAGTAATGCGAGCCAAGTCACACTTATAAGACACCAAATCTGCGAGGCAGACGTTGATCTGTATCAAGCGCTTTAGCATTAGCTTGATTAAGGGAAGTAAAATGGAATCGCCCTTAACTAGTGAGGGAAACTCGCTTTTAAAACAGAACACAACAAGCTGGCTGACCAATAACGCGTATAAAACGCAGACAAATAAAAACGGCCGACACAGATGCCGACCGTTTCATATTCTGATAGCGCACTATAGGCCTTGGCTAACCACCCAGTACCGCCAACAAGACCCCGGCGGCCACCGCCGAACCCAGCACGCCCGCAACGTTCGGCCCCATGGCGTGCATCAAGAGGAAGTTTTGCTGATTGGCCTGTAGCCCTACCTTGTTGACCACACGGGCGGCCATGGGTACGGCAGACACGCCGGCGGCGCCAATCAGTGGATTGATCTTGCCGCCCGAAAGCTTACTCATCACCTTAGCCATCAGCACACCGGTTGCGGTACCTATGCCGAAGGCTACGGCTCCCAGCACCAGGATGCCCAAGGTTTCCAGCTGCAGGAATTTATCCGCCGAGAGCTTAGAGCCCACCGCCAGTCCCAGGAAGATGGTCACTATATTGATCAGCTCGTTCTGCGCCGTGTTAGAGAGTCTGTCGACCACGCCAGATTCGCGCATCAGGTTACCCAGACAAAACATCCCCACCAGGGGCGTCGCCGCTGGTAGGAAGAGTATGGTCAACCCAAGTACAGCGAGGGGGAAGATGACCTTCTCCAGCTTACTCACCTCACGCAGCTGCTCCATCTTGATCTGTCGCTCAGCCTCAGTGGTGAGCAGCTTCATGATGGGTGGCTGAATGATGGGCACCAGCGCCATATATGAGTAGGCCGCCACCGCGATAGCACCAAGCAGCTCTGGTGCCAACTTGGAGGCAAGGAAGATGGCCGTCGGGCCATCGGCGCCACCGATGATGGCGATGGCCGCCGCATCTTGCATCGAGAACTCGAAGCCCGGCACTGCATTGAGGGCGATGGCCCCTAGCAGTGTGGCGAAGATCCCAAACTGCGCCGCGGCGCCCAGCAATAACATCTTAGGGTTGGCGATAAGGGCACCGAAATCGGTCAGCGCACCGACCCCCATGAAGATCAACAGAGGAAAGACCCCTGTTTCTATTCCCACATGGTAAGCGTAATAGAGCAGGCCTCCCTCCTCGGTGAAGCCCCCGTTGGGTATGTTGGCCAAAATGGCGCCAAAACCGATAGGCAATAGCAGCAGGGGCTCGAAGCCTCTGGCGATGGCCAAATAGAGCAAGAGCGCCCCCACGGCCATCATCAACAACTGAGGGCCGGTAAAGTTAGCAATACCCGACTCGGCCCAAAAGGCGATTAATCCGTCCATCTCAGCTCCTATGCAATGGCAAGCAATTGATTGCCAACGGCAACAGAGTCACCTTCCTTGACCCAGACCTTGGCGACCACACCATCGGCCTCGGCGCGGATCTCAGTCTCCATCTTCATCGCCTCGAGGATGATCACCACATCGCCTGCCTTGACCGCATCTCCTGGCTGGACATTCACCTTAAAGATGTTGCCCGACAGAGGCGCATTCATGGGCGCACCGTCGCCGACAGATGGAGCAGCAGGTTCTGGCGCCGCGAAAGGCACCACATTCTCGCTCGGGACTATCTGGCTGATATCGCCGCCGGGAGAGACCTCTACCACGAAGCTCTGCCCCTGAACATTAACCGTATAGGTCTCCTTGCCCTGTGGCTGACGCGTAGCGACCGGCTCGCTCGCCGGTGTGGCATGAGTTGTTGCTTGAGTTGCGGCTTGAGTTGCCGCTTGAGGCGCCTCAGGTTTAGGCTCGAAGGCATCAGGGTTATCACGGTTCTTGAGGAACTTAAGGCCAATCTGCGGGAAGAGCGCATAGGTCAAGACATCGTCGTCCAGCTCATCTGCCAGGCTTATATGGTCACTGGCGGCCTTCTCACTTAGCTCGGCTCTCAGGCTGTCCAGCTCATTGGGCAACAGATCTGCCGGGCGACAGCAGATCGCCTCGCCACCAGCCAGCACCCTGGCCTGCAGCTCACTGTTTACCGGCGCAGGCGTGGCACCATATTCGCCCTTGAGTACCCCTTCGGTCTCCTTGGTAAGCGACTTATAACGCTCACCTGTGAGCACGTTGATCACCGCCTGGGTGCCAACGATCTGCGAGGTCGGGGTAACCAGCGGAAGGTAACCCAGGTCTTCACGCACCTTAGGGATCTCTTCGAGCACCAGATCCAACTTGTCGGCGGCGCCCTGCTCTCTCAGTTGATTCTCCATGTTGGTGAGCATGCCTCCCGGCACCTGGGCACGCAAAATACGCGAGTCGATCCCCTTGAGCTCACCCTCGAAGGCGGCATACTTCTTACGTACCTCTCTGAAATAGGCGGCGATCTGCTCGAGCAGCGCCATGTCATAACCCGTGGCCCTGTCGGTATCCTCCACCATGGCGACTAAGGTTTCGGTGGCGCTGTGGCCGTAGGTTTGACTCATCGAAGAGATTGCCGTGTCGAGCACATCGATACCAGCCTCGATCGCCTTTTGATAGGTTGCCGTACTCAGGCCTGTGGTGGCGTGGCATTGCATTGAGACAATCAAGTTGGTCTGCGCCTTGAGCTGACTGATAAGATCGAAGGCGTCGAAGGGTTTTAGTAGGCCTGCCATATCCTTAATACAGAGCGAGTGACAACCCATGTCTTCCAGACGCTTAGCCATGTCGACCCAGGTATCTAAGGTATGTACCGGGCTAGTGGTGTAGGAGATGGTGCCCTGGGCATGCCCGCCCACCTCAACCACAGATTTAACCGCAGTCTCCAGGTTACGCACATCGTTCATGGCATCGAAGATGCGGAACACGTCCACACCATTTTGATGCGCACGCTCCACGAACCTGTGCACCAGATCGTCACCATAGTGGCGATAGCCTAAGAGATTCTGCCCCCTGAGTAACATCTGCTGGGGCGTATTGGGCATCGCCTTCTTAAGTTCACGGATCCGCTCCCAAGGATCCTCACCCAGATACCGAATACAGGCGTCGAAGGTGGCACCGCCCCAGGACTCCAGCGACCAGAAGCCCACTTTATCAAGCAAGGGGGCAATAGGAAGCATGTCGTCGATACGAAGACGTGTGGCAAGAATCGATTGATGCGCGTCGCGCAGGACGACGTCGGTTAATGCAAGTGGCTTGCTCATAAAAACTCCCTACTTCTAATTATGCTTTGGCGCGATATTGATGAACGGCGGCGGTAATAACGGCGACCATCTTAGGGTCTATGCCTGGAAAGCTTGTAACTTGTGCCTCGCTCGCCTCGGCGATGGGGGCAAGATTGGGTTTAGGCGCAAATTTCCAGGCCACCAGATTCACGGCCCCAATGAGTATAGTTAGGAAGATAAACACCAACCCCATTCCCAGCGCCATGATCATCAGTGCTTCCATTAACTGTTCAGCCATTGAATCCATACTATCCTCTCAGGTTAATCGAGCACATCAGACTTACGGCCTAGCCGCTCGACATGCTATTTATTCAACTCACACGCATTTAAATCGACAGGTGACGCCGATTTGGGCGCAAAAAGATCGCCTCAACTTAGGAAACCTTAACCAATCTATAACAAAAGGCGAGCACCTTGTAAATTGGTCTTACCAAACTACGACTAATTGATAAGACCATGTCGATTAATTCTCAATAAAAGTCGATGATTTTTACGGATCACTTAAAAATTTAGCCCATGAATCTAGAATTAGATTAAAAAGTCCTAAGCCAGCTGAAAAATGAATTCATGAAAACGAACGTGTGATAAGGAAGAATGCAAGATTATGCAATTTTTAGTCAAGCCCACGCCTTGACTAGCCAGATAAAGATAGGATTTGAGAGAGGCGTCGAAATATAGGCATAAAAAAACCCGTAACCTAAGTTACGGGTTTTAATAATGGCGGAGAAGGAGGGATTCGAACCCTCGATGGGAGATAAAGCCCATACTCCCTTAGCAGGGGAGCGCCTTCGGCCACTCGGCCACCTCTCCGTCTAAAATGGTACGCGTGAGAGGATTCGAACCTCTGACCGCCTGGTTCGTAGCCAGGTACTCTATCCAGCTGAGCTACACGCGCAAAATTCTAGGCTTTCAAACAAAACGACGGCCAAAACCGTCGAATTTAAAATATGGTACGCGTGAGAGGATTCGAACCTCTGACCGCCTGGTTCGTAGCCAGGTACTCTATCCAGCTGAGCTACACGCGCACAGATAAAACGAGTAAGTTAAGAGATGGTACGCGTGAGAGGATTCGAACCTCTGACCGCCTGGTTCGTAGCCAGGTACTCTATCCAGCTGAGCTACACGCGCATCTTATATCTATAACCTACTTTTACTGAAAAACAAATGGTACGCGTGAGAGGATTCGAACCTCTGACCGCCTGGTTCGTAGCCAGGTACTCTATCCAGCTGAGCTACACGCGCCCTGTTTTGTCAGTTAAGAAATGGCGGAGAAGGAGGGATTCGAACCCTCGATGGGAGTTAAAGCCCATACTCCCTTAGCAGGGGAGCGCCTTCGGCCACTCGGCCACCTCTCCGTTTTCTTGGCGCACATATTACTGTTTGAAGAAAATAAGTCAAACCATTTCTCCTAAACAAATGCTGTTTGAGCTGTTTTTAAGCAGTTATCCCTATTTCCCCTTAGGGCCTGTATGCTATGTCGCCGTTATGGTTAAAAAGCTGTCAGCTAAAAACAAAAAAGCCAGCAAACTTGCTGACTCTTATAGTGTAACGCCGGTTAAATCTATCGCTTAAAAATTGCCGCCTTCTGAAGAGCTACCTGACTTTTCAGACTGAATGCGCTGATAAATCTCTTCACGATGAACTGAAACTTCTTTTGGTGCATTAACACCAATACGAACTTGATTACCCTTTACGCCTAAAACGGTGACAGTAACTTCATCACCAATCATCAGTGTTTCACCAACACGACGAGTCAATATCAGCATTTTTTGCTCCTTTAGTTCCTAATTCTGCTTATACGGCATTATTCCGTTATGACCTTATTATACGGTCAGCTTAGTACAAATTAATAGTGTTCTGATAAAAAACACCCTTTTATTGCATCTTAATTCGTTTAAATGTGCCGCACATCGCTGATTTATCTGCTACATGCCTGACAAACAACCAAGATAGTAAGGACTGTCAATTAAACCAGCATAAAATTTAACACTCTAAACTGTACCTCAGCTTAAGCCTCAATCAATATGGCACAAAAAAAGCGCTCTAGGAGCGCTTTTTTCTATCTGACCAACTTAGGCCAAACGTTCTGACAACCAAGGGATAACAGAATCCAATGCGCCAGCTAACTTCTCAGGCTCACTACCACCGGCCTGAGCCATATCGGGGCGTCCGCCGCCCTTACCGCCCACCTGAGCAGCCACCATGGCCACCAGCTCACCAGCCTTGACCTTACCGGTCAAGTCTTTGGTTACACCGGCGATAAGGTTCACCTTAGCGTCTCCGGCAATGCCCAGTACTACAATGCCAGATTGCAGCTTCTGCTTAAGCTCATCCTGCAGGCCACGTAGCGCACCGGCTTTGACACCTTCGAGCTGCTTAACCAGCACCTTAACGCCGGCTAGTTCCTGGGCCTCTCCGGCCAAGTCGGCACTGGTCGCCGCCGCTAACTTGTCTTTAAGCTGAGACAGCTCCTTCTCAAGTTGCTTGGTCTTATCCAGCTGAGCTTTGAGCTTAGCCACTACAGAAGCGCTGTCGCCTTTGAGCATGGAAGCCGCTTGTTCAAGCTGAGCCTGTTGCTCACTCACATAAGCGATAGCGGCAGCACCGGTGACCGCCTCGATACGACGGATACCGGCTGCGATACCGCCCTCTGAGGTGATCTTAAACAGACCGATATCGCCGGTGCGGCCCACATGAGTACCACCACATAGCTCGATAGAGAAGTCACCCATGGTTACCACGCGAACCTGAGAATCGTACTTCTCACCAAACAAGGCCATGGCGCCTTTCTCTTTCGCCTGGTCGATATCCATCACCTCGGCCTTCAGCTCGTGGTTACGACGGATCTGAGTGTTAACCAGATCTTCGACCTGCTTAAGCTCCTCACGCTTAACCGCTTCGAAATGAGAGAAGTCGAAACGCAGACGTTCAGGCTCAACCAGCGAGCCCTTCTGGCTCACGTGAGTACCCAGCACCTGACGCAGCGCGGCGTGCAGTAAGTGAGTCACAGAGTGGTTAAGCTCGGTGCGATGTCTTAGCTTCTTGTCCACCGCAGCCTTAAGGGTTTGACCCATAGCGATACTACCGGCCTTGACCTGACCGATATGGCCCATTGCCTGACCATATTTTTGAGTGTCTTTCACCTCGAACTCGACACCTTCGGCGCTTAGCTGGCCCTTGTCGCCACACTGACCGCCAGATTCTCCGTAGAAAGGCGTGCTATCAAGCACCACAACACCTTGGTCGCCTTCGGCCAGGGCGTCAACCGCCTGACCATCGACATAGAGACCGATGACCTTGGCTTCGCCGTTAAGGTCGCTGTAACCACAAAACTCGGTTTCGGCATCGATCTTCAGGCTATCGTTGTAATCGGTATCGAACTGACCGGCCGCCTGAGCGCGACTACGCTGCTCGGCCATGGCTGCCTCGAAGCCAGCCTCATCGACAGTGATATCACGCTCGCGGCATACGTCAGCCGTCAAATCAACTGGGAAGCCATAGGTGTCGTACAGCTTAAAGGCTGTCTCACCGTCAAGCTCCTTACCCTCTAGCTGGCTCAGGGCATTATCGAGGATACCCAGGCCACGTTCTAGAGTACGAGCAAACTGCTCCTCTTCCGCCTTGAGCGCCTTTTCGACGATAGCCTGGGTCGCCACCAGCTCTTTAGCGGCATCGCCCATCACCTCGATCAGTGTAGGAACCAGCTTGTAAAAGAATGATTCGTTAGCACCTAGCTTGTTACCGTGACGCACGGCGCGACGAATGATGCGGCGCAGTACATAACCACGGCCCTCGTTGGACGGCATCACCCCATCGGCCACTAAGAAGGCGCAAGAACGGATATGGTCGGCGACAACGCGCAGCGACTTGTTCTCCAGATCCGTAACCCCCAGGATCTCGGCGGTCTTCTTGATCAGAGACTGGAAGATATCGATCTCATAGTTCGAGTGTACGCCCTGCATGATGGCGGCGATACGCTCGATGCCCATACCAGTATCGACAGAAGGCTTAGGCAGCGGATCCATAGCGCCGTCGGCCTGACGGTTGTACTGCATAAATACGATATTCCAGATCTCGATAAAGCGATCACCATCTTCTTCCGGCGTGCCGGGACGGCCACCCCAGATGTGCTCGCCGTGATCGTAGAAGATCTCGGTACAAGGGCCGCAAGGACCTGTATCGCCCATCTGCCAGAAGTTGTCAGAGGCATATGGCGCACCCTTATTATCGCCGATGCGGATGATGTTCTCTGCCGCAACGCCTATCTCTTTGTTCCAAATCTCGAAGGCTTCATCGTCTGTCTCATAGATAGTGACACACAGACGCTCTTTTGGCAGCTTGAGTTCTTCTGTCAGGAAGGTCCAGGCGAAACGAATCGCATCTTGTTTGAAATAATCACCGAAGCTGAAGTTACCTAGCATCTCGAAGAAGGTGTGGTGACGGGCGGTGTAACCAACATTATCCAGGTCGTTGTGCTTACCACCGGCGCGCACGCAACGCTGTGACGTGGTGGCACGGCTATAGTCACGCTTGTCTTCCCCCAGGAAAACATCTTTAAACTGGTTCATCCCTGCGTTGGTAAATAGCAAGGTGGGATCATTGCCAGGTACCAGTGAACTGCTGTCCACAACCTGGTGACCGTTTCTGCGGAAAAACTCCAAGAAAGCACTTCTCAGCGCTGCAGTGGTTTGATACATGAAATCATCCTGAATTTGATTGTTTTAGCGATGAAAGCAAAAGGCTCACCGACGAATGCTCAGTTAGCCCAGCATTATAAGCAGTCTATGGGTGAACAACCAGAGGTTTAGCCGAGGATCCCCAAAGAAAGCGTAAAAAGCCTAAGTTTCTAATGGGTCGATTAGAAGTAGAACATGAAGGATATAAGGCCAAGTCAGGATAGTGGTCTGGCGTCTAAACGGGATCCAATGTGGCCCTAGGTGTTAGTCGAAGTCAGGGTCTACCTCTAAGGCATAGGCGACCTGATCGAAGCCGAAACCTTGGGAGAGAAGATAACGCACCCGTCTGGCGCGATCTTTCTGATCTTGAATGGGGCCGCTAGTGGCGTATTTTTTGGCGGCTTTCTGTCTCGCCAGCTCGAACCAGTCACAATCGCTCTGATTGAAGGTAGACTCGATAATCTCTCTGGTCAGCCCCTTCTGGGACATAGACTGGCGTATCTTGTTCTGGCCATGGCCCTTGGCGATATGAGATCGCAACAAGAGCGCGGCAAACCTGGCATCATCGAGATACCCCTGGCTTTCACATTGACCAAGAACAGACTCTATTTCGCCATCTAGAAAGCCTTTCTGAGTCAACTTACTCTTTATCTGATAGCGGGAATAATCGCGGCGGGCCAGGAGACCCACCGCTACTTGCATCGCCGACATAGTCATGAAAAAAACGTTCTCATGAAAGAACCATTGTCATCACAAAGCCAGTGTCATTAAGAAAGGCTTAGCTGAAACGGTCAAGCTTAAAATACTTCACCGGTTTCCAGGTCGATGTTCTCATCGCCTGTAGCCGACTCGGCAACTACTTCACCACTGCCGAGTAGCATGGCGCGCAGTGCCTGTTCGATTTCCGCCGCAACCTCAGGATTCTCTACCAGGTACTTACCGGCATTGGCTCGGCCCTGGCCTATCTTGTCGCCCTTATAGCTATACCAGGCGCCAGATTTCTCGACTAACTTATGTGTCACACCAAGATCCACCAACTCACCGGTACGGTTAATACCTTCACCATAAAGGATCTGGAACTCTGCCTGCTTGAATGGTGCGGCGATCTTGTTCTTCACTACCTTCACACGGGTCTCGTTACCAACGACCTCTTCACGATCTTTAATAGCGCCGGTGCGGCGAATATCCAAACGTACAGAGGCATAGAACTTAAGGGCGTTACCACCGGTTGTGGTCTCTGGGTTACCGAACATGACACCTATCTTCATACGGATCTGGTTGATGAAGATCAGCAAGGTGTTAGATTGCTTCAGGTTACCCGCTAGCTTACGCATCGCCTGACTCATCATACGCGCCGCTAGACCCATGTGAGAATCACCGATCTCACCCTCAATTTCCGCCTTAGGCGTCAGGGCCGCAACCGAGTCGACGATGATTACATCTACGGCACCAGAGCGCGTCAGGGCGTCACAGATCTCAAGCGCCTGCTCACCGGTGTCAGGCTGAGAACAAAGTAGGTTATCGATATCCACACCGAGTTTTTGCGCATAGATAGGGTCCAGTGCGTGCTCGGCATCGATGAAGGCACAAACCTTACCTTCGCGCTGGGCAGCTGCGATCACTTCCAGTGTAAGGGTTGTCTTACCCGAAGATTCAGGACCATAGATCTCAACGATACGACCCAGTGGCAGACCACCTGCACCCAATGCAACATCAAGCGATAGAGAACCCGTTGAGATAGTCTCAACATCCATAGAGCGGTTTTCACCTAGCTTCATGATAGAGCCTTTACCAAACTGCTTCTCAATCTGGCCAAGGACCGCGCTCAGGGCTTTCTCTTTATTCGCATCAATCTTCATTCTGCTTTCCTCTCAATCACAGACGCTGCGCTGTGGGGTATCCGTTAAGTTAAAGCACGCAGACCGTTTCCGCATCGCTTTAGGCTGTCTCAATATGCAAACTAGTATACTGTACAATCATACAGTATCAAGTACTGTATGCGATTATTTTTGTCCTTCCTTAATCAAAACAGGTCAAATGCTCTCAAGCGCATTAGCACTAAATTTACCCAAACAGGCAGGATAAACGCGCAACCGCCATCATTTTATTGTTAGTATTGAGGCCATTCATTCTGTCCAAGCCACAGGGCTCTCACAGACATTTTTGCAGCAGGAAATCTTGGTTAACTCATGAACGCCATCGATACTCAACATCTTGAAAAGCACACCCCCATGATGCGTCAATATCTGACGCTGAAGGCCGAAACCCCAGATATGTTGCTTTTTTATCGTATGGGAGATTTTTACGAGCTCTTCTACGACGATGCTAAGCTGGCCTCAGAGCTGCTGGGGATCTCCCTGACTGCCCGCGGCAAGAGCGGCGGTGACCCTATCCCCATGGCCGGTATCCCCTACCATGCGGTGGAAGGTTATCTGGCCAAACTGGTACAGCTCAGGGTATCAGTAGCCATCTGCGAGCAGATAGGCGATCCCGCCACCACCAAGGGCCCGGTGGAGCGTAAGATTGTCCGTATTGTCACCCCGGGTACCCTCACAGATGAGGCTCTGCTACAAGAGCGACAAGACAACCTGCTGGCCGCCGTCTATCATGGCAAGGTGGGCTTTGGTTACGCGACCCTGGATGTCTCATCCGGGCGCTTCGTGGTCACCGAGCTGGCCAGCAAAGAGGCGCTGGAAGCCGAGCTGCAACGCACCAACCCCGCAGAGCTGCTCTACAGCGAAGATTTCAGCGAGCCGGCTTTGATCGCCTCACTGTCGGGTAAGCGTCGCCGCCCGGAATGGGAGTTCGACTACGACACCAGTTACAAGCTGCTGCTGGAACAGTTCGGTACCAAAGATCTCTATGGCTTTGGCCTGGGGGAAGTCAGGCTATCGCTACAGGCGGCCGGCTGTCTTATCCAGTATGTAAAAGATACCCAGCGAACCGCCCTGCCCCATATCAACGCTATCACCCGTTTCAACCAGTGCGACAGCATAGTACTGGATGCGGCCACCCGTAAGAACCTGGAACTGACCCGCAACCTGCAAGGCGGTAGCGACAACACCCTGGCCTCGGTACTGGACAACACGGCGACCCCTATGGGTAGCCGTATGTTACAACGCTGGATCCACGAGCCGCTGCGTAACCACAACATCATCCGCGCCCGTCATGATGCCATCGACGAGCTGCTGGACAATGGCTATCACGAAAGCCTACATGAACAGCTAAAAGCCTTGGGTGACATAGAACGTATCACGGCGCGTCTGGCCATTCGTAGCGCACGCCCACGTGACTTTGCCCGTCTGCGTCAGGCCCTAGCTCTGCTGCCCGAGATACAACAACAGCTAGCTGACTGCAACAGCCCTCATCTCAAGACCCTCTCGAGTCACCTGGGAGACTTCCCCGAGGAGCGCGCCCTGCTCAGCCGCGCCATCGTCGATAATCCGCCTATGCTGATCCGCGACGGTGGGGTGCTCAAAGAGGGCTATCACAGCGAGCTGGATGAATGGCGCAGGCTCAGTCAGGGCGCCACCGACTACCTCGCCGAGCTGGAAGCACGGGAGAAGGCGGCCACCGGCGCCTCGACCCTGAAGGTGGGCTACAACCGGGTGCACGGCTACTACATAGAGGTGAGTCGCCGCGAGTCGGATCTGGTGCCTATGAGCTACCAGCGTAGACAGACACTGAAAAATACCGAGCGATACATAGTCGCCGAGCTGAAAGAACATGAGGAGAAGGTGCTCTCCAGTCAGGGCAAGGCGCTAGCGCTTGAGAAACAGCTGTGGGAAGAGCTGTTCGATCTACTGATGCCCCGCCTACACGAGCTGCAGGCCTTTGCCCGCGCGGCCGCCGAGCTTGACGTGATCACCAACTTCGCCGAGCGGGCCGAACAGCTGGACTATCATAGACCAGAGCTCACGGCCCAGGGCGGCATACATATCGAGGCGGGAAGGCACCCAGTGGTCGAGCGCGTCAGTCAGACGCCGTTTATTGCCAACCCTGTCACCCTCGACCCGGCAAGGCGTATGCTGATCGTGACAGGTCCTAACATGGGCGGTAAGTCGACCTATATGCGTCAGGTGGCACTGATCACCCTGATGGCCCATATCGGCAGCTTCGTACCGGCCCAGAAGGCCGCCATTGGCCCCGTGGATCGCATCTTTACCCGCATCGGCGCCGCAGACGATCTCGCCTCAGGCCGCTCGACCTTCATGGTAGAGATGACGGAAACCGCCAACATACTGCATAACGCCACGCCAGAGAGCCTGGTGTTGATGGACGAGATTGGCCGCGGCACCTCGACCTATGATGGTCTGTCGCTGGCCTGGTCCGCCGCCGAACATCTGGCACAAAATTTAAAGTCTATGACCCTGTTCGCCACCCACTATTTCGAGTTGACACAGCTGCCGGAGCAGATGGAAAACGTGGCCAACGTACATCTTGATGCCATAGAGCATGACGATACCATTGCCTTCATGCACGCGGTACAGGAGGGGGCGGCGAGTAAGAGTTATGGCCTTCAGGTGGCGGCGCTGGCCGGGGTTCCGGCCAAGGTGGTTCAGGCCGCCAAGCACAAGCTGCATCATCTTGAGAGCCGGGATAGAGAGGAGGGGCTCCCCGAACTGAGACAGGCCCAGCTGAGTCTGGCCATGCCGGAAACCTCACAGGCCTTAGACAGGTTAGATACCATAGATCCCGATAGCCTAACACCGAGACAGGCACTGGATCTCCTCTATGAGCTCAAGCAGCTACGCTAGGATAATTGAGAGCTTAAAGGTAAATAGAGCTCAGTTGACTTTCAAAACCTAGATAGCAAAAAGCGCACCTCTTAGGGTGCGCTTTTTTTTATTCTGGGGTCGGCTCTTCAAGACACAGGTTACACCTTAGGACACTTACCGCTTATTTTCTCCATAAGACGCTAGCATTTTTTATAGCCCAATGGTTACAACATAAGACACCAACAGTAACCAAAATAGGCGATATCAAGATTATTGCAGTCGGTCCTTAAGCCTACACCCCGATACCCATTTTATACTCTGAAGATAGCTTCTACCGATAATCCTTGTGCACTGAGCAGATCCCTCAACCGCTTCAGGGCTTCCACCTGGATCTGACGAACTCTCTCTCGGGTGAGACCTATCTCTTTACCGACATTCTCAAGGGTCGATGGCTCATAGCCAAGTAGACCAAAACGGCGGGCAAGAACCTCTCTCTGTTTGCTGTTCAGCTCGTCGAGCCAGCGCACAACAGACTTAGACATATCATCGTCTTGCACCTTGTAGTCTGGGCCCACGCTATCGTCATCGGCTAATACGTCCAGCAGTGCCTTATCGTTGTCGCCACCGAGTGGGGTATCGACCGAGGTAATACGCTCATTAAGCTTAAGCATCTTGCTCACATCGCTACTTGGCAAGTCTAACTGCTCGGCGATCTCTTCGGCGGTAGGCTCATGATCTAGCTTGTGCGCGAGTTCCCTGGCGGTGCGAAGGTAAACATTCAGTTCCTTCACCACATGAATAGGCAGGCGAATAGTACGGGTTTGGTTCATGATGGCACGTTCTATGGTCTGACGGATCCACCAGGTGGCATAGGTTGAAAAACGGAAGCCGCGTTCGGGATCGAATTTCTCGACCGCGCGGATCAAACCTAAGTTACCTTCTTCAATCAGATCCAGTAAGGCTAAACCACGATTATTATAACGACGTGCAATTTTTACGACGAGTCTGAGATTACTCTCAATCATACGGTTGCGAGATTTATCACAGCCTTTTAGGGCCTTACGTGAGAAATAAACCTCCTCTTCCGCACTCAATAGGGGGGAAAATCCAATTTCACTCAGATACAACTGTGTGGCATCTAAGTTCTTTTGTAAGTCATCTTGTACTTGCTGTTCTAGTTCTGCGTCTTTCATTACCTCCTTGCTGTTGCTAGCTGATAGATCAGACTCATTCTTAGACAAGTCAACCAAGGGCTCCGCCACGGCGGTAGATTGTTTACGACCCATAATATGCTCTCCCAAATTTTACATGCTAATTTACTGCACTTTACTGTCCTCCAATTGCCAAAATGGCGCCTATAAAATTATGATTTAGGCAAAAATTTAAGTGGGTCGACGGATTTACCGTGATACCGAATTTCGAAATGCAGCATCACCCTATTGGTGCCCGTTTGTCCCATACTCGCTACTGTTTGTCCTGCGGTAACGAACTGCTTCTCTTTTACTAAGATCTTATCGGCATGGGCATAAGCACTGAGATAGTCATCGCTATGCTTAATGATCACCAGATTGCCATATCCTCTTAGCGCATTTCCCGCATACACCACGCGCCCATCGGCGGCGGCCTGAATGCGATCGCCTCGGGATCCTGCGATCTTAATTCCTTTATTACCTTGTTCCTTGGTAGAGAATTTGCCGATCAACTTGCCCTTAACGGGCCAATGCCAGCGCTGAACCTTCTTAGGTAGGGTGCTACTGGGCTTGTGGATAACACCGTTAACATTTTGTTGACCAGTTGTTACAGCGTACGCAGATTTATCGCCCCGATCAAGCGATTTTTTCGCCGGTGTCATTTTACTGGCGGTCGTCTGCTGCTTAGGCTTAACTGTTTGTTTAGGTTGACTTTTCACCGTCTTTGGTTGCGTTTTTTTGCTCGATACCTGAGCGTTGTACTTGGTCTTTCTATTTGTAACAGTGTTTGTCGATTTAAGCTTTAAAACCTGCCCCGGATAGATGGTATAGGGCTTACGAAGCCCGTTATATCGGGCTATTTCGGCAAAATCTTTGTTAGCCGCCCAAGCGATCGAGTAGAGGGTGTCACCACGCTTCACCTTGTAGTGGTCGGAGGTGAGGCCTCCCCGCTTATAGGCTTTCTTCACCGGCGTGTTGACGTTTACGACGGGGGCAGGAGTATGCGCCTGAAAGCTACACCCGCTCAACAGACCGACAAACGCGAAGACGCACGCTATTAGGAGAGGACGATGAAAAAACATAAACCGATTCGGGGGGCTTAGCATAGCGGCTCCCCTACTTTCTTTTGAATCGGCGCAAGACATAACGACCACTAGGCAAGTTCACCATTGACCAAAGGCACAAACTTCACCATCTCTATGGTCTGGGAATGAAATTGATCGCCACTGCGAACCACACGCATCAACTGTTGGGTCTCTTCTCCTACGGGGATCACCAGTACACCGCCATCGGCCAGCTGTTGCAGTAACGCCTGGGGCAAGCTGCTGGCGGCAGCCGTCACCATGATGGCGTCGAAGGGGCCCTTGTTGGCCCACCCCTTCCAGCCGTCGCCATATTTAAAGGAGACATTATGCAGATCGAGCCGCTTGAGACGTTGCCGCGCCTGGATCTGCAGGCTCTTGATCCGCTCAACCGTGCAGAGCTCGTCCACCAGCTGCGCCAAAATAGCCGCCTGATAGCCAGAACCAGTGCCTATTTCCAATACCCGCTTGGGATGAGACTCAAGCAGTAGCTCGGTCATACGCGCCACGATATAAGGTTGAGAGATGGTTTGTCCCTGGCCTATGGGCAGAGCAGTATTTTCATAGGCCTTGTGGCCCAGGGCTGCGTCGAGAAACAATTCTCGTGGCGTTTTCGCCACCACAGATAAGACATCGGCATTAGCAATCCCCGCCCCCTGAAGGTGACGTGCCAGATTCAATGCCGCCGTGGTGGCTACCCCATTCATAATTGCTCTATCCATTGCTTTATTTTTGGTACTTGTTCAAATGCGGTCAGATCTACCGTCAAGGGTGTGACTGACACATAGCCGTTGGCCACGGCGTGAAAGTCTGTGCCTTCGCTGGCATCTTGCTCCTCACCTGGTGGGCCGAGCCAAAATATATCCCTTCCGGCAGGATCTTGCATGCGCACCATGCCTTCGGCCCTGTGTCTGGCCCCAAGCCTGGTGACTCTAATGCCCTTGATCTCATCCAACGGCAGGTCCGGTACATTCACATTTAAGATCTGATCCGATGCGATGGGGCTATCGATCAAACCGGCCACTATCTTACAGGCATAATAGGCCGCCGTGTCATAGTGCTTCAGCTCTCGCCCCACCAGAGAGATGGCAATGGCTGGAAAACCGAGGAAACGCCCCTCCATCGCCGCCGCGACTGTTCCGGAATAGAGGGTATCATCCCCCATATTAGCCCCGGCATTGATACCGGAGACCACGATATCCGGCTCATTGGCATAAAACTCACGGATCGCCAGATGCACGCAATCGGTCGGCGTTCCGCTGACGGAAATATAACCATTATCTAACTTATTAATTCGCAAAGGGTTAGTCAAGGTTAACGAATTACTGGCACCCGAACAGTTACGATCCGGACCGACCGTCATCACGTCAAAATGCTTTGCCAGGGCATTGGACAGGGCCGCGATCCCCGGCGCCGTGATGCCATCATCATTGCTTACCAATATCTTAATCATGGGCTTGCTCGCTCGCTGCTGCCTTTCTGGCCTGATATTCCCGCTCTTTGACATCTTGATAATTCACCAGTTCCCTTAGCACTGAGGTCGCAAAACTGCCAGCCGGCAGAGCAAACTTGAGCACTAAGGTGTCATCCTGGATCTCATAGCTTAGCTGCTGGGGCGCTAGGAGCAGCGGGCGACGCTCCTGATTCAGCCCCGCCTGCTCGAGACCGGCAAGATCCTCTGGGTACTGGTCACAAACGCTCTTCTCGAAGGCTAACGCCTCGGCCTCGCACAGCGCCTGCCCCCTACCCCACATGGGCGCCGAGAGTTGAATATCTTTTTCCGCCAGGCGGCCATTCAGCTCGCCATCCCAGGGGTTGGCTACGAAGTAGCTCTTGCTGCCGGCCAGCATTACACAGTCGCCATCGAGTGTTTTGAGCTCTTGTTGACGCAAGCGCTCGCTCACTACCTGGTTGAAGAGATGAGAGCGCACCGCCGAGAGAAAGATGCTGCGCTTATTTCTGTCTTTCACCTTCTTGCGTCCAGCGAGCATCTGACGACCGAAAATCAGGTTCTTACCATCATGACCGAAGCGTTGCTCACCAAAATAGTTAGGCACGCCAGTGGCTTTAATCAGCTCGATGCGCCGCACCAGCGCATCCATGTCAGACACGGCCCTTAGGGTTAAGGTGAAACGGTTACCCGCCAGGGCGCCGGTGCGCAGCTTCTTGCCGTGACGGGCACTGGAAAGCACGGTGAGCTGCTCGCTGTTGAGCGACTGCCAGTCGGGCATACTCTTGCCGGGAATACGCACCCCAAACCACTGCTCTGTGATGGCGTGCCTATCTTTTTGCCCGGCAAAGGTCACCTCTTTAGGGTGCACCCCGGAAAAACTTGAGAGCATGCGCGCCACATCGGCGGTATTTAACCCCTCCTTGCGAATGTGCAGCATATGATGCTCGCCCTCGCCCGTCGGGAGGAATGGCAAGATCTCCTGCACGATAAAGTCGCTGTTGAAGGTTCTTAGGTCGGCGCTCGCCTCGGGCTGGCCATGCAAATAGTGTAGTGGGGTCATAACTCTCTCTTATCTCGGGGCGGCGCACATCAGCACCACGGCTTCCACCGCTATCCCCTCTTTGCGTCCGGTAAAGCCAAGCTTCTCAGTGGTGGTGGCCTTAACGTTGATCGCGTCTACGTCACTTTCAAGATCTGCGCTCAGACACTCGCGTATCGACTGAATGTGGGGCAGCATCTTAGGCGCCTGGGCAATAATAGTGACATCCAGGTTGCCAAGCCGATAGCCCTTATCCAGCGCCAGTCGGTAGCAGTGGCGCAGCAGCACGCGGCTGTCGGCCCCCTTAAACTCTGGGTCGGTGTCGGGAAAATGTTTGCCGATATCTCCAAGCGCCATGGCGCCGAGAATCGCATCTGAAATGGCATGCAGCACCACGTCACCGTCAGAATGGGCCACCAGCCCAGTATCATAGGGGACTTCCACGCCGCCTAGGATAAGCGGCAGCTCGCCGCCAAATTTATGCACATCGAAACCATGGCCGATACGTATATTCATCTGTCATTCACCTGTATTGGAATTGGAATCACTCGCGGCCACCTGCAGAAACAGCGCCGCCAGCTGCAGATCCTCAGGATGGGTCACCTTGATGTTGTCGAAACGCCCGCTAACCAACAGCGGCTGGTCACCGGCCCACTCCATCGCCGAGGCCTCATCGGTAATGGCAACACCTTCCGCCAGGGCCTTGGTCAAATTTTGCTTAAGACTGGTCACGGGAAACAGCTGAGGGGTGAGCGCATGCCAGAGGTTCTCGCGGCATACCGTCTCTTGTATCGCGCCGCCTTTGCCTGCACGCTTCATGGTGTCCCGCACCGGCATGGCGAGGATGGCCCCCTGCTGACTACCCGCTTCAGTCTCACAGGCGGCGATCAGCTTGTCGATATCGGCCGCACTTAAGCAGGGACGGGCCGCATCATGCACAAGCGCCCAGGCATCACTCGGTGCCGCCTTGAGGGCGTTCAGCACAGAATCGGCGCGCTCTTTACCGCCGATTACTGTCATCAGCTTGGGGTGGCTCGCCTGGGTCAGCTTGGCGAAGTGGGTATCTTCTGAACTCAGGGCCAGGATCACCTTGTCGATACGCGGATGTTCCAACAGGCGATCTAGGGTGTGCGCCAGAATAGGTTGATGATTTAACATCAGGTATTGCTTGGGGATCTCGGCGCCCATTCGCGCGCCGATCCCGGCGGCGGGTACAATAGCAACCAGCTCTTGTATGCGACTTGTCATCGGTGTTAACTCGTGTCAGTTTTAGGCGAAACCGGCTGAGGCTATTGCCCGCCGATCTCGGCTTTACGCTGAGGCTCACCCACTACGCGAAAGAAGGTCTCTCCCTGTTTCACCATCCCCAACTCGTTACGGGCGCGTTCTTCCAGCGCCTCGGTACCGCGTCTAAGGTCGAGAATCTCTTCTTTGAGTACCTGATTTCGTTCGATGAGTTTGGCGTTACTCTCACGCTGCAGCTTGATCTGTTCCTGCAGCTGAAAAGATTCGGGAAGGCTATTTTGTCCCCACCAGAGTCGATACTGGAGCAGACCAAGCAGCACAAACATGGCGATAAGAAGTCGCTTCATCCTTAATGGGCTTTATCTCTGTTAAAAGGCTGAACTGATATTACAACAAAAAAGGCCACCAAGTGGTGGCCTTTTACCAAATTAACCGTAAAAACTCGGTTATGCTTGGCCTTTGATCTCGCTACGACCCTTGTAAGGTGCTTTTTCACCTAACTGCTCTTCGATACGTAGCAGTTGGTTGTACTTAGCAACACGGTCACTACGACACAGAGAGCCGGTCTTGATTTGGCCTGCCGCAGTCGCTACCGCCAGATCCGCAATGGTCGCATCTTCGGTCTCGCCGCTACGGTGAGAGATAACCACAGTGTAACCAGCATCTTTCGCCATGCGGATTGCCGCCAGCGTCTCGGTCAGAGAACCAATCTGGTTGAACTTGATCAGGATAGAGTTAGCGATCTTGTTCTCGATACCACGGCTCAGGATCTTAGTGTTGGTTACGAACAGATCGTCACCCACTAGCTGGATCTTGTCGCCCAGGATTTGAGTCTGGTATGCCCAGCCATCCCAATCTGACTCGTCCAGGCCATCTTCGATAGAAACGATTGGGTACTCTTCGGTCAGTGACTTCAGGAAGTCAGAGAAACCGTTTGAGTCAAATACCTTGCCTTCGCCAGACAGGTCGTACTGACCGTCTTTGTAAAATTCAGAGGCGGCACAGTCGAGGGCCAGCGTCACGTCTTCACCCAGCTTGTAACCGGCTTTTTCTACCGCAACCTTGATCACAGCAAGCGCATCGGCGTTAGAGGCCAGGTTTGGCGCGAAACCACCTTCATCACCCACAGCCGTGTTAAGACCCTTCTCTTGTAGCACCTTCTTCAGGTTGTGGAAGATCTCGGCGCCCATGCGTAGCGCTTCACGGAAGCTCTTAGCACCAACAGGCTGAACCATGAACTCTTGGATATCAACGTTGTTGTCGGCGTGCTCACCACCGTTAAGGATGTTCATCATAGGTACAGGCATAGAGTACTGACCTGGAGTACCGTTTAGCTCGGCGATGTGCGCGTACAGAGGCATGCCTTTGAAGGCAGCAGCGGCTTTAGCAGCAGCCAGAGACACAGCCAGGATAGCGTTTGCGCCCAGCTTGTCTTTGTTTTCAGTGCCATCCAGGTCGATCATGATCTGATCCAGCTCGGCTTGCGCCGTCGCATCTTTACCTATTAGGGCGTCACGGATCTGACCGTTGATGTTAGCCACAGCGGTCAAAACGCCTTTACCCATGTAACGGCTCTTGTCACCATCACGCAGCTCTAGTGCTTCGCGGCTACCGGTAGATGCGCCAGATGGAGCAGCTGCCATGCCTACGAAACCGCCATCTAGATGAACTTCCGCTTCAACCGTTGGGTTACCGCGTGAATCCATGATCTCGCGACCAATGACATTGATAATTTTAGCCATAATTTCCTCGACTTTAAGTTTAAGATTTAAGTTTAAAAGTTAATGCAAAACTAAAATTCTTATCGCTAAATTTACATCATCTGAAACAAAAAAGCCGCCTCCGAGAGTCGGAAGCGGCCCTTGTATAAAGATTAGCCTAAATCGCGTTTTTGGTACGCAACGGCTGCAGCAACGAAACCTTGGAACAATGGCTGACCATCGCGAGGCGTTGATGTAAATTCAGGGTGGAACTGACCCGCCACGAACCATGGGTGGTTAGGGAGTTCAATCATTTCAACCAGCTGACGATCTGTCGACAGACCGCTGAATACCAAGCCGGCTTTCTCTAAACGTTCTCTGTATGTGTTATTCACTTCGTAACGGTGACGGTGACGCTCTACACAGGTTAGTCCCTTGTAGGCTTCTGCCGCCTTAGTACCTTCGACCAGATGACACAGCTGCGCGCCTAGACGCATGGTGCCACCCAGATCTGATTCTTCATGACGTTGCTCGATATTACCTTTTTCGTCAATCCATTCTGTGATCAAACCCACAACTGGATACGGCGTATCCTTGTTGAACTCGGTTGAATGCGCATTTTCTAAACCAGCCACGTGACGAGCGAACTCGATCAGCGCCACTTGCATCCCCAGACAGATACCGAAATAAGGTAGCTTGTTCTCACGGGCATACTGGGCCGCCATGATCTTACCTTCGACGCCGCGCTCACCAAAACCGCCTGGTACCAAGATACCGTCAAGGCCTTCCAGCACCTCTATGCCCTTGGCTTCGATGTTTTGTGAATCGATATACTTGATGTTGACCGACACGCGGTTAAACAGGCCGGCATGTTTCAGCGCTTCGTTCACCGACTTGTAGGCATCTGGCAGCTCGGTGTACTTGCCTACCATACCGATAGTGACTTCACCGGTTGGGTTGGCTTCTTGATAGATAACGTTTTCCCACTCAGACAGATCGGCTTCTTTACACTCTAGTCCAAAACGCTTGGTGACTAAGTCGTCCAGACCTTGCGCCTTCAGCAGCGCTGGGATCTTGTAGATGCTATCGACATCTTTCAGCGAAATAACAGCGCGCTCTTCAACGTTACAGAAAAGCGAGATCTTCGCCTTCTCGTTAGATGGAATCGCACGGTCACCACGACAAACCAGTACATCTGGCGCGATACCGATTGAACGCAGCTCTTTTACAGAGTGCTGTGTCGGCTTGGTCTTCACTTCACCGGCAGCGCCTAGGAAAGGTACCAGGGTCAAATGCATAAACAGGGTACGGTCACGGCCGAGTTCTACGCCCAACTGACGAATAGACTCAAGGAAAGGCAATGACTCGATATCACCTACGGTACCGCCGATCTCAACGATCGCCACGTCGTGCCCTTCTCCGCCCTCAAGCACTTTCTCTTTAATCGCGTTGGTGATGTGTGGGATCACCTGAATGGTGGCCCCTAGGTAGTCGCCGCGACGCTCTTTGCGCAGCACTTCTTCGTAGATACGACCCGTGGTGAAGTTGTTACGACGATTCATCTTGGTACGGATGAAACGTTCGTAGTGACCCAAGTCGAGGTCAGTTTCAGCGCCATCTTCGGTGACGAATACTTCACCGTGCTGGGTTGGGCTCATGGTACCCGGATCCAAGTTAATATAAGGATCCAACTTCATAATGGTTACGTTAAGGCCTCTAGCCTCTAAAATTGCCGCCAATGATGCTGCTGCAATGCCTTTACCTAGTGATGAAACCACGCCACCAGTAACGAAGATATACCTTGTAGTCATGCTGAACCTGAGAAAATGAGTTGGAAATATGTGCTTGTAAGAAAGCACTAGGACGGGGCGTTATTATATCAAAGCCCTTTGGATTCGACAAATAGGTAACGGCAACTATTTTAGTCTTTTAGGGGATCATTTTTCTTGACTTGCTCCCAATAGGCATCCAGTTCATCTAGGCTATGCTCCTGCATCGCTTTGTCAGACTGAGCGGCTAAGGCCTCGACGCCGCGAAAGCGATGTTCGAACTTATTGGTCGCCCGGCGTAGCGCCTGCTCCGGATCTAGCTTGAGGTGTCTGGCCAGATTAACCACGGCAAACAGCAGGTCCCCCAGCTCATCTTCCATCTTGTCTCTGTCTTGGGCGGCGACCTCCACCATCACCTCATCGATCTCCTCGTGGATCTTAGCCACCACGGGCCCTAAGTCGTTCCAGTCAAAGCCCACAGTCGCTACCCGGCGCTGCACCTTGGCCGCGCGGGTCAGGGCTGGTAGCGCCCGCGGAATATCGTCAAGCACAGAGTGTAGCGAGCGTCCGGCACGCTCCTTGGCCTTGATGCTCTCCCAGGTCTCGCGCACCGACTCGCTGGATGCCTGTGTCATCTCGCCAAACACATGGGGATGACGCTCGGTAAGCTTAGTGCAGATCTTATCCACCACCAGATCAAAGTCGAACCTGCCCTGCTCCTTGCCCAACTGGCAATAGAAGATCACCTGAAACAGCAGGTCCCCAAGCTCTCCCGGCAGCTCATCCAGGGCGCCGCGCTCTATGGTATCGGCCACCTCGAAGGCTTCTTCCAGGGTAAAGGGCACTATGGTCTGATAGCTCTGCGCCTTGTCCCAGGGGCAACCCGTTATCGGGTCTCTTAACCGCTCCATGATAGTCAGCAGCTTTTGAATATCTGATTTACTCTGCATCGCTTACCTCATCAAAAAGGCGGCCAGGGCCGCCTCTTAATTTATCGTTTCATTGGTGAATTAGGTTAGAGACGTCTCGCCTCAATAACGCCGCTCACCTGGGACAACTTAGCAATCACCCTGGACAAGCCGTCGAGATTATACAGCTCAAGCTCCAGCTCGATGGCCGCCGTCTGCGTCTTCACATCCGATGATGAACTCATGGTCAGCACATTGGATTTCTCCGCCGCCAGTACCGAGGTGAGATCCCTCAGCAGACCGCTACGGTCGTTGGCCTGCACCCTGAGCTTCAACTTGTAGCCGCCGGAATAGTTCTCACCCCAAACCACATCGACGCTGCGCTCGGGATGCACCCGCATCAACTCTTTGACCTGTTCACAATCGGCCCTGTGCACAGAGATCCCCCTACCCTTAGTGATGAAACCGAAGATCTCATCTCCAGGCACAGGCTGGCAACACTTGGCGATATGGCTGAGCAGGTTACCCACACCGTTAACCTCGACCTGGCCTTTGCCCTTGCCTGTGGCGCGGGCCTGATTCTTCTTCAGCAGATCTTCGAGCGCCTCCTCTTCGGAGACCTCATTGACCCGCATCCGGCTCTGTACATGGTTAACCACCTGGTTGAGCCTGACGTCACCGCCGCCGATACCGGCCAGCAGATCATCCATGCCCACCATGTTGAAACGCTCTACCGCGCTCTGGGCATCTTTCAGGGTCAGTCCAGAGCGAGCCAGTTCGGCTTCGAGCATCTCGCGGCCGGCGACGATATTCTTGTCCCTGTCTTGCTGCTTGAACCAGTGCTGGATCTTAGAGCGGGTGCGCGACGCCTTAATATAGCCCAGGTTAGGATTGAGCCAGTCGCGCTTAGGGTTAGGATGCTTGGAGGTGATGATCTCGACCCGCTCGCCTGTCTCCACCTGATAGGTGAAGGGCACGATACGGCCATCGACCTTGGCGCCGATACACCTGTGACCCACCTGGGAGTGAATATAGTAGGCGAAATCCAGCACGGTCGAGCCCATGGGCAGATCCACCACGTCACCGTTTGGCGTAAACACATAGGCTCTGTCTTCGAACACCTGGCTGCGCACCTCGTCCACCAGGTTGCCGCTCTCGGCCACATCTTCCTGCCATTGTAGGATCTTACGTAGCCAGTTGATCTTCTCTTCGTAGCCGCTCTGTTTACCCGTGGTGCCCTCTTTATACTTCCAGTGGGCGGCCACTCCCAGCTCGGCATCTTCATGCATCTGCTCGGTGCGGATCTGGATCTCCACCGTCTTGCCCTCTGGGCCCACGACTATGGTGTGGATCGACTGATAACCATTGGGTTTAGGGTTGGCGACATAGTCGTCGAACTCTTTAGGAATATGATGCCAGAGCGTATGCACCACACCCAGGGCGCCGTAGCAGTCCTGCAGACGCTCGGTGACGACTCGCACCGCGCGCACATCAAACAGCTCATCGAAGGTAAGATCTTTGCCGCGCATCTTCTTCCAGATGCTGTAGATATGCTTGGGCCTGCCATAGACCTTGGCGCGGATCTGCTCTTCGTCCAGACGCTGCTGCAACTGGTTGACGAAGGTCTCTATGTAAATCTCACGATCCATCCGCTTGCCATCGAGCTGCTTGGCAATGTCCTTGTAGATCTCTGGGTGCAGATAACGAAACGAGATATCTTCCAGCTCCCACTTGAGCTGACCTATACCGAGACGGTTGGCTAGCGGCGCATAGATGTCGGCGATCTCCCGCGCCAGCAGCACCCGGGTCTCCTCGTCGGCATTTTTGACTTCCCGTAGCAGACAGATGCGCTCGGCCAATTTGATCACCACGGCGCGCACATCTTCTACCATGGCCAAGAGCATCTTGCGGATGTTGTCTATCTGGGGTTCGGCGTTACGGCTCTGCTCGTTGACCTTTAGGGCGCCGATGGCTTCCATGGTCACCACGCTGTTCACTAGTGTGGTCAGCTTGTCGCCAAACAGCTCCTGCATCTGCTCCTGACTCAGCAGTCCTGCATCGAACACCACGAAGATCACCGCCGCCTGCAGGGTCTCGATATCCATGTTAAGCGGCGCCAGGATCTCAATCAGCTCGCGGGCACGACCGATCAGCAGAGTATCGTTAGCATCATGTTTCGCCACCAGGGCCTCGACTTGCTTGATCAGCGCAAGTAAGGTGCTGGCTTCGTCGGCGTCACTCAGATAACGATTAACCCACTCGGTCAATTGAAAATCTGTGTCTTTAAAATGTGCTTCTCTAACAGATACCATCTACTGCATGTCCTTTAACTTTGAGTGCTTGCCCCTAAAAAGTTCGACCTGCTGTGCCATCTCATTGCCTGCCGTATGACACCGCCATTACCGAACTCACTATCTTGGGGATTCCCCCGCCAATGTCAATTAATATACGTCGACATTTTGGCCGCTCAACCTAACTATTTATCCAGTTCAAACAAGGCCATGGCCTCGATATGGTGAGTCTGTGGAAACATGTCGATAAGCCCCAGTCGACTCAGACGATAGCCCTGCGCTAACAGCGGCTCACAATCTCTGGCCAGACTCACAGGATTACAGGAGATATAGACGATCGCCTTGGGCTTCATTTTCTTTAACCATTGTAGACTCTCATAGGCGCCGGCCCTGGCAGGATCTAGCAGTAGCTTGTCGATTCGACCGAGCCAGGCTGCACCGGAGAGATCTGCGCTGAGATCTCCATGGTAAAATTCGGCTCCCTCGATGCCGCTCGATTTCCCATTTAACCTTGCCTGCGCCACCATGGCCTCGACCCCTTCGACGCCCACCACCTGAGCACCGGCCTTGGCCAGAGGCAGAGTAAAGTTGCCCACGCCACAGAAGAGATCCAGCACTCGCTCCCCAGGCTGAACCTCTAGCCAGTCGATAGCTTGAGTCACCATCTGCTGATTGATCTCGCCGTTAACCTGAATAAAGTTGCCCGGCGAGAAGCCAAGTCGGCTGCCATCCTCCAGGGTATAGAAAGGCAGGCCCTCGTCTCCCCAGAGGGTCTCAAGCTTGCTGTCATCATCAAGCAAGACGACTCTCACCTCATGCTGCTCGCCAAATGCGCTTAGTAAGGCCTTATCTTTGTCATTTAGGGGATTGGTGATACGCAGCACCACACAAGGGCCAGAATCTACCGACAACAGCTCCACATGGCCCAGGCTACGCTTGGCACTGAGGCGATTGAGGCATTGATTCAGCGGCGCAATAAGATCAGACAAAGACTTAGCCAACACGGGGCAGGCGTCGATATTAACCACCTCACTGCTGGCCAGGGCACGAAAGCCCAAATTGAGCCGCTTTGTATCGCGCTGATACTGAGTCGCCAGGCGGGCGCGGCGACGATAATGCCAGCCCTCGCCGCTCAGTGGCTCGCTCATAGCCTGAGGCCTTGTGCGGCCCATCTTGTTGATTAGATTCTCAAGCGCCGACTGCTTGGCCGTGCGCTGGGCAGAAAGCTCCAGGTGCTGCAGGTCACAGCCGCCGCAGCGGCCATAGTAAGGGCAGCAGGGCTCAATACGCGCGGCGCTGGCGGTCTCAACCTTGATCAGCTTGGCCTTGGCGTGACGCTTCTTCTGCTCGACTATCTGCGCCGTTACAGTCTCATCCGGCAGGGCGCCGGGAATAAAGACAATTTTTCCCTGATGTTCGGCTATCCCCGCCCCCAGGTGATCCAGCTGGTTAACATGGAAACTTTGCTTGGCCTGGGTTTGTTGTGATTTACGGGGTTTAGCTTTATAAAATTGTGCCATCTAGGCCTCTAAAACAATAAAAATACTAGTAAAGACTGCACAAAGTCTGGCAGTCTAATGTAACCTATATCCAACGCAGATAAATAATACCAACTCAATGAATAGTGCAGACAATATGACTAAATACAGCCTGAGAGCCTGGGTTCTCGTGCTGGCCTTAGCGCCCACTATTTTGGTTGGTATTTTGCTTGGCAGCTATTTTACCATAAATCGTTTCTATGAGCTGGAAGAAAGCTTGATAGAAAGAGGGGGCAATATCATCGAGCCCCTGGCCATCTCCGCCGAGATCGGCCTGGAATCGAAAAACTTCGAAACCACCAAACGCCTAATCACCTCGGTGCAGCTCAATAAATCCAACCTGGTACAGTTTATTGCCATCTTCGACACCAATAACCGGGTGATAGTGACCTCGCATCACTATAAGAGCCACGAGTTTATGCGCTACAACGAGCCTATCGACTCGCTGCAGACCACAGAGGTGGAACAATTTGGCGACAGCATCATCATGCGTAGCCCCATCTTCTCCAACCAACGCGAACTGGTGGTCAGCCCCTACGACAGCAACTCCATGGCGCAGCAGGTCAACTCCGCCAAGCTCGGCTATATTGCCGTGCTGCTCAACAAGGAGAATGCCCTGCTTGAGCAGCACAGGGCAGCGGTAGCCGCCTTTATTATCGTGTTGATCGGCGTGCAGCTTAATCTGCTGTTTACCTTCCGCCTGGTGAAAAACGTCACCCACCCCATCACGGAGATGGTGCGCGTGGTGGCCAAGATCCGCGAAGGCAAATTGGACACTCGAGTGGATGGCAACCTGATCGGTGAGCTGGACCTGCTCAAGCGGGGTATCAATGCCATGGCGGGTTCCTTGTCGGAATACCATGAGGAGATGCAGCAAAACATCGACCAGGCCACCTCGGATCTGCGGGAAACCCTGGAACAGATCGAGATCCAAAACGTCGAGCTGGATCTGGCCAAGAAGCGAGCCCTGGAGGCCAGCCGCATCAAGTCAGAGTTCTTGGCCAACATGTCCCACGAGCTGCGCACCCCGCTCAACGGGGTGATCGGCTTCGCCAAGCAGCTATTGAAGACGCCGCTGCATGCCAGTCAGCAAGATTACATCAAGACCATTGAGAAGAGTGCCACCAATCTCTTGGGGATCATCAACGACATCCTCGACTTCTCCAAGCTGGAGGCGGGCAAGATGGAGCTGGAGAACATGCCCTTTGCCCTGCGTGAGGTGATCGATGACACCATCTCACTGCTGGCAAACAGCGCCAAGGATAAAGATCTCGAGCTGGTAGTAGATATCGAGCCGAGCATCAACGATAACGTCTCTGGCGATGCCCTGCGGGTCAGCCAGGTGATCACTAACCTGGTGGGCAACGCCATCAAGTTTACCGACAGCGGCAGCGTACACCTCAAGATGCGCCTGACCAGCGAAGAGGCCGAGAAGGTCAATGTCCGCTGTGAGATCACCGACACAGGCATAGGCATAGACAAGCCTCACCAGGCCCAGCTGTTCCAGGCCTTCGGCCAGGCTGACTCCTCGATTTCGCGCCGTTTCGGCGGCACCGGCCTGGGGCTTATCATCACCAAGCGGCTGATCAACCGTATGGGTGGCCAGATAGGCTGCATCTCTGCGCCGGGTAAGGGCTCCACCTTCTGGTTTACCCTCCCCCTCAAGCTGAGCCCTTACCCTATCAGTCAGCCGCTGGAAACCGACAACCTGATTGACAAAACTGTGCTGCTGTTCGAGCCACGGGAGCTTTCCCGCAAGGTGCATGAAAACCTGCTTAAACACTGGGGTATGCAGAGTATCAGCATCACCACGCCCGAAGATCTGGCCCAAATCGCCGGCGAAGAGGGGCGTCATTTCGACTATGCCATCATCAGCTGTAACGACCTAGCCAGTAGCCCCAACCTGCTCAACGTGCTCAATAAGATAGCCAAGATCAGCGACTACACCCTCTATCTGTGCAGTAGTACGGACAGCGCCGCCAAGATGAGCCTGATCCAACCCAATGTGGACAAGGTGATGCAGGCGCCGGTAGGGGAGCGCGCCCTGGCCGTCACCCTGATCAACCCGCACCGTGCCCAATATGAGGCCATGCCTTTCCAGGAAGCGGTCAAAGAAACCCAGGAGCGCGAACCCATGAGCGTGCTGGCGGTGGACGACAATCCCGCCAACCTCAAGCTCATCAAGACGCTGCTCAAGGAGCTGGTCACTCAGGTGACGGTGACAGACAACGGTCAGGAAGCGGTGGAGATCGCCAAGGCGAAAAGCTTCGATCTCATCTTCATGGATATTCAGATGCCGGGCACCGATGGCTTTAGCGCCACCAAGCAGATACGTGAGCATTCACTCAATCGTAATACGCCGATTGTCGCCGTGACCGCCCACGCCATCGCCGAGGAGCGCGAGCGCATCGACCAGAGCGGCATGGATGGTTACCTGCCCAAGCCTATCGATGAGGCAGCGCTGAAGAGCGTGATCAGCCGCTGGAAGACCCGGCCGCAGTTTACCCACTTCGATCAGCACACCCTCAATTGGGACCTCTGTCTGACTCAGGCCAACCAGAAAACTAACCTGGCGCTAGAGATGCTGCAGATGCTGGTCGACTCCCTGCCCGAGACCCGTGAAAACATCTCGGGCGCCCTCGAGCGCCAGGACAGCCAGGCCATGGTCAGCCATGTGCATAAGCTACACGGCGCCAGCTGTTACTGCGGCGTGCCGACCACACAGCGGCTCTGTCGAGAGATTGAACAGTCACTCAAACAAAATGCCGACGTCGATCTCGTCGAGCCGGAAATACTTGAGTTACTTGACGAGCTTTCTAAGGTAGAATCGGCCGCAAATCAAGTAATAGCCCAGTTATCTATGGATGTGATCGATGAGTAATAAACCCGGTTTTTTCAAGCGCCTCAAGGCCCTAGAACTGGAACAGAAGAAGCTGTTCGCCATCGCCCTTTGCCAACGCATGTACCCTAACTATCAACTGTTTAGCGAAGTTTGCGAATTTGGCGACCCGCAGGTGCTCGATACCGTGCTCAACCTGCTGTGGCAATCAATGTACGATCAAAAGCTTAAGCTAAACATAGATCTCTATCTTGAGCGACTGGATCTCAACACACCCGAGCCGAGTGATTTCGACGTCTATGGCGTCTACCCGGCCATGGACGCCGCCGTCGCCCTCACTTCCTTGCTCAGCGCCATCCAGAGCAAGGTGGAAGACGATATCACTAACATCAGCAAGCTCTCTTCCAGCACTGTGGCTAACTATATCGAGGCCACGATCGAGGAGGAGATGGATGAAGCGACGCTGGACGAGCATATCTTCAACCACGAGGTGATGCAGGAGGAGAAGGCGCTTCAGGCATCCTTGCTGGAGATCATCGAAGAGAATCCTAAGATCACCGCCGACTTCGTCAAGGCACTGCGAAAGGAGTTAGTGCAGGCAGGCGTGTCCAACATAGGGATCTCAGTAGGCGCCTAACCAATGCGCAAACTTATCTATCAGGGATTTGTGCTCACCAACCCAGATGGGTTAACCAATACCTGGTGCCTCACCATAGGGGAGCAGCGACGCGTCGGCTCTCTATTTGAGCTAAGGCGCCAGATCCATTTCTATCAGGAGCTGGGCGTCTTACCACCACCTAAGCCGCTCCATCGACGAGCCGGCCCCAAGCATTAGACTTTAGCGTTATAGGGACGCGGCGAGCTAAGTGGTAACCTAATGGGCATTCAGCCTATAAGGTTAAAGCGCACTCAGATTCGAGCCAAGGATGTCGTCCCCCTATGTTAACCACTCTCTCGCCACTCTTTGTCGTGTTTGGCATCATGGTCACCGGCTTTATCGTACAAAAAGCACGGCTACTGCCCGAGGGCAGCGACAACGTCCTCAATCAGTATGTCTATTACATCGCCTTTCCGGCGATCATGATGATAGTGCTGGCAGAGACTCCAATCGAGGAGATCGCCAACTGGGGGTTTATCGGCGGCTACAGCCTGGCCATGACCCTTGTCTACCTGCTGACAGGCCTGCTCTCACTCGGATTACAGCCCAAGGATAAGCCCCTCGCGGCCATACGTGCCCTCAACACCACCTTTGGTAACACCTCCTTCATCGGCATCCCGCTGATGATGATGCTATTTCCCGGCGACCAGTTGGCGCTAGCCGCTGCCGCCTTGGCCAGCCTTTTATCGGTTACCGTGTTTGCCATAGTACTGGCCCAGCTTGCCCTGTTTCAGGGCCAGACCGACAGCGCTCTCAAGACGGTGTTTTTTGCACTCATTCAAAACCCCATCATATTGGGTAGTCTGGCCGGGGTGGCGATATCGGCATCTCATATAGCGCTGTACCGCCCCGTCGCCGAGATCATCAGGCAGTTTGGCATGACCTCAAGCCCCTGCGCCTTGTTCGCCATCGGCATGGTTCTGTGCAAGGCCAATCAGGAAGGCAGAAACGCCGCCGGCATACAGTCTCGCCTTGCCGAGCTGGCCATGCTCAATCTGAGTAAGTTGCTACTACAGCCGCTGCTGGCCTACCTGCTGCTTGGCGCCTTAGGGATAAGTGGACAACTGCTGCAGATGGGGGTGATTCTGGCCGCCCTGCCTACCGCCGCCAGCGTCTACCTTCTGGCCCACAGGTTCAACGTTGGCGCCACCAGTAGCGCCCAGACCATTAGCCTGGGGATAGTGATCAGCTTTGCCACTATTCCGCTCCTGCACCATTGGCTCGGCTCGGGCACCGCAAGCTTGTTTTAACGGATAAAAAGCACACAGGTATTTACTGTATAAAAATTCAGTATATACTGTGCATTAATACAGTACTTTGTAAAAGGATGTCATCATGCTTTGTCAGCTCAGCATCAATAACTTTGCCATTGTCCGCTTTTTAGAACTCGACTTTAAGTCTGGGATGACCAGCATCACAGGCGAAACCGGCGCAGGGAAATCGATTGCCATCGATGCCCTGGGCCTGTGCCTGGGTAATCGTGCCGATGCCAACACCGTCAGGCCCGGCGCCAGCAAGGCCGAAGTCAGTGCCCGCTTCGCCCTCAACGATATCCCGCTGGCCAAACGTTGGTTAGAAGACAATGACCTTGAGCTAGATGAGGAATGTATCCTGCGCCGCACCATAGGCAGCGATGGTCGCTCGCGGGCCTACATCAACGGCAACCCGGTTCCACTAAGCCAGATGCGCGCCCTGGGCCAGCTGCTTATCGGCATTCACGGCCAACACGCCCACCACGCCATGTTAAAGAGTGAGCATCAACTTACCCTGCTCGACAGCTATGCCAACCACAAGATGCTGCTCGATGCCTGTAGCGCCAGCTACCAGCGCTTCAAGCTGATCCAAAAGGAGTTGAGTCAGCTTCAGCAGTCGCAGCATGAGCGCATCGCCCGTAAGCAGCTGCTGCAATATCAGGTCGAAGAACTAGACGAATTCGCCCTGGGCGAAGGAGAGTTCGAAGAGATAGAGGCCGAACATAAAAAGCTGGCCAATGGTACGGCACTGATCCAGGCCTGCCAGCGCACCCTCTACCTGCTGCAAGACAGCGAAGAGGGCGCCATAGAATCGCTACTCAACATGAGCCTAGATCAGGCCCAGGAGCTCGAAGGTTACGATCCTGAGCTTAAAGGGGTGGGCAACATGCTTAACGATGCCCTGATCCAGGTACAGGAGAGCAGCAGCGAGCTGCAACGTTACTTAGATAAACTGGAGCTGGACCCGGATCATTTTGCCGCCCTGGAGCAACGCCTGTCGAAGATCATGATGCTGGCACGTAAGCACCATGTGAACGCCAAAGATCTCTATCAGCACCATCAGGCACTGAGCCAGGAGCTGAGCGAGCTGGACTCGGATGAGGAGAAGCTCGATGAGATCGCCCTGCAGCTCGAGAGCTGCCGCGAGAGTTTTATCGCCCATGCACAAAAGCTCAGCCAGAGCCGCCAACGTTACGCCAAGGAGCTGGACAAGCAGGTTACCCGCTCTATCCATGAGCTCAGCATGCCCAAGGGCAAGTTTATCATCGACGTGCAGTTTAATCCCGAGATGATGTCGCCAAACGGCTGCGATACGGTGGAGTTTCAGGTGACCACCAACCCGGGTCAACCGCTACAGCCCATCGCCAAGGTGGCCTCGGGCGGCGAGCTGTCGCGTATCGGGCTAGGCATCCAGGTGATCACCGCCAAGAAGGTCGCCACCCCGACACTCATCTTCGACGAGGTCGACGTGGGGATCTCAGGTCCGACCGCCGCCGTGGTGGGTAAGATGCTGCGCGCCCTAGGCGAGTCGACCCAGGTACTCTGTGTAACTCACCTGCCTCAGGTTGCCGGCAACGGTCATCAGCATATGTTCGTCAACAAGCAGAGCAAGTCTGGGCAAACCGAGACCTCCATGGTGCCGCTGGATAAGGGACAACGTATTGAGGAGCTGGCACGCCTGCTCGGTGGCGACGTGATCACCAACAACACCCTGGCCAACGCCAAGGAGTTACTGCAGGGCTAAGGCTGATAAGCCCAGACATTCAGTAAATTAGCAAGCGCGGCAACATTCAGGCCGCGCTTTTTATTTGTGTCCGCTAGGATAAGTCGTCGCCACTGCCCTGCTTTTTTCCTGCTAATTGCATAGCTATTTGCGCAAAAAAATATGACTCTGATAGACTGAGCCCTCCCAGTTGATACGACATCGAATACCTCAAGGAACTGAAATGCGACACTTTTTTCGTGCTCTGAAATGGATTTTATTTACTCTGCTGCTAATTCCCGTCGGCGGCTATCTCATCTTGCTGCTGATCAATCTACAAGATAGCGCGCCTTCAGCGCAGGCGAGCGCCTATCTTGAGCAAGTAAACGCCGAAGAGGTCGCCTTGAGTCAGCATCTTGAAAACAATCCCTATCTTTATGCCATGGGTTTCGATGCGCCGAAAGATAATGACCCGATGGCGGTCGGGCTTAAACGCTATCAAGCGCTCAAACAACTTGGAGTTTTAGAAAGGCCAACACAGACTGTCGACGAAAAATTCGAGTTTCCCGAATGGGCTATTTCCAACTGCCTCAAACAAAAAGGCTATTTCGCTGAGTGCACAGCCCTATTGGCCGAACCCGAACACCTAAGGGCCACACTCGATGACTATGCCTGGCTAATTGAGCGCTACCGCACCCTGCTCTCCCTCAGTCATTGGCAAGATGATACCCACTTTAATCCCTATCGCAGCATGGTGTCTTTTAAACATCTTGCTGCTGCAAGGCAATTGTACCTTGTTAATGCTTATTTCAATGGAACGGATCCAGCCTCCCTCATAACCGCCATAGATACAGATATGCAGTTCTGGCAGCAAGCCGCCGAGCGAATCAACATGCTAAGCAATAAATTCCTAGCCATAGACGCGCTCAAGCAAAACATGAAGCTGGGCGAACTGCTCGTCAGTCAAAAGCGAACAGAGGATGAGGATACTCAAATACCTAGCCTCTGGCTGCAGTCCACCTCAGAAGAAGTGTTGTCACTAAAGCGGGTTAAACGTGGTGAGTGGCACTTCCTAACTAAAGTGAATCAATCATTTGAGGCAGGTGAAGACGCCAGCATCACAGCTAAGATCGCCGAGGCGATGCTTATGCCACTGTTGCAACAACAGGATACCGCTAACCGCTACGCAGATATCTTAACTGGCAAGGCAAACATTAAACCGTGTCCTGATAACTTCTCACTATCGACCCTAAAAGAGTACGGCTATAACCCAATGGGTAAATTTATCCTCTGTTCTGGTATTCCATCATTCGAGAGTTACCAGGCTACTGCTAACAAACTGGAGTCGCTGCGCGCCGAGCTTGTTACCCGCCTAACGACTCCAGCCATCTCAGCAGAAATAGTAACTGAGGCCAATGACGAAAAACCTAGGGAGAGCGCACCAAAGGAATAAGCCTTACTGGTTCGATCATCGTTTTCCTCTCATCCCCTGACCAGCATCGGGGGATGTTAAACGCTAAAATTTATTACGCAAAAATGCTATTCCGGTAGGCGCTCGAAACCTGGCACAGATTGGAGTTTCTCTGCCCAATTCGCCCGCTCTGCCATAAACAACCTTGCCGTCGGCGCAATGGGCACCTCGACATCCAGACAACCTGCAGGCACCACGACAAGATTTAACGCCTCCAGCCGATAAGGCATTGGCGAGCCACACACCTTGCAGAAACAGCGTCTATGACGACTGCTCGGCATTTGATAGGTTTGCAGCAACGCCTCACCACGTCGCCAGTTGAGTACCAAATTATTGGAAAACAGGTTGGCGCCATGGAGTGAGCCAGTGCCCTTCTGACAGCGACTACAGTGACACAAATAAAATGCATCGAAACGCCCCGCTAAGGTAAAGGTCACGCCACCACAGAGACAGCTACCATTGAACTCAACTTCCAACTTGTTTTGATTAGTCCTCTCATCATTCATAACCTATCTCCTCTTGCCCTAAAGCAAGTATTCAATTACTCAGAGAGTAAGCCGTCCACCGCAGGCTGTAGGGGCTGTGATAGAGCATATCTATGTCCCCAAATAAGGAAGCTTGCAGGCAGTCACTCTGCCCTCCCTTGGGGCCAAACCTCATTTCCCATCTTGCCATTCGGCAATCACCTCATTTGCGGCGCGAAACGCCTCGACACCCGCCGGCATGCCGCAGTAGACGGTGGAGTGCAGCAACACCTCCTGGATCTCCTCGACGGTGCAGCCGTTACGTAGCGCGCCGCTCACATGGCCCTTGAGTTCGGTGGAGGCCTTGAGGGCGGCCAGGGTGGCTATGGTGATCAGGCTGCGGGTGCGCCTGTCGAGCCCTTCTCTGGCCCACACCTCACCCCAGGCGTTGCGGGTCACCAGCTCCTGGAGTGGCTGGGTAAAGTCGCTGGCGGACGACAGCGCCCTGTCGACAAACTGATCGCCCATCACCTCGCGTCTGACGCCTAACCCTTTTTCATACTTGGCCTTATCCATGGGAACTCCTTTAACATCATGATTCAATTGATACTTTGATAAAACAGCCTCTAAAGGTGCTTGGAAACTGAACAAAGATCAACCTAAATCGGTGCCAATGCGACTAAAGCACCAGCGCAGATTAATACCTAGGTTAAGGGAGCGATTGCGGCAGTATTAACAGAGTGCCCCGCTTGCAGGAAAGATTTCGCCTACATGGCAGGCAATATCGGACTAGCTGTTAGCGATAAAGGTCAAGAGGCGTGGGATAAAGGCTTCACCCTCTCTAAGGCCGCGGCGGTAGACGGCCTCGACCTTACTCACGTCCCGCTCCAGACGCGACAGCCCCAGCGGCGTGGCGGGCTGCAGCACCAAGGCACTGCCATCGGCCTGGGCCTTGGCCAAGTCATCCAGTGCCTGATTATAAACTCGGTGGCGGGCAAGCAAGGCGCTGGCCACCTTGGGATAGCGGCGATAGAGGCGCTTGGCCAGCCATTTGGCCTTGAAGGCCGATTTCCTATAGTCATGCTCCTGAGTGAGGATCACCACCTGGCGCTTAAAGCCATCTTCGCGGGCCTGTGCCAGCGGGATCGGCGCCCCTATGCCACCATCTAGATAGGGCGTGCCGCCGATATAAGTAGGTTTAGAGATAAACGGCAGGCTGCTGGAGGCGATCAGCACCTCGAGAAAGGTGTCATGATCGGCAAAGTCCGCCATGCCAAAGAAGTCTGTCTCGCCGGTAAGGCAGTTAAAGGCCCCCACCTTAAACTCCGCCTCGCTGCTGGCGAAGGTATCGAAATCATAAGGCACAAGCTCGTGGGCCATGCGGCGGTAGGTAAAGTCAGTATTCACATAATTGCCGGTGCGCAGCAGATGCTTGAGCCCCATGTAGCGCTTATCGGCAAGGAAGTTCTGTTGAATGGTGAGGTTACGCCCCACCTGACGCGACAGATAAGAGGCTGGATAGATGGCGCCGGCCGACACCCCCACCAGATACTGGAAATGGAGCCCCGCGCCTAAGAAGGCATCGAGTACGCCTGCGGTATAGATGGCGCGCAGGCCACCGCCTTCGAGCACCAAGGCGCACTCATCGATCTTAACCTCTGCCGCGCTCACCTTTTCTCGGCGAGTATTCGCATCAGACAGTCTCGATATCGAACCAGGCATTGAGGCGCCGTTCAAGTATTACTCTTCCGCCTGAATCTGCCCCACCAGGAGCACAGGAGCCGCATCTAACTCTTGGGCATCCATCATGGAAGCAATTCGCTCGACAGCAAAAAGCAACTGGCTCTGCTCCCAATCTTCAAGGTTTTGATAACGCTTGATAAAGTGGTCCTGTAGCGGTTTCGGTGCGGCCTTTAATATATCTATACCGGCCTCGCTGAGAGACAGGTGCCACTTGCGCTTGTCTGACTCACTACGGGTCCTCACCACAAGATCTCGCGCCTCGAGGCGATCGATAATGGTGGCAACCGTGGCCGGGCTAAGCGCCACTTCCTGGGCGATCTCCTTGGCCAGCGGGCGGTCGTAGGCGGCAATCGTCTGCATCACCATCAGCTGTGGCCCGGTGAGGCCAGATTGCTTGTTGAGCTGCCGAGAATGTATATCGATGGCGCGGATCACGCGGCGCAGCGAAATCAGTAGTTGTTCGTACTTTTCCATAATCTCCTCTCGTTTCAGCCGCACCATACCAGAAATAATTTCCAGACTCATGCCTGAAATAAAAAAAAAGCAAAACAAGCTTATCACTTGCTCTGCTTTTAGACGACTAACTCAGCTTAACGCCTCCTCGCATAAGGCGTTTTCCTAGGGCTTCTCCTAGAAAGCAAAGGTACGCGATACCGACAGCACGGCACGTGTATCACTGATATCTGTGTCCATGCTTGTGTCTTCCGCGGCAAGGTTAAAGTCAAATCCTTTCCAACTGGTCATATACTCTACACGATAATGGTTATAGGCATCATCACCGTTCCAAGACCATTTGTCTTCATCTTGCGAGGTTGAGCGATCGAAGCTAATACGAATGTCATGGCCCTCGGCCAGCGTAAAGGTGTGCGCCGCCATCATAATGTAGTGGCCAGCATCCACTCCAAAATAGTCCCAAGAATACCAGAAGTTCAGTTCACTCTGACCAACCGATGAAGTGTAGCCAAACTTAGCGTAGGCTTCAGGGTATTTATAGTCATCTGAAAATGAATCACCATGATAAGTGTAATAGGCGATACCCGCATCCAGTGAAACCCTTTCGGTAAGCGCCATATACTTACCCGCGTAGAAATCCCATTCCAGCCAGGTATCATCGCCTGCACCGAAATCGACATTTGACGCCCAAGTCCCTACATACCAACCAGAATCGACACCATAATCTAAACTTGCCTGTAGCGCCGGGCCATTATCGGTCTGGCTCACACCGTTGAAAGTGTAATCTGAGGTCAGGTTAACGGTCGAGCTCAGCCCGGCCACTGCACTAGCAGGTAAAACGAGTAGACCGCAAAGCGCCAATTGCTTGATAGATTGTTTCATTATTTTCCCTTTGATTTTATTACTTTAATTATTGATATTAGAAATTGAGACTAGTTAGCTAATTCGATTTTGCTGAAATCGATTTGATTTTCTTTTGGCGAGCGTTCGATCGCCGCCACCTTCTGGTACTTGGTCGCCATGATGTAACCGAAGCAGGCCAAAATCAGCGCAATCGCCAGAGCGCCCACCCACTGGATCTGCAAGAAATCTAGACTGAACAGCAGGGTAAGCGCAGACATCAACACAATATTGCCCACCACATACTTGGCCTTGCCGAAGCGCTGCACAGTGAGGTTAAGGTTGTCGGTATATAGACGAGTCAATGAATCCAAAGAGTTGACCACGAAGGTGATACCTACGGTGACCATGGCGATGTTATAGAAGCCTGCGGTGGCGATCTCGTTGACGCTGTAGTAATAGAGCACGCTAAACCAGATGGCGATGGGAATTGACGGGAACACCATCATGGCGATCAGCACCTGATAGGTCTTCATACCACCGACGAAACGCGAGGTGAACTGACCTATCATGATGCTCCAGGCAAACCACCAGAACAGATAGAATTCATGGTAATCGTTTAGCGGCAGTACGAAGTGGTGCAGGTTACCGAAGTAGTCGCCCAGCAAGGCAAAGGTGGTCACAAACTCACCCACACCAGACCCAGGGCTAAGGAAGGCACCGGCCCACATCAGGGCGATCAAGCCGATAAACAGCCAGGTGCTGGCCAGGCTCAGGGTGCGTACATAGCGAATGCTGGTGCTCGAATAGACGGCGGCGGCGATCACCACGAAGACAATCAGATAGAAGGTGCCGACCACAGATTCACCGTCGCCGATCTCCGGCAGATACCAGGGCAAGTTGGTCAATAGCAGATAGGCGGTAAAGGCACAGGTGCCGATGATCACCAGGTTATTGATAAACTTCACCAGCGGGATCTCGAAAAACTTCACCCTAGGTTCGATCACACAGAAGTAGAAACAGGTCAGGAAGTAGAACGCCCAAATCAAGAAGGCCCAGAAGCCAAATTCGATAGCCAGCGGATTACTGAAACCATACTCAGGACTGGCCGTGAGATCGGCATATCCCCCAAACTCGGTCAGGGGAAACATGATCAGTCCCACATCCAGACCCGAGGTAAACAAAATGGCGATAAAGGTAAAGGTGCGCACTGGCGTCACACCGATACACTTCACATTGCCCCAACGGTACAGCACGAAGGCAATGGCCGCGAACGTAAATAAGATCCCTGTTGTTAACCAAGCGGTCATCATTGTTCCCTCACATTAAATTTAATAATAAACATGGATTTAACTCGTTTTTATTAAGTTATTCTTGTGTCAAGAACCCTGTTTTAAGGCTGCAAGAAGCCCTCAAGCCTTAAATATCGCTTTAACGATATTTAAACCCTGATAAAGGTTTTTGACGGATTAGGCCATTTAGCCTTTATGCCCTAGGGGCAATGTTGGCTCAGGCTGGCCTTAAGCCTGGTTGAATCTATCCAGACACTCTAATCAACTGCTTTGCTCAGATAGCTGCCCTCTTCGGCGCCTGCTGACGCTGCGCCTCTTGCCAGTCGGGTGCAATCACGACCTCGGCATCACTGGGTGACAGCACGCCTTTGCCCAAGATAAGGTCGGCGGCGCGCTCGGCCACCATGATGGTGGGCGCATTAAGGTTACCGTTGGGGATCGTCGGGAAGATAGAGGAGTCCACCACCCTAAGCCCATCGATGCCATGTACCTTGGTCTCGCTATTGACCACCGCCATCTCATCTTCCCCCATCTTGCAGGAACACGATGGGTGATAGGCGCTTTCGACCGCGCTGCGAACAAAACTGTCGATGGCCTCATCACTCTGTACGCCTATACCCGGCTGAATCTCTTCGCCACGATATTCATCTAACGCGGGTTGGTTGATGATCTCTCGGGTCAGGCGCACACAGGCTCTAAAGCCCTCGATATCCTCTGGATGCGACAGGTAATTAAACTGTATCTTTGGTGCCACCTTAGGATCGGCACTCGCCAGGGTGACCGCGCCGCGACTCTTAGGCTTGTTGTGACCGATATGCACCTGGAAGCCATGCCCGGCAAAGGCTTCTTTACCGTCATAGCGCATGGCCGCTGGCAGAAAGTGATACTGCAGATCCGGCCATTCCAGTCCCGCCTTGGAGCGAATGAAGCCGCAGGACTCGAAATGGTTGGTCGCGCCGAGACCAGACTTATTCAATATCCAACGGGTACCGATAAACAGCTTGTTTAACGGATCGAGCTTACCATTGAGGGAGATAGGCTTAAGGCACTTAAACTGGAAGTAAAACTCCAGATGATCCTGTAGGTTCTGACCGACGCCCGGTAGCTCGTGAGCCAGCTCGACACCCGCCGAGGCGAGCACATCGGCCGCCCCTATGCCCGACAGCTGCAACAGATGGGGCGAGCCGATAGAGCCTGCCGATAACACCACCTCTTTGGCCGCCAGTACCTCTTGAACCTTGCCCTTACGCTCAAACCGCACACCTGTGGCCCGCTTCCCTTCTAGCAGTACCTTATGCACCAAGGCATGGGTGATCACCGTCAGGTTACTGCGCTTCATTGCCGGTCTCAGATAGGCGTTGGCCGTCGACCAACGCACCCCGTTTTTGACCGTCATGTGCATGGGGCTAAAGCCCTCTTGCTGGGCGCCGTTGTAATCTTGGGTCGACAAATAACCCGCATCGACACCCGCATCGACAAATGCCTGATACAGGGGGTTCTTCATCTGGTTGCCATTGTTAACCCCAAGCGGGCCGGTGTCGCCTCGATAGGCATCGCCGCCGAAGGCCCAAGTTTCCGCCTTCTTAAAATAGGGCAGACAATGGGCATAATCCCAACCTTTGGCCCCCGCCTGTTGCCACTCATCGAAGTCGCGCGCATGGCCTCTAACGTAAACCATGCCATTGATCGACGAGGAGCCGCCGAGCACCTTGCCGCGCGGACAATGCATGCGGCGATTATCCAGGTAAGGTTCCGCCTCGGTCTCAAACTGCCAGGCATACTTCTTAGTATTCATCGGGATAGAGAGCGCCGTTGGCATCTGAATGAAGATGCTCTTGTCGCTACCGCCGGTTTCCAGTAGCAGCACTCTATTTTCAGGGTCTTGCGACAGGCGATTGGCCAGCACACAGCCTGCGCTACCGGCGCCGACGATAATGTAATCGTATTCTTGTGTCATATGAGTCATGGGCACTCCTTAAAATGGGCTTTCAAGGGGCGCCATGCCAACATACACGGCCTTGATCTGGGTGTAGGCCTTTAGCGTCTCTGTGCCGTTTTCACGACCTATGCCCGACATCTTATAGCCGCCGACAGGCATTTCTGATGGCGAGGCGCCGTAGGCATTTATCCAGCAGATCCCCGCCTGCATCTGATGGATCACCCTGTGGGCACGGGTAATGTCTTGGGTAAACACCCCGGCGGCGAGGCCGAGACGGGTATCATTGGCGCGAGCGATCACCTCATTTTCATCTTCGAAGGTCAGCACTGACATCACGGGGCCAAAGATCTCTTCTCTCACGATTGTCATCTCATCACGGCAATCGGTAAAGATGGTGGGGGCGACAAAATAGCCGTTAGGTGCACTCTGTGGGCGTAAGGCCGTGCCACCGGTTAACAGGGTCGCCCCTTCCGATTGACCGAGCGCAATATAATCGAGCACCTTGCGTTGATGGTCCTTGGAGATCAAGGCGCCAAAGTTGGTCGCCTCATCCATGGGATCGCCGCAGACGATATTGTTTTGAGTACGCTCGAGTAACTTCTCGATAAAGCGCGGGTAGATATCCTTGTGCACGAAGACGCGGGTACCATTGGTACAGATCTCGCCCTGAGTGTAGAAGTTGGCCAGCATGGCGGCCGACACGGCATTGTCGAGATCGGCATCGTCGAAAATGATCAAGGGTGACTTGCCGCCCAGCTCCATGGTCACCTCTTTCAGGGTGCTGGCCGCCGCGGCCATCACCTTAGTGCCAGTGCCTACCTCGCCGGTAAAGGAGACCTTGGCGATCTCCTCATGGTGGGTTAGCCAGGCACCGACTCGTCCATCGCCCTGGATCACGTTAAACACGCCGTCTGGCACACCCGCCTCAGTGAAGATCTCCGCCAGCTTCATGGCACCGCGCGGTGTCTCTTCAGAGGGTTTAAACAACATCACGTTGCCACAGGCTAGCGCCGGCGCCGATTTCCAGCAGGCAATCTGCAATGGATAGTTCCAGGCACCGATACCGGCACAGATCCCCAGCGGCTCACGGCGGGTGTAATAAAAATCATCCCCTACACTCTGCTGGTTCCCCTCAATGCTAGGCGCTAGACCGGCAAAAAATTCGATGGCATCAGCCCCGGTTACTACGTCGACCACTGAGGCTTCTTGCCAAGGCTTTCCTGTATCTTGTACTTCGATAGCCGCCAGGGCATCGTTATGTTCGCGCAGCAAGGCCACGGCCTTGAGTAGAATGCGGCTGCGCTCCATGGGCGTCATCGATGACCAAGTCGCAAAACCCGCCTTGGCGCTGTCGATGGCGGCCTGTTTGATCTTGTCGTCGGCGACTTCGACGCGGTAGTCCACCTCGCCTGTTGCCGGGTTGACCACATCGAAGGTCTCGCCCGTCTCATTACTGAGATAACGACCGTGAACGTAATTTTGGTATACAACTAGTGACATTCATTTTCTCCGTACTGCATCACTCGAGTCTCAATGAAGGACTTACATAACTGTTGAGCTTGCTCAAAATCTTTCTCTGGTGAGGCGCTAAGCGCACTTCGTAGCCAAAAACCATCGATCATCGCCGCCGTCTGTTTGGCCGCATCACAGGCGTCCGAAGCGCCGAGTAAGGGACGAAAAGAATATTTAAGGTTGGCATAGAGGCGTTGATGGTTAATGCATTGAAGTCTGGCGAGTCCTGGGTCGTGCATCGCCTGAGACCAGAAACTCAACCAGGTCTTGGTGGCGGCACTCGATCGTTGTAGCTCGGTAAAGTTGGCCTCAACAATCATAAACAGACGCTCCATAGGGGTCAGTGTCTTGCCTAAGGTTCTTGCCAGCAGCGCCTGTTTCAGCTCATCCAATAGGTACTTTAGCGTTGCCTCTATCAGCCCCTGCTTACCGCCGAAATAGTGACTGATGATCCCCGAAGACATGCCCGCCAGGCCGCTAATGGTGTTAATCGTGGTGTGGTGTAAACCGTGTCGCTCGACAGAGACTAAGGTGGCATCGATGAGTTGCTGTTGCCTTACCGATTTCATCTGAGGACGTGCCATAAAATCCGCTTCTCCCTGTCTAAAATATAGTTAATTGAACGTTCAATTAATAACAATGGTAATAGTTAGAGGTGTAACTATCAACCCAGTTACGGATTTTGAGAGACTAATCACGTTTTTTTACAGCGAAAGGTGGCAGGAAAATAAAAACAGCAAACCATTGTTTAATATTGATATTTTTAATATGCGCTTGTCTAAAAAATGTTAATAAAATATTTTTGAAAAAACCTGCCAACAAAAAATAGTTACAACCACAACATTTTTCCGAAGTTACTCCAAGCAAAAAACAGTTACAGCAATAACTTTTGTTTAAAAACGCCAGCACAATGGGTCTGCAACAGGGAAGATTATCACCGTACACAAGCTCGCCAATCCCAGCCCCTTAGCCCGCTCCAGCCAAGTTCACTGCAGATGACACAGATGAGCTTAGTCAGCCATCCCCTAAGCTCGCGCTGTTTAACCAGGCACGCCAAACTCAGTTGGCAGCGCTCGATTTAACCGCTTGAGCGTTAACATGAGAGTCTAAGATTTTATTGCGCCTGTGTGAGCGCCCATATCAAGCTCCTTGTGAATATCTATGTCGGCAAATAGCAAAGGAAGAGTCGTGACCTGAGTTGGCACAAAAAGGAGAGATATATGGATGCGATACGCTCAGTCACCTGGGTTAGTCTATCGAGGGAGTTAACTGGCAAACCGTCAAGTTCAATGTGTCTGGTAACTTGTGCTTAATCGGGCAAGGTATAGGCACAATAGCTCTTATCATCGATAGCAAAGCTATTTGACCACTTGATTTGAGAATCACCTTTCAATGACGCGAGAGGCTAAGCATGAGAGTTCCTACAACCCTGCGGGGGACAACTAAACTGCCCTTTATGTACTTGAGCATCTTCTCTGATTTATAACTATCCATTAAAAGGGGCGCGGCGATACCTTTTACCGGGCTTGTCAAATGCCGCGGCGGTAGCAAATACAGCAACATCTGGTAAACTTGCGCCCTCGGTATCAGATCTCAGCTTAGGCGTACACTCATGGGCGACTCCACAACTTCGGCAACCACCTCTAGCGCGACCCCTCCGGCCGTCGCCAGCATCGACAGCGAGCAGCTTCATCAGACACTCAACGCCCAGAGCGGCGCAGAAAAACGCGCCCTGAGTTACAGCCAAACCATACACAAACTATTTTGTCAGACATTGCAAAGCAAGCTGCCGGGCGACCGCATTCTGGCGGACTATTTTCGCGCCCATAAGAAACATGGCTCCAAAGACAGACGAGTGATCCGTGAAACCCTGTTTGGCCTGTTTCGCTGGCACGGCTGGCTCAAGTTAATCCCCCTGAAAGACGACAGCCAACAGGCGATCACCGAGCAGTGGTTTGCCCAGCTAGCCTTGACCGCTACCCTGGAGGCTCACTCCTGGCAGGATATCGTCTCGGCCTGGCGCGGGTTTGCAGGGCTAGGTGAGCCAGCAATAAATGCTCAAGCAGACTCAGGTTCTGGCTCAAACTCTGGCTCAGACTCTGGTGCTCTTGAGGCCAAGCAGGCCCTGCTAACGGCCGCTTTCCCCGGCCAGGCCTTCCCACTGACGGCGCTGGCCCCCGACTGGTTCTGGGCCCATTTCGACCAGGACAGCGACAAACAGAAACGTCTGGTAGAGAGCCTAAGTACCCGCCCGCCCATCTGGGGTCGTCTGCAGGGGATCTCCCTGGCTAAGGCGCAGGCTAAATTGATTGAACAAGGGATCGCAGCAAGCGGCAGCGACTACTTCGATGATGCCATCAACCTGGGACATAAGAGTATCAACCTCAACGGCGTGGCACTCTATAGCCAAGGTAAGCTAGAGATCCAGGATCTCGGCTCTCAGGTGATAGGTAACATCTGCGCGCCCAGGGCCGATGAGTCTTGGTGGGATGCCTGTAGCGGCGCCGGCGGCAAGAGTCTGCAGCTTCGCTCTCTCATGCTGCAACAAGATAAAGGGGCCAAAGGCAGCCTGGTGGCTTCTGACATCCGTCGTAAGCCTCTTGAGGAGTTAAGCAAACGCGCCAAGCGCGCAGGTTTTGGCCAGATAAACACCCAGCCCTGGCAGTCCGATGCCCTGCCCGTTACCGCAGGTCATTTCGACGGCGTGCTGGTCGATGCCCCCTGTAGTTGCACCGGCACCTGGCGACGCAACCCGGATATGCGCTGGCTGGACGATGCTAGCGCTATCACGGACAAGGCGAACCTGCAGCTGGATATCTTATGTCGCGCATGCGAGGCGGTAAGGCCCGGCGGCGTATTAGTCTATGCCACCTGCTCTATCAGCCCGGTGGAAAACCAGCAGGTAGTCGAGGCCTTCCTGGCTAAGCGTCCCGACTTCAGCCTTCAGACACTGACCCATCCCTTTACAGGTGAGCCCACGCAAATGCTGACGGTACTGCCTTATCAGGCAGATAGCGACGGCATGTTTGTCGCTAAGATGGTCCGTCAGGGCGAATAACCTTACCCATTTCTGAACAGGCTGCGCCGTGCTCTTGCTACGAGCTCTGGCGGCGCACCTGTCACCTGTTCGTCTCATCTCTGTCACCTAAGCGTCATCTTGGCTTCTTACCATGCGATTTCGGCTTGATTAATGACAAGTGGCTAATCTCAGCAGATTAGTCACTGAAATTTAGCCACAAAAGGTTAATCGCAGAAGATTCGTAACATAAGATAAGTCACAAGAGACGGGTGAGATCATGTCACACTATGATGAATTTGAGATGGCATCAAAGCAGACACCAACATGGGAGTTTGATGCCCAGGATAGGCTGCGCAGTAAGCGCGGCAAGCAGAAGCGTCGTCATCAGACGAACCAGCCAAAGCGTTACGACCAGGATGACGATTTTGACGATGATATCTGGCGATAGTCGCTCTTGAGTGAACAGCTAACTTAGTTAAATGGATAGATTGGGTGAACGTATGGCCACGCCCACCCAATTTGCAAACCGCTGAGCACCCGATTAGAAGTGGGCGCTGGCACCGATATAGAAACCACTGTCGAAGGTGTTGTCGGGGCGATCATCATACTGTAGACGTATGTTACGGTAACCGGCAAACAGCCCCAGGCTAGGGTTCACCTGAAACTGGATCTTGCCATCCAACTCGTACTGGCCATCTACGCCGCCGAAACTCAACACGGAAGGTGCATAGTAGGCCGAGGTCTTAAGGGCGATATTTGAGCCCAAATCCAGTGAGTAGCGACCGCCGATCGCCACCACACTGCCGTCGCTGCTGTTTTTCGCCCAGTAATGGGCAAACTTAGGCCCAACCTCGAAATGATGCGCTCCGGCATCATGTGTCATGTGTGCGGCAGCCGAGACAGAGTGCCCTTCATGAGTGGAATATAGATACCCCATCACCATATTAGCCGACGGGTTAAGCTCCATCTGCAGGTCAGTGGCGATCACATCGTCATTGATCCCAAGATTAAAATTATTAGCCTGGGCCGTCAGGCTCAGGCTACCTAAGAGCAGTAGCGCAAATTTGGTTTTCATACTCCCCCCTTAAAATGCGATTTTCATTCGGGCGAAAGAGTATCAGACTGCGTTTTCACTCACCATTAAACATGCTTCATCAAATTGTTTTTAAAGACATTATTAACAAACTCATTTCATAGCCATACCATGGGCATTACAAAATCAATGAGTAAGACACATAGGTCATCAAAGCCTGCCTGGTGCAGAAGTTCTGCATGTTACGGCGCTTGAGGCGCACTTTCCCCTCTAAATAGATAATTTAAATTGCGCACAATTTATTTTATTGCTAGGCTATATATATCATCAAAAAGGAAGCCTAGTTATGTCGATTTACGATTTCTCCCTCACCCGCATAGATGGCAGCACGCAATCGATGGCGGACTACAAAGATAAGGTTCTGCTTATCGTCAACACAGCCAGCAAATGTGGCTTCACCCCTCAATATCAGGCGCTACAGGCACTGTATGAGCAGTTCGGTCCAGAACGTTTCGCCGTACTCGGTTTCCCCTGTAACCAATTTGGGCAACAGGAGCAGGGTGATGAGAACGAGATCAGCCAGTTCTGCGAGTTAAACTTTGGCGTCAACTTCCCACTCTTTGCCAAGATAGAGGTGAACGGCGATCAGACACATCCTCTGTATCGTTACCTCAAGCGTGAAGCCAAGGGCCTGCTTGGCAGTGAATCGATCAAATGGAACTTCACTAAATTCCTGGTCGACGGCAATGGACGCGTGCTGGAACGCTTCGCGCCCACCACAAAGCCTGAATCTCTGGCAGAAAAAATAGCGGCTTTAGTGAGCTAATCCAAATAGATAGGAGAATGTTGGAAATATTTTCAAACATTTTTGGTTATTTTTTGAACTTTTCACCATTTGAAAACTCCAAATATTGAACGCGAAGATTTGCTTTTTCATGTTCATCATTCTCCCTGGGACTTCTAGCGCAGTCCCCCTAGATCTAGATGGATCGACAGGCAACCTCCTTGGTTGCCTTTTTTTATCAAAGCCATTTATTATCAATCAATTAGTATTTGTTTCTTTGAGAAAACCGCCTCATCAAGAGTCTATTTCCAGCGTATAGGTTAAGCGGCAGACAGACGATTTAACCTCTATACTAAAAGGTTAAAATTGTCACTTTGGCGACGGATATGAAAAAAATTTGAATTTTTTACAAGCTTTATTGAACTTATCTGCTAAAGGGGACTCTGATTAAGTGAACGGATTAGCGGGTTGGGTAATTTAGCTAATGAATGATTCGGAACGCTTACCTGGCTCAAGTTACATTGTTCATCATCATCTCCCTTTGGCGACCTACTAGGTCCCGAGAGCATCGACCTCGCTAGCGCAATGGGGTTTATGACTCGACACTTATTTGATTCATGGCAACCTTTGGTTGCCATTTTTTTTGCCTGTTTAGACGCTTTTAGGCGTCGTTCCCCTGCTAACAGGAAAAATCGGCTTTTTTCGATAATTTTTTGATTATTTGTCGCGGCGTGGGGAACTAACTCGATATTGATGACTCTGAAGAGATGTAACAGATTTTTCATCATTGTTTGTTCATCATCTCCCTTCGAGACTGAGTTGGTCTCAGGAGGCAAGAAATTTCGCTAGCGCACAGATTTCTTTCTCCAAAAAGCTAGTTATGGCAACCCCTTGGGTTGCCATTTTTTTATCCAGCTTCTTTTGTTCTGCTGCAATCGAGCTACCTTACTGCAATAGCTGTTTATCCAGCTGCACCGACAGCGAAGGATGATAGCCCGCCCTCGCCTTCTGGTAGATGTGATGCAGCTCCTCGCCGTAGCCGGCCAGCAGCAACTCGCTGTACAGTGGCCGTACAAACTTGCCCCGGCCTATCTTCATTAGGTAAGCCTCGACGAAAGGCAACACTGGGTCGTAATGATTGCGAATAGCCACGCGATACCAGTCACAGGCGATCTCGGCATTGGTGCTACGACTAAGATCGAAACTGCTGTCTAGGTCGATCAGCGCCTGCTGCTCGAGCACCTCGGGCAGAGTGTTTAGAAAATACTGCCAGTGATGCACCCGCCAATCTGCCGTGTTGGCCTTGTTAATCGGCTCACCCGCGAGCCAGGCGGCACGCAGGGCATCAACCTTCTCCAGGCTGTCTGAGCTAGGCGGCACGAACCACTCGGGCATCCCCTCGCCATAGACCCACTCCAATAACTCGGCCTCGGTTATCTTATCGCCGTGCCGGATAAGCAGTGTCTGCCTGGCGTAGTCGACAAAGGTTTCCGTGGTGATCGCCTCGAAGGCAAAATGATTCACATACTCGAACAGGAAGCGATCGAAGGCTTTACGCCCAAGACGACGTTCCAGCTCGTGGACAAACATGGAGGCCTTGTCATAGGTGAAGCGGTTAAAGGCATCGTTAGGATCGCCCGCCTGCACATTGGCCGGCAGGGTCTGCGCCTCGAGCGGCATACTCACCAGCTCCTCCTTGAGACGACCATATTCCAACACCACCTCCAGCTCGGCCAGCTCCTTGCCATACACGGCCTCGACGATGCGGTTGGTGAAATAGGTGGTAAAGCCTTCGTTTAGCCAGAGATCCCGCCAGGTGGCGTTGCTCACCAGATTTCCCGTCCAGGAGTGAGCCAGCTCGTGGGCGACGGTAGAAACCAGGCTCTTATCGCCGGCGATGAGTGTAGGGGTCATAAAGGCGAGTCTGGGGTTTTCCATGCCGCCGAAGGGAAAGCTTGGGGGTAAGATCAGCATGTCGTAGCGCTCCCAGGCATAGGGGCCTAGCAGGGACTCGGCGATCTCCACCATCTTCTCGGTATCTTCAAACTCCTTCACCGCCGCGCTGAGCACCTCAGGCTCGGCGTACACGCCTGTGCGCGGACCTATGGCGCCAAAGTGCAGGTCCCCCACGGCCATGGCCAGCAGATGGGTGGGCATAGGCTTTTCCATCTCGAAACTAAACTCGCCCGTCAACGGCGCATCACCGTGGTTCATGGCGCTCATCACGGCGCGCATGCCTGGCGGCACAGAAATCTTGGCATCGAAGGTGATTCTCGCCTTTGGGCTGTCTTGCAGCGGGATCCAGCTGCGGGCATTAATGGGCTGAGACTGACTGAAGAGAAACGGCAACTGTTTACCGCTGGTCTGCTCCGGCGACAGCCACTGCAGCCCCTGAGCCGCGGGCGAGGTGTGATAATGCACAGTGACCCATTTGCTTGGCGAGCTCAGCTCGATCGCCAGGCGCTGCCCGCGCACCACATCTTGCTCATCCAATCGATAGGCCAAGGCATTGCCGGCCTCATCCTGCACACCTGTGATGGTTAGCTCGCGGGTATCCAGGTAGAGGATACGGCAATCTTGCTCGCGATAGTCTAAGTTAAGCTTGGCGCTACCTATGAGTTGCTGCGCCGCAAAATCGACCTCTAGGGCCAGGCTCAAATGCGTGACCCGCAGGGCGTCCACATTGGCAAACGAATGATGATCTTGTTGATTATCCCACGGAGTGACCACAAGGATTCCTTTTTTTGATGATGGAGGGCTGGTGCCATTTTAGTCCCGCTGGTCAAGAATGTCATGGCCACCCGATAGAGCGGACTGACTAAAGACTTAAGCGAACTGCTCAAATGAACGGCCTAAGCAAACGGGCTATACGGACCGCTTATACAATCTGCTTAGAAATTGACTTCGACAGATGAAGGTGAAACAATTAGGATATTTTATACAAAAATAACAATAAGGAAACCTCTGTGTCCCATTCATCTCTCATGCGTCTCGGTGCGGCGGCCCTGCCCCTGCTGACGAGCTTCGCCCTACAGGCAGGTGAAGCCTCACCGGTTGCCCCCTTGCAAGCTGTCTTAAGCCAAAACCACGACTGCAGCCCTACCATCACCATTCGCTCCCAGGCACTCACCCAGAAACAGATAACCAAGGCCTGTGCCCTGATGCAGAAGCAGGAAGCCAAGTTCCACCAGCTGTTTGACACCCAAGATAAGCCGGTCGCCAATGACAACAATCAGCGTATGCGCGCCAACGTCTACCACAGCCGCGACGACTACACCCGCTATGTGACGGCGCACTTCGACGTGCCCAGCGACAACGGCGGCATGTTCCTGGAAGGCCTCCCCCACCAGGCAGGGAACCAGGCAGAGTTTGTCGCCTATGAACGCGATGGACAGATCTGGAACCTTGCCCACGAGTATGTGCATTACCTGGATGGCCACTTCAATCTCTATGGTGACTTTTGCGCCTCGCTGCACGACTCCCACAGCGCCCCCGAGTATTGCCCTGAACCGGCGCCGCTGCTGCCTCACCTAGTCTGGTGGAGTGAGGGACTGGGGGAATATATCTCTCAAGGGAACGACAACCCGGCGGCCATCGCCATCATCGCCAAACAGCACTTCGAGCTGAGTGAATTATTTAACACCAGCTACGAGCACAACGGCGGCACGGATCGCGTCTATCGCTGGGGATATCTGGCGGTGCGCTTCATGATGGAGCGTCACAAAGACAAGATAGACACCATGCTAAGCTTTACCCGCAAGGGCGACTATCCGAGATATCAGGCCCTGGTCACCCAGTGGGGCACCAGCATGGATGCGGAGTTTCAGGCCTGGCTTAAGGCGCTGAATGCCGCCAGCGCCTCTAATCAGGCCTCTTAGGCTCTTGCCTCTTAAGAGCTAATGCCTTTAAGCCAAGCGTTTATTGGGCGCTCTCTTCCCCATCACGCGCCAAAAGCCAATAGAGGCCTTGGCTCGCCGTGGTGGGAAAGGCCGTCTCGTGGCGTGCCCCCGCTATGATGAGGCTCTCGATTACCAAGCTATCCCCCAGTTGGCGCTGTAGATGCCGCCTAAGTTTACCAGCCCCTGCCACCATATCGTGTTGCATGCCAGCCTTAGCGGGCGTCTCCAGTGCGCCAACGGCGAGGAACACCCGCCGCGACTGTTTATCTTCGGCTCTCGGCTTCGCCGTCAGGGACAACAGCTGCTCGCCTTTAAACCACACCGAGGGACTGCCTAGCACATAGTTGTCAAACAGATTTGGCTTCTCCAGTAGCAGATAGGCCCCCAGCAGGCCGCCGAGGGAGTTACCGACGAAGGTCAGATCCTTGTCATCCACTCGGTAATGTTCGGCCATGAAGGGCAAGACCTGAGTCTCTAGATAATCGGCGTAGTGGCTGGCGCCGCCGGTTTCTAGCTTCCAGCCGCTGTCCACTGCCTGGGTATAGTCGCGCACCCGACTCTGGGGCCCCTTATCCCCCTTGGCATAGGCGAGCCCGACTATGATGGCCTCACGCATCTTGCCGCTATTCATGGGAAAGCGGGTCATGCCCGAGACAATCTGAAAGGCATAGGGGGCATCGGCCACATAGATCACCGGATAATGTCTTTCGCTGTCAGACTGATAAGAGCGCGGCAGCTTAACCCAGAGTGGATAGACGCGCTTACTCACGGGGTCGGTCAGATCAAACACCTGAGTGCGGGGGATCTCTACCTTAGGCGCTGGCGACGTTGAATTAGGCGCCAGAGAAACAGACGCCGCTTGTTCGGATACCGCTACCGCAGAGGATGCCTGACTGGCCATAGAGAAGGTTAAGAAGATAGCCAGCGATGTGAGCAGATGGGGTAACTTCATGTCGGCGCAGTGTCCTTATTGATGACGAAAGATGAGTAGTGAGTCAGGCAACAGACTACTTTAGCCGGTGCTAAATATGAAGCTTTTTATTGATTTAATAGGGTTTTTTAAAAAAGATGAAAATATTTAAGAATTTTTCTGAACTAATCCCGATAAAAGCGCTCTGATAATATGAACAGAATTTGCATCGATTAGTTAATCCAGTGACAGGTCTTAATTAATCATCAGTGTGTTTACCGTTCATCATCATTCCCTTTAGATAGTTTCTAGCGCAACTATCCTTAGATTCCGAATTTGGAACTTAGAGCGACCTCATCAGGGTCGCTTTTTTTTATCCTGAATTTACTGACGTTTACATTCGAATGAAGGGCCTGACATTAGGGATTGGTGCTAATCTTGGGGAAAGGTCACTTGCTGCATCTTGCTTTACTTCGCAGATAGATGCGTTGACCTTCAAGGTTTTGAATTGTCTGCGGCAGGCTTATGTGCAAACACATTTGTGACACGGTGACTGAAACCTAGCTTCATACCTATGAACAAGAGACATGGATGCCGAACCGGCCGTTAGACAAAGATGTTGTTCAAGCACTTCCATGTGAGCTCGACGAGAGCATATGACCTCCAAGGATGGAAGGAATGCCAAAAAGTATCAGGGAACATTTTTGGCCCAGCCGAGGAAGTTCACAAATGTGTTTACACCAGTATCTATAGTCTCTTCGATTTGACCTTGTGAGAAACTTTTGGACAGAAGTGCGCTAACGCAAACACTCTAAAGGAAGACTGAAGGATTAGGAAAAGTATTGGTAACGCCCGCATAAGGCGCCCATTACACGCTTGCTAGTCTTTTCGGCCTTATGCCGACCCAGCAAGCGTGTACTGGGTCGGCTTTAATGCGATTGTTATGCAAATTGTATTATTCAGGGTATAAGTAGTTAGGTGAGCCGTATTTGCCCGAAGTTAACCTAGATAGCAACCCTTTAAGTTTGTTAGTCAATGCTAATTTAGTAGGTAGATTGCCAGAAGTGTAGAAGGTCCTGCCACAGTCCAGCTGCACACAATAACCATGATGTTTTTGCGTGGGAAGTACGCCAGATACAATACCAAGTCTAAGTGTTGTTCTTGGTTCAATCGTATGCGGTAGCTCTATTCGGGTATTCTTGGTTACTTCAAAGGTTTTTTTGATCCACGTTAGCTTTCCTCTTGAGTCAATATGGCCAACCGCGGAGACTCTGACAGGAAATGAGCTGTCGTTATTGATTGAAAAGTGATCTCTGTACTTTTTAGGCATGCTCTCAAAAGAAGTCAAACGTAAGCGATGAGCGTCTTTCTTGAATGTGAAGTACAAAGCTACCGCTGAGAAGAAAAGAGATATAAGTGATATTGCTAATTTATAGTCCATGTTTGCTTCCTGCATAACGCCCAATTAAGGTGTGACCCACGCTACCACAGCACTCAACTGAGACGCCGTAAACACTAAACTAGACCCAAACCAAAAAATGCCAAGCGTGGGAAATCATTCTTAAATTGTTTGTTAAGTGACTACCGAAGGTCTGGTTCCATTTTCAATAACTCTTCATTCCATAAGTCGGTATCTAACTTTATTTTCAAGCCATCGGGAAAACACTTGAACCCATCATTATCAAAGTAAACTTTATCTTCACTCCCCCCCCTCAAATAAAGCCTCATACTTTCCAGTTTTAAACGCTTCAGATAGGGTCTCCGAATATCGAATTTCAACACCGATAGGTTTTAACTGAGATAACTCTTCTTCAGTCAGTTGCTGGAATATAGAGTAATATGATTTAAAGTAATCATGTTTCAAAACTTCAATATTAATCGGTTCGCCTTGAATTTCTTCAGGATCTTCAATGAACACTTCAAGTGTATTTTTGAAGTAGCTCTGACAAGTGACTCTCAAGACAGGTTGGACTGTCCCGACTTTATGAATTACTTTTGTTTGCCCTTTTGCTTTTGCTTGCGCGGTAGTATCAAAATTATTTGTGCGACCTTTAGCCTCAAATATCACAAACTCTTTTCTCACATTTAAACCAATGAGATCAGGGCGTGACTTTGTCGTTGTCTTGGTTGAGATAGAGCTGTTAACATTCGAAACATGCTCCAACCATGGGATACCTAGCAACCTTAATGCAAACAGCTTCGACATAACCATGCCTAGAGAAAACGATACAAATACCTTTTCTGTAGGATCCATATCTAAGTACACACCACTTCTCTCTAATTGATTAGAATTTTGCTTTAGAGACATCCAAACCAACGTAGAACGATTGATTATTTCAAAAAGTGAGAAAAAACCATGAGAACTAATTTGTACCGAATTACGCTTTCCTACAGTAATAGCAGCCCAAATAATCTCGTACCAATCAGTACTTAATGTGTGTTCCCCTTGTAAATGTTTCCCGTAAAGAGACTTAGGAAAAGCTTTTGCTTTGTATTTAATTTCTAACATTCCCGAAATTTACCTCTTGTCACTTAACACCCACGTAATAGGTGCGAGTTTGCGAGTGTCCTAATTGGCGCGCTTGTTAAATTAGTTTTTACCCGTAGGCATTGCTACTGGAATGGAGAATTGCAACCTGCTACTAGAATTATTTTCATCAGCTTGCTTGCTATCTTTGCCAAGACTAATTCCGACAACATTTACACCAACACCCTCTTTTCCATCTTTCTTCGTTAAGGTTGATACGGCGACATCAAATTCTATTGAATGGACTGGACGCCTAAAATCATCGGTTTCTTCGTTTTTAAGCATATATCCGTAGAGTTCTTCATCTTTTCCAGATGTATATACTCTCTCTGGGTTTACTATGGCTCCAATTTCGGATAATTCTGAGTTGCTTTCACTTATTGCTTCCGATATATCTTTTATGGCTTCTTTTATAAAATCCTTTAATTCCACCGATACTTCCTCGTATTAATTTAACGCTTATTAGGGGGAGTGCCGGATATGTAAATCAAAAACATCTAATATGCTTCCCCAGCAGTCAACCTTAATTGACTGAATTTTAAATAAATGGGGTCAGAGTTAACTTTTTTAAGGCATTCGATTAAAGCATATTGATTGGCTTTTTCATTCCCTGAATGGCGTAGTCAATCTTTGATTCGAGTTGGCCTAACTCTGTCCTTAAGTGGTGATACTTTAATCTATTTTGTACTTAGCATTCAACATCTCATTTCACATTTTAATGTGCTTTTTTCCATAAAAATAATAACTTGTATCATCGTTAAACAGATAAAGCCAAATCGAAGAGACGTTAGATACCGAGTGTAGATGCATCTGCGGACGTCGATGGCAGGGATGCCATCGTCGAGCCTACAAGGAAGTATTTACGGCGTGTAGCAGATGTATCTGCACATAAGCCCACCGCAGGTGATAGATTGCAATGAAGTTGCGACCTTCAAATCTCCTATAAATACAAATGTGGCCAAATGTTCCTCCCCAATGGGCACCCAATGACTCAAAATTGAAGAGACGTTGAATACCCAGTGCAAATACGGCAGTGGGTTTCCGAAACAGGACCACTCTTTAACATCCATGTCAACGCGGCATTCGTGAATCCTTTCACATCAGATGTTTCGGTAGAGACTATAGGGATATATTCACGGCGTCTCACAGGCGTATCTGCTCATACGTCGTTCCTTCACATCCCTGTGATCACGACATTGGTACTTCCATGTACTGCACCCACCGGGCAAGCATTAGATAGCCATAAAGGTTAGACCTTCAACTCATTTAATTAATAAGCATGTCGCCAAATACAAATCAAACAAACGATAGAAATACCAAACCTTCATTCCAAGGCCAACACACTTTGGGGCATAAATAAGTTAACACTTTACTCCCTTCTCTCCCCAACGCCGCCAAATCGAAGAAACGATAGATACCGAGTGTAGATACGCCGATGAGCTTCCGAAACAGGGATGTTTCGGTAGAGCCTAAAGGGACTTATTCACGGCGTCTCACAGGCGTATCTGCACATCCCCCCGCCGGGCAGGCGTTAGATTGCCATGAAGGTACGCCTTTAAACACTCTGCCCAGCACCGACTAGACCAAACTCTGCACAAACAAAATGCAACCAAAACTCAAACAAAAATACCGTCTTCATTTGAAGACAAAAAAGGCCTCACTAGGAGGCCTTTTTAGTTCAAGCGGCAGTCTTACAGACGGATACCCGCTTTTTTCAGGTCTTTAGCAGTCACACTACGTGGTAGTGGTACATAACCGTCTTTCATTACGATTTGCTGACCCTGCTTTGACAGTACGAAGCGTAGGAATTCACGCTCGAGTGGTGCCAAGTCTTTGTTAGGGTGCTTGTTCACGTAAACGTATAGGTAACGTGATAGTGGGTAGCTACCGTCAGCGGCGTTAGCGGCTGATGCTTCGATGTAGTTGTCACCCTTCTTAGAGATAGCAACCGCTTTCACGCCTGCAGTCTTATAACCGATACCTGAGTAACCGATAGCATTAAGTGATTGAGATACAGACTGAACCACTGATGCAGAACCTGGTTGCTCGTTTACGTTAGCCTTGAAGTCGCCCTTACAAAGTGCTTTCTTCTTGAAGTAACCGTAAGTACCAGATACTGAGTTACGGCCATATAGCTGTACGTCTTTAGCTGCCCAAGAACCGTCTAGACCTACATCGCCCCAACGCTGAACATCGCTACCGCCACACTTGTGTGTTGCAGAGAAGATGCCGTCGATCTGCTCAATGCTTAGCCCCTTGATTGGGTTATCTTTGTGTACGAATACTGCCAGGGCATCGATTGCTACACGGATAGCCGTTGGCTGGTAGCCGTAGTGCTTTTCGAATGCTTCGATTTCGTTAGGCTTCATCTTGCGGCTCATAGGACCGAACTGTGAAGTACCTTCAGTCAGTGCTGGTGGCGCAGTAGATGAACCCGCAGCTTGAATCTGAATGTTAACGTTAGGGTACATCTCTTTGTACTCTTCCGCCCATAGGGTCATCATGTTGGCTAGAGTGTCTGAACCTACAGAAGATAGGTTACCTGATACACCACTTGTTTTTTCATAAGTTGGCAATGATGGATCAAGAGCGGCCATTGAGGCTGCTGAGAATACACTAGCGGCTGTTAAACTCACCGCACCGACAAGCTGTTTAAGTTTCATTCTATGCTCCAGTGTTAAGCGGACTTGCTTACTCGTTTCATTTAAGTTGCAGCTAGTATCAATCGCAACGGTGACAAGTCTATGACTGTGATGTGACACTTAGATGACAGCGACAGATTAATTTGCCACAAATCCGCTTTTTAAGTTCGCTATATTAAGTTTGACATCAATTCGTCAAGATAGCGTCATGGTAAGAGTCATAAAAAACGCCGTCATTAACGACGGCGTTCTATTTTTAACAAGCCAGGTATCGGCTATAGGTCGAGCAGATGATTAGGGATGATAAAGCTAAAGCGGCTGCCTACCCCGAACTTACTCTCTATGGTGAGATCGCTCTGATGATGATTGAGTGCATGCTTGGTAATGGCCAGCCCCAATCCCGAGCCGCCACTCTGGCGTGAACGGGCACTGTCCACCCGGTAGAAGCGCTCGGTCAGTCGGGTAAGGTGCTGCGGCGCTATCCCCTCACCTGTATCCGTCACGCTAAACTCGGCCCCCATAGGCACTCGCTTCCAACATATGCTTATCTTACCACCTGGCTCGGTATAACGAATTGCATTCGACACCAGGTTAGAACAGGCACTGCGAAGCTGCACCTCGCTACCATAGAGATTCAGCCCAGGCTCTGCCTGAATGGAGACCTCATACTGCCCCATGGCCAGCGCCTGTGCCTCCTCCTTTAAGGTATCCATCAACACCGCCATGTTCACCTTGGTCTCAAGGTTGACCGCGCTGCCATCTTCGATGCGTGACAGCACCAGCAGCTGCTCGACCATGGAACGCATGCGGTTGGTCTGCTGCTGCATCTGTGACATCGCCTTGGCATTGGGCGAGTCCGGCTCGGCCATACCCTGCATCATCTCGAGATAGCCCTGCAATACCGTCAGCGGCGTCTTGAGTTCGTGAGAGACGTTGGCCACAAACTCCTTACGCATCCCCTCCAGCTGACGAATACGGGTGATGTCACGGGCGATGAGTAGCCTTTGCCCCGAACCATAGCCCATGATACGTATCTCTAAGATACGGCCATCGCTCTGGGTATCGACGAGTTCGAAAGGCTCGTCGAAGTCCGCCTGCTTGAGATACTTGGAAAAGTCGGGATGACGGATAAGGTTATCGATCCGCTGGCCATTATCCTGGGGCCATACCAGGCCCAACATGAGCTGCGCCAGCTTGTTACACCAGGCGATATTGTTTTCTGAGTCGAGCACCACGGCCGCATCGGGCAGGGCCTCGGCCCCTTGCCTGAAGCGGGCGAGTAGATAGGCTAGCTGACTGACACGCTTACGATTTTTTCCCTGCAGACGGTAGATACCGTTGAACACCCCTTCCCAACTGCCACTGCCGTTAGGCGGAGTCAGACGCTTATCGCGCCACAGCCAGTAATTAAGTCTAGAGATCTGTTTATAGTGCCAAATGAGCAGGGCGATACTGCCCAGCAACATGATCCACAGCACCTGATTTATGAGTAATCCAACGGCAAGACAGAGCAGTAGATATATCACTAATCGAGTGAGTAGTTGATACCCTGAATATGAATCAAACATAGATAAGCCATAGTGAAGGAATGGGCACAAGATAGCTTATATTGCCGCCTGTGCCTATCAATTTGCCTGGTTCAATCGATCCAGGCTGTTTGTCTCTGGGACGCCCTACCGTGTTTTGCTCCGGGTCGCCGACCGCGGTCGGTTCAAACTCTGGCATGCATAACACTATTGCAAGACACAATAGGCGCAGCCCCCAGGCCACCTTTAAACCGCTCCCGCTCATTCATGCTCACGTTTGGTTTGTCTTACTGCACCAGCAATATTCACAACCTAACGACAAGTAGCACTGAGATCAGAAACGGTTTAGAAGGAGAATAAACTTCAGGGCCTAGAGGCGGGTCGAGAAACGGTAGCCCGCACCACGAACGGTTTGAATCAAGCGATCGTGATTAGACGGTTCGACGGCCTTACGCAGGCGACGAATATGTACATCGACGGTTCTGTCTTCGACATACACATTAGTGCCCCAGACATTGTCCAGCAGCTGCTCACGGCTGTAGACGCGTTCCGGATGGGTCATGAAGAAATGGAGCAATCTAAACTCGGTCGGCCCCATCTCAAGCACCTGCTCACCCACGGTCACACGGTGGCTCACAGGGTCGAGTACCAATCCTTGTACATCTATCGGTTCTTCCAGTGCCGTCGGTGCCGCGCGGCGCATTACCGCCTTGATGCGAGCCACCAGCTCTTTGGGCGAGAACGGCTTGGTAATATAGTCATCGGCGCCCACCTCGAGCCCCTTAACCTTGTCTTCCTCTTCGCCACGGGCCGTCAGCATGATGACGGGAATGTGACGGGTAAACTCATCCTGGCGCAGTTTCTTGGCCAGCTGGATACCACTGCCACCCGGGAACATCCAATCGAGCAACACCAAATCTGGATAAGGTTCTGACAACATATCCAATGCTGAGTCGAAATCCTCTGCTGTAGTTGTCGTAAATCCATGTTGTTCTAAAACAAAAGCTAACATCTCTCGGATGGCCAGCTCATCTTCAACTATCAAAATCCTAGCAGTCATATGCGATCTTCTATCTGTGAATTCCCACGTGTCCATTATTGGTCTTTTTTATTACAAAATTATGAAACCGCAGGGCTAGTTTGTCATAAAACGGCTTATTTTGTCATAAATCTTACATCAAAAAGGGAGGCATAAGCCTCCCTTGAATCACCACTCGACTCGCGAGTGAAAGCTATTTATCAATAACTTAGAACTTGTGTTCTAGACCCAGACCGAAGAACTTATCGGTAGTGTCGTCGCCTTCGAAGTCACGGTTGGTGTAGAAGGCAAACAGTTTAGTTGGCTTACCTAGCTTGTAGTCACCACCGATTGACCAAGAATCACCTTTGTCTTCCATATCTTGGTACTGAGCCTTCAATACTACTGCATCGATAGCGTAAGCCGCGCTTACCAGGTAACCAGTCTTGCTGTCGGCACCCACAACTGGTGAACCATCTTTGTTGTAAGTCGCTTCTTGTTGCTGGTACATACCGCCAATCTTCAGACCAGCTACCTTACCTTGAACAGTTGCACGAACGACTTCGTAACCCTTAACGTCTGAATCGTAAGCGATAGAGGCGAAAACTGGCGACTTCTTCAGCTTCTTGTCACCGTACATGGCAGCAACGCTGAAACCGTCTTGTCCATACTGTGAGCTTGCGCCTTCAGCAGCATAAGTCACACCCATCTTGAAACCACTGAATGAAGGCGTCATATAAGTCGCAGTCTGTTCGATACGGTTTTCACCCTTGAACAGGTTCTTCAGGTCACCAGACAGGTCGTTGAACTGATCAACTTTACCTTGTGATTGCTTCAGCATGGTGTCGTTACGACCCACAGAGAAAGCACCGAAGTTACCTTTTAAACCAACGAACTGGTTACGAGCCTTGAAGTTTTCCTTAACGTCATCACCAGTGTCCACTTCATACTCAACAGTGTAGAAAGCTTCCAGTGAGCTGCTTAGCTCGAAAGCACCCTTCACGCCAAAGCGAGAAGCATTGCTCTGAATAGTCGTCGTTGCATCACCATCTACGTCGTTAGACTGAGCGGTTACGTTTAGCTTACCGTAAACAGTCAAAGGCTCTGCAGCGTGTGCAGAAGCGAGAGTGGCAGTTGCTAGCGCAGAAGCGAGTAGAGTTTTACAAAAAACGTTCATCATTTAATCCTTTCGACGTTTGTTCGTCTTGGTTATTGGTTTGGACGGCCGAAAGTGTGCAACTTTTATGTTGCAGTTTTATTTCATCGATTTAGCAACTGGATATTTTTGATAATATTAACTAAGGCGCCGACCCACAAACCCAGTTCCCATGGGCGACAGGAGACGATAAAGACAAATATTACAGTTTGATGAATTATGTCGCTTGAGCATTATTTGTGACATTTTGAGGAAGCTTGTTAGCAGTTTACCCGCGCGGCGCAATGGCTTACACTGCGGCTTTATTTTTGATTGAGCGCCTATCATGTGGTTTAAGAATCTTACCGTATATCGTTTTAATAAACCTTTCTCTGTCGATACCGAAGCGCTAGAGAAGTCACTGGAAGACTTTACCTTTTCTCCCTGTTCCAGCCAGGACATCAGCAAGTTTGGCTTCTCCAAGGCCCTGGGCAAACTCGGCCACACCTTAGTACACAGCGCCGAGAACAGACACCTTATCTGTGCCACCAAAGAGGAGAAGATTCTGCCTTCTCAGGTGGTAAAAGAGGCACTAGAAGAAAAAGTGGCGCAGATCGAAGCCGAAGAGAATCGCAAGCTGGCCAAGAAAGAGAAAGATGCGCTCAAAGAGGAGATCACCACCACCCTATTGCCACGCGCCTTCTCTCGTCGCAGCCAGATCCATGCCCTGATCCTGCCAGAGATTGAGATGATCCTGGTAGACTCATCAAGCGCCACCAAGGCGGAAGAGTTACTGGCCTTACTGCGTAAGGCACTTGGCTCGCTGCCCGTGATCCCGATGAGCTTCAAGACACCAATCGAAGCACAGCTGACTAATTGGCTCAAGAACAACAGTGCGCCGGCGCCATTTGAGATGCAGGATGAGGCGGAACTCAAGTCAGATTCAGACGAAGGCGGCATAGTGCGCTTCAAGCAGCAAGACCTGACCGAAGACGAAGTACTGGCGCATATTGAGGTGGGCAAGCAGGTACATAAACTGGCACTGCATTTCGGCCAGTCTATCGCCTTCGTGCTGCAATCCGACGCTGGTATCAAGCGCCTGAAGTTCTCGGAAGAATTTAGGGCACACAACGACGAGGTAGGCACAGAAGATCCACTGGCGCGTCTGGATGCCGACTTTGCCCTGATGGGCAGCGAGCTGATCGCCCTGATGAACTCATTAGTCGAAGTACTGGGCGGCCTGGAAGACAGCCTTTAAGCCACTATTAGCGCCAGGATGAGAGTTTAACGTTCAAGCGCTCAATGTAAAAAAACCACCCAAGCGGGTGGTTTTTTATTCGATTCGTCCGGGCAATGAGCCTGGCACGACACCACAAACCCGATAGGCGTGAATTAACCTTTTAGCTTACCCTCACCGTCGAAGGGCCAGTCGATCCCAAGCCAGGCCTTGAAGAAGGCCTTCTGTTTCCGGCTCGGCTTATCGACACTGGTGAGCACAAGCTTTTCACTGGGCTGGTCGGCCAGCGTCAGCGATACCTCTTTCAAACTGTCATTGCTAAACAGGGTCACCTTGATGGTGTCGCCCGGTGCAAAGTCTTCGATGCGCGCCGCAAACCCTTTGGCCGTCACCTTAAGCTCGTTTATCGCCACCAGCTCATCACCCGCCACTATGCCTGCGCGCCAAGCCGGCCCTTCACGTTTTACGTGACTAAGCCTCAGGCTGCCCTCGCGGATCTGCATGCCGGCGTAGGCAATAGCCTTGTTATCATTGCCATAGTCTTTCTTCAGCCCCGCCTTCGCCAGCAGGACATCAAAGTCCAGCACTAGCGGGCTGTTGACATGGCGCTGCCACCAGTCGCCATAATCTTTGCCCGACAGCTCACCCAAGAGCAACTGCACATCGCTGACGCCGTATCCCGCAGGGTTCTTTACATCCTGGATCTTAAACTCCTGATACAGTTTGGCATGCAGATCCCGATAGGATGCCTTGAGGTCGGTGTCACTCAGCAGGCTGAAATCCAATGCCAACGAGGCCAAATAACCTTCTGAATAGATGTTGCTGCTGTGGTTTTGGGCGTAATCGCCACCAGCGGCCACCCACTAACCTGCGCTAGCCTCGGCGACAGACTGCACCTCGCGCCCCGGCGTCTGCTCATTGCGAGTGATACGCCTCGCCAGATCGTCTAGGAACTCCTTAGGCGTGATCACGCCGGCACGCAGCAGCAACTGACTCTGAAAATAGCTGGTCGAACCTTCGGCTATCCACAACAGCTCGGTGATCCCCTCTTGCTGATAATCATAAGGCACCAGGCCCTTGGGTCGATAGGCCTTCACGTTCCAGGTATGAATAAACTCGTGGGAAGCGGTCTTGATAAAGCCCAGATAATCTTTACGCTCACGAAAACTAAAGCGCGGGCGCTGAATAACGCTAGAGTTCAGGTGTTCGGTGGCGCCGCTGGCACCACTGGTGGCGTGCACCATGTAGACATAACGCTCAAACGGGTAGCCGTCCCAAATTGCCTTGGCCTGACCGCTTAGCCTGGTAAGGTCTTCCACCATCTTATCGAGATCATAGTTACCCTCCCCCCAGACCACCAACTCGTAGTCGCGACCGTCGGCCGAGAAGGCTCTGTGCTGGCTAACCCCTGTCTCTATTGGAGAGTCCACCAGCACATCATAGTTGTCCGCGATAAACAGATGAGTATCCTCAGACGCCATGCCTGAATAACTGCGCCAGGCATCGGAAACCTTTAGCGAGACGGTTACCGGCTGGTCGCGAAAATCTGGACTATAGACAAACACCCCGCTGGCATCGAGATAGGCATGGGATCCGTCGACATGACTCACCCTCTGCCCCAAACTGTTGGCATAGAGCTGGTAGGAGACCTTAACCTTAGTGGGCTGCGTCAATTTTACCTGCCATTCGCCGCTGGCACTGCGTTGCCATTCTAACACCTTGCCCGACTCATCTTCGGCCCTGAAATGACGAACCGCATCCCCCAGGGGCAACACCTGATACTTGCCGGTACGCCACACGGGGAGATTCACCGTGAGCTGCTTAACATCGCTGCGGGGAAAGGCCACTTCGACTTTGGCCAGGTGATGCTGAGGCTGGGTAAGATCGATGCGATAATTAACATCTGCATGGGCTTGAGATAGGAAAAAAGGACTAAAAATCAAAATCAAGGGTACAGCTAGTTTCACTCTGGCTTCCTTCTGTTATCATAGTTGTAATGTGAAGTTCGTCAGTATAACGCGATTTGTCACTCACACTGCGGACAGAATTCTAAAAACATAATACGCCCGCCTGCGGCTCGGTGATGCTACAAAAATGCGCATTTTTCTCTACAGTCTGGTTCTGTTCTTTGGCTATTGTGCCTCCACCTATGCGGCCTTCAGCCAATTGGTCAGCAAAGAGGTTAAATTCAAAGAGTCGGCGCCTGAGTTTTACCAAGACACCATTGCCAGCCTCTCCTTCCCCATCGAGTTTACCAACCAGGCAGAATTCAACCATCTTGCCGACAGCCAGGGTTTTAGCAGCCAGGAGCTGGAGCAACAGTTGCAATGGCTGGCCCGTGTCTATCTAGAGCCGGGCATCGGGGTCGATGATGCCATGGATAAGGCGCAGCAGGTGATGACCCAACTGGAAATCATCGCCGACACGTCCTACGACAAGGCCTACCTACTGATGCTCGAGGGGCGAAAAATTGGGCGGGAAAAACAAGATTATCAACAGGCGATCACCCATTACCAACAGGCACTGGGGCATCTCAAGGCCAGCGAAGATCTCGCGACGCAACTCCTGCTGCACAGCATTCATTACCAGCTGGGCGATCTCTACCGCATCACGCTACAGAAGAATGCCGCCCTCACCCACCTCAACCAGTACCGAGAGCTGGCCTACCAGTTCAGGGACGACTATCTGATTGCCAAGGCCGAGGCGACACTGGGGCGTCTCTACGGCAGCGAAGATCAGTTTGCCAAGGCGCTGCAGCACTACACCGAGGCGATCCGCCTAGCCGAAGGACTGGACAAGCCCTTCCTAAACGCCATCTTGTCGCTGCGTCTGGCCCGCGTCTATCGAGATCTCAAATCTTGGGATGAGGCGCTAACTTATGCCCACAAGGCCGCCGACGGTTTCACCAAGATAGGTAAAGACAATTATCTTTCCAGCGCCATGACGGTGATCGCCATGGTATATGGCGAACAGGAGCGCTGGAATCAGGCGATCGATTACTACCTCAATGCCCAGCAGATAGATGTCAAACGCGGAAACCTGACCGGCCAGGCCCTCAATCTTCACAACCTGGGAGAAGCCTATTTCAACAACAAGGAGCCCGAGCGGGCCCTGAATAACCTCATCAAGGCTAACGGTCTATTTCTGCAAAAAAAGAGCAAGCACTATCTGATTTATAACGATCTGTTGATCGCCCAGGTGGCCAGTCAGCTGAACGACTGGAGCATGGTCAATGCCTACGCCGCCAAGGCCTTTGTCTTAGCCCGGGAGAAAAAGCTGCCGGAACAGATGTTTGAAGCCCTGCAATATAAGACCCGTGCCCTTAAGGAACTGGGCGATATCGACAAGGCGCTGGCCGCATTGGAGGAGCTGATCTCCCTTAGCCAATATTTCGAGCAAGAGAACCAGAAGCCTTCAGACTATAGCCCGAGCGTCTTGGCCGAACAGCAACTCAAGCTTCAACTCAGCCAGCTTCAGGCGTCAAACAAGGTGCAGGAGAAGCAGGCCCATCAGTTTAGGCTGGCGGCCAGCATCATCTTTATCGTGAGCCTGCTGCTGGCCCTGGTTGGCGTCAATCAATGGCGCGGCAAGGCCAAGCTAAAGCAGCAGCTAACCAACCTTAAACAGAAGGTAAACCAGGAGCCCATCAGCCAGCTGCCGGGTTATCACGGCTTCATCGCCCGTATGAGTCAGGGTGAAGATATCGCCCAACTGGCGCTGCTGTCTCTCGACGAGGGTCATAAACTGGATCAGACACTGGGCGCCGAGATCTACCTAGAGACCAAGGCGCGTCTTATGGATACCCTCAGCCGGGCACTGGAAGGGGAAGCCTACCTGATCCGTCCTGGGCTCATCCTTCTGTGCCTGAAAAAGTTGACGCCACAGCAGATCCTACTGGAGCAGATCCGTAGCCTGCTCGATGAGCAGTCTCAGACTCGAGGCGCCCACTTCAAGATTGGCTGTATCAGGGTGCCGCTACTGGGCAATCCAGACATCAAGGTGGCGCCCGATACCTATTTCAATGTGCTGCAGATGTTGGTGGCTGGCGCCATGAGTCTTGGGACACAAAAAGATTGCTATGTCAGCATCACGCCGCTCAATTTTGCGCCGGCAGCAATTTTATCTAACCCGCTATACTTACACTTGGAAAAAGGAATCAGCCGAGGATTGGTTAAGGTCGAGTGCAATGAGAATAAGGCGCTGATCCACTGGCCCAAATGGCAGGAAGCAAACGATGCAGAATCCACATAATTTCGTAAAAGTATACTGCCTGGGTCACATACCCTCGACGGTGCATTTGCATAAGCTAGGGGATCGGATACCATTGGTCTCATATAGGTCTCCATCAGCCAAAGGTAAAACGCTTCGGCAACTTCTAACTGCTTTCCAAGATAGAAGTTTCTTCCACCAACTGACGCTGAAGTTTATTGATAAGGTCTAGAATGAAAGACGCTATGACAAGCCTTTCCCAAGTATCGCTCCTTCAGCAGAAACTCCATTCTGCCAAAATCGCATTGGAAGAACTCAAGGATCAGAAGGCCCAGAGCCAGAGTTCGCTGTTGCAGTTTATTGGCCATCTCAGCCTGGCCTGTAAGGGGCAGAGCATAGAGCTGGACAACAAACTGGCCAAGCTACGTCATAACCTGCTCAACGTCGAACATATCGACGAAGTACTGCCGGATCTGCTCGAGGTCGAGCAGCTACTCAAGCAGCAATATCATCACGTGATGGGCCAACTCGAAGACGGTCGCGCCAGCCTCGCCAAGGTGATACGCCAGCTGCAACGTGTCGACTCCATACCGGAAAAACTTAAGAAAGAGATCGCCTACTATAAGCAGGACTTGGGTAAACCATTCCACACCTATTGGGATTACTTCCCTAAGGTCGAGCGGCTGGTCGGTTTCTTCGAAGCCATCATGCATGAACGCCTCAGCCAGGGAGACAAGTTAGAGGTCCTGCCCAAACACAGGCAGCTGGCCCATGAACTGGCACAGATGATCTCGGAGATCGAGTTTCGTAAGGATCAGCGCGATCAAGTGTTGGTGATCAAGGATTACCTGGCCGCCGAAATTGACGTCGATGGGCTGATCGATGCCTATCAGACCATACTCTCCCTGCTGCTGGAGAACATCGCGCTGGAGAAGAGCGCCTCCCAGGAGTTCCTCTACGCCCTCAACGACGCCCTCTCGGCGGTGCGCGAGGTGGTAAACGACTCCTACAACAGCAATCAGCGTAGCTATCAGCTAAAGAAACAGCTCAACCGTGAGATCAACTCACGGGTCGACAATGTTGGCGATGCCATTATCGACATTGACGACATAGACCACCTCAAGCTACAGGTCACCGAGCAGTTAGCCTCTATCCGTACCGCCTTGGGACGCAAAGAGGCCCTGGAGCAGCGCGAACAGGCGATGCTGCGCAAATCCATAGAGACCATGCGTGACGAGCTCAACGAGCTAAGTAAAGAGGCCAATGCCTATAAAGAACGCCTGTTCGAACAGCAGAAACTCAACCTGCTTGACACCCTGACACAGCTGCCCAATCGTGCGGCTCTGGAAGAGCGTATGGAACAGGAGTTCCGCAACTATCAACGCCATCGTCATCCCCTATGGGTCGCCGTGGCCGACATAGATCACTTCAAGTCCATCAACGATAACTTTGGCCACAGTACTGGAGATAAGACGCTACAGGTGATCTCTATGGCACTGAAAAACTCCCTGCGAGAATCTGAGTTTGTGGCCCGTTACGGCGGTGAGGAGTTTGTCCTCCTGATCCCGGATGTCTCGGCTAACGACATAGAGCATCTGTTGAATCGCGTGAGAGAAAAAGTAAAAAATATTCCCTTTAAGTTTAAAAATCAGAGAATTACAGTTACAGTATCAATAGGTGCTGCACAAATTCTTGAAAACGAGCAGATAAGCGAAACCTTCGAACGCGCCGACGCAGCACTCTACAAGGCCAAACATGAAAGCAGAGACAGAGTGATAATTGACGCCTAATCCTGGGGCTTCCTCAGGACTCTCAACCCTTTTCCCCGGTGTCATGGCTCGAGTCTGCTGCTAAGGAGTCGCCATGATCGTCAACATCAGTCCCAGAGGCAGTATGGATCAACTTTCCCAGTTGGAAGTTGATCGCCTCAAGCAAAATGCAAGTAGTGAACTCTATCAACTCTTTCGCAGCTGCTCCCTGGCGGTACTCGCCTCGGGACTGAAGAGCGACAACGCCGGCACCCTCTTCAAGCAATACAGCAACTTCAACATCAACGTACTCAGACGCGAGCGTGGCATCAAGATAGAGCTGGTTAATCCCCCCGAGGCCGCCTTTGTCGATGGCCACATCATTGCCGGGATCCAGGAGCACCTGTTTGCGGTACTCAGGGATATCGTCTACCTCAGCGATCGCTACGACAACCTGAAACACATCAACCTGACCAACTCCAGCCATATCACTAACGTGGTGTTCGACATACTGAGAAACGCCCAGGTGATCCCGCGCCAAGACCCCAACATAGTGGTCTGTTGGGGTGGCCACAGCATAGACGCCAATGAATACCAGTACACCCGGGAGGTAGGTTACGAGCTGGGGCTACGCAGCATGGATATCTGTACCGGCTGCGGGCCGGGAGCCATGGAAGGGCCCATGAAGGGCGCCGCCATCGGCCATGCCAAACAGCGGGTGCGTACCGCCCGCTATGTCGGCCTGACAGAGCCCAGTATCATCGCCGCCGAGCCCCCCAATCAGATAGTCAACGAGCTGGTGATCTTGCCCGACATAGAGAAACGCCTGGAGGCCTTCGTGCGCCTGGGGCACGGCATAGTGATCTTCCCAGGTGGTGCCGGCACCGCCGAGGAGCTACTCTACCTGCTGGGGATCCTACTCAACAAGGAAAATACCAACATCCCCTTCCCCTTGGTCCTCACAGGTCCGAGAGAGAGTGCCGATTACTTTCTCAAGATAGATGAGTTTGTCGCCGCCACCTTAGGCGAGGAGGCCCAGAGCAAGTATGAGATCGTCATCGACGACCCTGTGCGGGTGGCCCGGATCATGAGCCATGGCATGACGCTCATCAAACAGCATCGCAGAGACACGGGCGATTCCTACCAGTACAACTGGTCGCTAAAGATAGAGCCCGAGTTTCAGCTGCCCTTCGTGCCGGATCATGAGATCATGAGCAACCTCAGCCTCTACTTCCAGTCCAACAAGGCAGAGCTAGCGGCCAACCTCAGACGGGCGTTTTCTGGTATAGTGGCGGGCAACGTCAAGGTAGATACCATGAGAGAGATAGAGCGCTCGGGGCCCTTCGAACTCAGGGGAGATAAGCAACTGATGAAGTTGATGGACACCCTGCTACAGGCCTTTGTGGATCAGCAGCGCATGAAGCTGCCCGGCACAGCCTATGTCCCCTGTTATCGGATCGCCACCTAACCCTGCGCTAGAGATAAGATGAACCGATTTTTAATCATAGATGGACTTAACCTGGTGCGGCGTATCCACGCCGCCCAACCAAATGAGAGCGATGTCAACGGCTTGGCGGAGAGGGTCACCTCAGCCTGCCGTAAGCTACTGGGTAAGCATAAGCCCAGTCACGTCACCCTGGTCTGGGACGGCGACGCCATCTCCTGGCGCAAACAGCTCTATGAAGACTATAAGAAGGGACGCAAACCCATGCCCGAGGCACTTAGTCAGACCCTCCCAGCCCTTAAACAACATCTCGCCGAGCGGGGGTTTCACTCCATAGATGCCGTTGCCGAGGCCGATGATGTGATCGCGACCCTGGCCAGCAAGATGGTGAAAGCCAATGGCGAGGCGATCATCGTCTCCACCGACAAGGGCTTTACCCAGCTGCTTTCCCCTAACATACAGCTATGGGATCACTTTAATCAGCAGGCGATCACCATAGAAGATCGTGAGCATCAATTGGGGGTCGATCGCAGTCAGTTTATCGATTTTCTCGCCATGGCCGGCGACAGCGGCAACAAGATCCCCGGCATCCCAGGTATAGGTCCTAAGTCGGCCTGTGAACTGCTGAAAACCTTCCGCACCCTGGCCAACGTCTACGCGTCACTGGATAAGATAGGTGCCAAACAGGCCAAGAAGCTTGAAGAGGGACGGGCTCTAGCGAGACTGAGCTATAAACTGGTGCAGCTGCAGACCGATATCCCCCTCAATACCCGCCTGGCGAACTTCAGGGTTGCGCAGACGACAAAGGCGTAAACATTCGGTTACTTATTTCTTGGCTTTCTCTCGGCGGTAAGCGAAAACGACACTACCATCCCTTTTTCATCTGCTTTATATTGTAACCAATATGTTGCAGTGGTTTAATCCACTGCAGATACACCCGCAGCATGGAAGGATCCCAAGGTAAGATGAAATCTAAAGTTCCAGTGATCATAGGCTCAATCTTTGCGGCCTATTTGGCCTTTGTCGCCGTCGTCGTCCTGGTTTATGAACCAACACCAGACGATATGGACTGGGAAGACAGACAGGCCTATAACAACGCCAAGTTAACCGAGCTGTCCATAGGACAACCGATAGAGCAGATCAAGACACTCATGGGTAAGGCCGACTTCTCCGAGGCCAAGAGCACTAACCAAGATACCCTGCAGGTGCTCTTCTATCGCACCCATCACAGCAAATCAGACGGCGAGACCACACGCGACGAGTGTACGCCGCTGCTGTTTAAAAACAATAAGCTGATCGCCTGGGGCCAGGACACCTATCAGCAATATCTCGACTCCCCCATCGGCGGTTAATCGCTAAGATGCTAAAGGCGCTGTTACAACCAGCGCCTGACACTGCTTAAATACGCCCCATATTCCTTGGGAAACTTAGCCAGCAGATAGGCCTCCTCCCGGCGAATCGCCAACCAATAGACCCCCAGACAGGCAGGCAAGGTACTGAGCAATAGCCAGGGAGAAGCTAACAAAAGCCCTAACCCTATGGGAAACCCACAGAAAGCCACATAGATGGGATTACGGCTATAGCCATAATAGCCAGAGGTAATGATGCTGGAGGTAGGCTTCCAGGGCTCGATGGCCGTCTGCTGCCGCCTGAAGATCACCAACAGATGCACTAAAACCAGGCAAGAAACCAATAGTAAAACGCCCCCCATCAGCTGCCCAAGGGGGTGGGCTGCCTGCGCCATTGGATATAACTGCTCCAGACCAAATGCCGCGGCCATGGAGAGAATAAAAATTAAGGGAGGCGGCACCTTGACGCAGGGCCCCTTGCTATCGTTTTGTGTCATACCCTGCTCCATCTTGCTTTACGCTCCTTTAGTAAGGCTTCCTACAATGAGATAGCCTTTGTCGGCATGCCATAAAAAAGCCGGGCACTGCCCGGCTTAAACATACTGTCAGGCTTAGCCCGCCTTCTTAAACTCCTGATAGGCCTCTCCCCGAGTCAGCCACTCGGGCGCTGGCTTACCCTTCAGGTAATGATCGAAGTATTGCATCATGCGCAGGCTATAGTCGAGCTTATTAGGGTATTTCTTCAGATGATGTGGCTCATCCTGATACTGGAGGAACACCACATCCTTACCGGCGCGGCGCATGGCCAGATACAGCTCGACACCTTGCTCCCAGGGCACTGCATCATCTTTATCGCCAAACATGATCATCATAGGCGTCTTGATGCGCTCCACATAGAAGACGGGAGAGTTTTCGATATATTTCTGCGGCGACTTAAACAGGCTTTCACCGATACGGCTCTGTCCGGTCTCATACTGGAATTGACGCGCCAGCCCTGTGCCGTGACGAATGCCGCTATAGGCGCTGGTCATGTTAGACACGGGCGCGCCACTTACCGCCGCCTTGAAGATAGAGGTCTGCGTCACGGCAAAGGCGGTCTGGTAGCCGCCCCAGGAGTGGCCCTGAATACCTACCGCGTTCGCATCGGCGATGCCCATATCAATCAGCTTCTGCACCCCAGAGGTCAGTGCCTGAACCGAGCTCGCACCAGGGTAACCCACCTCGAAACGGATATCCGGCAGGAAGATGGCGTAGCCGTTATCGGCATACCAGGCAAAGTTTGGTCTGTGGTTCAGCTTCATGTCTGGGAAGGCATGCAGCCTGTCGCTCATGAAACGGTAGAAATAGACCAGCACAGGGTAGCGCTTACCGGCCACATAGTTAGAAGGCTTGATCAGCACGCCATCGAGCGGCTTGCCGTCACCGTTGGTCCAGTGCACCAACTCGGCGTTACCCCAATCAAGCTGGCGCTTCTGGTCATCAATGCGGGTCTGGCGGGTCGCCTGCTCTGGGCTTTGCAGCTCGCTGGCATAGAGATCCGGGTAGAGATCGAAGCGCTCCTTAGAAAACAGCACCTGTTCACCCTGTTCGGCGCGGGCCAGTAGCTTGAGCTTATAGTCGCCCTCCATAAGCGGCTTAACGCCAGAAACACCCACCTTGGCGCTGTAGAAACCGTCGCCCTTGGTGCGTTCGTTATAGCCATGCAGCAGGAGGCTCTGATCCGGCTTCAGCAGATCCGGCTTGTCCGCCTTATCTAGCAAGCCCGTGACGCGATACTGGATCTGCGCCTTACGTCCCTTGGCGGCCGTGATGCGAAACGCATCGCGAGAATCGGTATTAAACTGCCAGATATCATACTTATCGTAGGCCAGGAAGGCTGAGCCATCCTCTACCCAAGGGCCTAAACCATAACCGGGGGCCACAGACGGATAGTCATGATCTTCATCGGCAAACGGCGTCTTGAAATCTTTGGTCAGCTTGACCCGGCTATCCTGAGCTATCTGATAGAGGAAGATATTGCCCTGCTGATAATAGGCCACGAAGCGCTCGTTAGGCGACAGCGAAGGCGCCTGAGAAACAGGTTGCTGAACGAGAAACGCCTGCTTACGCCCTGTGTTGAGATCCACCAGATAATAGTCGCGGTAGAAACCGGCCCAGGTGATCATCTTAAGGTAAGGCACATCTGTGCTGGCGAGCATGAAGCGCTGCTGCTGACCAAGCTCAACATCCGGCACCGCCTGATCGGCCAGCTGCACCACCTGCTTAGAGCCAAGGTGCAACACTGCAAGATAGGTGCGTTTCAGTTCTTTCTTGTACTGCTTGACCTCGTTTGGCTTGATGCGCGGGTCGTCCCCATGCCACACCCTTAGCTCACGTTGGCCGGTGATCACCTCAGTATCATAGAGATCATCCGCCTTAGCCACCTTAGGCAACTCTAACTGCTGACTCACCTCGGGCACGCGGCCGAAGAAGAGGCGCTTACTGTCCTCGGAGAAGGTCAGCTCGCTGTAACGGTTCAGGGTCCACTCGTCGCTGTTGGCCACCCGATGCAGCTTGTCGCTGCCCGCTTGATGCAAGGCGAGATGGTATTCACGTCCCCAGGGGGCATCGCTGGCCTTGCCATAGGTAAAGGCAACATATTTACCATCTTCACTGGCGGATACGGCGCCTATTTGCTGATCCACATACCCGGCAATGACCTGCAGCTCACCACTAGCAAGGTTCATCCGCTGCACCCGGTGCAGATTACTGGCAATATCGTTTTGGGCAACGACCAGACTGCGGCCCGCCTTATCGAAATAATAAGCGGTAACATGGGCCAGTTTCTCACTGCTCACCGCCTTGAGGTTCACCACCTCTAGGGTGCGCCCCTTGTCATACTTGTCGACTTTTGGCTTCTTATCGCTCTCTTTGGCCTTAACCTTACTATTGTTGTCGTTGGCCTCAGGCTCGTCTTTCTTATCACTATCGGCATCGTCACCGGCCTCATACCAGATGGCCAGATGGGTTCCCGCCTCGTTAAAGGCAAACTCCTTCACCTTATCATAGCGGGTCTCTTTACCAGTTTGAGTGTCCAGCAACGCCAGACCGGCCTTAAGCTTCTTACGGGCCTTAGGGCTGGCTTTTTCCTGCTCGAGCAAACTAGGGGCGATAGCGAAGGCGGCGAAACGACCATCACGGCTGATCAGCGGCTTACTGCCACCCGCCACGGTAAAACGTTGCTCACTGCCCAGACGTTTCACCAGGCCGTGACTGTCTCCCCTGTCCGGGCTGACCTCGACGGCAAAGGCGCTGCCATTGGCCGAGAGCACGGGTTTCTTGAGAGATTCGAATTTCATGATGACATCGGGCGTGACATCGGCACTGAGGGCAGCGCAGGAAAAGAGACTGGCACACAAGAGAGATAGGGTCGGTAATGGCTTCAAGGTCTTCCTCGTTTTAACTTATTATTAACGGATTTAGCTTGTCATTAACGGATGTAGCCTGAGTTATTAGACTAAAGTAGACTTTTTTAACGCTTAAGGATCAATCATCGTCATTAGCCTTTGTTATTGCAAGTTAGCCTACACAAAAAAACGTGAGATTGCTCACTATTTCCTGTGAAATTTGCGCAAAAGTAGTTAAAATAAAGCCGATAAGATTCTAAAAATTCATAGTCATAACACCGTGTCTTTCGACATGGTCAGACAATAGCAGTAACGACCAACCGTGGAAGGACTCTCCATGTCAAAAAGAACTATTACCGTTATCCCGGGTGATGGGATTGGCCCAAGCATAATCGACTCAGCAATCAAGATCTTAGATAAAGCTGGATGTGATTTCGAATACGAATTTGCCGATGCAGGCCTAGCCGCACTTGAGAAGCAAGGTGAACTTCTACCTCAACGTACATTGGATATGATCGAGAAGAACCGTATCACGCTGAAAGGGCCACTAACCACCCCTGTCGGCGAAGGTTTCACCTCAATCAACGTCACTTTACGTAAAAAATTCAGCTTATATGCCAACGTACGCCCTGTATTGTCTTTTAAAGGCACTCAGGCACGTTATGACAACATCGACATCATCACGGTACGCGAAAACACCGAAGGCATGTACTCTGGCCTAGGTCAAACCGTTTCTGAAGATGGTGCGACTGCTGAAGCCACCAGTATCATCACCCGTCAGGGCGCCGAGCAGATCACCACCTTCGCCTACGAGCTAGCGCGTAAAGAGGGTCGTAAGAAGGTGACTATCGTACACAAGGCCAACATCATGAAGTCGACCTCAGGCCTGTTCCTGAAGGTTGCCCGTGAAGTGAGCCAGCGTTACCCAGACATCACCACCGAAGAGATGATTGTCGACGCGACTTGTATGAAACTGGTGATGAACCCTGAAAACTTCGACGTGATCGTCACCACCAACCTGTTCGGTGACATACTATCGGATCTGTGTGCCGGTCTGGTGGGCGGCCTGGGTATGGCACCAGGTGCCAACATAGGTAAGGACGCGGCGATCTTCGAAGCGGTTCACGGCAGTGCACCAGATATCGCAGGTAAGAACCTGGCTAACCCAACTTCAGTCATTCTGGCGTCAATCCAGATGCTGGAATACCTGGGCATGTCAGACAAGGCACACGCCATTCGCACGGCGGTCTCTACCGTGATCGAAGAAGGCGACCGCACGACTCGCGACCTTGGCGGTACTCACGGTACTTCTGACTTCACCCAGGCGGTACTCGAGCGTCTGTAATAGACCAGTAGCCATAGGCTAGAAGCAAAAAGCCCCGCAATCGCGGGGCTTTTTATTATCCAGTCTCTGCAACCAATGCCTAATACCAATCACAGTAAACATATGATCAGAAATAGCGCAGGAAAAACGCTTGAGAACAAAGCAGGATTTTTAGATAAGTAGTTATTCTACAATTAAAAATACTAATACAGTTATCGAGCGTTTTAACAAGCTAGAATGATCAATTGTTTATTACGATTGGTATAAAGCCTCTGCGATGGCGGCTTATCCTAGCTCCGCCATCCGGGCCTGACGCTCACCTTAACCAAAGTAAAATCCGGCATTAACCAAAGTTAAAACCTGAGCTGGGTCGCAACCAGAGATGCACGGTCACCTCGTCTCTGTCGTGATACAGGTGCTTACAGGCCAGATGGAAATCGTCGATACCATTTTCCCTCAACACCTCCTGCATAGTCGCCAGGATAGTCGATACCTCCTTATAACGGCTCTTCATCGGCAACTTGAGGTTAAAGATCGCCTCCTTGAACCAACCATTGATCGCCCAGGCCTCCATCAGCTCGGCCACCCGCGAGGGTTTCTCTACCATGTCGCACACCAGCCAGTAGATATTCTTCTTTGGCGGCTCGAAACGAAAGCCATCGGCCTGATAGTGTCTTACCTGTCCCGTGTCCATCAGGTTCTGCGCCATGGGGCCGTTGTCCACCGCCGCCACAAACATGCCCCGGCGCACCAGCTGATAGGTCCAGCCGCCCGGGCAGGCACCGAGATCCACAGAGTTCATGCCACTGCGCAGACGCTGCTCCTGCTCCGACTTGGGAATGAAGTGGATGAAGGCCTCATCCAGCTTGAGTGTCGAGCGACTCGGCGCATCGCTGGCCATCTTGAGCCTGGGGATCCCCATGAAGTAGGGAGAGCTGTTGTGGCTCAGGGAGTAGCCCACATAGGCGGTTCCCGGGCCGACGAAACAGACGTGGATGATGGGACGCTTAGGGTTTTCCTTCTCCAGCAGTGCGCCGCTGCGTTTCAGCGCCTGTCTCAGAGGCACGGTAAACTTACGGCAGAAGGTCGACAGCGCCTTGGCCTCGTTGGTATCTGGCGTCTCGACTCTGAGTTCCCCAGCCCTACTCACCTTAGTTAAGGCTTCGACGATGGGGGTGACACGATCGCCTTCCGGTAGATCTTTGAGCAGCTCATTGGCGGCAAACATCTGACGGGTAAAGATCAGCGAGTCTAACTCGAGCTGCTCGGCCAACAGATCGGCGTCACCCGCCTGGAAACACTGAAAAATCACGTAACCGTCGTTACGGTTGGTCTTTACAAAGCCGCCAACATTCAGCTCCGCGGCTCGCTGCTGGATCTCGGCGGCGCAGTCTTTCTCGTAGCCGGCACGGCAATATAAAAATAGGTTTATCATAGGAAGATCCTGAATAAAAAATGGCGACCCATATCATTGGGCCGCCATTCTACACTTTCTCGAAAATGAATACGATTATCTTAATGCGCGCTCAGCGCCCTAATCGTCCAGCTCCACCACGCGATTACGCCACACGGCCACCGCGATAAACAACCAGCCCAGCAGGAAGCAGACACCGCCCATGGGCGTCACGGGGCCAGTCCATTTGCTGCCCACCAGCACGTAGAGATAGAGGGAGCCGGAAAACATCACCATACCCAGCAGAAACAGGTAACCCGCCCAGTCGATCAGGCGCGACTTGAGCCAGTGACCACTAAAAGCCACGGCGATCAGGGCAAAGGTGTGATAGAACTGATACTCGACCCCAAGGTTAAAGATGTCGATCATCTCTGGCGTGGTCACCTGCTTGAGTCCATGGGCGCCGAAGGCCCCCAGGGCCACGGCTAAAAAGCCACTCAATGCCGCTAGCAATAAAAACCCTTTACGCATCTAACCCCCTAATAAATTGGATACTATGTGAGACTGCCAAATCCAGATTAGCGCTTTGTGTCGTGCCTGACGACTTTCTTGGGAGAAAACTATGATCGCCATCGGCTAACCATGCTAGTTTGGCCCCATAGGGCTCAAGCCAGGGCTCGACCTGCCCCTTGGCGCCAAACTTATCGCGCTCGCCCTGTATCACCAAGAGTGGCGCCTGACACTCGGCAATCGGCTCGAGTCTGGGTTCGCCCCCTTTGGGCGGCACGAAGGGATAGCCCAAACAGATAACCCCATCGACTTCTTGCTCGCCAGTGAGTATCGCCGCCATGCGTCCCCCCATAGACTTGCCCATTACAATCAGGCGCTTGGGCCTATAGACCTCACGCACAGTCTCTAACAGCAGACTAAAGTCTTTAATTAGCTTAGGCGCCCTGTCCGGCGGCCTGCGCTTGCCATCCAGGGCATTATTGCGCATGTAGGGAAAATTAAAGCGGATCACCCCAAGCCCCTGGCCTGCGAGACGCTCGGCCATCTGCGTCATGAAATCATGTTCCATGTTAGCCCCTGCACCATGGCCCAAAACCACTAAGGTGTCGCACGCCAGCGCATCATCATCCACCGAGCCAGAGAACAGACACTGGCTTTCGGGCAGTTCGGCCGCCTCGAGCCGCGCATTCAATCTTTGGGTAAAACTCATCTCGCCTCTCTAGCATTGACTCACAACTCACATCGAGCGTAACCAATTTGTTAATGTAAATTAGATCTAGCCCGGCAACAGCTCGCTGCGCGATTCCTCTTCGAACATGTCCAGCATCCACTTTCTGAAGGTGACGATCTTACCGATCTCGGCATGATTTTGCTGACACACCAGATAATAGGCGCTCTTACTCACCAGCACCTCAGGGAAGGGACACACTAAGCGTCCAGCCTTGATGTCGGGACGGGCCAGCACGCTATAGCCCAGGGCGATCCCCTGCCCGTGAGCGGCGGCCTGCAATACCAGGGAGGAGTGGCTGAAGATGGGGCCCTGGTTCACATTAACGTCATTAATTCCACATTGTCTAAACCAAGCCTGCCAATCATGGCGGCTAGAATCGTGCAGCAGGGTATGATTTTTTAGGTCACTCGGCTGAGATAAAGGCTTGGGGCCGCTAAGCAACATGGGCGAACAGACAGGGATCAACACCTCGTTTCTCAGCTTATCGGCACGCAGCCCGGGCCAGTTGCCCATACCGTAATAGATGGCCACGTCCACGTCATCGGTCAGGCTGCTCGTCTCATCGTCTACCGCCTTGATCCGCACATCGATGTCGGGATTATTCTCGCTGAAATTTGCCAGGCGAGGCACCAACCACTGAATGGCGAAACTGGGCGAAGTGCTTACCGTGAGTGAGCCTATGGCACTTCGGGCCAACAATCTATCGGTGGCGTCGGCCAGTTGCACGAAGATATCTTTTATGTCGAGAAAATAACCCTGCCCCTCTTCGGTCAACAGCAGAGATCGATTCTTACGACGAAAGAGCTTTAGCCCTAAATATTCTTCTAATGCCTTAATCTGATGACTTACCGCGGCCTGTGTCACAAAAAGTTCTTCCGCTGCGCGCGTAAAGCTTAAGTGACGGGCCGCAGCCTCGAAAGCCTTCACCGCATTCAATGGAGGTAAACGTCTCGACATAGTGATCCTTGTCTCACATTTTAATTAGTTTTTCTAATGCTCATTGTTACATTTTATCGTTTGTAAAGGGAAGGGGTTTTGGTTAAATTTTGCGCCAACGAAATGATTGAAGTTAGACAGCCTCTACGACGTATTTGGGGAGTGTCTGACACCCCAAGATATGCCGCCCGGAGGCGACCACTATGATTAACTTTAAAACTGTATTTGCCATCGCACTGCTCTCAGCCTCAACTGCTGCCACTGCCGATGAAATCGTTATCGATACCACAGATCTGCATGCTGCCATCAGCGCACAACTGGCCGAAGGCCTGGAGCAGATGCAGCAAGATCTGAATGAAGACCTCAATGCCATTCTGGTTGCTCAGAAAGATGAGCAGACAGACACCAGCGTCAGCGCACAGCGCGCCGAGTAATTGCTAGGCATTAGCTAACGATAGCCAACAGCTAACATTAAGCAAACAAGCCGCGTCTGAGATGCGGCTTTTTTATGTCCAACAACTTTGAACCGACCAATAGAACGAACCTCATCTCTTCGCAGTAAAGGCAAGACCCAACTTGCCTGATAAGTTACGTGAGAAGCTAAACAGATCCAAGGTTTTATACCAATCGCAGTAACTAAACAGAAATAGCGTAAGCAAAACGCTTGAGAACAGGGCGGCATTTTTCGATCAGTAGCAAGCTAACGCAGTTATTCAACAGTTTAACAAGCTAGTATGCTCAGTTTTTTGCCAGGATTGATATTACATCCCTAGGCGTGAAAGTTCGCCATAAAAAAGCTCATAAAAAAGGCCGCCCGCGGGCAGCCTCTATCTCGTGCGTTTGTCTCTTAGCTGAAAGCGCCGCTAACGTCTCTTACGAAGGGCGATAGACCTTCACATTGTGATAGCCCTGCTCCTGCAGGTAGAGTGCCTGTAGCTTGCTCATCACGCCTCTATCGCAATAGAGCAAGTAGGTCTTCTCTTTATCGAGGTCGGCAAACTGGGTCGCCAGCTTGAAGAAAGGAATACACTTCACCTCGATACCGTTAAGGTTAAGCGGGCTCTGCTCCTCCTCTTCCGGCGAGCGAATATCGACCACAACCTCACCACCGGTTACCGCATCGACGGTTTCTGTCTCGGTGATCTTGGTATCCATGCTGGCGGCGATGTCGCGAATATCTATCACCTCGGCGGCTTCAACCACACGGTCGATCAAGTCTTCGGAGAACTTCTCCTCCTCGGCCAGGATCTTACCCATCACCGCCTTCACCGTCGGCTTCTGTGAGATCACGCCACAATACTCGGGGATCGACTTGGCAAAGTCTTCGGTGCCAATCTCGCGGCTCATGTTGATGATATCTTGCTTGTCCATCACGATCAGCGGACGCAGAATCAGCGTATCTGTACTGCGGTCGATCACATTCAGATTAGTCAGGGTCTGGCTGGACACCTGCCCCATGGCCTCACCCGTCACCAGCGCCTGGATCCCCATCTTCTCGGCGATACGGCTGGCGGCGCGCATCATCATGCGCTTGAGGATAACCCCCATCTGACCGTTATCTATCTTCTCCAGGATCTCCTGCACCACAGGGTCGAACGGCACAGAGACAAATTTCACCTTGTGAGACTCGCCATACTTCTGCCACAGATGGTAGGCCACCTGCTTAACGCCTATCTCGTGCTGGTCGCCGCCCAGGTTAAAGAAACAGTAATGGGTGCGAGAACCACGCTTGATAAACTGGAAGCTGGAGACGCCAGAGTCGAAACCACCGGAGATCAACGACAGTACATCTTCCTGAGTCGCCATAGGGAAGCCGCCCAAGCCCTCAATGCGTTTCTCCACCAGATAGAGATGCTCGTTATCTATCTCCAGGTTGACCGTCATGTCGGGGTTCTTCAGCCTGACACCGGCCGCCTCGGTAAACTGGTTGAGTCCACCGCCTACGTAACGCTCCACCTCGATAGAGTTAAACTCATGCTTGCCGCTACGCTTCACCCGCACACAGAAGGTCTTACCGGCGAGCTCCTCTTTATAGAGTGCCAGCGTCTGCTGATAGATGTCGTCCACCGACTCGAAGGTGCTCTCGCGTACCTGCAGCACATGGGCGATACCCGGAATACAGGCGAGACGCTCGGCGTAACGCTCAATCATCTCCGGCTTGTCTTCTGGCACCCTGACCATGATCTTATCCCACTGGCGCTGTACCCTGGCCTCTTCATCGACCTTGCGCAGCACGTTACGGATATTGGTTTCAAGCATCTTGGTAAAACGCATTCTTACCGGTTTGCTTTTCATCATGATTTCAGGAAAGAGTTTTACGATAAATTTCATGGGCGTTCCGCGGGAATAATTTTAAACAGCAATCTTGCCATTATACCAAGCCCGCTGCACAAATGCCCATAAATCAGCGACTCGGGAAAGATTTTCTGCCAAGACCGGACAAGCCGAACATATTTTATTCAGCTACATCCGGCTCACAACGAAAGGATTGCCCCTCGGCACAGGGCCTAAAGTAAAAGAGTCCACCTGAGTGGACTCCTTATTCTGGAGCTCATCTAAGAAAGACCACTGGCCGACTATTGACCAACCAAGATCTCGTCTGACTCCTTGGCCTTGCCCTGCTCGATGGCAATTTCAACCCGGCGGTTGCGGGCGCGATTAGCGGCAGAATCGTTGGGCACCAGCGGCGCAGTGCTGGCCATCCCCACCACCTTCATGCGTTGCTGGTCGAAACCTGGCACACGCACTAGCTCATGGGCCACGGCTACGGCGCGTTTACTGGAGAGATCCCAGTTGGAACTATAAAGCTCGTTACTGATGTTCATATCATCTGTGTGGCCCGAGACGGTAATGATCCCCGGTACATCCTTCAGCAACTCGCCCACACGGCGGATCACAGGTTTAAACCTGGGCTGGAGGAAGCCTGAGCCCGATGAGAAGGCGCCCTTTTCTCGGATGCGAATGATGATCTGCTGTCCCAAGGACTCAATCTCGATCGCCCCATCGACGATCTCCTTGTTGAGCTCCTGAGCCATCTTCTTCACCTGATCGTTAATCTGATCCTGTGACGCGGCATCCTGCTTCTCCTGCTTGGCCTGGGCCTCGGCATCCGCCTCTTCCTGAGCGGTCGAAGACGCCTCGCCGCCGCGCTGCTCGCCCCGCTGCTGCTGCACGCCACCGGCGCTGTCGTCATCACCGGCCTGTACCTCTATGGTAGGCTCGGTCATCTCGTTGGTCTGCTGATTGATGATCTCAATCGGGGTGGGTTCTGGCTTGCCGGGACGAAACTCCAACGCGATCACCGAGGTGCCCTTGGGAATATCTTTCACCTCGACCTTGTTCTGCACACCGAAGGCATATTTCATCGAGCCGGCTATCTGCTTGAACTTCATCACGTCCATCTCGGAGAAGGCCAGCAGCAGGACAAAGAAACACATCAAGAGCGACATGAGGTCGGCGAAGGTGGCCAACCACATAGGCGCCCCGGCGGGCGGACAATCACATTTGACCTTCTTAGCCATCTGGCTATTCCCCGTCCGTCGTGTCTATCTCCCGCTGTTTCTCCGAGAGGTAATTCTTCAAGAAGCCCTCGATGACCCTGGGGTTTTGACCGTCTTGAATGGCGAGTACCGCATCCATGATCAGGTTGCGGTTAAGCATCTCCTCGCCCATACGCAAAGAGAGTTTATCGGCGATCGGCAAGGCGATCATGTTGGCGATGATGGCGCCGTAGAGGGTGGTCAACAAGGCCACCGCCATGGCAGGACCGATAGACTTAGGGTCGTCCATGTTAGACAGCATGGCCACCAGACCGATAAGGGTACCTATCATCCCCATGGCAGGCGCTACGTCACCCAGGGCCTTGAAGATGCTAATCCCCGTCTTGTGACGCTCTTCGGTCAGGGCAATATCCTTCTCTAAGGCTTCACGCACCACCTCGCCGTCATGGCCATCCACCAGCATGTCGACCGCTTTCTGCATGAAGCTGTTGCTGATCTCCGCCTCTTCCAAGGCCAAAAAGCCCCCCTTACGGGCGGCATCTGCCATGGTGACCGACTGCTCGATCAACTCATCGGGCTTATCTATCTTGAACATAAAGGCTTTTGCGGCGATCTTGACCGCACCGAGGAACTGTTTGAGGTTAAATTTCATCATCACCACAAACAGAGAGCCTATCATCACGATAAGCACAGAGGGCACGTCAACAAAGATGGCGATACCACCACTGCTGACCATAGCTCCGATAATAAAACCAAATGCACCAATCAGGCCTATCAGGGTCGCTAAATCCACAACTCTTCCTCTTATACAGTATCGGCTATTGCTAATATCTCGGTCGGAGGACCAAGCTCTCAGTCAACACCATAATCATCTCGAGACAGGTCTCTACTCTACTCACTCTTGCAACGAAAGGCATCTCCTTGGGCCGGAACCACGACATAAAAGTCATCAATTAGGCGGGAATTCGCCTAACCGCAGACAGGAGTTTACGATATAATATCTGACAAAATTGAGTATTGTTCTAATTCAATTATCGGACAGCTTACACGCAAGTTTAGCTACAAATTCAATTTTTTATAAAAAAACCTCCTTAAAGCGTGCTATTGCACAAATATACGACAGCGCAATTTGACCCCTAGGGTCGACTGAGATACTTTGTCTGTCGCTAAATTCTTGGGAAAATCACCGTGGCCAAAAAACCTGAAAACCTGACCTTCGAAGAGTCACTCACAGAATTAGAAAACATCGTCACCAGCCTGGAACAGGGCGATGTCTCGCTTGATGACGCCCTCAAACAATTTGAGCGCGGCATCAATCTGGTCAGAAACAGCCAAGGCAAACTCGAACAGGCCCAACAGAAAGTCTCGATCTTGACCCAGGAACAAGATCAACCCAGCTTGCAACCCTATCTGCCAGAGGGCGAATAATTGCTAAATGAAGCGATAACGCGATACCAACAGCGCGTCGACGGCCAGCTACGCCATTTTATCAACGCACAAGACGAAACCGAGCCACAGCTCAAGGCCGCCATGAAACACGGTGCCCTGATTGGCGGCAAGCGTATCCGCCCCTTCTTGGTCTACGCCGTGGGCGAGATGCTGGGTGTGCCACTGCACAGGCTCGATGCCTGCGCCGCCGCCATCGAATGTATTCATGCCTATTCGCTGATCCACGACGACCTACCAGCCATGGACGACGACGCCCTGCGCCGCGGTCAACCCACCGTGCATATCGCCTTCAATGAAGCCACCGCCATACTGGCGGGTGATGCCCTGCAAACCCTGGCCTTCGAGATCATCAGCCAGGAAGGCAGCGAACTGAGTGCCAACCAGCAACTGGCCATGGTACGAGCACTCGCCAAGGCCTCCGGCTACGGCGGCATGTGTGGCGGCCAGGCGATGGATTTGAACGCCACCGACAAACAGATAGATCTCGAGACATTAAAGCGATTACATAGATTAAAAACGGGCGCTTTGATTCGCTGCGCAGTAGAATTACCTATCATTGCTGCCAAGGTCACAGATGAGCAAGCTCGCCATCTGATAACATTCGCCGAAGCCATCGGCCTCGCCTTCCAGGTACAAGACGATGTGCTGGACATCATCGCCAGCACAGAAGAGCTGGGTAAGCCCCAGGGCTCGGACTGTGAATCGAACAAGAGTACCTACCCGAAACTACTCGGTTTATCCGGGGCCCAAGCGACCGCGAAAAGTTTGATCGAAGACGCCCTATCAGCGCTGGCTAAATTACCATACAATAGCCAGTTAATTGCCGAATTCGCCCGTTTCATCATAGAGCGAAGAGTATAATAAAGAGCCAAAGAATCTCGCTATGAGTTTGGATATTACGAAATACCCTGTGCTGGCACAGGCCGACACCCCAGATGAATTAAGACAGCTTCCCCAGGGTGTATTACCAAAACTTGCTGACGAACTCAGAAGTTATCTCCTACAGTCGGTAGGCATCTCCAGTGGCCACTTCGCTTCTGGCCTGGGCACGGTCGAGCTGACGGTCGCCCTGCACTATGTCTACAACACCCCATTCGATCGCCTGATCTGGGACGTGGGCCACCAGGCCTATCCCCATAAGATCCTCACGGGTCGCCGGGACAAGATGCCCACCATACGCCAGAAAGGCGGCATTCACCCCTTCCCTTGGCGGGAAGAGAGCGAATATGACACCTTCAGCGTCGGTCACTCAGGCACCTCAGTCAGTGCGGCGCTGGCCATGGCCGTGGCGGCCGAGAAGGAACAGGCCGGACGTAAGGTGGTGGCGGTCATTGGCGACGGCGCCATGACGGGTGGCATGGTGTTTGAAGCCATGAACCACGCCGGCGATCTGCACAACGACATGCTGGTCGTGCTCAACGACAACGAGATGTCTATCTCCGAAAACGTCGGCGCGCTGAATAATCACCTGGCGCAGCTGATGTCCGGTCGTCTCTACACCACCATTCGCGAGAACAGCAAGAAGGTGCTCAAGGGGATGCCTGTCATCAAGGAGATGGCCAAGCGCACCGAGGAGCATCTCAAGGGCATGGTCGTTCCCGGCACCATGTTTGAGGAGCTGGGCTTTAACTATATCGGCCCTATTGATGGCCATGATGTGGACGCCCTGGTCGAGACCCTACGCAACATGCGTAACCTCTCCGGCCCGCAGATATTGCACATCATGACCAAGAAGGGACGCGGCTATGAGCCGGCGGAAAAGGACCCTATCGGCTGGCACGCGGTGCCTAAGTTCGATCCATCCACCTTTGCCAAGCCCGCCACGAAACCGGCTAACCCCACCTTCTCTCAGGTGTTTGGTCGCTGGCTGTGCGACATGGCCCAGAAAGATGACAAGGTACTGGGGATCACCCCTGCCATGCGCGAAGGCTCAGGCATGGTGGAATTCTCCCAGCGCTTCCCGAAACAGTATTTCGATGCGGCCATCGCCGAGCAACATGCGGTGACGCTCGCCGCAGGCTTTGCCTGTGAGGGCTACAAACCTGTGCTGGCGATCTACTCTACCTTCCTGCAGCGCGGCTATGATCAGCTGATCCACGACGTAGCATTGCAGAAACTGCCGGTGATCTTCGCCATCGACCGTGGCGGCATCGTCGGCCCAGACGGCCCGACCCACCAAGGCGCCTTCGATCTCAGCTATATGCGCGCCATTCCTAACATGGTGATCATGGCGCCATCGGATGAGAACGAGTGTCGCCAGATGCTCTACACAGGCTACTGCTATAACGAGGGGCCGACGGCAATCCGTTACCCAAGAGGCAGCGCCACAGGCGAGCCTCAGGTCGAGACCATGACCGCCTATGAGATAGGCAAGGGCCTGATCAAGCGTGAAGGCAAGAAGATCGCCATCCTCAACTTCGGTACCACGCTGGCTTCGGCGAGTCAGGCGGCCGAGGCGCTCGATGCCACCCTGGCAGACATGCGCTTCGTTAAGCCGTTGGATGTGGAGCTGGTGAAACAGCTGGCCGCCAGCCATGATCTGCTGGTGACGGTGGAAGAGAACGCCATCATGGGTGGCGCAGGCTCGGGTGTACTCGAACTGTTGCAGCAGCTTAAGCTGCCAATGCCTGTACTCAACATCGGCCTGCCCGACGAGTTTATCAAGCATGGCGAGTGCGGCGAGATCCTGGCCGAGCTGCAGCTGGATGGTCCGGGCATAGAAGCGCAGATCCGCGCCTATCTGGCGGACTAAGCCCGCTCCCTAGCCCACAAAAAAGGCCTCTTAATGAGGCCTTTTTTAATCTCTTGAAGCAATTTACTTATGCTTGAGTGTCGACGCTGGCGCCGCCCTGAGACACCATTACCATGGCGGGACGCAACAGACGCTCGTTTAGCATATAGCCCTTCTGCATCACCATCATCACTGTATTGGCCGGGAATTCCTCGCTAGGCTGCATACCGATCGCCTGGTGATGATCCGGGTTGAAGGCTTCACCCTGAGGGTCGACCTGGGTCAAACCAAACTTGGCCACGGCGCTGGTGAAACTCTTCAGGGTCAACTCAACCCCCTCGTAGATCGCCTTAGTGGCTTCATCTTCACTGCTGGTGCCTTGCAACGCACGCTCCATGTTATCGATAACGGGTAGCAGCTCGTTGGCAAACTTTTCCAGGGCAAACTTGTGAGCCTTCTCGACATCCAACGCCGCACGGCGACGCACGTTCTCTACCTCGGCGGCGGCGCGGACTACAGAATCTTTCTGCTCTTCCACCTTAGCTTCGGCGGCGGCCAGGGCCTGCTCCAGCTCTTCAACACGGAAATTAGCTTGGGTAAGTTCATCCATCAAACTGGCTGCATCTTCAACCACCTCGGTTTCAACTTCTACAGCTTCGGTTTCTTCAATCTGTGGTTCTTGGGCTTTGTTTGACTCTTTGCTCATTGTTACTCCAGCTAAAAATGCTTTGTTTCTGCATGCTCTGGGCATATTATGGGGATCAAATTTGAGGTTTCAAGCCCTAAGGCATGGATCAAACAGAAATATGAGCAAAGCGTTTCACACAATTGGGTTAATCGGCAAACCCCATCACCCAGGGACTCATAAGACCCTCAAACGTCTACACCACTGGTTGACCATGCAGGCCTATGATGTGTATGTCGAGGAGCGGGTTGCCGCAGAAATTGGCCCCCAGACGAAATCGGTGGATCTGCTGCAGATTGGCGAGTATTGCGATCTAGCCATAGTGGTCGGCGGTGACGGCAACATGCTCGGCGCCGCACGGGTGTTGGCCCGCTTCGATATCGGCGTCATTGGGGTCAACCGGGGCAACCTGGGCTTTCTCACCGACCTGCCCCCGGATACCTTCGAGGAAGCCCTGGGCAAGGTGCTCCAGGGTGAATATGAGACTGAGCACAGGTTCCTGCTGGAATCAGAGGTGCACAGACATGGCGAGATGAAGTCGAGCAATACCGCGGTCAATGAGGCGGTACTCCACCCGGGCAAGATCGCTCACATGATCGAGTTCGAGGTCTATATCGACGACAAGTTCATGTACAGCCAGCGCGCGGACGGCATGATAGTCTCGACCCCGACCGGCTCAACCGCCTACTCTCTCTCGGCAGGGGGCGCCATACTGACGCCAAATCTGGAAGCCTTGATCTTGGTGCCCATGTTTCCCCATACCCTCTCTTGCCGCCCTATCGTGGTCGACGCCTGTAGCATCATCAAGCTGGTCGTGTCACCGGAGAACGGCGACGCTCTGGAGGTGAGCTGTGATGGCCATGTCACCCTACCTGTACTGCCGGGGGACGAGATCATAGTGCGCCGCAGTAAGGAGCGTCTCAGGCTGATCCACCCCAAGGGTTACAACTACTTCCACGTGCTGCGAAACAAGCTGGGTTGGGGCAGCAAGCTGTTTTAACCTGCTGTTGCATTAAAAAAGCCCGCTATCGATGCGGGCTTTGCATTAATTCAGTTTATAGTGCAGCTGGACACTCACCTCGGCGGCGATGGGCTTGCCATCGACAAACTTAGGCGCATAGCGCCAACGCTTGATGGCCTTTAGTGACTCGCGAGTAAACTTCTGCCCCCCTTCCGAGGCCAGCACCACAGGATCGCGCACGAATCCCTGCTCATCCACGGTAAAGGACATCTGAGTCCAGCCCTCCCGGCCGTCTCTGGCATAGGAGATAGGATATTTAGGCGCCTCACGATAGAGGGGAGCCTGCTCCTGTTCATCGGACCATGGCTTCATGCTGCCTATGGCCACACAATGTTGAGTGGACTTATCGCTCTCGCCTTCGGCCTCAAAAATCTCCACCAGGCGCGCATGGGCGGCCAGCTTGTAGGGGTGACTGAAGTCGAGTACGGAGAACTGCTTGATCACCTCTTCGAGCAGAGGGATGGCCTTGTCATATTTCTTCTCGGCCGCCTTAATCATACCGGCATAATAGGTGGCCTTTAGTCGCGCCATGGCATCGGCCGGCAGCTCATGACGATAGATCTCATAGGCTTCCAGCGCCTCGTCACGAATGTCTCGGGTATAGAAATGGGTCGAGGCCAGCCCGTGGAAGGTCAACATCTTTACCTCGGCCAGCAGCTGCGGTTTGTCGGCATCCTGCGCGATAGAGATAGCCTGCTTAAACAGGTCGACCTTCTCCTTGGAGGCATCCATGGTTTGTGCGGCGCCAATCAAGGGATCGACAAGCTCTATGGCATCCCGACCAAAGCGCTGACGATAGTTTTGAATGACCCTGTTAAAATGCTCGTGCGCGGCCTGGGTCTCACCATTGTCTTGCAGTGCCGTAGCCAGATTAAGCTCGAGATTGACCAAATCTATGCTGTCGGGCTCGAAATAGTTCTGCCCCAACTCATAGGCTTTGGCCGCGGCGAGTGCCACCTGAGCCTTGTCTTGGGCCGCCAGGGCCTGCTGATAGGCGGCGTAACTCTCACTAAAGGGCGAGGCTAGGCTAAGGGGCGCGGCAAACTGCGCGCAAAGCATCAGGGCTAGGCCTGATAATGACTTCTTCATAGTGAACAAATATCCTTATTTGTGATCATGCTTCATTCGCTTCCAGAGATAGCCTCGCCTATAACGACCGGGCAACGCCCGCCTTGGCACCCCCTATGTATCGACTCACGGCTCGGAAACAAAAATCCCTACAAGAATAACAGGAATAGAGGTTAACTTAAATCCCTGGAAAGCTTAGTTAAAGTGTATGTCATCCACATAGTTAAGAATAAGGAGCAACTCGCCAGGGAGATCCAGACACCCGTTACCCCAAACAGCCAGGCGAACAGATAGAGGACCAGAGCGATCAACACCAGCTTGCTGCCGGTTAATATCGACGCCTCTCTCGGGCGGTTGATGGCTTGGAAGAAGGCCGCACCGACGAGTATAAGCCCCTCGAACGGCAGCCCCCAGAAATAGAGACGCATCCCCTCGATCGCGACGGGCGTCAGCTCAGGGTTGTCACCGGCGAAGATATAGACCAAATACTCAGGCCCCCAGTAGATGAAGGCGACGCCCGCCAGTGCGGTCGCCAGGGTCATGATGATGACCAGCCTCAGGGTCTCGAATACTCTGTCGAAACGCTTGGCGCCGGTATTAAAGCTAAATAGCGGCTGAGTGCCGAAGGCGATTCCCTCAAAGATCAGGTAGAACAAAGCCTCGGCGTAGCTCACCACTCCATAGGCCGCCACATGGATCGGCCCCCCGACCCAGAGAAACGCCATGTTATGTAGGGTCAGTACGATGGAGAGATAGAGATTCATCAAGAAGCTGGGCACGCCGACTCTAAGGATGTTGATGCAGTGATCAGGGTTCAGGCGCATATGTTGCCAGTCGATGCCCAGGCGGGTACGTTCGGTGAAGAAGTGCTGCAGACAGGCGAGCGCGGTAAAGGCCTGACAGATCATGGTGGCAATGGCGGCGCCCGCGAGACCATAGGGGAAGACGACAATCAGCAGCCAATCCAGTAAGACATTCAGACAGCCCGATAGAATAAGCACCACAGTGACAAAACCTGGGCGGCCATCGTTGCGTAGCAAGGCGGTAAAAGCAATCGCCAGCACCGGGAACACCCCGAGGGCAAAATACCAGAACAGATACTGCTGCGCGCTGGCCAGCACCTCCCCCTCGGCCCCGAGCCAGACGAGTATGGTCTGACTCCACTGGGTACCGCCTAGGGCCATGAATGTGCCCGCCAGCAGGCAGAGGGAAAAGGCGTTACCCAACAACTGCCTCGCCCGGGCAACATCTTTTAACCCCAGGTTTATCGATACCAGGGAGGCAGCCCCCATGCCGATCAGGGCGCCGACCGCGTAGAGTATCGCCCCCACGGGATAGGCCAGCATCATGCCTGCTAGCCCCACCTCGCCAAGGTAATGTCCGACAAACATGCCGTCGATGGCCACATAGACGCCTGTCACCACCATGGAGAGTATGGTAGGAATGGCATAACGCCACACCAATTTAGGGATGGGTGCAGTGGCTAAATTTGAGTGCTCATCACTCTCGTGTGCGGCATGATTCAAAGACATAGTTCTCTGGCTAGGCTCTCAGGCTAGACTCTTAGATAGGGTATTGATTCAACACAGAAACGGCTATTGGTGTGCGAAGATATCAGATAGCGAGACGTTTAGATAGCTGCAGCAAGGCCGTCTCTATCTCTGTCTGTGACAGCGGTCCCGCGGCTATCATCTCCAGACGCGAATCCAGGCTATCATCTAGCTCCGCCACGCTGAGTTGTCCATCCACATAGTTAAAGGCCGCTATCCCCTCTTCGGTGATCATCACCGCCTTGAGACGCAGTATATCCTGCCTTTTTACCCAGGCCACCAGAGCCTCGAAGTCAAACTCGTAGCGACAGTCAAACACCCAGCCAAGGGTATAGCTGTCTTCGTGCTGATTACTGGCGCGGTAGATACCCAGCTCGTCGAATTGCAGAGCTTGTGCCTCGGGCGCCTCGTCGAAGGGTAAAGTGGGCCGTTGCAGCGCGCCAGTTGATATAGAGGAACGAGCTCCTGATATTTGCTTCGCTGGCATCTGGACACGCCAGGCCGTGGGCCGCTCAAAATAATGCTGATTAAGAGATTGATATAAGGCGGCGTCATTTTCCAAGAGCAGCTTTGACACCTGCACAACCATGACCTCGGCTTTGATTGCTTGCTGCGTCAGGTAAGCCTCTAGCCGCTTAACGTCATCGTCACTGGCCAGATCCATCTTGTTGGCCAGGATGAGATCGGCGATGCGCAGCTGCTCGCTAAAAAGCGTACTCTCCAGATATCGCGGGTCGCTAAGCTTTCTCGGGTCCACCAGACACAAGCTGGCACGCATCGACAGCACCTGCTTAAAATGCCCCTGACTCAGGGTCTCCACGATCGCCTTGGGATGACCCAGGCCCGTGGGCTCGATAAACAGGCGATCTGGTTTTGCTCTGGCGATGAGCTGATTGACCGCCACCTGAGTGGGCACCCCGGCGGCGCAGCAGAGACAACCACCCGCCACCTCCTTGATGACCACGTCCCCCTTCCCCCCCTTGAGGAGTTCGCCGTCTATGCCTATCTCGCCAAACTCATTGACCAGTACGGCCCAGGTCTCATCGGCTGGCTTGTGGGCAAGCAAATACTGGATAAAGCTGGTTTTGCCCACACCGAGAAAACCTGTCACGACATGGGTAGGAATGGGTTTGAGGATCATTAGGGGCTCCACATTGGAAAATCGCCCCCAGTGTAGAGTGCGAGCCTGAGATTGAAAAGATTTTTAATTCAAGCCGATGCTGTCCCTGCCAGCGAACGCCTAACGCCTGCCCTTGAAGGACTTTCCATTTGGTGACCGCCTCGCTTTATCACGACTCTGGCCTCTTCTATTATCCTGGCCGCCAAACTTCTGCCCCTTGCCCCGCTTGGGTTGAGCCGCCTTATGTTGAGCAACGTCAAGCTCACGATATCTTTGGGGTAACGGCGCCCCCAGCTCATATCCTGGTTGCACCTCACGTGGCAAAGTCTTGCCGATAAGGGCCTCGACCGCCGCCAGGGCCGCTTCATCTTGCTTGGCAACCAAGGAGATGCTGATCCCACTGAGACCGGCGCGGCCGGTGCGGCCGATGCGGTGGACATAGTCCTGGGGTTCGTCGGGCAACTCCAGGTTTATCACTAGGGGCAAGGCGGCAATATCCAGGCCGCGGGCGGCCACGTCTGTCGCCACCAATACCCTTAGCTCGCCGGCCTTAAATTGTTCCAGCGCCCTATTGCGCGCCCCCTGGGTCTTATCCCCATGAAAAACGGCGTTCTTAATGCCATCTAACTTCAGCTCGCGATGCAGTCGCTCGGCGCTCTCCTTGGTGTTAACGAAGACCAGCACCTGTTGCCAGTTGTTGCGGCCGATAAGCTCGGCCAACAGCTCTGCCTTGCGGCGGCCATCTATGGGATAGACTTTCTGCTCGATCTGAGGGCCCTTACCTGAACTGGTTACATTGATCCACTCAGGCTCATCCAGCATCTTAGTGGCTAGCGCCTTAACTTCTGGGGTAAAGGTGGCCGAGAACAACATGGTTGAGTGAGTATGGGCCAGCAGCCGCTTGGTGCGCTCGATATCCTTCACAAACCCCATGTCTAGCATGCGATCCGCCTCATCGACAATGAGCTGTTCCACCGCCTCCAGGCTCAGCCCATGTTGCCCCAGCAGATCGAACAAACGCCCCGGAGTAGCCACCAGGATGTCTACCCCTCTCGCCAGCGCCTTACGCTGCGGATTGATGTTGGCGCCGCCGTAGACGGCCAGGCTAGTCAGCTGGGTAAACTGGCTGTAGCGAGCAATACTTTCTGCCACCTGTATCGCCAGTTCTCTCGTTGGAGTCAGGACCAGGGCGCTGAGTTGCCCTTGTTGTCTGGGCTGACTGAGCAGACGCTGCAGCAGCACGAAGCTAAAGGCTGCCGTCTTTCCCGTCCCCGTCTGGGCACAGACCATCAGATCCCGCCCCGCAAGCGCGCTGGGGATCACCTTGGCCTGAACCTGAGTCAGACGCTCGTAGCCACAGGCGGTGGCCGCCTGGGCCAGTAAGGGATCTAACGGGAGGGCATCGAAATTCATGGGCAACCTGCGAGCAGACAAAAAGTGAGCGCGGAGTCTAGCAAAAAGCGCCTCATAAGGATATTGCTATCTGCACGGCCCACGCTAGTGATCCACGGGATAGACGTAGAGGCGCTCAAACTCTGGCAGAGAGACGGGCTTGGAATAGAGATATCCCTGGGCAAAGTCACATCCGGCATTGGCCAGGATATCGTGCTGAAACTGAGTTTCCACCCCTTCGGCGATCACCTTGATCCCCAGCTTATGGGCCATCACTATGATCGCCTCACACAGGGCCACGCCATCACTGTCGGATTCGAGGTTACGGGTAAAAGACTGATCAATTTTGAGGTAATCTATGTCGAACTTTTTCAGATAGGCCAGCGACGAATAGCCGGTACCGAAATCATCCAGGGAGACCTGGATCCCGGCGTCGCGATAGGACAGCAGCTTGTCGGTCACCCCCATGGAGGCATCCAGTAACAGGCCTTCGGTGATCTCGACGCAGATGGCGTTACTGGCGAGTTCCAGATGACGCAGCAGCGCCAGCCAGTCGCTGAAGGTATTGCCCTCATCGCGAAACTGAATCGGCGACTTATTGATGCTTATCTGGATCTCGACCCCAAACTGCGTTCGCCAGCGAGCACTCTGCTGGGCAGCCTTCTCGAATACCCAATTACCTATCTCATTGATTAGCCCTGTCTCTTCCGCCACAGGAATAAACTCGCCTGGTGATACCAGACCTCGCTGGGGATGCACCCAACGGATCAGCGCCTCCGCCTTACAGACTCTCTGCTGTTCCATGTCGACGATGGGCTGATAGTAGAGCTCAAACTCTTTACGATTGATGGCGTTGCGCAGATCTTTGATCAAGGCCATGCGATAACGGGCATATTCCTGCATCGACGGGGTAAAGTAATGGAAACGGTTACGCCCCTGCTCCTTAGCCGCATACATGGCCTGGTCTGCATGTTTCAGCAGCCCCTCTATGCTAGTCGCATCATCGGGATAGATGGTGATACCTATGCTGGCACTTATGTAGGCGGTCTCATCCCCCAGGCTGTATGGCTCCGCGATACGCTCGAGTATGCTCTGGGCAACACGCTCTACGCCGCTGGGCGAGTCTATACCTGAGAGCACTACGGTAAACTCATCGCCCCCCAGGCGCGCCACCACATCCGACTCACGAATACAGCCCTTGAGGCGCTTGGCGGTTTCCTGCAACAGCAGATCGCCCATATCATGTCCCAGGGTGTCGTTGACCTCCTTGAAGAAATCCAGATCCAGAAACATCAAGGCGAAGTGGCTGCGATTACGGTCGATACGCAATATCTCTGTGCTGAGGTATTCGAGCAACATACGACGGTTGGGCAGGCCGGTCAGTGGGTCATAGTTGGCCTGCTTCCAGATGATATGCTCGGCCTCCTTCTTCTCTGTGATATCGGAGAAGAGCGCCACCCTGCGATACACCTGGCCGTGTTGGTCAAAGATGGTATTGATGGTCAACCAGACCATATACTCCTCGCCGCTCTTGTTCTTAATCCACAACTCTCCCTGCCAGTAGCCGGTGTCGCGAATCGCGCGATTCATCTCATCGTATTGGCTTCGAGGGGTGCGCACACTCTGTAAAATACGTATGTTCTGCGCCAGCGCCTCCTCCTCGCTGTAGCCTGTGATCGAGGTAAAGGCGGCGTTAATGGTGATGATGTGACCCTTATGATCTTGCACGCTCATGGCTTCGCTGGAGTTGTTATACACGGAAGCCGCCAGCTCCAGCGACTCCTGCACCTTCTTCTGCTCGGTGATGTCCGAGTGGACACCACACATACGTGTCGGCTGACCATTGCGGTCCCGGCTCACCACCTTGCCCGTGTCCAATATCCAGTGCTCTTCCCCACTCAAACTGATCAACCGGTATTCTATGCTGTGTTTCTGGCTCTCCCCCTTGAGATGGCGATCGATAGAGTTGAGCACCGCCATCCTATCCTGGGGGTGGATGGCATCGATCCAGATTCGGCTGTCGCGGTTAAGCCGCTCGATATCACACCCGAGCACCTTGGCACACCAGGGGTTGCGCTTGGTCTCGTTGCTCTTGATGTCCCAGTCCCACATCCCAAGATCGCTACTCTCTAACACCAAGGCCAACCGCTCCTGACTGGTACGCATGGCCATCTCAGCCCGCTTATGTTCGGTAATGTCGATGGCGCCGGCGATCACCATATCCACTATGTTATTGTTGCGTCGGCACGCCACCGTCAGGTGGGTATAAACTATCTCGCCATCCTTGGCGACGAAGCGTTTATCCATCTCGTAGGCATCTATCTCCCCCTTTAGCATGCGCTGGAACTGGGTCATATCTGCCTTGAGATCTTCAAAATAGGTCAGCTCTGTCCAAGTCCGATTGAGCAGCTCAGTCTCCGAGTATTTGAGCATCTTACACAGACGGGGGTTCACCTTGATCCAACGTTGATCCACCGAGGTAATAGCAATCCCCATATTGCCGACATTAAATTGCGAACGAAAAATAAAGTCATCCTGCAGCTGGATCTTTGCGTCCCGTTCCACCTCCAGGCGCCTCGCCAGCAAGATACCCAGCAGAGCCGTGACTAAGGGGAAGAGCAACAATACAGGCAGGGCGATCTGCACCAGGAGATCGACGAACATGGAGAAAGGCAGAATAAACAACAATGACAGAGTCGAAAAATGCAACAGGAAACCAAACAGATACAGCTCGAGAAAGTTGAGATCGGCGATGGTAGTCTTACGATAATAGCGCCACAGGCTGCCAAACATGGCCGATACGAGTATCACAGTCACCCCAACCAACATGCCACCCCCGCCCTGGAGCAGGCGATAGGCACTGGCAACGGCGGCAGCGACGAAGGTGGGCAGGCCACCGAAGAAGAGGCCGGAGATGGCCAGCACCACAGAGCGGGTGTCGATGAAGACCCCGGGTTGATACTCCCAGGAGGTGATCATGGTCAGCACTGTCACGCAGCCTATGACCGCCCCCATGATGAGACGCCACAACAGAAAATGTTCGCTACGCTGCCGCCGAGGAACGGCATCGTAGATAAATACCATGATCAGCAAGAGCGCAGCATTCTGAGATAACGAAAATAATGTATCTTGATTCATACGAGGTCTAAATTTTCTCGTGGCGAAATTTTTTATTATCAACCTGATAACATCATTCAGAGTGTAGCAGATGCCCTGAAAAAAATATCGACAAGCTCATAAGTAAGCCAATGATTTTGAACGCCTCTCCCTAACTGCGCTAAGCCATTGCCCAACAATACAATTCACCAGCTAAAGACCGCATTACAGCCAAGATCGCCGACATTAGACTCAGATGTAGCCAGTATGCTACAAAATTCCCGTCAATTGCCGCAGCAATGCGGTTGATCTCCCTTGAAAACCCCTTATCATGGGCAGAATAAGGACGCGACCGCTGCAAGGAATCTGATGTTGCAACCCCACTTCTCTCGGCTAATCACACATCTCTGCTCCAGCCTGCTCGTCACGCTGGCGCTTTTTAGCCTAAACGCCACAGGCCAAGAGCTGAAGAGTATTGCCTCGGCCGATAGCCCGTCTACGCGTCTCAAGGTGAAGCTGGCCGCCGAAGATAACTGGGCCCCCTTTGCCGATCCCTATGGCAAGGGGCTGTCGCACCGCCTGGTCAAGCAGGCATTTAGCCGGGTCAATGTCGATGTCGATAGCCTGGTGGTCTCCTACGCCCGCGGCCTGGTGATGACCAAACAGGGCATAGTCGACGGCGTCTTTAATCTACACAAAGAGCGCAAGACCCAGGAAGAATTTGTCTTCGGCCAGATCCCTCTGTTTACCACGTCAGCTTCCTTCTATCAGAATAACGCCCACCCGCTTCAGGCTCAGAGCAAGTGGCAACTCCCCGAGGGGCTAGTTGTCGGCATCATCAAGGGCTATGAGTATGGCGATGAGCTGGCGCAGCTCACGCAGTTAAGACTGGTAGAGGTGGACAACCACAATCAGTTGATCAATCTATTACTGCTCAACCGCATCGATGCCGCCATCATGTACGACGAGGTGGCCAATCAATATCTGGCCCAGATGGGCGTCAGCAAGGTAATAGGCCGCAGCGTGCACAACCATACCGGCGACCTCTATGTGGCCTTCTCCAAGCTGCAACCTAATGCCCAGCTATTTGCGGATAAGCTAGATCAAGGCCTCAAGGCTCTCAAACAAGATGGCAGCTATCAGACCATCATGAACAGCCTGCTGGCGATCGCCAGTAAGTAGAAGACTAACAAATCGTTTGCAAGCACGCATTGCCAAGACTAACTCAGAGTATGCTATGCTGGCGCCCCTGTTATTTAGCGTTACTTAGCCCAGACTCCCAATGATGCCACACGATAAGTTCAGTCCTACCTTTCATTTTCCGGTACAGATCTACTACGAAGATACCGACTTTTCCGGCGTGGTATACCATCCCAACTTCTTGAAGTATTTCGAGCGTGCCCGCGAGCATGTGATCGGCGCCGAGCGACTGGCAGCGCTCTGGCAGCAACAGGGGCTGGGCTTCGCCGTCTATCGCAGCGATATGCTCTGCCATGAAGGGGTTGAGTTTGCCGACGTGGTGGATGTGCGTACCCGCTTCTATTTCGAGAGCAAGTATCGCACCGTATGGCAGCAGGAGATCTGGCGACCCAATGGTATCAAGCCGGCGGTCACAGCTCATATCGAGATGGTCTGTATGAACAAGGCGAGGCAGCTCTGTCCCATGACGCCGCCCCTCATTGAAGAGCTCAGCCGCCACTTCGACCAGACAATCAGCCTTTAAAAACTCACAACCAATAGAGGCATTAGTCTGTATTAAAACCTAGCCTAACGGCTGATTTAACTTGCGCCAGTGCATCTCTAGCTCGGGCGCCCGCATCGGCTTGGCGTAGATATCCCCCTGGATCTTATCGACCCCCATCTCCTGCAACAACTTAAACACAGACATCTGCTCGACCCCTTCGACGGTCACCGAAAAATCCAGCCCCTTGGCCAGGTCGACGGCGCTACGAACGATATGCTGGGCCCGGGGATCTGACTCAACCCCGGTCAAGAAGGCCCTGTCTATCTTGACTTCATCCACCGGCAGGTGTTTGAGATAGGCCAGCGACGAGTGGCCGGTACCAAAATCATCGATGGCCACCTTAACGCCGGCGCGTTTGAGACGGTTGAGTACGGCCACCGTGCGAACCATATCTGTCATCAGCTGGCTCTCGGTGATCTCGATGGACAGCACCTGAGCGCCTAAGCCATGCCGTTTCAGGCGGGTGATAATCCGCTCACTCAGCTGCTTCTCGCTCAGATCGTCAATCGCCAGGTTAATCGCCAGCTGCAGGCGAATATCACTCTCCTGCCAGCGCACCTGCTGCAACAGCACCTGATCTATCACCCACTGGCTCAGCAGGCTGATCATGCCGGCACACTCTAAGAGTGGAATAAATTCCCCTGGCGAGATTGAACCAAGTACCGAGCTATCCCAGCGGATCAGTGCCTCGGCATGGGTACAGTCGCCGCTGGCCAGGTTATATTTAGGCTGAAACACCAGGTAGAGCTCGTTCTGCTCGAGCGCCTTGGGGAAACAGCTGACTATGGTCAACTGCCTGTGCTGACTGCGATCGTCTCCCTCTTGATAGGCGGCGATATAATTGCTGGCCGACTTGGCCCGCACCAATGCCAGATCCAGGCGGCGCAGCATCTGACTGACATCGGCGTGATGTAAGGAGAGATCCAGGTACCCGAGTTGCAGCTGCAAGTTGATCACAGTCCCCTTGATGCTGATGGGCTGCGCCAGCCCCTGCTGAAAGACGATGAGCTCCGCCTCGCTCATGGGGGTATGAAAATAGATCAGAAACTCATCTTCATTCATCCGCGCCAACATATCCTTGTCGCCGATACGCCGCTCAAGCCGCTCGGCCAGGGCTTGCAGCAGCTTGTCACCCAGAGAGAAACCGAAGAGATCGTTCACGTAGCGAAAGCGGTGGATATCGATAAGCACAAACATCCCCTGGGTAAGGGGCATCTTGCGGGTCAACTTGGCCTTGAGGCCAACACGATTGAGCAGTCCCGTCAGCTTATCGCGGCCCTTGGGTGGCGGTAGCTGTTTCAGCAGATGTTGCAGCTGCACATACAGGGGAATAAAACGGTAGGGAATGGAGACGATATTCAGGGGCTGGCGCACCTTGTGCTGTTGGCTCAGCTGAGTCACCAGACGTTTAAGAAACTTAAGCTCAGTGCGCCTATGCCAGTACCAGTAGATGATACTAGCGATGCCGATTGCTATCAGATAAACAATTAACCAAATCAGCTCAGTTGTGGCCACACTTTCCCTAATGCGTTGATAAACAGGAAAAACGACAAGACAGATCGGCATGCTCGCCGACCTCACCTCATCTATTCATAACTTAACTTAATCGAATGGTAATTATCGAGAAATTCATCCGATCCCAGGTATTCAGGGCTCACGGGCAAGCCTCGCTGAACGAACACATCCAGACGCTCCTCCAGCTCATGACCCGCACGCAGTTCACCGGTATAGAAGGCTGCCGCACGCACAAAATCCAAGTAGGTGACATGATCGGGAAGATAAGGCAGATCGGCCCAACGTTCGACCACCTCCATCACCTCGGGAGAGAAATCCCAGCTCTTCAACACGGCACGCCCAAGCGGCCCTTGCATCTTTCTCACCAGCGCCCTGAGTTGATCGATACTGGTGAACAGATGAGGATTGGCCTCGGCCTCGGTCAATACGGGTAAGGCGCCGATGTTATGTACCAGGCTCGCCAGCGTCAGGGTGTCATAGTTAAGCCCGCAGCCCTTATGAGTCTTGGAATACTTAAGCAACAAGGCACAGGCCGCCGAGGTCACCTCGATAGAGGCGCGCCACACTTCGTCCATCACCTCCCACACCATCTCATTGGTGGAGATAAACAGCTGCTCCATGGCCACAGAGGTGGCTATCGCCTTGATCTGGGTCAGGCCGATACGAGTCACCGCCGCGTTGATGTTCTCTGCCTTGATGCCGCGGCTATACATGGCACTATTGGCCACCTTGATCATACGGGCCGAGATGGCGGCATCCTGCCCGATAATTTCGGCCACCTGTTTTGGACTGGAGTCGGGGCGGGAAACCACCTCCTGAACGCGCATTGCTACCTCGGGCAAAGTCGGCAAGATCAAAGCGTCTGCCTTTAACTTTTTAAGTAACCCCACCAGTAGTTGATGCTCGCTAGACATGCAAACTCCTTAATAAAACATATGCCCATATTGATATTGCCAAAGAGTATATCAGCACTCTTGCTAACCGTGATGGTAAAAATCGTCCATCCAGTTAAGAATTTGTGTAATTTTAGCTAAGTTTCAGATTATAGGTTATTAATTGGCTTAATTTTCTCCTAGATTAAGCCTTTTGACCTGTCCCATCTAACGCTGTCTATAAAATAAACAACTTCTAATTTGCATAAGGCTTGTCCCATTGAGTAAAATGCCCGCCCCAAGTTTGTTCGATACCTGTTAATTGAGAGAAATGATGTTTAAACCTGAGCTGCTGTCTCCTGCCGGGACCCTAAAGAATATGCGTTATGCCTTCGCATATGGCGCCGATGCGGTCTACGCGGGCCAACCGAGATATAGCCTGCGTGTCAGAAACAACGATTTCAAGATGGAAAACCTCGCAACGGGTATCCAAGAGGCCCACAGCCTGGGCAAGAAACTCTATGTCGTGAGCAATATTGCCCCCCACAACACTAAGCTCAAGACCTATATCAAAGATATGGAGCCTGTGGTGGCCATGCAGCCCGATGCGCTGATCATGTCAGACCCTGGTCTTATCATGATGGTGCGCGAAGCCTTCCCGGACCAGACGGTGCACCTGTCTGTGCAGGCCAATGCCATCAACTGGGCCTCGGTCAAGTTCTGGCAACAACAAGGCATCAAGCGTGTGATCCTCTCTCGCGAGCTGTCACTGGATGAGATCGAAGAGATCCGCCAGCGCTGCCCGGACATAGAGCTCGAGGTCTTCGTCCATGGCGCCCTTTGTATGGCCTACTCGGGCCGTTGTCTGCTCTCGGGCTACATCAACAAGCGTGACCCTAACCAGGGTACCTGCACCAACGCCTGCCGCTGGAAGTACGATGCCCATGAGGCGGTGCAGACAGAGACCGGCGACATAGTGGCGGTTAACCCTGAGGTGCAGATGCACAACCCAACTCTGGGCGAAGGCGCGCCGAGCAACGAGGTGGTTCTGCTACAAGAGGCGGGACGTCCGGGCGAATATATGCCGGCCTTCGAAGACGAACACGGCACCTATATCATGAACTCCAAGGACCTGCGCGCCATCCAGCACGTCGAGCGTCTGACCAAGATGGGCGTAGATTCGCTGAAAATTGAAGGCCGTACCAAGTCCTTCTACTATGTGGCCCGTACCGCCCAGCTATACCGTCAGGCGATCGAAGATGCTGCGGCTGGCCGCGAGTTTAACCCCGCGCTCATGTATCAGCTCGAAGGGCTGGCACACCGAGGTTACACCGAGGGCTTCCTGCGTCGTCACGTACACGACGAGTACCAGAACTATGACTACGGCTACTCCATCAGCGATACCCAGCAGTTTGTCGGCGAGTTTACCGGCAAGCGCAACGCCAAGGGGATGGCCGAGATCGACGTGAAGAACAAGTTCTCCGTGGGCGACAGCGTCGAGCTGATGACCCCTCAGGGCAACATCAACCTGACCATAGAACACCTGGAAAACCGCAAAGGCGAGAGCGTCGAGGCTGGGCTAGGTTCGGGGCACTTCGTTTATCTGCCGGTACCGGCCGAGGTCGAGGTTGAGCGCGCCATTTTGATGCGTAACCTCACCGGCGATCAGAGCACTCGTCAGCCGCATCCTTAAGGCTCGCTTCTGGCGACTCACCTTAAAAACAGCATCTAAACAGCCCGAGCAACTCGGGCTGTTTTTATTCCCACCAGAGAAAAACCTACTAAAACTGCGCTAAACGCCTTACGCGACATGCTTAGCTGTGGCGGATTTAGCAAACACCACCACAACAACACAGGCACAACATTTTATCTACAAATTGGTAGCGGATTCATCATTAGCTGTTACACTAAAACAGAACTCTATCTTGATGAAATACAAGGTATAAAAAGATGACAACTGCCAACACTTATCTTAAATATCTGCTACCAGCCTTAATGTTAGGACCCCTGATTCCCCAAGATGCCCTTGGCAAGAGTGAGATCCTCCAAGGTCAGTCCGGCACCGTCTCAGAGGTGGGTGACGTGGTGCAGATCGCCCTACCCGCCGCAGGCCTAATCGGCGCCCTCTGGATAGGCGATACCGAAGGCGCATGGCAGGTCACAAAAGGGGTCGCCACCACGGCAGCCATTACCCACACGCTGAAGTTCGGCTACGAGCGCCTACGCCCAGATGGCTCAGAAGCCAACTCCTTCCCCTCGGGCCATACCTCCGCGGCCTTCTCGGGCGCCGCCTTCATTCATCACAGATACGGTAACGCCTACGGCATTCCCGCCTATGCCGCGGCAGCCTTCGTGGGCGGCAGTCGCATCTGGGCCAACCGCCACTATATGGACGATGTGCTGGCGGGTGGTTCCATCGCCGTGATGACCAGCCTCTATTTTACCGATCCCTATGCTCAAACCGATCTGGTGATCGCCCCGAGCCTGGGGGAAGATCATATCGGCCTGGCGCTGAGCTACACACCAGGACTGGCTGGCAGCAAGGGCCCACGGGCCGAGCGTGTAAATAGCGATGATTGGGGACGGCAAAACAAGCCACTCGACAGCAGCTATACCCTGATGATTGGTGGCTTCGATACCGACAGTAACTATATTCGTGACAAACAGGAAGCCGGTTTCGATCTCAACGGCTTTAGTAAGTCCTACGAGCCCAACACCTACGCCTCGGCACAGGTCAAATGGGGGCTGGACAACCATCAATATCTGGCCTTTGAGTTCACCCCTATGGAGGCCAGAGACACCAGTGTACTCAACCAGGATATCGGCTTTAACGGCAAACGCTATGCCGCAGGCAGCGAGATCATCGCCGCCTATCGTAGCTGGAATCTCTCCGCTGACTATAGGTTTAACCTGCTGCCCAAGGGCGACTGGATTGCCAACGTCGGCGCAGGTCTTAGCCTGGTGGATCAATGGATCCGCCTCGACAACATAGATGGCGATAACCTGGGGGAGTTTAACGATTTCTTTATCGTCCCTGCGGCCGTGGTGGAACTAGGCTATCGCTTTACCCATGAGTTTCAGGCCACCCTGGGATACCGAATTGCCGGGTTATCTGAGTATGACTCCAATAACCTCTGGGGCGATATAAGCTATCAGATCAATGAGCGCTGGGCAGCCTCGCTCTTCTATGGCCAGCTCAAACAAACCTCGGATACCGACGAATATTATAACGACGCCACCTTTAATTATGGCGGCTTTAGCGTCACCTATAATTTCTAACCTTGATGCTCATTCTACAGGCTGGCTCCTTTGGGGCCAGTCGCACCTCGCCCCCGCCTCACCTTTTCCTATAATTTATCATACGCCCCTTGAGCGCTAGGCGAACGCTGGGCCTGTGCTATAATGCCGCCCCATCAGAGGCCAACATGGCCACTGAACCTGATAGCAATAACGCCGCCAAGGCATCGACAAGTTTTATAGAAGGCAAGACGACTAGATGGCATTACTGATCGACGACAGCTGTATCAACTGTGACATGTGTGAACCTGAGTGTCCCAACCAGGCGATCACCATGGGGGAGGAGATCTATGAAATAGCTCCAAACCTGTGCACCGAATGTGTCGGCCACTACGACAAGCCTACCTGCGTCTCCGTCTGCCCCATCGACTGTATCGATCCCGATCCTGCCCATGTGGAATCCCAGGATGAGCTACTGGTCAAGTATCACCTGATCACCGGCAAGCCTATCGATTAAGCCGTGATTGACGATAACTGTTACCGGCTAGCTGTCATCAAATGAGCAAATAAAAAGCGAAGCCTAAGCTTCGCTTTTTATTTAGCTAGTATCTCGTTTAAGAGAACTCATATTCAAAGGCTCTATACTCAAAGGCTTTAGATTCAAAGCATTTAGACTCAAAGCCTTTAAACTCAGGCCATTCAGGCCCAGGGCATATTCGCTTGGCGCTGTAGCTGGGTCAGCATGTCGGCCGCCTGAGTGATGCTCTGACGCATAAACACAGGCATGGTATCGAACTCGATACTCAGCAGCAGGTTTTTCACCTCTAGACCCAACTCGGTGTCCCCCTCAATCGCCAGACGACGCTGGAAAAACAGGGTATCAGGGTCTTCCTTACCGGCGGCAATCAACAGCAGCGCCTGACTGCAACCGCTAAAGCTCACCTCAGCCTCGCCGTTTTCGCGAACGATGAGGCGCTCATCAAAGCTGACCTCGAAGCTTAACTCGAGATCGGTCACAGTTATCTTCACCCAGCGAGCCTGCAAAAAATCCAATTCGCCATCTTGGATCTGCTCCGCCATCAGCAGATTTAAGATGCGCTCGATTAGCTGAGCCTTAATAGAAAAAGGCACAAAGTTTAATGGCTTAGCTATGACCTTGGGGCCATATTGCAATAGATGTTTGGCCATGTTTGCCAACACTCTTCGCTGCATGACTGACGTTCTCCTACCAAATTTGGGGACCGAAATCGTGACTTCGATCAATGTTTAGTCAGGTTCCCGACAACCGCTGTCGAGAGTGATAAGGAAATCAATTTTAACCAGATTTTATGATCACAAACCTGTTTTACATCAAGAATTGTTCAGCCATTCCCTTTTACACTTCACACTTTTTAAGGGAGAACAGCACATGGAACTTCTCTGTCCGGCGGGTAACCTCGCCTCCCTCAAGGTCGCCTTAAACGCCGGTGCCGACGCCGTCTACCTTGGGTTGAAAAACGATACCAACGCCCGCTCCTTCGCCGGGCTAAACTTTACGCCGGAAAAATTAGCCCAGGCGGCCAAGCTCACCCAGCAGGCGGGTAAGAAGATTTTTCTGACTATCAACACCTTTCCCAAACCCGGTGAGGAACAACGCTGGTACCAGGCGATCGATCTGGCGGCCGACACTGGGGTCGATGCGCTGATCATGGCCGACCTCTCCCTGCTGGACTATGCCCACAGCCGCTATCCTCATCTGCCGCTGCATCTATCGGTGCAGGCCAGCGCCACTAACCTGGGCGCCCTCAGCCTCTACAAGCAGGAATTCAATATCGACCGCGTGGTTCTGCCGCGGGTGCTGTCGATGAAGCAGGTCAGAGACCTCTCCAAGGTGACTCCAGTGGATCTTGAGGTATTCGCCTTCGGTAGCCTCTGCATCATGGCCGAGGGACGCTGTCACCTATCCTCCTATGTGACCGGCCAGTCCCCCAACACAGGCGGCTCCTGTTCACCGGCCAAGCATGTACGCTGGCAAGATGTAGGCGACAACCAGCAGACACGACTCAACGATGTATTGATCGACCAGTCAGGCAAGGATGAGCAGATGGGCTATCCCGTGGTCTGTAAGGGGCGCTACACCACAAGCGACAGCCAGGAGGCCTCGCACCTGCTGGAATCCCCCACCAGCCTCAACACCCTCAGCCTGCTGCCGGAGCTCGCCAAGGCCCGTGTGGTGTCTCTCAAGATCGAGGGGCGTCAGCGCAGCCCGGCCTATGTAGAGCAGGTGACCCGGGTCTGGCGTCAGGCGATCGACACCTACCTGAACGACCCAGCGGCCTACACCACCCAGGCCCAGTGGGATCAGGCCCTGGCCAAGGTCTCCGAGGGGCAGGTCACCACACTTGGCGCCTACGAGCGCACCTGGCAGTAACAGCAAAGCAATAAAGACAAAAGGATAACAAGATGAAAACCTCATTAGGACCGATTCAATATTGCTGGCCCAAAGAGAAGGTGGTCGAATTTTATGAGGCCGTGGCCCAGAGCAACGTTCCCCTGGTCTATCTGGGCGAGACCGTCTGCAGTCGCCGCCGGGAGCTCAAGTTTAGCGACTACCTCGCCCTCGCGCGCATGCTGAAGGCCGCAGGCAAGGAGGTGGTGCTCTCCACCCTGGCGCTTATCGAGGCGCAGTCGGAATTTCTTGAACTCAAGAAGCAGGTGGAGAATGGCGAATTTACCATAGAGGCCAACGATGTCGGCGCCATCTATCTGGCCAAGGAGCAAGGGATCCCCTTCGTCTGTGGGCCCAGCATCAACAGCTATAACGCGGCGACCCTGAAGAAGTTTGCCAGTTGGGGCATGCAACGTTTCGTCATGCCGTTGGAGTTATCAAAGACTTGGCTTACCCAGGTGCTTGAAGATCTCACCCCGCGCCAGGTCGAGGTCGAAGTATTCGGCCATGGCTACATGCCGCTGGCCCATTCGGCTCGCTGTTTTACCGCCCGCCACAAGGGACTCACCAAGGATAAGTGCCAAACCATCTGCATCGAAAATCCCGAGGGTCTATTGGTGCAGACTCAGGAAGATCAGCCACTGCTGCGCCTAAACGGCATCCAGACACAGTCGGCCAACTATATGGATCTGTGCGACCAGCAAACCCAGATGCAGGCCCTGGGGGTCGACTATTTCCGCATCTCCCCATCGTCCCTGGCGTCTATCGCCCTGGCCGATGAATTGCCGGCTAAGTCCGCCAGCCACGACAGACAGTGCAATGGCTACTGGCATCAGCTTCCCGGCCTGACGCTAAGCTAGGCCTGGGGCCAGACCTGGGGCCAGAAAAGATTCAGCCTGGACAGACTTAAGATTGAGCGAGTCGAGCTCCCTCTCGCTGGGTCCACACCAGCGAGAGCAACCAGCCCATAAAGCTAAACACGGCCGCCCACTCCATGATCACGGGGCAGCGAAACTCTGGTCTCGGCTCCACCATCACGAGATCATGATAAAACCAGGTGCCGCTGGCCACTACGCCGTCGTCCGTATGGGCCATCAGGATGAAGGTCAGCAACAGACCCAGCGTCAATCCTGTGAGCAGCAGGCTGCCATGCGGGGCAAATCGCTTGGGTCTGTCCCTTCCTCTTAACAGATAGATGAGATAGGCCGCCACGCTCATCGCCGCGAAATAGAAGTAGTACTCTATGCCTAAGATATGCAGGTGATAGACGTTAACCGGAAACAGGCCCACACAAGCCAGCGCCAGCAGCGACAATACCAATATTAAGAAACTGGTTAACACCCAGGGATCATCGCTGTTTTGCAAGGCAAACAGGGCAAACAGGGCCAGGCTGAGGCTGCCGAAGAAGAGGCCGCCATTGAAGATAACCGCCAGCTCAGAATGGCCGTACTGACCCAGCTCACTCAGGGAAAAGTTATAGAAGCTAAAGCCCTGGCCACTGTAATCGCTGAAGCCTAAGCTAGCCGCCACCAGGCCGATAAGATGTCCTACGAGTCCAAGCAAGCCAAACCTAAATGCTAATTTAGACAGTTTCTGCTCTTTTGAAGTCATAGGCCCTTTATCGTTTAACACTTCCATCGGTTAACCATATATGGAATCAGAAATTTATGCCGAGGTCTAGCGCATGTTTCTGACATGGACTGAATAAAATCTCAACAATCACCACCAAGTCCGCAATCCTCCTAAAAAGTGACATCAAATTGGGTTAGACCCACGCCAAGGCAACACACAAGCAACAGTTGCACAACACTGTTTCCAAAAGAGTTTAACCATATTTTACCTAGCATAGCTCAAGACAAATTAGGTACAATATAAATAGTCATAAAGTGCTAATAACTATGCTGCGACGGTGAAACGACTCATCACGCATTATAATCGTTTTACATCACTGGACTTAGGGGGTAACCTTCCCCGCTTATCTCATGAATGGATATTCAGAGTGTATTGATTAACGGATCTATAAGTAGATGGCTGCCCGCATTTGGGAAGCAAAGAATAAAGGCTAAATAAAGTGGCTGAAAAACAAACCCATAACATAAAAACAGTGCTGACGTTTCTGGTCCCTTCCATTATCGGACTGTTACTCTTCATGACCCCCATTAGCTATCAAGATGCCATCACGATCCCCATCGCAATCGTATCTAAGGGGCTGCAAAATCTATTGGGTGACAGCATTGTCGCCATCGTCACCGCCATTGTGGTGATCACCGCAGTGAGTACCCTGATTTGCAAGCTGGCTAAGCCGGCGATACTCGACCGCTATCCCTTCTTTCGTGCCCTGCTCGATGTCAGCCCCATGTGGACCCTGATACGCATTCTGGGGGCCATCTTCATCGTGCTGACCTTTACCGGCACTGGGCCTGAGGCGATTCACTCGGGGAATACCGGCGCACTGGTACTCAACGACCTGCTGCCGGTGCTATTTTGTGTGTTTATCTTTGCCGGCATGTTGCTGCCACTGCTACTCAACTTTGGCCTGCTTGAACTCTTTGGCACCCTGCTGACCAAGATCATGCGCCCCGTGTTCAACCTCCCCGGGCGCAGCGCCATCGACTGTATGGCCTCCTGGTTGGGTGACGGCAGCGTCGGTATCTTGATGACCAGCAAGCAGTACGAGTCACGTTTCTATACTCAGAGAGAAGCGGCTGTGATTGGTACCACCTTCTCCGCGGTCTCCATCACCTTCTCGCTGGTGGTGATCTCACAGGTCAAGCTAGAGCACCTGTTTGTGCCCTTCTACCTGACCGTCTGTCTCGCCGGCGTCATCGCGGCCATAGTCGTGCCTAAGCTTCCCCCACTCTCTTGGAAGAAAGATCACTACATAGACGAGACCCCCCGTCACCCTGACGATGAGGTGATCCCTCAGGGCAAGGGCGTGTTCGCATGGGGACTGGAACTGGCGCTAGAGAAGGCTGGCAAGGCCGACGGCATTAGCCACACCCTGAAAGATGGCCTGAAGAATGTCATCGACATGATCTTTGGTGTCATTCCCGTGGTAATGGCCATAGGCACGGTCGCCCTGATGATCGCCGAGTACACGCCTATCTTTAATTACCTGGGCATGCCCTTTATTCCACTACTTGAGCTGCTGCAGGTACCGGAAGCCACAGAGGCCTCTAAGACAATAGTGGTGGGCTTTGCCGATATGTTCATCCCCTCGATCCTGGCCAGCTCTATCGAGTCTGACATGACCCGCTTCATCATCGCCGCCATGTCGGTGACTCAGCTGATCTACATGAGCGAAGTCGGTGCCCTGCTGATCGGCAGCAAGATCCCGGTCAACATTGCCGAGCTGTTTGTCGTCTTTATCCTGAGAACCCTGGTCACCCTGCCGGTGATCGCCGGTGTCGCTCACCTGATCTTCTAAACCCGCGTCACCAGACCAAAACAGGGCAGCTCAAGCTGCCCTTTATTTTGCCCGCAATGGCACATTATCTTATTCATTCAACTCGCAATTTCCCCAAACAGTTCTAAACTTAAACACTCGAGAAGTCGCTCATTGTGCCAAGCGTTTTGCCCGGCATTTCATCCGTAAAATCACCCCTGGCAAGGATGAGCGCCAAACAGCCCCCTAGATCACAAGGGCCAAGTTATGATTTTCAAACACACAGCAACAGGGCGAACCTAGATGAGAGCCATCATCCTCGCACTCCTGTTGTTAGTGAGCCAGCACGGCATAGCCTTGAGCTACCAGCCACAATTTGATTCATTCGGCGCCAAGGAAGGACTGTCGATGAACACTGTCACAGATATCGTCAACGACAAAGATGGCCATCTGTGGATCGCCACCCAGGCAGGGCTCAATCGTTATGACGGTAAGCGTTTTAAGATCTTCGACACCCAAGACGATGGGCTCGGTCCCTCGGCCAAATATATCAAGAAGCTACACTTCAGCCGTAACACCCTTTGGCTGATCACCCGCAACGAAGGGATCAACCGTTATCATGCCGACACCGGCATCTTCGAGCCATTTAATGCCAACAATAGCCCGCTGCCAGACGACATAGTCGATCTGGATGAAGACCCTCAGGGCAACCTATGGATAGCTACCGCCGACAACCAACTGCTCCACTTCTCGCCCGCCAGCAACAAGCTGTTGGCCACCCTGGACAGTGGCAACACGCCGGGCCTTCCCGGCGGACGCATCAACACTCTCTATCGCGACCGACAAGACAGGCTCTGGATAGGCACACTCAATGGGCTCGCCAGCCTCAAACAGACAAACGACGAGATTAGCGTGACCCCATACGCCCAAGCCTGGCTTCGCGGCGTGACCGCCATCGAGGCGGGAAAGAGCAATACCCTTTGGGTCGGCACCCATACCCGGGGACTGTTTCTACTGGATATCATCAACGATCAGGCCAAGGCGATCGCCGCCGTCCCCGCCAGCGCCGCCTTCTCCATCGCCGACCTCAAACGGGATAAGTTCGGCAGCCTATGGATAGGCTTTCGCGCCCAGGGACTGGCAAGATACGAACCCAGCAGCGACGCACTACACAGGCTCAACGCCTCCGCCGAAAACCGTTACAGCATCAACAGCCCCGTCATCACATCCTTGTGGATAGACAACGAGCAGCAACTGTGGATTGGCAGCAAGGGGGGCGGTCTGAGCAAGACCTTTCTCGACGCCCAATATTTCGGTCATATTCATGGTTTTAGCTTCAGCGACAACAACCTACTCAACGTGGACATTCGCAGCCTGTTGGAGGACAGCCAGGGCAAGCTCTGGGTCGGCACCGCCAGCGGCGTCTATTTAGGACAGAAGAACCCTAGGGGGGAACTCGACGGCTTCATCCCCTTCCATCCACAGAATCCTAGCCTGAGTCAGGCCTTCGTTAGCTTCATCAAGGAGGATGCTATCGGCCAACTCTGGATAGGCACCCGGGGGAATGGCCTCTTTATCTATACAAGGGACAAGCAGAGTTACATCCATTACCGCGCCGATGCCAAGAGCCCCAATAGCCTGCCCAGCAACCAGCTCTACTCCCTCTACTTCGACAGTCAGGGAACCCCCTGGATCACCAGCAGCGAAGGGGGATTAGCCAAATACACGGGCATAGAGACAGGCTTTATTAGCGTACCGCTCCCCATCAAGACGATCACAGATATGCTGCAAGACGGCGATGGTAATTACTGGCTTACCTCCTCCAGTGACGGCCTGCTCAGACTCACGCCCAGCGGCGAGATCACTCATTTTGCCAGCCACACGCCCCATGCCCTGCCCAAGCAACATCTCTTCTCCATAGTCACCGGTGACGACCACACCCTGTGGATCGCCAGCAACGAAGGGCTAGTGCATTTCAATACCCAAGATTTTAGCAGTCGACTGTTCACCACCGCCGATGGCCTGATCGACAACACCATCTATCTACTGTTTGCCGATCAGCGCCGTCATCTGTGGCTCGGCACCACTAAAGGACTGACTCAGCTCGATCCTGATACTCTCAAGACCACCAATTACACCGACATCGACGGCATACAAGATAACGAGTTTAACTTCGGCGCCGCGGCGCTGGGGCGGCACAACACCCTGTATCTGGGGGGTGTCAACGGCTTTAACCACTTTAACCCGGCGCAGCTCCCCAGGCGTCAGCCACCTACCCTACCTGTGATCACCGAACTCTTTGTGTTGGGCCAAGCCCAGGTCTTACCCGATATGAAGCAGGGTACGCCTCGACTGCCGCCAGCCCTGTCACTGCCCCATACGGCCGACATCTTCTCGCTGCATTACCACAGCCCGGATCTGCACAATGCAACCCGGCTCAGCTACCAATACCGCCTGATAGGGCTCAACGATACCTGGATAGCCGGCTCACCTGAGCAGGTCGCCTACTTTACCGGCCTCGCCCCGGGCAACTACCTGTTCGAGATCCGCGCCAAAGATATCAATCGACAGTACAGTCCCGTCAGGCGCCTCAAGATCATGCTGGAGCCCGCTCCCTGGCAGTCACCCTTCGCCTACACCTTCTACTTCACCCTGACCCTGATGCTGGTGAGTTTAATTTTTTACCGCAAGTGGTCCCAGTATCAGCAGCAGGCCGCCCTGCTGCACGAGGTGGCCGAGAGCGAGCAGCGCCTGCAGCTGGCGCTGTGGGGCAGTGGCGATGAATTTTGGGACTGGAACATCCCCCAGGGCAAGGCCACCCGAACCAACACCTTCCTCAAGTATCCCGAGCAGGAAGAGGAGCTTAAGAAGACCATCGCCGCCTGCGTCCACCCCGACGATATCGCCAGGGTGTCCCGGATCGCCAAGGAGTGTCTCAACGACCAGATAGACAAATTCGACCTCACCTATCGTGGCATGGCACCCGACGGCAATTGGCTCTGGGTACTCAACCGTGGTCAGGTAGTCGAGCGCGATGAAGTGGGCAGGGTGGTGCGTATCGCTGGCACCATCAAGAATATTCAGCAACAAAAAGAAACCGAACACGCCCTGCGCGAACTCAATCAGCGCCTCGAGCAGCGCGTCAAAGAGCGTACCCTGGAGCTGCAACAGCGTAACGATGAGCTGAAACACACCCTGGACGAGCTGGAACATACCCAGGGCGAGCTAATGGACAAGGAGAAGATGGCGGCGCTGGGCGGCCTGGTGGCCAGTATCACCCACGAGGTCAACACCCCCATAGGCATCAGCGTCACCGCCGCCTCGCACCTGCAGGAGAGTGTCAAACACTTCGACCAGCTCTATCGCCGCGGGGAGATCACCGAGGAAGACTTCGAGGAATACCAAACCGAGGTGGCCGAATGCTGCCGCCTGGTCCTGGCCAACCTGGAACGCGCCTCTAAGCTGATCGCCAGCTTCAAGCAGGTCTCAGTGGATCAGTCCCACGAAGATGTGCGGGAGTTCGACCTACATACCTATCTGGATGAGATCTTCATCTCGCTAAACCCCATGCTGTCGCGTACGCCCCACGAGTATAGCTATCAATGTCCGGAGAAACTGGTCATCAAGAGTACCCCGGGCGCCTTCTATCAGATCGTCAGTAACCTGTTTAATAACTCGGTGATCCACGCCTATCCAGATGGCAAGTCTGGCAAGCTTAGCCTGGAGGTGACCCGCGGCGACCAGGGTATCTGCATCACCTACCGGGATGACGGCTGCGGCATGTCCCAGGAGATTCAGGCCCAGGTGTTCCAGCCCTTCTTCACCACCAAGCGCGGTAAGGGTGGCAGTGGCCTGGGAATGAACATAGTCTCCAACATAGTCACCCAGGTACTAAAGGGAGATATCAGCATAGACTCCCAGGAGGGGCGCGGCAGCACCTTCACCATACATCTACCCGACAGCCTTATCGTCCAATAGGCGTCACCTGGCTGCAATAATTTGTTCATCCCTTAGTCAAACTCCCCGCTTACTCTGGCGCTATGGATAGGGTGTCTCCATCACAGGCACCATCCCTTACACAGCGAGCAGACCCCATGCAAAAGATGATTTTCACCGTAGACGATGTGGTTGCCAACAACCTGCCCAAGCTCAATCAGAGCCCCTGGCTGGCGACCCCCACTAAGGCGCTGCTGCGCTATTTCCTGATGGAAAAAGAGTGCCATGCCATCACCCAGGAATTCGATTACCTGGAGGGGGTAGACTTTATCGAGCAGGTACTGGCCAGCTTCAACTTCACCTATAGCGTACCCAGCACAGAGGTGGAAAATATCCCCAGCGAGGGCCGGGTGGTGATCTACGCCAACCACCCTATCGGCTCACTGGACGCCCTGGCGATGATCAAGCTTATCAGCAAGGTGCGCCCCGACATCAAGGTGGTGGCCAACGAGCTGCTGATGGCCCTAGAGCCGCTGCACTCCATCCTGCTGCCGGTGCGTAACATGACGGGCGGCACCCCAAAACAGCATCTGGAGAAGATCCACCAGCACCTCAAGAGCGAAGGTGCCGTACTGATCTTCCCCTCCGGCGAAGTTTCGCGCCTGCGCCCCAACGGTGTGAGGGATCTGCACTGGCACAGCGGCTTTCTGAAGATCGCCAAGGCCTGTCAGGCGCCGCTACTTCCCTTGTTTGCCGATGCCAAGAACTCGGCCACCTTCTATGGTGCCTCGATGATCTACAAACCCCTGGCCAGCCTGTTGCTGGTGAAGGAGATGTTCAAGCAGGCCAAGCGCACCATGCCATTGCGCATAGGTCAGCTGCTCCCCAAGGAGGTGGTGGCCAGCAGCGACTTCCCGCTCAAGACCCAGGTGAAGCTGCTCAAGAATCACCTCTACCGCATCGGCAAGAACCGCAGCCCCCTGTTTAAGACCCAAAACGCCATCGCCCACCCAGAGTCGCGCAGCGATCTGATCGAGGCCCTGTCCCAGTGCGAGCTACTGGGCCAGACCCACGATGAGAAACTCATCTATCTCTATCGCCACAAGCAGAGCAATCCCATCATGCGTGAGATAGGCAGGCTACGGGAAATCGCCTTTCGCGCCGTGGGTGAAGGCAGCGGCAAGCGCCGCGACACAGACAAGTACGACGCCGACTACCTGCATCTGGTACTCTGGGATCACAAGGCGCTGGAGATCGTCGGCGCCTACCGTTTCGCCAGCGCCAAGAGCCTCTACCAGGATGAGCGCAAGGGCCTCTACAGCCAGTCGCTGTTTCAGTACCGCGACGAGTTCGCCCCCTACTTCGAGCTGGGGCTGGAGCTGGGGCGCAGCTTCGTACAGCCTAAGTATTGGGGCAAGCGCAGCCTGGATTACCTCTGGTTCGGCATAGGCGCCTTCCTCGCCAAACATCCAGAGTATCGTTACCTGTTCGGTCCCGTCTCCATCAGCGACGCCCTGCCTGAACAGGCCAAGGCAATGTTGGTCTACTTCTACCAGACCCACTTTTGCCCTGTGCAGGAGCTGGCCCACGCCAACAGCCGCTACAGCTTCACCCCAGAGCAGCACGAACAGCTCGATGCCCTCTTCCCCGGCGAGGACTATCAGGCGGAATTTAAGTTGCTCAAACAGGCGCTGGCTAGTATGGGCGCGGCCGTGCCCGCCCTCTATAAACAGTATGGCGAGCTGTGCGACGGTTTAGGGGTGAGTTTCCTCGACTTTGGCATAGACGCCGAGTTTGGCGACTGCATCGATGGGCTGGTGCTGGTGGACACCCACAGACTCAAGGCCAAGAAGCGCGCCCGCTACATCGACTGCCACCTGCCAGAGCTCAACACCGGCGGCGAAGACAGCCCGTTGAAATAGCACTAACAAATGCTATTTCAAACAAGAAAAAAGACGCCCTAGGGCGTCTTTTTTCATTACGAGGATTGACGGCACAATGAGGCGATCAATTGCCGTCAATCCAAGCCTCCCGAGCTTGACGAACTAGTCATGAAAGCGCATCAGCAAGGCGCGATAGATACGATAGAGGCGCACTATCTGCGCCAGCTCCACCCGCTCGTTGACCTGGTGTATGGTGCGATTGGGGAGGCCCAGCTCGATCACCTGAGTCTGGGTTGATGACAGGAAGCGTCCGTCTGAGGTCCCCCCCGAGGTGGAGAGGCGCGGAAAGCTGGCGGTAACCTCGAAGATCGCCGCTTCCACCTGGGCGATCAGACTCTGCTGGTCATTTTCCTGGGTATGATAGGGCTGACAGCCGCGCTCCCAGCGCAGGCTGATGGCCCCCTCACCCAGGGCCAACTCGTCAAGACAGGTCTTGATCCGCGCCATCATCTCCGCCTCGCTGTAGCGATAGCTGTAGCGGATGTTGAAACAGATCTCGCAGCTTCCAGGGACGATATTGTCGGTAAACTCTCCGGAATCCACATGGGTCACCTGCAGACTGGTGCCGGGAAAGTCGTCGCTGCCCTCGTCCCAGCTTAGGGCTTCAAGCGCCTGCATTACCCGGGCCGCCATGTGCAGGGCGTTGACTGCGTTCTTGGGATAGGCCACATGTCCCTGCTTGCCCTTGAGCTGCAGCCTGGCCGAGATAGCGCCGCGACGGCCTATCTTAATCACATCCCCCGCCTGCCTATCGGCGGTCGGCTCGGCTACCACACAATACCTGGGCAGACGAGCCTGAGCCTTGAGGCGCTCGACCAGGGCGCGGGTACCATATTCCGCCTCGCCCTCTTCGTCGCTGGTGACGATAAACTGCCAGTTGACCTTTGGAAGGCCGTGGCAGGCAATATGGTCCTCTACCGCCGCCAACATCACAGCCAGGCCAGATTTCATGTCCACCGCGCCGCGGCCAATCAACATGTCATCCACTAAGGTGGCGGCAAACGGCGGCGTCTGCCAGCGGCTCAGATCACCCGGCGGCACCACATCCGTATGCCCCGCCAGCGCCAACTGCGCTGGGCGCTCATCGAATGACGCCAGCAGGTTGCTCACCCCCTGATCCTGATAGTGGCTGACTGCGAAGCCCATGGCAACAAGCTTGGCCCCCAGCCACTGCTGGCATCCGGCGTCTTCCGGAGTAATAGAGGGGCGTCGCATCAGCTCGCGGCAGTAGCGTACCGCCTTGTGTTGACTGAGATCTGCTTGCCTGAAAGCTGAGTAAGAAAGTTCTGACTGGCTGGCCAATGGCATAGGTTTCATCTAATTGCCCTGATGCGGAGATAAACCCTGTCATTAAAAGGCAAGCCCATGACATTTATGTGAAATTTAGATGGTCATTTGTTGAACATTCATTTATCTGTTATAACTGGAAACAGGGTGAACATTCACCAAAGTCACTGAGAACCTTACAAAACTCAGTCAACCTCCCCCTAAGTCTCAGGAGTCTGCCATGGCAACACGGGTATCGGAGATCATGAGCACCAGGGTCGTCACCATAGAGATGGACGACAGGCTTACCATAGTCAAAGAGATCTTTGACAGCGCCCCCTTTCATCATCTGCTGGTGATCGAGAACGACAGCTTGCAAGGCGTACTATCCGAACGCGACTATCTGCGCACCCTCAGCCCCCATATCGGCAGCATAGGCGAGACCGAGCGTGATAGCGACACCCTGCAGCGCCGCGCCCATCAGGTAATGAGCCGGGATCCCATCACCATAGCCCCCGAGGCCGACATCAAGACAGCCGGGCAACTCATGCTGGCCCACGACATCGGCTGCCTGCCCGTGATGGCATTTAGCAAGATAGTGGGCATCATCACCTGGAAAGATCTGCTAGGTGCCTTCTGCCATGATGAAGCCCCCGAGCAGGAATAGTATTTGCCTGTGGTGACATATCTTACTCTACCGCCTTAAACCACAAACCCAGGTCAAAAGACCTGGGTTTGTGTTATCTGAGGTGCCGCTAAAGTTATATAGCGGACCAAGGCAAACTAGATGGCCCAGCCGCCCATGTAGAAGACCACCAGACCGATAGTGATGGCTAATACACCGGGTTTCAGGGCGCGCCACTCACCGCTGGCCAGACGACCAACCACTAGGGTCACAAAGCCCAGCATGATGCCGGTAACGATATTACAGCTGAGGATGATAAACACCGCGCAAGTTAGCCCCGCCATGGCATCGACCTTGTCGTCGAAGTTCAGCTTGGTCACGTTGCTCAGCATCAAGAGGCCCACATACATGAGCGCCGGCGCCGTGGCGTAGGCCGGCACCAGGTAGCTAAGCGGCGCCAGGAATACCATCAGCAGGAAGAGCACGCCGACGATTGTCGCCGTCAGGCCCGTCTTACCACCGGCCGCGGTACCCGCCGCCGACTCGATGTACACGGCCGCCGGCGCGCCGCCCACGGCGCCTGCGAAGATGCTGCTCATGGAATCTGAGGTCAGCGCCTTACCGCCGCCAACGATATTGTCTTTCTCATCCAAAAGTTCGGCCTGACCGGCCACGGCGCGAATGGTACCTGTGGCATCGAAGATCGCCGTCATCACCAGCGCCAGCACAATAGGCAGCACCACAGGGTTGAGGGCGCCCATGATATCCAGCTGACCGATAAGCGACTTATCTGACATCAAATCAGGCAGGGCGAATAAGCCTTGGTAGGTCACGCTCGGGTCGAATGCCAGGCCAAATACCGACAGGGCGATGATCACCAGCAGAATGCCGCCGGGTACGCCGCGGCGCTCCAGGCCTATGGTGGCCGCCAGGCCAATCACTGTTGCGATGACAGGCAGGCTATGAATATCGCCAAGCTTCACCGGCAGGCCAGAGTCGTTGGCGACGATCAGATGCACACTATTGGTGGCGATCAGCAGCAGGAACAGGCCTATGCCTATGCCGGTACCGTGAGCGATCCCCTTAGGCAGGTTGGTCAGTACCCACTGACGCACGCCGGTGACACTCACCAGGGTGAAGACCACGCCCATGAGGAAGATGGCCCCCAGAGTCACGGGAATCGAGATCCCCTGGCCCAGCACCATGCTAAAGGCGGTGAAGGCGGTCAGTGAGATGGCGCAGCCAATCGCCATCGGTAGATTAGCCCACAGCCCCATCAGCAGCGAGCCGAAGGAGGCAATCAGACAGGTGGCCACGAAGACGGCGCCGGGATCGAAACCGGCGGCGCCCAGCATGTTTGGCACCACGATCACCGAATAAACCATGGCGAGGAAGGTTGTTAAGCCGGCAATCACCTCTTGGCGCAGCGTGCTGCCGCGAGCGGTGATGGCAAAATAACGGTCAAGCAGGGAGCTTGCAGGTACAGCGGGTGCAGCGAGAGTCTGTTCAGACTTCATAGTAGTTACCTTTTTTGATCTCTTAATTTGGAAGGCTGTGGCAAGTTAGAGCCCCACGACAGATGTCTGTGGGTGAGAGATCCACTGAGTACTTATTGGTGTACCTTACGTGACCTGCAGATCGGTAACCGAGGAGATACCGACCTTTTAAGGTAAGCAAACACTTACCCATAACACAGCCTTTGTTGGCGGCGCATTCTACAGCAAAGACTGTGACATAAACTAGAGCAAGCTAACAATTCGCCAAACTTTTGTTCAACTTTCGCGCGAAGGCCTTTTTAGCCTGAGATACCGCGACAACCATGGGACATCCACTCAAGAGAAAACTCAGTTAACTCATTCAATATCAGCCAGTTATAAATAAATTCTTCGCCATCAAGTCGTCAGGCTCAGTTTTATTCATATTTTTTCATAACTTGTCACCCTTGGTTCATGCCAGGCAGCACCCCCATTCACATCCCTCCTCTACCATGCAGCCATGGACAAAGATCAACTAAGAGAGTCTGTCATGCCATCACAGCCAATAAGCGAAACACGAGATCAGGATAAATCCAAAGAGCTCAAAGCCCTCGGCTTCATCATAGTGCTGCTCTTCCCGATGCTGACCGTCACAGGCATCAGCGCCTATGGCTTCATCATCTGGATGATCCAGGCCTTCGGCGGCGTCGTCGCCCATTAACCCCATTACCAACTTGAGAAAGGATGTTGCTATGAAGTGGTTTATCACCCTTTGGCGTACCCTCAACAAACCCGCCAAAAACCTCACCCTTGGCGCCATTAGCCTGTCAGCCTTCCTGATGGGCATCATCTTCTGGGGTGGCTTCAACACCGCCCTGGAGGCGACCAACACAGAAGCCTTCTGCATCAGCTGCCACAGCATGGAGAGTAAGCCCTACCAGGAGCTGCAAAGCACAGTGCATTGGTCGAATCACTCAGGCGTGCGGGCCACCTGCCCCGACTGTCACGTGCCCCACAACTGGAGCCGTAAGATAGGCCGTAAGATAGAGGCGTCACATGACATGTGGGGCTGGCTGCTACAAACCGTCAACACCGAAGAGAAGTTCGAGGCCAAACGTCTGGAGATGGCGAGCCGCGAGTGGAAACGATTCGATCGCGACAACTCACTCGCCTGTAAGAACTGCCACAACTATGACTCGATGAAGTGGGACGAGATGTCAAAGCTGGCCCAGAAGCAGATGAAGCGCGCCGCCGAGTTAGATCAAAGCTGCATCGACTGCCACAAGGGTATCGCCCACAAGCTACCTGACATGGGTACCTCACGCGCCCCAGAGCTTATCGCCCAGGTGGGGTCGGGCGAGAGCAGCTTAACTGTCGGCGAAAGCTACTTCAGCGCTCTGACCAAGCCGCTGTTCTTCAACGAAAAGACTGACGTCGAGGCGGGCACACTCAACATCGCCACTAAGGTGAAGGTGCTCGAGGTCAAGGGTCAACGCGCCAAGGTAGGTATCGACGGCTGGCGCAAGAAGATAGGCGCAGGCCGGGTGATCTACTTCGATTTCGGCATGAACATCCTCTCGGCCCAGCTCTCTAAAGATGCCGCCCTGGAGCCTGGTGTCATGGAAGTGTTCGAAGAGCAGCAAGACCCGCTCACCGGCCTGACCTGGCAGCGCGTCGAGGCGCAGATCTGGGTGGATGGCGACTATCTGGTGAAAGATCTGCAGCCACTGTGGGATTACGCCCGCGACACCTATTCCAGCAGCTGTAGCGTCTGTCATACCCAGCCCGATGAGGCGCATTTCGACGCCAACACCTGGCCCGGCATGTTTCAGGGAATGATCGCCTTCGTCAACATGGATCAGGACACCCAGGCACTGGTACAGAAATACCTGCAAGAACATTCATCGACTTTTGCCACCTCAGCGCACTAACAGGATAGCATCATGAACAGAAGAGATTTTCTAAAAGGCCTCGCCGCCAGCTCCTATGTCACCCTAAGCGGCTCATCGCTGTTGGCGCCGCTCAACGCCCTGGCCAGCGCAGGGACAGATGAAGTGTGGAAAACTACCGGCTCCCACTTCGGCGCCTTTAAGATGACTCGCAAGAACGGCGTCATCGATAAGGTGATCCCCTTCGACCTGGATAAATACCCCACCGATATGATCAATGGGGTCAAGGGCCTGGTCTATAACCCATCCCGCGTGCGCTACCCTATGGTGCGCCTCGACTTCCTGCTTAAGGGGCACAAGAGCAACACCCAAGAGCGCGGCGACTACCGTTTCGTGCGCGTCACCTGGGACAAGGCGCTGTCGCTGTTTAAGGACTCACTCGATGAGATCCAGACCAAGTATGGCCCCTCTGGGCTGCATGCAGGCCAAACCGGCTGGCGCGCCACGGGTCAGCTGCACTCCTCCACCAGCCACATGCAGCGCGCGGTAGGAATGCACGGTAACTTCGTCAAGAAGGTCGGCGACTACTCCACCGGCGCCGGTCAGACGATTCTGCCCTACGTGCTCGGCTCGACCGAGGTCTACGCCCAGGGCACCTCCTGGCCGCTGATCCTCGAGCACAGCAACACCATCATCCTCTGGTCGAACGACCCCTACAAGAACCTGCAGGTGGGCTGGAACGCCGAGACCCACGAGTCGTACGCCTATCTGGCGCTGCTCAAGGAGAAGGTGGCCCAAGGTAAGATCAGGGTGATCAGCATAGATCCCGTGGTCACCAAGACCCAGAAGTACCTTGGCTGTGAACAGCTCTACATCAACCCACAGACAGACGTGGCCCTGATGCTGGGTATCGCCCACGAGATGGTGACCCAAGAGCTACACGACAAGGCCTTCATCGACGGCTACAGCCTGGGCTTCGACGAGTTCCTGCCATACCTCATGGGTGAGAAAGATGGCATCGCCAAGACGCCTGAGTGGGCCAGCAAGATCACCGGCGTCAGCGTCGAGATCATCAAAGATCTGGCCAAGGTGATGACTAAGGGCCGCACCCAACTCATGATGGGCTGGTGTATTCAGCGCCAGCAACACGGCGAGCAGCCATACTGGATGGCGGCTGTACTGGCCACCATGATAGGCCAAATCGGCCTGCCCGGCGGCGGCATCAGCTACGGCCACCACTACTCCAGCATAGGCGTACCTTCGTCGGGTGCGGCGGCGCCTGGCGCCTTCCCGCGTAACCTGGATGAGGGCCAAAAGCCTCTGTTTGACAGCAGTGACTTCAAGGGCGCCAGCAGCACTATCCCTGTTGCGCGCTGGATAGATGCCATCTTGGAGCCGGGCAAGACGATAGATGCCAACGGCAGCAAGGTCACCTACCCCGACATCAAGATGATGGTGTTCTCGGGCAACAACCCCTGGAACCATCACCAGGACAGAAACAAGATGAAGCGCGCCTTCCACAAGCTGGAATGTGTGGTCACCGTAGACGTGAACTGGACCGCCACCTGCCGCTTCTCAGACATAGTGCTGCCGGCCTGTACCACCTTCGAGCGCAACGACATCGACGTGTACGGCAGCTATGCCAACCGCGGCGTCCTGGCGATGCAGAAGATGGTCGAACCTCTGTACGAGAGCCTGTCGGACTTTGAGATCTTCACCCGCTTCGCGGCGCTCATGGGTAAAGAGAAGCAATATACTCGCGGCCTGACCGAGATGGATTGGCTGAGAAAGCTCTACGACGAATGTAAGGCCGCCAACGCCGGTAAGTTCGAGATGCCTGACTTCGACACCTTCTGGCAGCAAGGTTATGTGCACTTCGGTGAAGGCCAGCCCTGGACACGTCACAGCGATTTTAGAGAGGATCCCGAGATCAACCCGCTGGGCACGCCGTCAGGCCTTATCGAGATCTTTAGCCGTAAGATCGCCCAGTTCAACTACGACGATTGTCCTGGCCACCCCACCTGGATGGAGAAGAGCGAGCGCAGCCACGGCGGCCCCGGCTCAGACAAGTACCCCATCTGGATGCAGTCATGCCACCCGGATCAACGTCTGCACTCGCAGATGTGTGAATCCCAGGAGTACCGTGAGACCTATACCGTACAGGGGCGTGAGCCTGTCTACCTCAACCCCCTGGATGCCAAGGCTCGCGGCATCAAGGATGGCGATCTGGTGCGCGTGTTCAACGACAGGGGGCAGCTACTGGCGGGCGCACGGGTATCGAACCGCTTCCCTCAAGGAGTCCTTCGAATCCACGAAGGAGCCTGGTATGGCCCTGTGGGCAAGGATGGCAGCAAGCAAGGCGGCAACGAGATAGGCGCCCTGTGTAGCTACGGCGATCCCAACACCCTGACTCAGGATATCGGCAGTTCCAAGCTGGCACAGGCCTGCGCCGCTTACACCTGCCTGGTGGAGTTTGAGAAGTTCAGCGGCAAGGTGCCTGAAGTCAGCGCCTTTAGCGGTCCCATAGAGATCGGCCGCTAATAGGGCCGGGTCAAAGGAGAAACAAGATGAACCAAACATCGATTAACCAAACAGCGCAAAACCAGGCGCGAGCCAGGGTCTACCGCCTGCTGTCGGATCTGTTTGCCAAAGAGATAGATCATCAGCGCCTGACCTGCCTGCAAAGCAGCGAGGCGCAGGCCTTCTTTGACCTGCTCGCCACCGATCCCGAGCTGGCACCTGAGGTTAACACCCTGCAGGAGGTACTGGCAGGCCTCAATGATGAGCCCGCCCTGCTCAACCTTGCCGCCGACTATTGCGGCCTGTTTCTGGTGGGCGGCAAGCAGAGCGCCAATCCCTATGCCAGCCTCTATCTGACGCCTAAGGAAGACGAGGAGCAGCCTTTGCTCTTCGGCGACCAGCATCAGGAAATGATGGCGCTGCTTATGCAGAGTCAGCTACAGGTGCAGAGCGACTTTCCCGAGCCCGCCGATCATATTGCGGTGATCTTGGCCTATGTCGCCCAGCAGGCCACTCGCCTGGGCGATAAAGACCAACAGGCCTTTATCGCCCAGTACCTGGATGCCTGGTTACCCGAGTTTGCCATGCGGGTGAGTGACAGAGACAGCGGCCGCTTCTATCAGGCCCTCGCCAGGCTTACCCAAACCTGGGTACGCCAGGACTGTGAGGTGCTCTCGGCCTAACCCTGATATTAACTTTAACGGCTAGCAGCTAGCGTCTGCTACCCTGGCCGCGCCGCTTGGCGCGGCGTTTCTGCGCTGCCTTGCCATGACGACGGGGATTGGGATCCGCCTTGGTAAGATCCGGCTCGAAACCGGGTAACCATTGCTGAGGCAGGCGCTTATCCAGCAGCGCCTCAATCTCCTCCAGCAGCAGGGCATCCTCCTCGCAATAGAGAGTCACGGCGACCCCCTGTTTACCCGCCCGGCCGGTACGGCCGATACGATGCACATAGTCCTGCGCCACATAGGGCAGCTCATAGTTGACCACATAGTCGAGAGACTCGATATCTATCCCCCGCGCCGCTACATCTGTGGCCACCAGCACCTTGACGCCTCCCTTGCGGAAATCACCGAGCACCTGCTCGCGGGCGCCCTGGCCCAGATCCCCATGAAACGCCTTGGCCGCTATGCCTTGCTCACTCAGGCGCGCAGCCAGCTTATCGGCTGCGACCTTCTTGCGACTAAACACCAACACCCGCTGCCAATCGCCCTTGTTGATCAGGTGCGACAAGAGGGCAAACTTACGCTCGCTGTCCGCCGCATAGACTCGCTGCTCGACGTCCTTGCTGGCACTGTTTTGCGCATTGACCGCAACGCGTTTAGGTTGCCTAAGCCAGCGATGACTCAGTTCGAGTACCTTGTCATCTAGGGTGGCGGAAAACAGCAGGGTCTGACGCTCGCTCGGCAAGAGGGCCATCAGCTGGGCTATCTCATCGGCAAAGCCCATGTCCAACATGCGGTCGGCCTCATCAAACACCAGATGCGCTATCGCATCCAGCTTAACCGCGCCGCGTCTGTGCAGATCCAGCAGGCGGCCAGGAGTAGCCACTATCAGCTCTCCCCCCTTGGCGAGCTGCTGACACTGAGCGTCTATGCTGACACCACCATAAACCAGTCCCGCCGACAACGAGGTGAAGCGGGCGAGATCTGAGATCCCCTGATGAACCTGCAGCGCCAGCTCGCGGGTGGGCACCAACACCAGGGCTCTTGGCTTTTTAGTCGAGCCCTCGACCTGCGCCTGGCCCATCAAGTTAGCCAAGATAGGCAGGGCGAAGGCGGCCGTCTTGCCCGTGCCCGTCTGGGCCGAGGCCATAAGATCCCCGCCGCCGAGCACCAAGGGAATCGCCTCGGCCTGGATCTGAGTCGCCTCGCGAAACGCCAGCGCTTCTAGCGCCTGTTGCAGGGGAGCTGGCAGAGACAATTGAGAAAATAACATAAGTGAGGATCCCGCTTTAGGTTGACTATGGTTGCTAATGGTTTGCTATTGATTTGGTCTTAGACTCGCTATTAGGCGCGCAGTGTAGCAGATTTCCCCCAGGGCTCTAGTAGATTTTCCCGCCCGGCGGGGCAGTGCAGAGCAGGTTAAACCGCCTGGGCTAGCCGCGTCTCGAAGGCGGCTACCGACTCATGCCAAAGCTGTTTAAGCGCCGCTATGTCAGATGCCTGCAGCGCCTGATGTTCCAGTTGTTGGCAGCGCCGTGTCATGCTGAGCATGCCCATGTTGGCGCTGCTGCCCTTGAGGCCGTGCAGTAGCTTGCCACTGGTCTCATTCTTGCTGTCTGTTCCCACAGCGTCCACTAATGCCTCAAGTTGCGTCAGCTGCGCCTCGCTGGAGCTTAGGTAGAGGCTAAGCATCTCGGTCATCGCCGCCTTGCCGAGGCAGTCGAGATCCGCCTGGAACTGATTGCTATCCAGCAGAGGATGCTCATCCTTCGACGCCTTAGGCGTTTCACCCTCAGTGATTTGCGCCGTGACGTTAGCGACTTCGGTGCCTTCTGTTGCTTCTATTACTTCTGTGGCTTTGGTTGCTGTAGATAGCGGGCTTGATGATTGCGAGGCCCGCCCCAGCCAGCGCATCAAGGCCTGCATGTTCAATGGCTTGGCCAGGATCTCATCGAAGCCTACCTCGCGATAACGCTCAAGATCCTGAGGCTGTAGCTGAGCGGTAAAGGCGGCAAAGGGCACACCGGGGGCAGCCTTGGCACGCAATCTGCTCAGCAGCTCTATGCCTGAACCGTCGGCAAGCTGAATATCCAGCATCACGGCATCAAAACCCGCTTCTTTATCCTCGAAAACCGTCATCGCCTCGGCACAACTCGGCGCCAATATCCCCTCATGACCAAGATGAGCCAGGAAGCCCTGAGCCACCATGGCATTGACCTGATTATCTTCCACCACCAGCACCCGCTTAGGCGCGACCTGAGGGACGATATCTGTCGTGCTCTGCGCAGGCGCCTCACAGGCGATCAACGGCAGGCTAAATCCGAAGGTACTGCCCTTATTGACCTCAGTCTCTACCCAGAGCCCCTCATCGCTCGCCCCCATCAGGGTGACCAGCTCCTTGCTGATGGCTAGCCCCAGACCGGTGCCCCGGCTTCGCCCCTGGTTGGGCTGGGCGCTATAGGCGGTAAACAGGCGCGGCATAACCTCCTCGGGGATCCCTAGGCCGGTATCGTTCACCGCGAAATGGATACGCTCCCCCTGGCGGTGCACCCTGAGACGGATCTCCCCAGCCGGGGTAAACTTGATGGCGTTGCCTAGCAGATTAAATAACACCTGTCGCAGCTTGGGGCCATCCAGGCTTACCCACTCGGGCAACTGGTCTCGCTCGAGGCGCAGCGACAGACCGGCGTTGCCCGCACCGGCAAGCATGATGGCCACCACCTCATCAAGCAGCTCGTTGATGGCCACGGAGCGCAGCTCGTTAGTCAGCTTACCCTGCTCCAGACGGGAGAAATCGAGGATATCGTTCAGTACCGTCTGCAGCAGCGCGCCGCTGTACTGGGACAGGGCGAGCATCTGTTTCTGGGCCGTGGGCAGCTCAGATTCCCCCAGTAGGGTCAGGGTGCCGAGCAGACCGTTGAGGGGGGTGCGGATCTCATGACTCATGGTCGCCAAAAATAGCGACTTGGCCTTGTCGGCCGCCTCGGCCAACTGTCTCGCCTGAGCATGGCCCTTAACCTCGGCATCGAGGCGGCGATTGGCCTGGGCCAGTTCCTGGGTTCGCTTCTGTACCGTGGTCTCCAGCGACGCCTTGTGGGCCGATAGCTCATCGGCCGTCTCCTGCAGCGCCGACTGCAGACGCTGATTATGATCTGTCTTCTGTTTAAAGGCATCGATGGCCGAGGCCATGGCGGTCAGCTCGTCATCACCATGGGGATCGAGCGCCACCTGAGTATCGCCCTTGCTAAGGCGTGCCAGGGCATCGGTCGCCTCATGCAGCCTCAGCGCGATCCCCTTGTAGATCACCCGGTAGACCACCAGCAGGATCAGCACCAGCATCACAAGGCCGGTGCCCCAGAGCCCGGCCTTGGCCCAGAAGAGCTGACGTAAAAAATCGCCTCTCGCCTGCTCCGCCTGGGTTTGCTGAGCCTTCATGGCCGAGTCAACCAGGGTATTGAGCTGGCCCAGCTTATCGCTCAGCCGCTGTAGCTGGGCCGTCTGGGAGGCGAGCACCTTGGCATAGCGGCGCTGCAGCATGAGCTTATCGCCGACGCCGCGCAAGATATCTAACTCATGGGCCAGCTCGGCCGCCCGCACCGGATCGCGCACCACTCCCTTGAGCAGCTCGAGCGGCATCAGATCGGGCTGAGTGGCTAGCAGATCGCCGCTCTGCTCCCTGGTTGATGCGTTAACGGCATCATTACCGGGGGCTCCGCCCTGAGCCTCGCTTGGCTGCAATCGATATTCGCCGCCGGGCTGCTCGGCCAGCACCCGCGACATGCTGACCAGCACCTTAGTGAGGCCTAGATGTTGCTCGGGCGACTGCAGTAGCTGACCCACCAGCGCCAGATGATGAATGAGGGCCAAGGCGCGATTGAGACGCGCCTGTATATCGAGATCTTTCTCAATGATGGTATCGAGCAGATAGCCACTCTGTGTCGCGCCGGCAACCTCGGGGTAAGCCAAGCTCAACTTGGCCAGCACGGCCGAATCGACTACGGCCAGTTCCGCCTCCAGCAGCTCGATTGCCCGCCCGGAGGCGTCCACTAGGGCCTCGCCATCCCCCCTCAACAGCTTGGCGAGCGCCAGACGCTCTCCCACCTGATGGCCGAGTTGAGTGAGATCATGGATGATCTCCGCCGCCCTGGGCCCCAGGTGACTATCGCCTTGCAGATTCAGCGACTTGAGACGAGCGATGGCGCCGAGCAGGTTGCCGCTCTCGATGGATAGCTTGCGGCCGATAAAGGCGCGCTCCGCCTCCTCCTCGACTCGCTCCAGCGCCTGGGCATTGTCCTGCAGCACATTGGCCGACTGCATCAATTGGCGCGCGGCTTCAGAGGCGGGCAGCGCCTCTTCATAGAGATATTGGTCGGCAGCCTTCACCCAATAGAGGGAAATGCTGCCCAGGCTCACCAGCAGAAGTAAGAGCAGGGCCAGTAGGCTGAAAGCCAGCATCAATCGGCCGACTAAACTTTTTCCTGAGAGTGATAAAGCGCCCACATGGCTCCCGTTTAACTGTTACAATGAATCAATAACATGCGTCTGGTTACATTATACTGAGTGCCCCGTGGTGAAGCATAATAAATCTCCCTTTTTCAGCGCCTTTTATCTTTGCCTCAATGGCCTAGCGATCTCTGCCTGTTTGGCAATATCGGCACACGCCTACGCCGCAGATACTTGGTCACTTCAGCAGCGCAGCCCCTATAACGCCAAGCTTCAGCAGGTCGAGACGCTCACCTATCAGCCCCTGAACATGACCAAACAGCCCTGGCGACTCTGCGCCCTGGTTCCTCACCTCAAAGATGCCTATTGGATAGGCATAGACTATGGCCTGGTCACCCAGGCTAGGCAATTGGGCGTAGCCCTAGAGCTGTTTGAGGCCGGCAGTTACTATGGTAAGGCCAAACAACTCGAGCAGCTCGAGCGCTGCATGGCCGGCAATTTCGACGCCATCTTGCTGGGTACAGTGGACCCAGAGCTGCTCAAGCACTATCAGGGGCAGATCAGCAAGCCCATGCTGGCCTTGGTCAACCGACTCGACAGCCCGCTGGTAAACACACGCATTGGCGTCAACTGGTATCAGATGGGATGGCATGCCGGCGACTATATTCGCCGCACCACCAAAAATAAGCCCGCTAAGCTAGCACTGCTGCTGGGCCCAGAGAAGCTGGGAGGCAGCACCTGGGTGGAACAAGGGATCATGGCAGCACTCAAGGGCAGTCGGGTAACTATCTCCTCCAATCGCCATGCCGACAACAATCGCGCCCTCTATCGGGATCAGCTGCATCACCTGCTCAAAGATCACACCCCCGACTATATTCTCGGCAGCGCCGTGGCCATCGAGGCCGCCATCGGCGCCCTGGCGCAACAGGACACGGCACAAGACATAGCCTTGGTGAGCAGCTATCTCTCGCCCGCCACCCTGCGCGGCCTGTACCGCCATAGGGTGGCCTTTAGTAGTGACGATCAGGTGGTGCTGCAGGGTAAGTTAGCGATAGATGTGGTGGTGCGAGAACTCGAGGGCGCCGCCCCCTTTGGTGATATCGGCCCCAGGATAAAGGGACTCACGCCTCAAAATAGCCAGGTGAAACAGCTGACTGACAGCCTGGCACCGGCGGATTTTTACCCCATCTACCGGGTCGAGGTGCCCGGGGCTAATCCTCAACCTTAGCGGCAAACAGATAACCCTCACCGTGGACGGTCACGAAGAGCTCGGCATTTAGCTTGTTGCGCAAACGGCGAATGATCACGTCTATGGTTCTGTCATTCACATCCTGATTGCGATGGCTGGTGAGCTGCATCAGACGCTCACGGCTTAGCACCTGCTGAGGATGCAGCACGAAGGCGCTCAGCAGTTCAAATTCGGCCTTGGTCAGCTTGATCACCTCATCGCCCAGGGAAAGCTTACGACTGTTGAGGGCCAGGCTATAGTCTTCAAACTCGATGAGATCGTCGCCGCGTTCGAGCTCGGCGATGGTCTGCTGCTGCGCCTTCTTCACCAGAGAGATGCGCCAGAGTAGATTCTTGACCCGCACCAGGAGTTCGCGCAGCTCAAAGGGCTTCGTCACATAATCGTCCGCGCCCATCTCCAGGCCGATGATCTTATCGATCGCCTCGTCACGTCCCGTCACAAGGATGATCCCCACGTCGCTACGACTGCGCAGTTCTCGCGTCAGACTAAGGCCATCGACACCGGGCAGGTTGATATCCAGCATCACGAGATCGACATGTTGCTGGCTGAATTGCTGCCACATCTCTTCACCATCGGCGGCCTCGAGCACCCGATAACCCTCTTTCTCGAAATAGCCCTTCAGACGAGCACGGATCACCGCCTCATCGTCGACCACAAGCACACAAGGTTGTAATGAAGTTAGGGCCATGACCCAGCTCCCAGACACGTTAAATAAAGGTTAAGGCTATTATTCACAATTTTTCATAATTGCATATAAGCTTTATCTCAATTATGGGATCTGGCGCGATTTTTAGCCGCCATAGCCCCTAAAAAATCACCAGCAGCGTCGCCTACCAGATTCATCGCCCCAGGCAAAGAGATTTTGCCTCAAGTCACTAAAGCTAAATATAAATCAAGATTTTTACACTTGGGTCATGTTAGCTTATGCTTACCTTATTAACATCACGCTCACATTAGAGGCTAAGACAGCTTATGGATGAAAGGCGGCAATTTTCGCGCATCTTCTTCGATGTCAATGCGACGCTCACCCAAGACGATAAGGTATGGTCGACCACGCTCCATGATCTTAGCCTAAATGGTGCCCTGGTAGAGCTGCCCCCAGCCTTCACACCAAGCCAGGAACCAATACTCCTGAGCTTCACCCTGGAAGGCTCGGATGTAGAGGTCACCATGGAGACCCAGGTGATCCACCGTCAAGACGGCCAACTCGGCCTCGAATGCCTGCATATCGATATCGACAGCATCAGCCACTTAAGGCGCATGCTAGAGCTCAACATAGGCGATGCCTCATTGCTCGACCGTGAACTCAAGATGTTTATCGAGGTGCATGATCAAGGGTGATGCGCCCTCCTGCCAGCCATGGACTTTGCTAGAGTTAGCTTAGCAGCAATGAATGCAACACAAAGGGGACCCAGGGTCCTCTTTTTCGATCTGGCGCTGCCGCTAACGCCGGTCCATCGGGCTAACTCCTGATGCCGGCGTCACAGGTTAACGCTCTATGTTTTCCTATCTAATGCACCGCAAGCACGCCTCAAGCCCCACCTAACAACTCACTTAAATACTCAATTAAATGTTTGCCTACAAGTTCACCTAAAAGCTCGGCTCTAGTGCAACCCAATATATTCGATTATCGAATAGTTATTAGTTATTAACTATTAGGTTTTAAGCCTATTCTAGCTCCATAGGCAAAATTAAGCCGTGAAATAAACCCATTTTAGGTTCAACCAAACGAGGTAGTCACCATGAAAACATCAATCGTCGCAGCCAGCATCGCCGCTCTTATGACTATAGGTGCAGTACAAACCGCTTCAGCTTGCTCTAGCGTATCGGCCACCACAGACTATGGCACACTAGTCGCCCGCTCGCTAGATTGGGGAGTCGCAGTCGAAGCCCGCGCCAAGATCATTCCAGCAGGCATAGAAGTGAGCTCCAATGCGCCTAGCTACAAGACTCAGGCCACCTGGACCACCAAGTACAAGACAATGTCACTGTCTGATAACCCTATCTTCCATGGCACCGCCTACGACGCCATCAACGACCAAGGCCTGTCTGTCCACGGTCAATACCAGGAAGCTAGCGCGCCGTTTCTGGCGATGCATAAAGACAATGACGATGGTGCACCTGCGGTCAACAACGGACTGCTGGCGACCTACATCACCTCAAACTACAAAACCGTTGCCGAGGCTATCGACGGCCTGGACAAAGGCGAATGGCAGCCAGCCTTCTCTGATCCCCTGATGGACATGGATCACTTAGTACCTGCGCATTTTAACCTGCGTGATAATGAGGGTAACGTGGCTCTAATCCAACTTAACGCAGGTGGCAAGCTGAAGGTATGGCGTGGCAGCACCAACGACGAGCTGCGCTTCGTCACCAACGAGCCTCTGTTCCAAGACCACCAAAAGTTCTCTAAGACGGTAGATCGCAGTGCACTGGGCACTAAACTGCCTGCGGATTACTCATCACTGTCTCGTTATGTACGCGGCCTGCACCATGCAGAGAGCCAGGACTTCAAAGACATGAGCTACCAGCAGACCATGGCGGCGCAACTACTGGCCTTCCACAGCGCGGTAGCCATCCCACAGTCTGTTATGGTGCCAACGGTCGATGGCCCACAGATCCTTAACGAAGGCGGCGTGTTCCCCACCTTCTTTACAGTGCAGTACAACCTGAAAAACGGCGATACCGTTTATTCAAACCTGCATGAAGGCCAACAGGTGAAGTTTAACTTCACCGATGTGAAAGTCGGTGACCAGCCAGTCTGTTCAAACCTGACCGTTGAATCCCAAGATGGAAATTCAACCCCCACTTTTGGCAAGTGTAGCTAAACAACCTTAAGTGCAAAAAAGCCTCCATATCCGGAGGCTTTTTTATCTTTTACAACAAGAAAACGTTCAATCTAGTTAGCCTTTACCTGAAAGGCAGCGTGATAGCTCACCACTCCCTGAGGCCATTCGCCGCGCGTTTTATGCGCAAGAAAATAAGCCTCTGGCACGCCGGGTAGAGTAAGTCCGGCATTGGACGCAAAGCCAAAACGCCGATAAAACTCAGGCTCTCCCAGTAAGACGCAGCCATGGGCACCGGCGTTATCGAGCGCTTCCAGTGCGGCGCGCATCAAGGCGCTGCCGATCCCCTCTCCCTGAAGCCCGGGCAATACCGAGATGGGACCGAGTCCATACCAGTCTGGACTCCCATCAGAGATGCTCACCCGGGACAAGGCAACATGCCCTACTAGTTTTCCCTGCACCTCGGCCACTAATGATATCGCCAGCGCGCCTGCATCTCGCAGGGCATTGACGATAAGATGCTCGGTATGGTCTGTGTGAGGCGCCTCGAGAAAGGCTGCCCTGGTGATCTCTGCTATGTCTGCACTATCGCCGGGGGCTTCACTGCGTATACGCATGGGTTTCCTCTCGCTGACAGTAAACCTTAACAGATCAGCTCTAGTAGCTCGTGGATCGTCTTGATGGGGTTAATCTTGGCGCCCAACCCTTCCATCGACTTATGATAGTTGCGATAGGGAATAAAGATCTCGGTGAAGCCATGCTGCACCGCCTCTTTCACCCTGGGCACGCCGCTGTCAATGGGGCGCACATCACCGTTGAGACTCAGCTCGCCCATGATGCAGGTGGTGCGCGGCACCACAAACTCGTTGAGGCTGCTCAACAGCGCTGCCACCAGCGCCAGGTCGATACAGGTCTCAGACTCGTCAATCTTGAGTCCGCCCACCAGATTGAAATAGGTGTCGTGATAGATCTTGGTGCGGGTATGTTTACGCAAAATTCCCGTCAGCATCTTGATGCGGTTCATGTTCAGGCCGACACAGACCCGCTGGGGAAACTCCCCCTCAGCCTCTGTGGTCAGGCACTGGATCTCCAGCAGCAGGTTGCGATTGCCCTTGCGGATACAGGTAATGGCCGCCCCGGGAGACTCGGTAGTGGAGCCCGAGAGGAAGATCTCGCTGGGGTTATCGACACTTATCATGCCCCGCTCCGTCATCCTGAAGATGCCTACGGTATCCACGTCGCCGAAACGATTCTTGTTGGCCCTCAGGGTGCGCACCTGACCGTCGTTACACTCGAGATGCGTCAGGCAGTCGACGATATGGATCAGGGTCTGCGGACCTGCCGTCTCGTTGTTTTTGTTCACGTGGGCCACCAAAAACATGGTGACATTGTTCTGCTTACAGTATTGTGTCAGCGCCTGGGCACTGCCCTTGACCTGAGATGGCGACCCCGGGCTGCCGTTGGCCAGATCCGTCACCACGGCCTGAATTGAGTCGATCACCGCAAACTTGACCTGCTTGGCCTCCAGCTCGGCGATGATCGCCTCCACATTGGTCTCGGCCATCAGGTAGAGGTTTTCCTCGTTGCAGTCGAGCCTGAGGCGATTGACCCGGTTCTTAAACTGCGACAGCGACTCTTCGGCGGTGCAGTAGAGCGAGGGCATCAGTTGAGACATACGCGACACCAGATCCGACAAAATGGTCGTCTTACCGGCGCCGGGATCCCCCGAGATAATGTTAACCGAGCCCGTGGTGAGCCCGCCGCACAGCACGCGATCCAGCTCGCCAATGCCGGTAAGCAGCTTCTTGGCCTCGAACTCCTCCACCTCGCTAAGCTTCTTCGAGCCGCCACCGACGGCCCCCGCATAACCGGCCACCGAGCCCGCGCTTGACTTGGCCGGTGCCAGCCTCACCTCAGAGATGGTGTTCCATTCGCCGCAGGCATTACACTGCCCCTGCCAGCGGGGAAAGTCCTGACCACATTCGCTGCACACATATGCTGTTTTATTCTTCGCCATAGCTTAACTGTTTGTCATCTCTTCAATGTCCGGATTATCCCCGATCTAGCTGCGCAAACCTAGAGACAGCCCTTTTTCATGCAGGCATTCTACATGAGTATCATGAGCGGCTGTAGTCCGCTTAACCCAATCCATCTTTTGACTAAGCGGTAAAATGATTCCCACAATGACTTCAAAATATCTTACACTGGCGTTAAGGCTTACCAAGCTGCTCCCCCTCACCGGAAAAGTAAAATTGTGTTGAATAAACAAAAGGCTATCAAGTTTTGAACCAAGCCGCCGACACAAGAAGGTAAGCCGCGCCATCAATTACGAGTCGAAAAGATATAATCCATGAGTCTAGAGCAACATAAGGCATTGATCGAACAGTTAAAACCCCTGCTAATGGAAACCAATTTCCAGGAGCTGTTTGATCATCTGACCTCGGGCGAGTCCAATTCGACCCGTTTTCTGCTCAAGATGGAGCTCAACCGACTCTCCTCCCCTTGTACTCGAGTTATCGATCTCAGGGACAGATCCGAGCTGCCTTGTGAGGCTTTTAACAGTGGCGCCCAGACCCACTTTGTCGACGCCCCTGCAAAAGAGAACTTTATTCAGGCGCTGGCCCTGTACCGGGGGCAATACACCCTAGGCGTATACGAACAGGTGATCGAGGGGCATAAACTGCGCCGGCAACGCGCGCGGGAAGGCGACCAAACCAGCGATACCGCCCTTACTCCCTATGTGGCCAGCGGCGCCATATTAGGCAGTTACTTTAACCGCGCCGAGGAGCGAATGAACTACGCGATCCGCATCGGTGTACTGCAGCCGGGTCGCAATGAGGTGAAAGGTATTACGGTGGACCTCTCGGTCGGCGGCGCCCGTATCCGTCTGCCAGTCGATCACGGCCTCAACCCTGAGCAGCCGCTTATCGTCAAGCTGCTGGAGCTGAGCGAAGAATACTATTTCGATGACCTGCAGAAAGGCGTCGAGTATCAAGTGGTCGATGTGGAGAGCAACCATGAGTTCAGCTGGATGCGCCTAAAGCGCGTCGGCGGCAGCGAAGCCCTGTCTGACATGTTAGCCAATCTGATCCAAGGCTATAAGTTTCGCTATAAGGTGGACATCAACGACATACTGGTGGCCGCCACAGGACTGGGCTTCGAGCGCCACTATTTGCCTCACCTCCCCCACCTGCCGCTGTACGTGGAGCAGATTGAAGGACAATACCGCATCACCCACAAACTGCTGAGCCGGGACAACCAGAAGCTGCAGCAATATTTTGTGGATGAAAAATCTGTCAGCCAGCTCGGCGGCATGCTAACCCATGAGCGTCTACAGGCGCAGTTTAACGCGCCTCAAGATCCGGATCACAGCCTGTTTTTCTGCTTTACCTTTCAGGCACAGGGGGCGATCTTCTTCTATTCCGCCACCCTGGCCGAACTGAAGCAGAGTGATCTGCTGGGGCTCTTCCTGCGCTTTGGTGCCACCAAGGCCAGTTGGCGTATCTTCAAGCTGGCCAGTCACGAGATAGACCATGAGATCTCCTACAAATCCAGCGTGATTCCAGGAGACTCGGTTAATTATGCCTCCCTGACCGAGGCCCAGCTCAAACGCTTCACCCATGTGTTACAGCTAATCGATCTGACCAATGAAGAAGCCCTGCCCAGGTATGAGGCCTGGGATGCCAAAGGCCATCAGGCAAACGAGTTAAAGCGCTTCGGGCAGGAGAAACTACAAGAAGATGAGATTAAGTTACTGTCGCTACAATTTACCGAGCGGCGCAACGAGGCACGTTTCTCCTTTAAGACACTGGTCACCGTCAGCCAGGACAAACAGACGCACCATGGATTTACCTTAGATATCTCAGGTAAGGGGCTACAGGTCACCCTGGATGAACCGGCCAACTTAGATACTACTGCGCCCGTGATGGTCGCCTTTCCCAAGCTACAACACCTTGCAGGTAAGACGCGCCTGGCACAGTTGCCTTATAGGCTGATCCGCACCCGCAAGAATGGCGTAACCATACATCTTGCCGCCATGGTCGGCCACACGCCCCATGTCGGTGTGGCCTTTCTCAGCCGCCTCATCGAGGCCAACCGCGACAAGCTGAGGAAACTGACCGAGGCCAACAGCGACATGAAGGAGCTCTCTGACGGGCTAAAGAATCTCCTGATGCGCGAATTAGCATCCGTCCCCTACTTCGTCGAGAAGACAGCCAAATCGGCAAAAGTCAGTGTTCTTGGCATTAGTAAACATTCCAACGCCATCGCCGACCTCTTTGCGGCAACCACCCAGGAAGCCCTGAAATATGACCTCAGCGCCCTGTTGGATAAGGGACGTCTCAAAGAGGATTTCATCACCCCGATCCGGCAGATGAAGCCGCAACATGGACTCGAGTTTTTTGAAACCTATGTGCAGATCTCCCGCCAGTCCCAGGGACGGATAAAGATAAAATGCGTGCCGCCAATGGAGATTGGCGATCAACAGGCGCAGTTGCATTTCATACGGCAGAGCCAAAATCTGGGTCGCTTCATGGCCCTTCGCGTCTACCGCGGCGCCGCCGGTAAGCCGGATATCAACTATATCAAGCGTGAACTGGAATATATTGGCCTACACGCCCAGCATAAGGGTAAGAAACTCGAGCAGTTGATGTGGCACATCATAGGGGTTGGTGAGCTACTGGATATCACAGACGAGGTGATGTTGCGCTACCCCCAGTTGCACTGCGAGCAGCTCGATGAGTCATCCAATGAGCAACACATAGAGCTCGTCAAGGAATCGACCTAGCTAAAAGAGCGGTACCACTCCAACACCTTAGGAAAATGGTCCTTAGTCGCGTCTCTATGGGTAAGCATCTCGGCATGACCATAGTCATGCAGGTTACCCTTGGCCTTAGAGAGCAAGGTATAGGTCACCCGATTGAGATGGCACTCCTTTATCATGCGCTGGACATCGGCCGGATTACCCAGCACCTCATCGCCCGAGCCTGCAATAAACCAGGCCTTAGGCCAGCCCAGCTTGGCGCCTAAGGCACTTGCCGCCTTGGCATAATCGAAGCCATCGTCGTGATCTATCCAGTCGCCCCTGACCCAGTCGATACTCTGGGACAGGGAGGCCTTGGTCTCGTTATCCATTCCCATACGCCAGCGATCGGCGGCCAGATAACCGTGTCCGGCGGCAATCGCCGGTGCCAGCTTATTCCACACCAGATCAACCATCAGCCACTTCTTAAATGAGCGCACCTTGATGGCGCGCTTACTGCCGAAAGTCAGTAGCGAGGCAACGCTGGCCTGAAAGAAGTCGAAGCGAGCGATGGCACTGGCCATCAGTACGCCTCCCCAGGAGTGGGCGCACCAATGCACCCTATGAACCTCAGGATGCTGAGACAAAATATAGTGCTGCACCAGAGGAAGCTGTTCACGGATCACCTCGCCCTGACCATGACTGGCACCAGTGCTCAATTTAGGGGTGCTCAAACCTCGTCCCAGCGTGTCGAGTACATAGACAACATAGCCCGCCTCCGCCAGATAGCAGCCAAGACCTCTGCCCTTGTCGCTATAGAAGACACGGCCGTTCGACATGGCACCATGAAGCATCAAGATGGGTGGTTGACTCATGTCGGCGCCGGACCGTTTGAGCATGCGCAGGTGAAGTTGTCCCTGGCGGTAAGGGATAAAACGAGATTCTTGGATCAGAGGCAACACTGAAAACATCCGAGTTAAATTTGATTTAAATTACTGACTTTAAAGGGCTAATACAAGAGCAAAACGAACCTTAAATAAGCTTAAACAGGTGTTTAAAAATAATGACTTGTAGATCAAAGATAAAAAGATGGTTTTAAACGCGGGCTTTATATTAGTTTCAATAAGGAGAGAGTAAAATAACGGGCCCGCACACGGCGAGCCTCGATTCAGAATTAGAGCAGGCCGAGTATCCCGCCTAGGCCAGGTTAACTAGCATGTAGGGCAGGACCCTGAGATCCAACTTAGCTATCGCCGCATCCGCCGCCGCCTTCAATTTGGGCTTGGCATGGTAGGCGATGCCAAAATCCGCCGCCTGTACCATAGGGATATCGTTGGCACCATCGCCAATGGCCAGACGTTGCCCCTCGGGGATCTGCCAGCTCTCGGCGCTGCGTAGCACGGTATCGGCCTTAAACTGGGCATCGACCACAGTGCCTACTACCTCCCCCTTGAGCTTACCCTCGACGATCACCAGCTCGTTGGCATAGGCGGCATCGAGATTTAATTGCTGCTTAAGATGCCCCACGAACGGGGTAAATCCGCCAGAGGCCAACACCAAACGCCATCCATGGGCTTGTAGTTCGGCCACCATAGCCTCTAGTCCCGGCATTAGCGGCAACTTGCTACACAGGGTATCTATGATACTAGCGTCGGCCCCCGCCAGCTTGGCCACCCGCTCGCGCAGGCTCTGCTCGAAATCCAGCTCCCCCTGCATGGCGCGCTCGGTAACCTCGGCCACCGCCTCTCCCACCCCGGCCATGGCCGCCAGCTCATCGATACATTCTATCTGAATCGCCGTCGAGTCCATGTCCATCACGAGTAGCCCAGGCTGATCTAGCCTCGGCTGCTCTGCGCCAATATGCAGCAGCTCGATATTGTCGCGCTTGCCAAGCCCTTGGCAGAGCTGCTGTCCCGCTCGTTCATCGAGGCAGAGTTCGATACAAGCAAGATCGTTTTGACGGGTGATAACGGCGATACTCGCGCGTGCTACACAAGACAAGAGCTGCTCGGCGATAACCTCCTGGGACAGCGCCCCCTGATAGACCAGGCGCAGGCGTAAATCAGCGTCAGGGGCACTCACTTCCTCATGGCGCGTCAAGTGACAACCATCCAGGGTAATGTTTGCATCAACCTCATCATAGAGCCATGAAAACAGAGGATTTTGTTGCTGATTTGCCATTAGTAATGCGTCTCCGGGTATCGGGTTAGAAGATAATCCATTATGATTAATAAAACCCTTATCATCTTCAGGTACAAAGTGTTTTTTCTTAAAGGACTCAAAAAGACCCAAAGGCTGACGCGACTGCTGCAGATAGCTGTAGCGGTCGCCCTCATGGTGGGCCTGTTCCAATTATGGGAAACTAGCCTACTACAAGGGCAGCAGCTTCTAAAGTCCCAAACCCAAAAGATGGCACGATTATTCGTGCAGCAGACTGCCTATGGCGCGGCCCCGGCACTGCAACTGCAAAATGACGAGCAATTACAATGGCTCACCAGCGCGCTGGTACAAGATCCTAAGGTGATGTCGGCCACCATCTTCAGCGAGAAGGGACAACGCCTGGCTTTCGCCCAGAGCGTCACCGACGAACAGCTCGAGCCCGAATCGGAGGAGCTTAAGGCACTACTGGCCCCCTACCCCCCCTATGTTGAGGCCGTGCTGCAGGATGATAAGAATCTCGGTTTTATCGAGGTACGCCTGATGCCCCAGCGCTTCTTTAATGAGATCAAGGAGGCGCACCAGCTCAACATGGAGCAGCAGCAGATGATGCTGCTCATCGCTGGGCTCATTGGCATGCTGCTCTCCCGTGCACTCTCCTTTAAACGCGCCGACTTCGAGCGCCGCAAGACCAAGAGCCGACTGAGTAAGAAGCTCGCCGCCACGCTGGAGGCGGATGACGCGCAGGAGAATGACGATTCTGCGCCAGATACAGCTGGTGACAAAGAGCGAGGCCAGTAGGAAGCCATCCCCCGACTAAGGACACAGATGATACTCGCGCTCAACATAGTCGAGATTTAGACAGAGTAAAGCCCTGGTCAGAGAAAAAGCTTAGAGCAGACATAAAAAAACGGGCCAACAGGCCCGTTTTTATTCAACACTCGCGTAATAATTACAGAGTAATTGCCGCTTCCAGTGTCATTTCGATCATTTCGTTGAAGGTGGTTTGACGCTCGTCAGAAGAGGTCTTCTCACCAGTACGGATATGGTCAGATACTGTCACCACACATAGCGCCTTAGCACCAAACTCTTTAGCAACGCCGTATAGACCGGCAGCTTCCATCTCAACGCCTAGTACGTCCATCTTCTCCATCACGTCGAACATTTCTGGATCAGGCGTGTAGAACAGGTCGGCAGAGAATACGTTACCTACGCGGTACTTAGTACCCTTCTCTTCGGCAGCCTTAACCACTGCGCTCAATAGACCGTAGTCACAGATAGCGGCGAAGTCTTGGCCCTTGAAGCGTAGACGGTTAACTTGAGAGTCAGTACAAGCGCCCATACCGATGATCACGTCACGTACCTTAACGTCGGTGCTGATCGCACCACAAGTACCCACGCGGATCAGGTTTTTCACGCCGTAGTCTTTGACTAGCTCAGTCGCATAGATAGAGCAAGAAGGGATGCCCATGCCAGAACCCATAACAGAGATACGAACACCTTTGTAAGTACCAGTGAAACCTAGCATGTTACGTACGTCAGTGACTTGCTCAACGTTCTCAAGGAAAGTTTCTGCAATGTATTTAGCACGTAGCGGGTCGCCTGGGAATAACACTGTATCAGCGAATGCACCGTCGACTGCATTAATGTGTGGTGTAGCCATCTATATAACCCCTATTTTTAGACTTAAGTCTTTTTCTAGTAGCGGTGGCCCAATTTAAGCCACCAAATCATAATATTGTAGCAGGATGACCTTAAATCATCCTTATTGCCTAGGCGACGAATGACTCGCCGTACTCCATAGGCTCAAGGCCGAAATAGCTCGCAATGCTCTGGCCGATATCGGCGAAGCTGTTGCGACGACCCAGTGAACCTGGCGCTAAACCAGCACCATAGGCCAATACAGGCACACGCTCACGGGTATGGTCTGTACCCTGCCAGGTTGGGTCACAACCATGGTCTGCGGTCAGCAGCAGGAGATCGTCTTCACCCAGCAGCGCCAACATCTCAAGCAGACGGCTATCGAAGTACTCCAGCGCACGGGCATAACCTGCGATGTCACGGCGGTGGCCGTAGTGAGAGTCAAAATCGACGAAGTTAGTGAAGACGATAGTACGGTCACCGGCCTGTTTTACCTGCTCCAGCGTCGCATCGAACAGGGCTTCCAAACCTGTGGCCTTCACCTTCTTGGTGATACCACAGTGAGCATAGATATCGGCAATCTTACCCACACTCACCACTTCACCACCGGCGTCTTTCAACTTGTCCAGAACTGTCTTTGATGGTGGCTCGACCGCGTAGTCTTTACGGTTACCTGTACGGGCAAAATCGCTTGGGCCTGTACCAACGAATGGACGGGCGATAACACGGCCGATATTGTAAGGCTCTAGCTCTTCACGGGCGATCTGACACAAAGTGTAGAGGTTATCCAAACCAAATGTCTCTTCGTGACAGGCGATCTGGAATACCGAATCCGCCGAGGTGTAGAAGATAGGCAGACCAGAACGCATATGTTCTTCGCCCAGCTCTTCGAGGATTGCCGTACCTGAGGCATGGCAGTTACCCAGGAAACCTGACAGACCGGCACGCTCAAGGATCTTGTCGGTCAACTCTTTAGGGAAAGAGTTTTTCAGGTCGCTAAAGTAGCCCCACTCATACAGCACGGGAACTCCCGCCATCTCCCAGTGACCACTCGGCGTATCTTTACCCGAGCTCAGCTCATCGGCATGACCATAGGCACCGATCACTTCGACATCGTCACCGAAGCCTGCGGCAAAGCTGCCTGTGCTCTCTTTGGCAGCCATAGCCAGACCAAGCTTGGCCAGGTTAGGCAGCTTAAGCGGGCCTTCGCGACCTTCGTTTGCCTTGCCTTCGGCACACGCCTTAGCAATATGACCGAAGGTGTTTGAACCTGTGTCGCCAAAGGCTTCAGCATCTTTTGCTGCACCGACCCCGAAGGAGTCGAGCATCATAATGACAGTTCTTTTCATCTTTTACTCTCCTAGAGATCTGACTGACGAATGTAACGATAGATCTCTGGTGTTTTCTCTGGCGCTTCATCGCCAATGTGAATCGCTTTCTTCACGGCTGCCGCCGCTTCTTCGAAGGCGCTTTCAGATTGCGCATGTACCATGGCAATCGGCTTATCTGAGGTGACCTCATCGCCTAGTGCACAAACTTGGGTTAGACCCACGCTGTAGTCTAGGGCATCACCTGGCTTACGACGTCCACCGCCCAGAGTCACTACCGCAAGGCCTAGCTCTCGGGTATCCATAGAGGTCGCAAAACCGCTACGGTCGGCGTAGACAGGACGAATGATCTGCGACTGTGGCAGATACTTAGCATAGTTTTCGATAAAGTCTGCTGGGCCACCAAGGCCAGAAATCATGCGACCAAAGATATCGGCAGCCTTACCGTTGTCCAGCACGCGGTTAAGCTTGTCACGGGCCTCGGCTTCGTTGGCGGCCAGGCCACCTAACTGCAACATCTCGGCACACAGCCCCATAGTCACTTCATACAGGCGTGGATTACGATATGCACCGGTTAGGAAATCAACCGCTTCCTTCACTTCTACCGCGTTACCGGCACAAGAGGCCAGAACCTGGTTCATGTCGGTCAGCAGCGCAGTTGTCTTGGTACCGGCGCCATTTGCCACGGCGGTAATGCTGCGTGCCAGCTCTTCAGAGGCTTCATAGGTCGGCATGAATGCGCCGCTACCTACCTTAACGTCCATGGCTAATGCATCGAGACCGGCGGCAAGTTTCTTAGAAAGAATAGAAGCTGTGATGAGAGAGATGGATTCAACGGTTGCTGTATTATCGCGAATAGAATAGAAGCGCTTATCGGCGGGAACCAGGTCACCAGTTTGACCTATGATGGCGACACCGGCTTCTTTAACGACTTTTCTGAACAGCTCGCTGTCGGGTTCTGTCTGGTAACCCGGAATAGCGTCAAACTTATCCAGAGTGCCGCCTGTATGACCCAGGCCACGGCCGGAGATCATGGGTACATACCCGCCACAGGCGGCGGCCATGGGGCCAAGCATCAGGCTGATCACATCGCCAACACCGCCAGTACTGTGCTTGTCTATGATTGGGCCATCTAGGCCAAGGTTTTTCCAGTTAAGGACGGTGCCGGAGTCACGCATGGCTGTAGTCAGCGCAATACGCTCATCCATGTTCATGTCTTTGAAATAGACCGCCATCCCCAGTGCAGCGATTTGGCCTTCAGAAACTGTGTTGTTGGTAATTCCCTGAACGAAAAATTGGATCTCTTGGGTAGACAACACTTCGCCATTACGTTTTTTACGAATAATCTCTTGTGCTAGAAACATGGTACTGCCTCCAAATTTGTCACAAAAAATCGTATTTGAGTGACAAATTCTCTTGTTTAACGCCAAAAACGTAATTTAATTACGAACAATATATACGAGTTTTGGCGTTATCAAATAGATTTAGATCACACTTAACTAATAAAGCTAACCGCGTCGCTTAGTAACCTTGAGGACCCTTAGGCGCTTCGGCCAATCCTAGGGTGTGTAGCAGGTTGTTCAACAGGCTAGAGGCACCGAAACGGAAAGTACGTGGCGTTGCCCAGCCTTTGCCTAGCAGACGCTCTGCGACGCCTAAGAACTCTTCTGCGGCTGCAGCATCACGCACGCCACCTGCTGGCTTAAAACCAACTTTAGGGTTCTTCTCAGCAATAACTGTCATCATGATCTCGGCAGCTTCCAAGGTGGCGTTTACTTCCACTTTACCGGTAGAGGTCTTGATGAAGTCGGCGCCGGCATCGATTGACAGCTCAGAAGCCTTGCGGATAAGCGCAGGGTCTTGCAGTACACCAGACTCGATGATCACCTTCAGCAGTACGTCGTCACCACAGGCTTCTTTACAAGCTTTAACCAGCTCATAACCGACGGTTTCATTGCCTTCCATCAGGGCACGGTATGGGAATACTACGTCAACCTCATCGGCACCATAGGCAACGGCGGCACGCGTCTCTAGCACGGCGATCGCGATATCGTCGTTACCATGGGGGAAGTTAGTGACTGTAGCGATTTTGATCGTCTCACAACCCATTTCGTTCAGGGTCTTACGGGCGATAGGAATAAAACGAGGATAGATACAGATTGCAGCCGTGTTACCCGCAGGGGTCTTAGCCTTATGACATAACTCAATCACCTTTTGATCTGTGTCGTCATCGTTCAGGGTCGTCAGATCCATCAACTCAATGGCTTTCTGTGCTGCTTTTTTTAAATCACTCATATTAGCTCTCCGAAACGTAAATTATTAATTCAGAAACAAGAAATCGACGTATGACAGCACCTAGAGTTGGCATCTTCTGATTATATTTATGGCCGGGCCTTCAGGCGTTGCCGTAAATTTGTTTTATCGGTACGACACAACAAGTTTACTAATTCAGGTATTCAATGCCCTGGCGATACCAGCGGCGATCCTGACACAAGGGTCACGACTTGAATCCTTGAAGACCGGGAAGGGGGAACTAAGTAATTATACTTTGTAGAGTAGTGTTCCAGCCTTTCCGCGAAAAATCCTTTTTAGCGCGTAAAACTACTAACCTTTATGTAAACAAGCTCTATTAATATAGTCCATGCTTAGATAAAAATTACTCACTTAGGGTTAAACAATCATGACAAACCTAGGCGAGGAATGAGGAGCCGCCTGCTGGCGGCTCCCAAGACTACAAATTCTGAATTTAGAACTTGTAAGTCGCGGTCAAGTAGTGACCCCAACCAGTAGTGTCTAGGCCAACGATACCAGCGCCATCTTTCAGCAGGTAAACGTCTTTGTAGCCTTTCAGGCCATAGCCAAGTGCATACTTGTCTGAGTGCCAGTACAGACCGAAGAAGGCCGCACCACCGTTAGAAGACATAGGTACGAATTCGTTACCGAAATCTTCGTCACCACCGAACTGCCAATCAACATAACCTTGGAAAGATAGGAAGCTCTTGTTTTCGAAGAAGTAGAAAGGCTTGAACCAGTTTGCAGAGAACTGGTAACCGTTCCACTCTTTCTTGTTCAGGTCATAGTGAGCGTACAGGTTCATGCCAGTCTTACCTAACCAAGGCACGTTTACGTCAGCACCGATACCCCAGAAAGTCGCGTTAACGTCTTCACCAACAGCACCGCCACCCCAGTTGAACAGAGTAGAGAAGTACAGCTCTTGAACTGGACCGAAAGATAGATCTTTACCAGTGATAGCATCTAGAGAGAAGCGTGGGTTGAACTTCATGAACATCTTGCTAGCGCCAGAGCCAGAAGCCTTGTCGCCTGAGCTTTCGTTACCTAGGTTAAACACGTCAACATAACCGTATAGATCAACGATACCCTTACGGCCGCCGAATTCCATCTCTAGGTAGTTGTGTCCGCTTTCACCAGCACTTGGTAGCTCGTCAATAGAGTACATTGCGTTGAACTGCATCCACTTATAGTCGGTAGCGTATAGATCTGAACGATCAGCTGCGAAAGCGTTGCTAGACATTGCTGCTACGGCTGTAGCGGCTAAAGCTAAAGTTTTAACGTTTTTCATCATCAACCCCATTATTTTATGGTTTTACTGCTCTTTACGAGTCAGCGTTTCTTTCTTTGTTGGCGCCGCATTTTACTCAAACTGTACTAAATCACAATACAATTAATGTAAAAATGCGAACACAATATTCTAACATTAAAACAAACTTCTGATTTATCACCGATATTGGCGTTTTTTCGCCTTGCGGGTCGAAGTTCGTTCACCCACGGCTATCCATCAACAGCTGTGATAAATAGCCATCTTGTTACTAACATGTTGAAAAATGGTTGAGTTAACGCTGACTCTGCCCTGCTGGGCAGAGTCGTCGTTCAGGGGCATCCCCCCAAGGAATTTCCTGAGACTTATAACGCTAGGAATAGACCGGCTAGCGTTGCACTCATTAGGTTAGCCAGTGAACCAGCCACTACCGCACGTAGACCCAACTTAGCAAGGTCATGACGACGGGTAGGAGCCATTGCACCTAGACCACCTAGTAGAATCGCGATTGAAGACAGGTTAGCGAATCCACACAGTGCGAATGAGATGATAGCCTTAGTTCTATCAGTCATTACCGCGTTAGTCGCTTCAACTAGGATACCGCCGTCTGCAACATCTTTTAGGTATGGAGCAAAGTTTAGGTAAGCAACAAATTCGTTAACAACAATCTTCTGACCGATGAAAGAACCCGCAACAAGTGCTTCATTCCAAGGTACACCGATTAGGAATGCAAGTGGCATGAAGATGTAACCAAGAATCAGCTCAAGCGTGATGCCTTCAGCGCCGAATAGGCCAGTAACACCACCGATGATACCGTTCAACATTGCGATCAAACCAACGAAGGCAAGCAGCATTGCACCAACGTTCAGGGCTAGGTGCATACCAGATGAAGCACCGGCAGCCGCAGCGTCAAGTACGTTAGCTGGCTTGTCAGGATCTTCTGGCAGCTCATCCATTTCGTTAACAGTTTTCTCTGTTTCAGGATGCATCAGCTTAGCCATCAATAGACCACCTGGTGCAGCCATGAATGATGCAGCAACTAGGTACTCGATAGGTACACCCATCTGCGCGTAACCAGCCAATACTGAACCCGCGATAGAGGCTAGACCACCCACCATGATAGCGAACAGCTCAGATTGAGTCATAGTCGCGATAAATGGACGAACAACCAGTGGTGCTTCAGTCTGACCAACGAAGATGTTAGCAGTCGCTGACATAGACTCAGTACGGCTAGTACCCAGAGCTTTCTGCAGGCCACCACCGATGATACGGATGATCCACTGCATGATACCTAGATAGTAAAGTACCGCGATCAGCGATGAGAAGAAGACGATAACAGGCAGTACGTTGATGGCGAAGATGAAGCCTACTTTGAAGTTAGCCAGATCGCCGAACAAGAAGCCGATACCGTTTTGTGCGTAACCGATAACGCTAGAAACGCCATCTGAAACACTTTTTAGAATGTCTTTACCGATTGGCACATATAGTACGAAACCAGCAAAGAATGCCTGAATCGCAAGAGCGCCAAATACGGTACGCATGTTGATAGCTTTTTTGTTGTTAGATAGCAAAAAACCTATCGCGAGTAGGACGACCACCCCTACTAAACTCATTAAAATATCCATTAACCATCACCCTATTGTTAATACTTTTTAATTATGTTGTTAACCAACCTTTTTCACCGTCAGATTATACCCGACCGGTTGGTTAAAATCGTCGTTTTGATCAAGTTTTTGAAGTTTTATTTCAAGGTGTTACAAAAAAAACTTGGTGCGATTAACATCTGTTTCTCCAAAAATAAACTAGAGGTCAAAGAGTTGCAGTGTATTTTGGAACACTTGTTCTGATACCAGAACGTTAGATTTTTTTTGCAATTTTGCGATTTTCTCAATTAGCAAATGCAAAATTAAGCTGGATCCGCCGGTTTTATCGGCAAAACCCGACTTTTTTACTAGGGAAACCAGGGCTAAATCAGTCTCAATCACTAGATGTTCTAACGGTAACTTGACAAGGGTTTCTTGCAGCTTTTTCGCTTTTTCCTCCAGTAACAGATGACCTATTCCTATGTAACAGCCCGCATCCACATAGCGCTGAGCCAACTGCATCGAGCCATAAAAGCCATGAATGACACCTCCTCTCTCTAACGGATAACGTTTGAGTAAAGCTAAGACCTCGTTGTGAGCCTTGACGCTATGTAAGATAACCGGCAAGTCGTATCGCTGAGCCAACTGCAATTGCGCCTCGAAACAAGGAAGCTGAGTCTCCCAGCTCGCTTTGTGTAAGGCGTCTAAACCACACTCGCCTATGGCCACCAACCTAGGATCGCCGCGCCGCTCACAAAGCAGTTTAGACAAGTTTTCAATATCTTGCCCCCAATCTGCCGTGCAATACCAAGGATGTACTCCGAGTCCATAATGAAAAGCATGGCGCTCTGCTACCGTCAAAAGCTTAGGCCACTGACTGGCACTGACGCCCGGAATCACCGCACCTTTAAGGCCATTGCTCTTAAGCCTCGCGACGAGCCGCTCGCGCTCGGCATCGAATTCTTCGAAATCCAGATGCACATGACTATCGATAACGGCAAGGGGACTCTTAGCGACTTGCATCATCGGCTTTCACCTTAGGACCTTGAGCTCCTTGCTGAGGCTGCAGCGCCTTTTGGAAGCTTGTGCTTAGCTTCGAGTCTCGATGCTCTGGCTCACTTAGCTCTGGTCCACCTATCTCAGGATCACTTAACTTGGGCGCGCAGCAGCGCTGATTCTCGGGCGTGAGCCCCATGCGGTCGCACCAGGCTGTATAGGCCCGCCACCATTTCACTATCATCTTGGCTCCTTAATTCTATGGCTCTTCACTTCTCTGGCCCCACTTCAATGGCCCCCAACTTCAATAGCGCCTAGTTCAATCGCTTAGTTTCACTATACTGAAGGGCTCGAAAAATCGGCATAAAAAAAGCAGCCTAGGCTGCTTTTTCAGTTGATTAGTTTTCGCGGGTCTTGGCGAACTCTATGTCGGGATAACGCTCCATCGACAGATTGAGGTTCACCATGGTCGGCGCCACATAGGTGAGGTTATCGCCACCATCGAGTGCCAGGTTGTTGCTGCACTTACGCTTAAACTCTTCCAGCTTCTTGGCGTCTTTGCTGTAGACCCAGCGCGCAGTGGCCACGCTGATCGCCTCATAGATAGCCTCGACCTTGTATTCGCTCTTGAGGCGCTGTACCACCACCTCAAACTGCAGCACACCCACGGCGCCTACAATGAGATCATTTGTATCCAGCGGACGGAACACCTGCACCGCACCTTCTTCCGAAAGCTGTACCAGCCCCTTAAGCAACTGCTTCTGCTTCAGCGGATCTTTAAGCCTGATGCGACGGAACATCTCTGGCGCGAAGTTAGGCACGCCTGTAAAGCGTAACTTCTCACCCTGAGTAAAGGTATCGCCGATGCGTATGGTACCGTGGTTATGCAGGCCGATAATATCGCCGGGATAGGCCGCATCGGCGCGGTTACGGTCGCCCGCCATAAAGGTGAGCGCATCACTGACGTTCACATCTTTACCGATACGGACATGGTGCATCTTCATGCCTTGCTCATAACGACCCGAGCAGATACGCATGAAGGCGACACGGTCTCTGTGCTTGGGATCCATGTTCGCCTGGATCTTAAACACGAAGCCACTGAACTTAGGCTCATCGGGCTCAACGTCACGCAGATCAGACTCACGCGCTTGAGGGCGCGGCGCCCACTGGACAATGCCATCGAGGATATGATCGACACCGAAGTTACCCAGTGCGGTACCGAAGAAGACAGGTGTTAGCTCGCCCTTGAGGAAGGCCTCGAGATCAAACTCATGGGAGGCGCCCAGCACCAACTCCATCTCGTCACGCAGATCTTGCGCGTAGCTGCCGATCGCCTCATCCAACTCAGGGTTATCCAAGCCCTTGATGATCTGTGAATCCTGAATGGTATGGCCCATGCCATTCTGATACAGAATCACCTCGTCACGCAGTAGATGGTAGACGCCCTTGAACTCTTTACCGGCACCGATAGGCCAGGTGATTGGCGCACAGGCGATGTTCAGTACATTCTCTACCTCGTCCATCAACTCGATAGGATCACGAATGTCGCGGTCAAGTTTGTTCATGAAGGTCACGATCGGCGTATCACGCAGACGGGTCACCTCCATCAGCTTGATCGTGCGTTGCTCTACACCCTTTGCCGAGTCGATCACCATCAGACAGGAGTCTACCGCCGTCAACGTACGATAGGTATCTTCCGAGAAGTCTTCGTGACCCGGGGTATCGAGCAGGTTGACCAGGGCGTCACGATAGGGGAACTGCATCACAGAGGTGGTAATAGAGATACCACGATCCTTTTCCATCTCCATCCAGTCAGACTTGGCATGCTGTCCCGACTTCTTGCCCTTTACCGTGCCCGCCTTCTGCAAAGCCTGTCCGAATAGCAATACCTTCTCTGTAATAGTGGTTTTACCCGCATCCGGATGCGAGATGATGGCGAAAGTACGACGCTTGTCGACTTCAACTGTATAGCCTGACATGATTACCTGCGAATTTGATGGAGTGTTAAAAGCGGGCAATTATAGCGCCAAGCTCGACCCATGGCTAGTTTAGCGACCCGGAACTGAGGGACGGGATAGGGCCGAGGGATAGAAACGAAAAGGCCCGCCAAGCGTGACGAGCCTTCACCAGATAAGAACTACTAGGCACCCATGATTAGCGGCCTAAACCAGCTACTCGGGTTGAGCGATCAGATCATTGAGCTGAGCCAGCTCGACCCTGGCATACCTATGCTCGACAAAATCATAGATATTGGTGGCCAAAGCCAGACGGAAGTAATTCGCCGCATCGCTATACTTGCCCTGCTTCTCGGCGATCTTAGCGATATAAAAATAAGCCTCGCACAGGCGCTCGGCATACTCATTGGGATGACTCAGCCCCTGCTTAGCCACCTCGAACACCTGCTCGCGACTCACCTTACCCAGATAGAAGTCCACTAGCGTGGTCGACCATTGTGAGTCATCAAGCTTTAATCTATTTTCAGCGAGATGCTGCATCGCCTGCTCGCCATTGAGTTTCGACTCGGTAATATAGAGCCACAGGGCGCGGTAGCCATCTTGTTCGTTGGCCTGATAGAAAGACTGCATGTCGGCCACGGCAAGCTCGTCGCGCTGCCCATAATAGAGGGCGATGCCGCGATTGAGATAGGCATAGTCATAGTCGGGAGACAGTTCCAGCACGGAATCGAAGGCCTCATAGGCGCTCTCGAATTCTCCTTCCTGGGTGTAGTAGATGCCGATAAAGTTATAGGCATCGGCCAAGTTAGGTTGCAACTTCAGCGACTGATGAAAATCGATGCGACTCAGAATACGCAGCCCAACACTGTCATAGATGACACCACGATCGTAGTGAAAACGCGCACGCTGCTCAGGAGTGAGTTCGGCAGAGGCCAAGATATCGTTTAACCTCGCCAGGGTAACCTCTAGCTTATAATCTGGCATCACAGGCGCCACCATTAACTTACCCTGCTCTGCCGTCACCGCCGATTGAGTCGATACACATCCTGTCATTAACAAACTTAAGCCGGTCATCATAGCCAACGAGACCGAGCGAAATTTATGAGTCATCCATTTAACCTTTTCAGCGCTGCAATAGCCTCAATCATAGCAATACCAACTAGTCACGGCTATCACCTATGAGAAAAAACCAATAAAAAAGGAGACCTAATGGTCTCCTTTCAAATTTAACTCGCTTTCGCTATCGATTATTCGCTTGCCGCTTCTTCTTTCGGCTGAGCTTCTTTCATCGACAGGCGTACGCGGCCTTGGCGATCGACTTCCATCACCTTAACCTTAACTTCCTGACCCACTTCCAGGTAGTCAGAGACGTTGGCAACACGCTCCTCGGCAATCTGCGAGATATGTACCAGACCGTCTTTACCCGGCAGGATAGTCACGAAGGCACCAAAGTCAACGATACGAACAACCTTACCATTGTATACGGTACCGACTTCAACCTCGGCAGTGATCTCCTGGATACGACGGATAGCTTCTTTGGTCGCTTCGCCGTTAGCCGAAGCAATCTTCACAGTACCGTCATCTTCTAGCTCGATAGTAGTGCCAGTCTCTTCGGTCAATGCACGGATAGTCGCACCACCCTTACCAATCACGTCACGGATCTTCTCAGGGTTGATCTTCAGGGTGGTGATACGCGGCGCGTGATCAGAAATATCTTCGCGGTGACCCGAAATTGCCTGATCCATCACATTCAGTATGTGTACACGTGCACCGTAGGCTTGTTGCAGAGCGATCTGCATGATCTCTTTAGTGATACCTTCGATCTTGATATCCATCTGCAGTGCGGTAACACCGTCACGGGTACCAGCCACTTTGAAGTCCATGTCACCTAGGTGGTCTTCGTCACCCAGAATGTCAGAAAGTACAACGAAATCGTCGCCTTCTTTAACCAGACCCATAGCGATACCGGCAACTGAAGTCTTGATCGGTACACCGGCATCCATCAATGCTAGTGAAGTACCACACACAGAAGCCATTGAGCTTGAACCGTTAGATTCGGTGATCTCAGACACTACACGGATGCTGTATGGGAACTCTTCAGCCGTTGGCATTACCGCGTGGATACCACGCCATGCCAACTTACCGTGACCGATTTCACGACGCTTAGGCGAGCCAACCATACCGGTTTCACCCACTGAGTATGGAGGGAAGTTGTAGTGCAGCATGAAGCGGCTGGTTTGCTCGCCCATGATGCTGTCGATCTTCTGTGCGTCACGCTCGGTACCTAAGGTACAAGTAACCAGCGCCTGAGTCTCACCACGGGTGAACAGAGCACTACCGTGAGTACGTGGCAGTACGCCCGCCATGACGCTCAGGGCACGAACCATATCTGGTTCACGACCGTCGATACGTGGATTACCTGCGATGATGCGGCTACGAACCACTTTCTTCTCTAGGCTGCCAAGTAGACCGTCAATTTCGCGGGTATCGGCATCTGGGTTTTCAGCCAGTAATGCTTCTTTAGCCGCCGTTTTAACAACATCTACTTGAGCATAACGATCTTGCTTAACCACAATTTGGTAAGCTTCGGTTAGACCCGCTTCGGCCAAATCTTTGACCTTAGCAACAAGCTCTTCATCTTGTACTGGTGCAGTCCAGTCCCACATTGGCTTGTTAACTTCGGCCTTCAGCTCTTTGATCGCTTGGATAACAACTTGCTGTTGCTCGTGACCGTAAACCACGGCGCCAAGCATTACTTCTTCTGGCAGCGCGTCGGCTTCAGACTCAACCATAAGTACTGCATTTTCAGTACCGGCAACAGACAGCTCCAGCTGGCTGTTTTCTAGCTGTGAAACCGTTGGGTTGAGGATGTACTCGCCATCGACATAACCCACACGAGCAGAACCCAGTGGACCGTTGAATGGAATGCCTGAGATAGACAGTGCCGCAGAAGTACCTATCATAGAGATCACTTCTGGGCTGATTTCTGGATCAACAGAAACCACTGTGATGATCACCTGAACTTCGTTCTTAAAACCGTTAGGGAATAGAGGACGAATAGGACGGTCAATCAGACGCGCAGTGAGGGTCTCGCCTTCAGATGGACGGCCTTCACGCTTGAAGAATCCACCAGGGATTTTACCCGCAGCGTAAGTTTTTTCCTGGTAATTAACGGTTAACGGGAAAAAGTCACGACCTGGCTCTTCAGCTTTCTTGCCTACAACAGTAACCAATACCGTTGTATCGCCCATACTTGCCAAAACAGCTGCGTCTGCTTGACGTGCAATAACCCCAGTCTCTAGCGTGACTGTGTGCTGACCATATTCAAAACTCTTTACGATTGGATTCACGTGAACCTTTCCTTAATTTAATAACCTTAATTTCGCGGCTAAGTATACTGCAAGTCTATTCAATAGATAAAGAGCACATGTAGATGACAAAGCTGAATCTTTTCTCTAAAGTGGTTAGATAAAGATAATTTTCTGTCTATCGCTGCTTTTTCTGAAAAATAGAATGTGATGAGTCACTAGGAACAAGGGGTGGCAAATGAGCGCACGGTTTAAATCCTTAACATGGAAACAGACGACATTGGTCGTGTTTTCAGCGTTATTTTTTGCCGTTGCCATCTTTATTGTCGAAGTTGCCCTGGTCGGCGTGTCGGCCCGCCAACAACTCATCGTCGCCCAGGAAGAGCTGCTCGACTCCATAGAGCAACCGGCCGCCAACGCCGTGTGGGCACTGGACGACAACCTGGCAACCCAGACCCTAGAAGGGGTGCTTAAGGTGGAACACGTTGGCGAGGCGGTGATTGAACTCGACGACGCCAGCATGTTCGTCTCCATGAACAATCCGTCCAGCGACAATCCCCTGGTGCGTAAACTGAGTAAGAAGCTGTTTGGCGATCTGAAAGAGATCAGCCGCACCCTCTACCGCCCCTCTTTCTTCGAGGGCACAGAACAGCAGCAGATTATCGGCACACTGACCATAGTCTATAACACCCAGGAGCTGACAGACTCACTCTTCTCTCAGTTACGCTTTAGTTTCCTGGCCACCCTGGCCCGGGCGCTCTTGGTCACAATGGCGCTGTCCATCATCTTCCACCGCTTTCTCACCAAGCCGATCGCCGAGATAAGCGAAGCGATAGATAAGATAGATCCTGAGCTACCGGACGATAATCTGCTGCCCATGTCACCCGCCCACCAAGATGACGAACTGGGTCTGGTGACATCAAAATTTAATCAAATCTTAATCCAGTTTGGCCAGACCCAGAGCAAGCTTCGCCGCATGGCAACCCGAGATCCCTTAACTGGGCTGCCCAACCGCACCCTGCTGCTGGAGACCATAGCAGTGTCGATTCAGCGTGCCAGGGTGCATAAGCACCAATTCACCATGCTATTTATCGATCTCGACCGTTTCAAGAACGTCAACGACTCCCTGGGTCATGCCTTGGGGGATCAGTTTTTAGCGCGTATCGCCAGGGTGCTTGAGCGCGTGGTGGGCGATCGCGGCACTGTGGCCCGCCTCGGTGGCGACGAGTTTGTCATCTTGGCCGAAGATGCCAGAACGCCTGATCAGGCTGCCGATTTTGTCGACAAGCTCCTAATGCAACTCAACGTGCCGCTACAACTGAACGAACACACCATACACCCCGCCGCCTCCGTAGGGATCTCCATCTATCCCGACGATGGCCTCAGCGCAGAAGACCTGATCCGTCACGCCGACATCGCCATGTACAGCGCCAAGGCGGCGGGCTCGAATCAGTGGGCCTTCTTCAAACAGCAGATGACAGAGCGTGCCGCGGTGCGTCTCAGAACCGAGGCCTCTCTGCATGACGCCCTGAAGAACAACGAATTCCTGCTGCATTTCCAGCCTAAGTTTAATATCAAGACCGGCAAGGTGATCGCCTGTGAGGCGTTAATACGCTGGAAGAAAGATGGCCGTCTCATCAGCCCCATGTCATTCATCCCTGTGGCCGAAGAGACGGGGATCATCATTCCCCTGGGGCGCTGGGTCATCGAAGAGGCCTGCCGCACCCTAAAGCATTGGCGTAAACGCTATAACTACGCCATCCCCATCGCGGTCAATGTCGCCTCACAACAGTTTGCCGACGCCAGCCTGGTGCCGGATATCAAGCAACTGGCGCTGAGATACCAGATAGACCCTCATCTGCTCGAGATAGAGATCACCGAGACCTCACTGATGAATGATATCGAGCTCGCCATCCATAAGCTGGAGCAACTTAAGGGTGCCGGATTCGGTATTGCGGTCGATGATTTCGGCACAGGTTACTCCTCGCTCTCCTATCTGCGCCACCTACCTATCACTACCATGAAGATCGACCGCTGCTTCGTGACGGATCTGCCCAATGAGAGCGCCATCGCCTCCACCATCTTGATGCTGGGCAAGCAGCTGAATCTGCATATCGTGGCCGAAGGAATAGAGAACGAGCAACAACTCAATTGGTTGAAACAGATGGACTGTGAGATAGGCCAGGGCTTCTACTACAGCCAGCCACTGGATATTAGCGAGTTTGAAGACAGATATATCACCCCAAACACCGCCAGCATCAGCCAAATTTAGTCGCCATCGGCAACAGATTTAAACGACAGCACCGAACGTCAGGCATAAAAAAAGGAGGCTAAGCCTCCTTTTTCACTACAGCACTAATCGATAGATTAGCGACGTAGACCTAACTTCTTGATAAGCTCTTGATAGCGCTCGTTTTCAGTGCGCTTCAGGTAAGCTAGAAGCTTACGACGAGAGTTAACCATGCGAAGCAAACCACGACGTGAGTGATGATCATGGATGTGCTCTTTGAAGTGACCTTGTAGGTGGTTGATCTGTGCAGTTAGCAGGGCAACCTGAACTTCTGTAGAACCAGAATCGTTCTCACCACGGCCGAAATCAGCCAGGATTTGTGCTTTTACTTCTTTACTTAGTGACATTTTTTTCTCCAAAAATAGATAGAAACTTCAGCCGATCACTAACTCAGCCAAAGAGAGCGCGCTATAGTACCGATTTTAGCGCCATTAAGCAAGCCTCAGGCCTGCTCGTCGTGCAATACCACCAGACGTTTAGGCGCCAGCAAGCCGTCGTCGTTCATCTGGCCAATTCCGACAAACTGTTTCGCCTCACCCAGGGTGATACGCACCAGTTCATCGACGGGCAGATTTGCCACCTGAACCGGATTACCATTCATCAGGTAGTGGGCCAGTTCATCGGAGACGTTGATCTCCTTAAGGCCGCTTACCGCGGTATCCATGGGCAGCAACAAGGGGTCCAGCAGCTCCTTAGGCGGGCGTTCTTCTTCCTGCGCCTGAGTAAGCAATGCCTCAAGCTGCTCCAGTGTCACCATCTTATCGTAGGGATAACCGGCAACGCCTGTGCGGCGCAGCATGATCACATGGGCACCACAGCCTAGCATTTCACCGAGATCGTCTGTGATGGTGCGAATATAGGTGCCCTTAGAACAGTGGATGTCCAGAGTCAGCTCGTCACCCTCGAGCTTGATAAAGTTAAGCTCGAAGACGTTAATTGGGCGTGCCTCGCGCGGCACCTCTTTGCCTTCTCTGGCATACTTGTACAGAGGTTGGCCCTGATACTTGAGCGCCGAGTACATTGAGGGCACCTGCATGGTCTCACCACGAAAATGCTCCAGCGCCTCTTCGAGCTGCTGCTCGGTGAAGTTTACCGGACGCGTCTGCACCACCTCACCGTCCGAGTCGCTGGTATCGGTGCGAACACCCAACTTGGCGGTCACCAGATAACGCTTGTCGGCATCGAGTAGGTGCTGAGAAAACTTGGTGGCCTCTCCCAGGCAGATAGGTAACATACCGGTCGCTAAGGGGTCCAGCGCGCCTGTGTGCCCCGCCTTGGCCGCGTTATAGATTCGCTTCACTCTCTGTAAGGCGAAGTTGGAGCTCATTCCCGTGTCTTTGTCCAGCAGCACTATGCCGTCGACCAAGCGACCTCTAGGTCTACGCGCCATTAGTTATCGTCCTGCTTGGGAGTGTCGGGCTCTTCGTCATCACGACCGTGTTCGCGTGCCTTGGCCTCATCCTTGGTGATCACCTGACTCACCAGATTAGACATGCGCATCCCTTCGATCAACGATGCATCGTAAACGAAGCGAATCTCGGGCATGACCCTAAGCTTCATACGACCCGCTACCAGAGAGCGAACATAACCCGCTGCCGCTTCCAGCGCCGCCAGCTTCTCCTCTACAACCGCCTTATCTTCCTCGAAGAAGGTGACGTAGACCTTGGCGTAGTTCAGGTCACGGGAAACGTCAACGTCGTTGACCGTCACCATACCGATACGCGGATCTTTGATATCCCGTTGCAGCACCTGAGCCAGCTCCTGTTGCAGCTGCTGTGCGATGCGACGAGTACGACTAAATTCTCTTGCCATAATATTTTGCCATCTCAAAAACAGGTGACCGGCTAGGTGAAGCCGCAACCAAAGCTTTGTCGGTTGCGTCTTGCCTTAGGGTCATGCCTGAACAAAAAGGGCGGCTTACGCCGCCCCTTTTAAACTTATAAGGTTCGAGCGATTTCGACCGTTTCGAAGACCTCTATCTGATCGCCAACTTTGACGTCATTATAGTTCTTCACGCCGATACCACACTCCATACCGTTACGAACTTCGTTAACGTCATCCTTGAAGCGACGCAGTGATTCCAGCTCACCTTCGAAGATCACCACGTTGTCACGCAATACGCGGATTGGCGCGCTACGCTTGATGGTACCTTCGGTAACCATACAACCTGCGATAGCACCAATCTTAGGCGATTTGAACACGTCACGCACTTCAGCAAGACCGATGATCTCTTGCTTGAACTCAGGTGCCAACATGCCGCCCATGGCCGCCTTAACTTCATCGATCAGATGATAGATAACGCTGTAGTAACGCAGGTCAACGCTTTCGCTCTCAATCGTCTTACGCGCCTGTGCATCGGCACGAACGTTGAAACCAACCATGATGGCGTTTGATGCTGCCGCCAGGGTCGCATCTGTCTCGGTCAATCCACCTACACCGCTGGCGATGATGTTAACCTTCACCTCGTCGGTAGACAGCTTGTTGAGTGAGTCGGAAATCGCTTCCAGCGAGCCTTGTACGTCGGCCTTCAGGACGATGTTCAGCTCTTGGACTTCGCCTTCGGTCATGTTAGCGAACATGTTCTCAAGCTTAGACTTCTGCTGACGTGCCAGCTTAACGTCGCGGAACTTACCTTGACGGTAGAGCGCCACTTCACGTGCCTTACGCTCGTCACGAACAACTGTCGCTTCGTCACCGGCAGATGGCACACCAGAGAGCCCCAAGATCTCAACGGGAATCGATGGACCGGCTTCGGTGATCGACTTACCATTCTCATCCTTCATCGCACGGACTTTACCGTACTCGAGACCACACAGAACGACATCGCCCTGCTTAAGCGTGCCTTCCTGAACCAACACGGTAGCAACAGGGCCACGGCCCTTGTCCAGCTTAGACTCAACAACCACACCGGCCGCCATGCCTTCACGTACCGCCTTCAATTCCATCACCTCGGCTTCAAGCAAGATGCCTTCCAGCAGCTCGTCGATACCTTCGCCAGACTTAGCTGACACATGTACAAACATGTTGTTGCCGCCCCAATCTTCTGACATCACGCCATGCTGAGACAGTTCTGACTTAACGCGATCGGGATCGGCTTCCGGCTTATCTATCTTGTTCACAGCTACGATGAGCGGTACGCCGCCCGCCTTAGCATGCTGAATCGCTTCGATAGTCTGTGGCATCACACCGTCATCGGCCGCAACCACCAGAATAACGATATCGGTCGCCTTGGCACCACGGGCACGCATCGCGGTAAACGCGGCGTGACCAGGGGTATCTAAGAAGGTGATCATGCCGTTCTCGGTTTCGACGTGGTATGCACCGATATGCTGAGTAATACCACCCGCCTCGCCTGAGGCCACTTTCGCACGACGAATATAGTCGAGTAGCGATGTCTTACCGTGGTCAACGTGACCCATGATGGTCACCACAGGCGCACGCGGCTCAACCTTAACGTTGCCATCGCGGTCTGCAAGTACTTGATGCTCAAGTTCGTTTTCGCGAGTCAGAACCACCTTGTGGCCCATCTCCTCGGCAACCAGCTGTGCAGTTTCCTGATCCAGCACCTGGTTGATGGTGACCATAGAGCCCATCTTCATCATCTGCTTGATGATCTCGGTCGCCTTAACTGCCATCTTCTGTGCCAGCTCGGCAACAGTAATGGTCTCGCCGATGCTCACATCACGATTCACAGCCGCTGCAGGCTTGTTGAAGCCGTGATCCATAGACTCTGGCGCATTACGCTGGTTACGGTTGTTACGACCACCGCGAGCATCTCTGCCACCACGCCTCTTGTTCGCAGCGTCTTTCTTGCCACCGGCAGGCTTACGCGCACGGCGACCACGACGCTCGGCGTCTCTGTCGGCCGTATCTTCCGCCGCACGTGCCTCGGTCGAGGTCGTGACATGGTGATCGGCACTGTTTTCCGATTCTTTACGCAGACGCTCTTCTTCCGCCCAACGCTTCTCGTTCTCTTCGGCTAGACGACGCGCTTCTTCTGCCGCAGCCTTAGCTTCTTCGTCGGCCTTCGCCTTAGCGGCAGCTTCTTTAGCAGCCAGTAGACGCGCCTCTTCTTCGCGAGCAGCCTTCTCTTCGGCAGTCTCTTCCTCGACAGGCTTGCTATCGGCCGCCTTCTTGGCCTTAGCTTCTGCCTCGGCTTTCGCCTTGGCCTTTGCCTTAGCTTCTGCTTCGGCTTTTGCCTTGGCTTCGGCTTCTGCCTTGGCCTTAGCTTCCGCTTCGGCTGCAGCCTTGGCTTCGGCTTCTGCCTTGGCCTTAGCTTCTGCCTCGGCCTCGGCCGCTACGTCACGCTTAACGAAGGTACGCTTCTTACGCACTTCGACTTTGATATCTTTCGACTGGCCACCGCTACCCGACACGCTCAGTGTCGAGATTGATTTGCGTTGCAGCGTCATCTTAGTTGGTGCTGCGTCACCGCCGTGTTGCTTCTTAAGAAACTCAAGCAACTTCTGCTTTTCTTCTTCTGAAACAGTATCAGCTTTACTCTTCTTAATGCCGGCTTCAGAAAACTGCTCAACTAATCGATCAGCACTCTTCCCTACTTCCTCGGCCAGTTTTGCTACTGTGGTATCTGCCATCTGTAAACTCCCCTCTGTTGATCGACTTAAGCTTCTTCGCCAAACCAACAGATATTGCGGGCCGCCATGATGAGCTCACCAGCTTTTTCTTCTGTTAATTCTTCAATCTCGATCAAATCATCAATGCCTTGTTCGGCTAAATCTTCAAGCGTAATCACGCCTTTACTCGCCAATACATACGCCAAGTGACGCTCTAAACCTTCTAGGGCAAGTAAATCTTCGCTTGGCTCAGCACCGTCAAGTGCTTCCTCGGATGCCAAAGCCCGTGTAGAGATCGCCGCCTTAGCGCGCTCTCTGAGTGCCTCAACGATATCTTCGTCGAAGCCGTCGATGTCAAGCAGTTCAGATTCTGGTACATAGGCGACCTCTTCTAATGAAGTGAAACCTTCATCGGCAAGCACCTGAGCAAAATCTTCATCGACATCAAGTGAAGTAATGAACAGGTTAACGATCTTGGCACTCTCTGCCTGATGCTTCGCCTGCATATCTTCCACTGTCATCACGTTTAGCTCCCAGCCCGATAACTGAGTGGCCAAACGCACGTTTTGACCGTTACGGCCAATAGCTTGTGCCAACGAATCGGCTTCAACGGCGATATCCATAGAGTGGTTATCTTCGTCGACTATGATAGATGCCACATCGGCGGGCGCCATCGCATTGATCACAAATTGCGCTGGGTTATCATCCCAAAGCACGATATCAACACGCTCACCGCCTAACTCGTTAGACACTGCCTGAACACGCGCGCCGCGCATGCCCACACAAGCACCGATAGGATCGATACGACGGTCATTAGACTTGACCGCAATCTTAGCGCGAGAACCTGGATCACGAGCGGCGCCCATGATCTCGATCATCTCATCGGCAATTTCCGGCACTTCTACACGGAACAGCTCGATCAGCATGTCTGGCTTGGTACGGGTCAGGAACAGCTGTGCACCACGGGCCTCTGGACGCACGGCGTATAGCAACGCACGAACACGGTCGCCCGGACGGAAGCTTTCGCGTGAGATAAGGTCTTCCTTAAACAACACAGCGTCGGCGTTGTTACCCAGGTCAACAACTACGCTCTCACGGTTGCTCTTCTTTACCACACCCGTGATCAGCTCACCTTCTTTGTCGATGAACTGGTCAACGATCTGAGCGCGCTCGGCTTCACGTACCTTCTGTACAATCACCTGCTTGGCGGTCTGAGTAGTAATACGGTCGAAGACGACTGACTCTATCTCATCTTCGATATACTCACCCACCTGAATTTCAGGGTTTTCGTAACGAGCCGCTTCCAGGGTGATCTCACGGAAAGGGTTTTCCAGCGCCTGACCATCATCCTCAACCACCATCCAACGACGGAAGGTTTCGTACTCGCCTGTCTTACGATCGATAGCGACACGAACTTCGATATCGCCTTCATATTTTTTCTTGGTAGCCGTCGCTAACGCAATTTCCAACGCTTCAAAAATCTTTTCGCGTGGCACGGCCTTCTCATTTGAAACCGCCTCAGCGACTAGCAGAATCTCTTTGTTCATTCTCTTGCCTCGTTCAGCTCGAATCCATCAAAACTTAGCGATTAAGTTGCCCTTGCGGATGTTATCCAAGGCAATAATCAGTTCTTTGCCATCTACGGTAAGAGTCAGCATCTGCCCCTCAACGCCCGCGACGGTCCCTTTTAAATTACGACTACCAGCGACAGGCATAGTCAGTTGTACCTTTACGGTTTCACCTAGGTATCTCGCATACTGCTCTGCAGTAAATAATGGTCTATCGACACCTGGTGAGGAAACTTCTAGTGTATATTCGGTCGAAATCGGGTCCTCGACATCCAGCACGGCACTGATCTGGCGACTGACATCGGCACAATCATCGATGAAGATGCCGTTTTCATTATCTATATATACACGCAGCACCGAATGCTTGCCCGCCTGTACATATTCCAATCCCCACAGACTATGGCCCAATGCTTCAACTGGCGCGATAAGCATCTGTTCCAGCTTACTTTCTAAAGTTGCCAAGGTTACCCCCCGAAAAACAAAAAAGGGCATAAAGCCCCAGTACGACATCATCAAATGACGATATTTCAAAAGTCCAGATAACAAAAAACCCCGTAATCACGAGGTCATATCATTCAGAACCTGTAACAGAAATGAAGCGCTGCTTCATCACTGGGAAGCTGGTTGCGGGGGCCGGATTTGAACCGACGACCTTCGGGTTATGAGCCCGACGAGCTACCAAACTGCTCCACCCCGCGTCAACTGCTGCAATTATATTGATTGAGAACAATATTTGCAATGATAAAGGCAGATACCTCTGCCACTTTATCGATTCAGACCAAGCTAGGCTCAATCTAAATTTGGTGCGGATGGAGGGACTTGAACCCTCACGAGCTAGGCTCACCACCCCCTCAAGATGGCGTGTCTACCAATTCCACCACATCCGCATGTGATCGTTACTTCGACTGATTAAGACTTTCTATGAGTGTTGAGGAGACTCATCTTTACCAGTCACGCTACCTAAATTAAATCAAGGTTAAATCTAAGCCGCGCCTTGCTCTTTCGAGCGATTAGTCAGGGATCTTATCTTCTGACTTTTGTGCGTCTTTTACTGCATCGGTAACTTGCTCAGTTACTGCCGCGGCATCGGCACCTAAATCTTTCCAAGATTCTTCGCTCTTGGCGTGGTTTGCGCTCAAGTTGCCAATCGTTAGACTCAGGGCAAAGAAGGCAATCGCCAGTATCGCTGTGGAACGAGTCAAAAAGTTACCCGAACCAGAAGAACCGAACAGAGTGGCTGATGCACCGGCGCCAAAAGAGGCTCCCATGTCAGCTCCCTTACCTTGCTGGATAAGGATTAAACCAATCAGGCCTAACGCAACCAACAAGTAAATAACCATTAGAACTTCGTACATATTATGCGCTCATCGCTATCGAACATAAACTTAAAAACTCGGTAGAGTTTAAGCTAGCACCGCCTATCAGTCCACCATCTACATCAGGCTGAGCAAATAGATCTGCTGCATTACTCGGCGTTACGCTACCACCGTACAAAATCCTGATATTCTCTCCGATATACGGAGACACTTCAGAGAGACGCTTGCGAATAAACGCGTGTACTTCTTGCGCCTGCTCTGGCGTAGCGCTCTTACCAGTCCCTACGGCCCAAAGTGGCTCATAGGCGATAATCGCATTATCAAAAGCCATGGTGCCATTCTTCTCGATGACCACATCCAACTCTTCGGCAATCACCTCGAAGGTGCGTCTTGCTTCACGTGCTGGACCAGACTCGCCTACACATAATATAGGGGTCAAACCATGCTTCTGTGCGGCGGCAAATTTTTCCGCCACGATGTCGCTTGTTTCGCCGTACATTCTACGACGTTCGGAATGACCGATGATGACATAGCGACATCCAGAATCTTTCAGCATCTGCCCAGATACTTCACCTGTATAGGCACCGAAGTCATGTTGACTCAGGTTTTGGGCACCCATTCTAACTAGACAACCGTTTAAGGCTTCTTTGTTAGCATCGAGCTGCTGACGAACACTTTCAAGAAAAATACTCGGTGGACACAAGACCACTTCCGCAGAATCATTTTGAAGCTTGGTAGCAAACTTGGTAAATAACTCTTGCGCTAGTTGCGCAGTACCGTTCATTTTCCAGTTACCAGCGACCATTGGGCGTCTTAGTGCCATCACTGTCTCCTTCTGAAAGCGGGCTGAATAATAGCGAACCACTTGTTAAGTTACAATACCTAAATCTCGAATTTTTGCGATAAAGTGTCGAAGCGATTACTTTTTATCCTTGGGCGGGATAAATAGCACAGGATTTAACCCAGCAAGGCTAAATCCTGTACAAGCGCCTTAAACTAGCGCCTTAATGGCCTCGGCAATATAGTTAGCATGCGCTTTTACATCGCTGGCCACATCGCCTTCGACCATGACACGGATCAATGGCTCTGTGCCCGACTTACGCAGCAGTACACGGCCACGTTCACCAAGCTTGGCCTCCACTTCCGCCTGGGCGCTCAATACACTATCGGCTTCCAATGGGTTATGGCTGCCTTCGAATCTGACGTTAACCAGCACCTGTGGCAACATCTTGATCCCTTCGGTCAGCTCCTCCAGGGTCGCCTGCTTACGACACATGGCCGCCAGCACCAGGATACCGGCGACGATACCGTCACCCGTGGTGCCATGATCCAGGTTCAGGATATGCCCGGAGTTCTCGCCGCCGATGCGCCAGTCTTTCTCTTTAAGCAGCTCGATCACATAACGGTCGCCCACCTTAGAGCGGGCAAAGGGAATATCACGGGCCTTAAGCGCAAGATCTAACCCTAAGTTCGACATCAGGGTGCCCACCACGCCGCCTTTTAGCACGCCGCGATCCTGGGCATCACAGGCCAGGACATAGAGGATCTCATCACCATCGATCACCTTACCGTGACGATTCACCATCATGATGCGGTCACCATCACCATCCAGTGCGATACCCAGGTCCGCCTTCTCGGCGATCACTGTCTCACGGATCTTACCCATAGAGGTGGCACCCACCTCATGGTTGATGTTGATGCCATCAGGCTTGTCACCTATGGTGATCACCTCGGCGCCTAGCTCGCGAAACACACTCGGCGCGATGTGATAGGTTGCCCCGTGGGCGCAGTCGACCACTATCTTGAGACCGTTGAGGGTATGCTCGGCAGGGAAGTTGCCCTTACAGTACTCAATGTAACGACCGGCGGCGTCTTCGATGCGCGATACCTTACCCAGCAGGTGCGACTCGACACACTCGAGCGGCTTTTCAAGCTCACGTTCGATCTCTAGCTCAACCTCGTCATCGAGCTTGCTGCCGTCGGTAGAGAAGAACTTGATACCGTTATCATAATATGGGTTGTGGGATGCGCTGATCACCACTCCGGCTTCAGCCCGGAAGGTGCGGGTCAGATAAGCCACGGCTGGTGTCGGCATAGGCCCCATCAACATCACATTTAAACCCGCGGCCGACAGGCCGGCTTCCATCGCAGACTCGAACAGATAGCCCGAGATACGCGTGTCCTTACCTATGATCACCTTCTTTGTACCGGCGCGAGATAACACACGCCCTGCCGCCCAGCCAAGTTTGAGCGCCAATTCCGGGGTCATCTTACCCGCGCCCACCTTGCCTCTAATACCGTCGGTTCCGAAGAATTTTCTCACTTGTTATTACCTCTGCCCTATCCCAGGGCCTTACTTATTTGATCTACTCATCGCCAGCTAAAACGCAGCATATAATTTTTATAATGCCTGATAATTGGTGCTGGCCTGCATGACCTTGATCATGTCCATGGTCGGTTTTACATCATGGACACGGATAATATGCGCCCCCTGCTGAATACTCAAGAGCGCGGCGCTCAGGCTGCCCGCCAGGCGCTCATCTGTCGGCGCGTTTAGCAGGTTGCCGATCATACTCTTGCGTGACAGGCCGATAAGCAGTGGCAGCCCGAAGGATTTCAGCTCGGCCTGGCGATTTAACAACTCATAGTTATGTGACAGCGTCTTGCCAAAGCCGTAACCTGGGTCAAGCAGCAAGTTGTCTCTGTCGATGCCAGCAGCCAGACAGGCCTGGATGCGCTCCTCAAAGAAGCCGCTGATATCGGCTATGATATCGTGATAAAGGGGCGCGTCTTGCATGGTTCTCGGCTGCCCCTGCATATGCATTAAACAGACAGGCACATTTAGCTTGGCGGCAACTGTAAGTGCGCCTGGCTCCTGCAGTGCCCTCACATCATTGATGAGATGGGCGCCGGCGGCTACCGCCTCACTCATCACCTCAGGCTTGCTGGTATCGACCGAGATCCACACGTCGTGATGGGCACTCACATACTCCACCAGGGGGATGACCCTGTCCAGCTCATGCTGAACACTGACCTCTGCCGCGCCGGGGCGAGTCGACTCGCCACCGATATCGATAATGCTTGCCCCTTCGGTAACTAAAGCGTCTGCGTGGCGACAGGCCGGCTCGATATTGGCGAAACGACCACCGTCAGAGAACGAATCCGGTGTCACGTTTAGTATTCCCATCACTCTGGGCTGAGAAAGATCCAGGCGTTTATCGCCACTAACTAGTTGAAACCCTTGCTGCAAGAGAGGCTCCTCAATCACACACTAATGTCGTAAACAAGAAAACCCCGTTAAGGGGTTTTCTTAGATAATGCCGTTAATCTATCGTAAAGATGATTACTTAATTACAGGTGATTCATCACCTTCTTTGGGCTCATTCGCTGGCTCTGCCTCGCCTTGGGCTTCACTCGACTCAGGCGATTTTACCGCTTCACCATGACCGCCATTGCCATTACCGTTCGAACCATTTTCATCCATGTTCCAATCGGCCGGGGCACGAACCTCTCGACGGGCCATCAAATCTTCGATCTGAGTCGCATCGATAGTCTCGTACTTCATCAGCGCCTCTTTCATCGCGTGAAGAATATCCATGTTGTCCGTTAGGAATTTATAGGCCCTGCCATAGTTGCTATCGATCAGGATCTTCACCTCATCGTCGATAAGCTTGGCCGTTTCATCGGACATATGCTGAGTCTTACCCATGCTACGTCCCAGGAAGACCTCATTTTCATCTTCGGCATACAATACCGGGCCCAGCTTCTCGGAGAAGCCCCACTGGGTCACCATGTTACGTGCAATGGAAGTGGCGTATTTGATATCTTGTGAGGCGCCGGTAGAGACCTTCTCGCTACCATAGATAAGGTCTTCAGCAATACGTCCACCATAGGCCACTGAGATCTGGCTCTCCAGCTTACGACGACTCTGACTGATGGCATCGGCCTCTGGCAGGAAGAAAGTCACACCCAGGGCACGGCCACGAGGAATGATGGTCACCTTGTGCACAGGGTCGTGCTCAGGCACCAGGCAGCCAACGATAGCGTGACCCGCTTCGTGATAGGCGGTCATCTCTTTCTCTTCTTCCGACATCACCATGGTGCGACGCTCGGCGCCCATCATGATCTTGTCTTTGGCGCTCTCAAACTCTTCCATGCCCACCACGCGGCGATTACCGCGGGCTGCAAACAGCGCCGCTTCGTTGACCAGGTTAGCCAGATCGGCACCAGAGAAGCCTGGCGTACCACGGGCAATTACGCTCGCCTTAACGTCATCGGCCAGAGGTACTTTACGCATATGTACCTTAAGGATCTGCTCACGGCCACGCACGTCTGGCAGGCCGACCACCACTTGACGGTCGAAACGACCCGGACGCAGCAAGGCGGCATCCAATACGTCGGGACGGTTGGTCGCGGCGATAACGATAATACCTTCGTTACCCTCGAAGCCATCCATCTCAACCAGCATCTGGTTAAGGGTCTGCTCACGCTCATCGTGACCACCACCGACACCGGCGCCGCGCTGGCGACCTACGGCATCGATCTCATCGATAAAGATGATACAAGGCGCTGACTTCTTCGCCTGCTCGAACATGTCACGGACACGAGAGGCACCGACACCCACAAACATCTCAACGAAATCAGAACCTGAAATGGTGAAGAAAGGCACCTTGGCCTCGCCGGCAATCGCCTTGGCAAGCAGGGTCTTACCCGTACCTGGAGGTCCTACAAGGAGGACACCGGTAGGAATGCGGCCACCCAGTTTCTGGAACTTGGTCGGCTCTTTGAGGTAATCGACCAGCTCTTTGACATCCTCCTTAGCCTCGTCGCAACCGGCGACGTCACCGAAGGTAGTCTTGATCTGATCTTCACTCATCAGCTTGGCTTTACTCTTTCCGAAAGACATGGCGCCTTTACCGCCACCGCCCTGCATCTGGCGCATGAAGAAGATCCACACCCCGATGAGTAATAGCATGGGGAACCAAGAGATGAAAATCTGAGTAAGGAAGCCAGATTCTTCTGCTTCCTGACCTTTCATGGTCACACCCTTACGGTCAAGATCGTTGATCAGATCCTGGTCATACATAGGCATGATAGTGGTAAATTTTTCCCCGGTTCTCTTGGTACCCTCGATGGTGCGTTGATCGCTCTTCACCTCGACAGTATTAATCTGCCCGGCACGCACATCGTCCAGGAAAGTTGAATAATCCATCTTCATGGAATTCGATGAAGAGGGGGAGTAGCCCTGAAACACTGACATCAGCACGACGGCGATGACAACCCAGAGAATTAAATTTTTTGCCATATCACTCAAAATTACTAGACCTCATACAGTCTTGCGGTTACTGACGTTAGGTTACTATAACTTGTAACCCGTCGCCACAAGATAGACTTCACGCGAACGCGGTCGCGACGAGTCTGGCTTACGTGTTTTGACGGTGGTAAATGCCTGTCTCACCGCCTTCATATACTCATCAAAGCCCTCCCCCTGAAAGACTTTGACAGCAAAACTACCATTTGGTGCCAATACCTGATGACACATATCAAGTGCCAGCTCCACCAAATACATGGCGCGAGGCTGATCCACGCCCCCTGTACCACTCATATTAGGTGCCATATCCGACAACACAACATCGACTTTAGCATCGCCAACTCGTTCGAGTAAGGCATCGAGTACCTTTTCTTCACGAAAATCGCCTTGCAGAAAATCGACGCCGACAATCGGATCCATAGGCAGGATATCGCAGGCGATGACCTTGCCAGTCTCCCCGGCCAACTTGACGGCGATCTGTGACCAGCCACCCGGGGCTGCACCAAGATCCACCACAGTCATGCCAGGGCGGATCAGCTTATCCTTCTGTTGTATCTCTTCTATTTTAAACGCAGCGCGCGAACGCAATCCCCGTTTCTGCGACAACTTAACATAATGATCATCGAAATGTTCCTGCATCCATCGGGCGGAACTGGCCGTTCGTTTTTTACCTGACATTAAAAATCCGCAACAAATATGAGTTACACAAAGGCTATATGAGGGTAGAATAGCGGTTTTTCAACAGTAACTCAGCATAAAGTTGGTAGAAATGAACTTAACAACCAAACAGAAACAGCATCTAAAAGGCTTAGCGCATAACCTCAAGCCTGTTGTGCAGCTTGGTGCCAATGGCCTGACTGAAGGTGTACTGGCTGAAATTGATAATGCACTCTCTCATCATGAATTAATCAAAGTGAAAGTTGCCTCTGGAGACAGAGAGCTAAAAAATGCAGTCGTTGACGCCATTGTACGCGAAACTCAAGCTGAAAAGGTTCAGCTTATCGGTCACGTATTGGTCCTATTCCGTCAATCTCCAGAGATGAAGATTGCCGTACCAAGAGCGAAATAACTCCTGGACTCATGCCCACAAAAAAGCCACCTTAACCGGTGGCTTTTTTGTAGGCATAATCCCATCGGCGCACACATTGTGGCGCCGGCGGATTAAATTACTATTAATTGACGGGTTTCAATCAGGGTGTCTGGGTCACAGGCGTCACCCGATAATGCTCACTGGACAGTCCCAGCCATTCAGGCAGTGAAGTACCCACCGATATTGAGGAGAAGGTACCGGTCAACACCCCGATAAACATGGCGATGGAAAATCCTTCCAAGGGGCCTCCGCCCATGATCCACAGTGCTGAAATAGTCATCAGAGTAGTACCGGATGTCACCATGGTTCGGGCAAAAGTGGCCGCAATCGCCTGGTTATTGATGTCTTTTACCGCCAGCTTGGGCTTGGCAGCCAGCAATTCGCGGATCCTGTCAGCAATAATGATGGAGTCGTTGAGCGAATATCCCAAAATGGCCAACACAGCCGCCAGCACAGTCAGGTTGAACTCCATCTGAGTGGCGGCAAAAAAAGCCAGCACAAAGATAACATCATGCACCAGAGCAAATACTGCGCCGGATGCCAGACGCCACTCAAAGCGGTAAGAGAGATACCCCAGAATACACAACATAGCCACCAGCAAAGCCAAACCGCCCTGCTCGGCCAACTCCTGGCCGACCTGAGGCCCGACTATGCTGGTATTGAGCACTTCAACATGAGTGTTCATACCCGCCAGTACCTCCGGCAGTTCCGGCATACTCTGCCCGGCACTCGGCGCGGCATAACGCAGCACCCAGCGTCCCGGCTCACCGGCAGCAATCAGGCTGACTTCCTGCCCATAGGCCTGCTGCAACACAGGTTGCAGCGATTTGGCGCTAATTGAGCTGTCGATACGGATTTCACTGACCACACCGCCGGTAAAATCCAGCCCCCAGTTAAGCCCCTTGACGGCAATCACACTGATGGACACTATCATCAAAATCACGGAAATCGCGCTGCTGAAATAACGCCACTTGGTTGCATTTTTCATATTAATCATAATATTAAACCCTCACGTCGCGGCTGAAGTTCTTGCCATAAACCAGATTGATAATCGCCCTTGAGGCAAAAATCCCGCTGAACATACTGGTCAACAACCCCAACCCCAGCGTCAGCGCAAACCCCTGAATAGGACCATTACCTATGGCGTAGAGCACTACAGCAGTGATCATAGTGGTGAAGTTGGCATCGAAAATGGTGGAGAAGGCGCTGTCAAAGCCCTTATCAATGGCGTGAGCCAATGCTCGCCCTTCACGAAGCTTGTCGCGGATCCGCTCGAAAATCAGTACATTGGTATCCACCGCCATCCCCACAGTCAGCACCAAACCGGCAATCCCGGGGAGAGTCAATACCGCGCCGGGGATCAGGGCCAGCAAGCCAAACAGCAACACCATGTTAGCCAGCAATGCCAGGTTGGCGACCCAGCCCAGCCTGCGATACCAGAGCGCCATAAACACCAGGGTGATCCCCATGCCGAGCGCCAGGGCGGCAAAGCCGTTGTGAATATTCTCAGCCCCCAGCGTCGGGCCTATCGTACGCTCTTCAACTATGGTGACAGGCGCAGTCATAGAACCGGCCCGCAGCAAAAGCGCCAGTTGCTGCGCATCCTGATAACTACCGGCGCCGGTTATCCGAAAACGCTCCGGCAGCACAGACTGAATGGTGGCGACACTGATAATTTCATTGCTTTGTACTGCCTTGCCGTTGGCATCGCGGCTGTACTCACTGTATGCAGTGGCCATAGGTTTGCCGATATGACCCCGGGAGAAGTCGGTCATACGGCGGCCGCCTTCACTGTCTAGGGCAATATTGACCTCGGCAGTGCCCATTTCACCTATGCTGGCACGGGCATCGACAATATGCTCGCCGGTCAGCACAGGTTTGCGTGCCACGGGCACAGAATTACCGGACTTGTCTTTAATCAAGATGGCGCCGGTGGCACTGTCCTTGACTTCATAGAAGGCCAGAGTCGCGGTCGCCCCTATCACACTCTTAGCGGCTGCCGGGTCTTGCACACCGGGCAGCTCGATACGGATGCGGCTCTCGCCCTGACGCTGCACCAGCGCTTCGGTGATCCCCAACTCTTCGATACGGGTACGCATGATCTGCAGGTTTTGCTGCACCGTCAGGTTACGCAGGTTGATTTTCTCGGCCTCAGTCAGCGCCAACTTGAGCTGACTGTTATTGCTGCTCACCAGCCAGAGTGGGTATTGCCTGGCCATAAACAGCCGCACCCCGGCGCGAGCCGTCTCGGGCATAACCACTGTCAGTTGCTCTTCAGCGCCCTGACGCACACTCAAGCCTCGGATCCCCTGCTCTCTGGCAAAGGCACGCAGGGCGTCGGCCAGTGAACTTCCCTGGGTTTGATACACAGGGGTGATATCCACATCCAACAAGAATTGCACCCCGCCACGAAGATCCAGCCCCAACTTAATGGGTTCAAACCCCATGTCGAGCAACCACTCGGGCGCCGCCGGGCTCAAAGCCAGAGTGAGTTCAGCGGGATCTTTGGCACGACCGGCCAACAAGGATTTGGCCAAAGTCTGTTGGCCTTCGTCATTGAGAATAATCAGGGTTTGCTGATCTTTGCTGTCCAGGCGCTTGACTTGGATATCGGCCTTGGCCAGTTCAGAAACTATCTGGGTCGGAGATAAGTCCAGTCCGGCCTTGGGGGAAATCTGCACCGCGGCATCTTCACCATACCAGGTCGGCAAGGCGCTCAGCGCCATCATTACCAGGGTGACTACCAGTACCAGATATTTCCAGGCGCTGTAGTGATTAAGCAGTTTTTTAGGCTGGCGCCCGCGGCCATTACTCTTTAATAATGAGTCAGTTATCATATTTATGCTCTCTTTTCGACTGTGGCTTAAGCCACACATCACACTCGCAGCCATCCAATGAAGGAGTGACTGACAACAGATGAAGTGAAACCCGGACAGAAAAGCCCGGGAGAGAGCGTCAGGCGGCTTGCTGACTGAAGCGATAGCGGAGGTTGGCGTCTTTCCAGCCCCCAAGGCGCAAACCAGCCCCTGGGTGCTTTAAGGTCCAATACTGCTCAATAGGCAATTGCTCGGCGAAACCTATGCTGAGCACAGGCGCCGGTGGCATAGGGATTTCAAACGCCAATTCATAGGGCGGCTCGGCCACATCGTGCGGAGCAGCCGTGCTGAGGCAGCGCTGGCTGGCTCCAGGCGCCGAATAGAGTTGGTCCCCCTGCTCGGAGCGCAGCAACTTGGATAAGTGAGACAGGGAAACCTTGCCATCCACCTTTTCTCTGTCGGCAGCATCATGCTTGCCAAGCTTATGATGCAGGGACTCCTGGGATTGGGGCGCTTGACCAAGAGGCGCTGACAATACTGCAGAAGACGGCTCTTTGCCTGCATCTTGCTGACTGAGCTCGGGTAAGGCTTGCTCAAACGCCTTCCAGGTTGCATCAATGGCAATCCCGGAATACACATTGCCCAGCAGACCTATGGCGATCAGCAGGGTAAAGAGGCGCATGATTCTCAGCAAGGTGTTATCCATAAACAGGGATATTTGGGCGGATGCTAGTTTTTCAAGCCCTGACGGGCAAATTAAACTTTGTCCATCATGGCAGTTTGAATCACAAAAAAGCCGCTAGTGATAGCGGCTTTTTTGTGGGCATGAATCGAGCGTAAATCAGATTAGATATACTCTACTAGGGTGATCTCATAATCTGTCATGCCACCTGGCGTCTGAATAGAGACTTCGTCCCCTTCCGATTTACCCACCAGGCCGCGAGCGATCGGCGAGGTAACAGAGATCAGATTCGCCTTAATGTCGGCCTCATCTTCACCCACGATACGATAGGTAAATTCCTCTTCGGTATCCAAATTCAAGATGGTTACTGTGGTACCGAAAATAACACGCCCCGTGTTATCCATCTTGGACACGTCGATGATCTGTGCATGAGACAGCTTACCTTCGATATCACGTACACGTGCCTCAACCAGTCCCTGCTCTTCGCGGGCAGCATGGTATTCGGCGTTCTCTTTCAGATCGCCCAGTTCTCGTGCAACCCCAATGGCCTCGGCAATTTTTGGACGCTTCTCAAACTTCAAAAAATCTAACTCTTCACGCAGTTGATTTGCACCAACAACTGTCATTGGAACCTTATTCATAGGAACACTCGTCTCCTCAAAACAAAAGCAACCTAGTCAGCCTGACCACTTGGGCCACTGACTAGGAATAAAGAACGCTTGGAATCCGTCTATTCTATACCCTGATGGCGGGAGAAGCTATCGGATCCCCAAGAGTTTGTTAGCGCGCCCTCAGAACTGTGTGTTCCAACGCCAGCTAAAGCTCTGCAAAACTCGCCGTCAAGGTTACCCCTGCAAATATCTCTTACCTTAAAATCTACATAAAAAAGGCCGCTTGCGCGGCCTTTTAGCAAGGGTTACCCCTTAGCCTTTAATGCGCTGATGCAGCTCCTGCACCGAGGTCACATTGGTACGACTATCTGCAGAATGTGCCATACAGGTCGCGAAGGCGGCGTTCAAGGTAGTAGTGTAGTTCACCTTATAGCGTAGGGCACCACGACGCAGCTGACGCGAGTCTTCGATCGCCTGGCGACCTTCGGTGGTGTTCACTATGTAGGTGTACTCATCATTCTTGATGCGGTCAAGAATGTGTGGACGACCTTCGTGTACCTTGTTCACCAGACGAGGGTTGATACCCGCCTCGCCCAGTACCACTGCTGTACCGTGAGTGGCATCGATCTCGTAGCCCAGCTCAATCAGCTTGGCAGCCAGATCGGCAACACGCTTCTTGTCGCTGTTACGCACAGAGAGCAGCGCTCGGCCCGACTTAGGCACCTCAGAGGTTGCTCCTAGCTCTGCCTTGGCATACGCCTCGGCGAAGGTGGCGCCAACGCCCATGACCTCACCGGTAGAGCGCATCTCGGGGCCGAGTAGCGGGTCAACACCCGGGAACTTGTTAAACGGCAGCACCACTTCTTTCACCGAGTAGAAGGGTGGGATCACCTCTTTGGTAAAGCCCTGCTCTTCCAGCGTCTGACCGGCCATGACGCGCGCTGCGATCTTCGCCAGCGGTACACCCGTCGCCTTAGAGACGAATGGCACGGTACGAGCCGCACGCGGGTTAACCTCGATCATGTAGATGGTGTTATCTTGAACCGCAAACTGCACGTTCATCAGACCCACAACCCCAAGTTCCATCGCCAGCTTACGCACCTGCTCGCGCATCTGATCCTGGATCTCCTGGCTCAGGGTGTATGGTGGCAGAGAGCAGCCCGAGTCGCCCGAGTGAACACCCGCCTGCTCGATATGCTCCATGATGGCGCCAACCACAACAGTTGTGCCGTCACATACCGCGTCGATATCCACCTCGGTGGCGTTATCGAGGAAGCGGTCCAGCAGGACTGGCGAGGCATTAGAAACGCTCACGGCTTCGTTGAAGTAACGACGCAGGTCTTGCTCGTCGTAGACGATCTCCATGGCGCGGCCACCCAACACGTAAGATGGACGCACCACAAGCGGGTAGCCGATACGCTCGGCGGCGATCACTGCGCCTTCTACCGTAGTAACGGTATCGTTTTCCGGCTGCTTCATCTCAAGGCGTTGAATCGCCTGCTGGAAACGCTCACGGTCTTCGGCGCGGTCGATCGCATCCGGACTGGTACCTATAATAGGCACACCGGCGGCCTCGAGGTCGCGAGCCAGTTTCAGCGGCGTCTGACCACCGTACTGCACGATAACCCCTTTAGGCTGCTCGATACGGACGATCTCCAACACATCTTCCAGGGTCACAGACTCGAAGTACAGGCGGTCAGAGGTATCATAGTCGGTAGATACTGTCTCTGGGTTACAGTTAACCATGATGGTCTCATAACCGTCTTCACGCAGCGCCAGCGCCGCATGCACACAGCAGTAATCGAATTCGATACCCTGGCCGATACGGTTAGGACCACCACCCAGCACCATGATCTTGTCGCGGTTAGAGGGATTAGCCTCACACTCTTCTTCATAGGTCGAGTACATGTAGGCGGTGTCGGTCGAGAACTCGGCGGCGCAGGTATCGACGCGCTTGTACACAGGGTACACTTCGTGACGATAGCGCAGCTTACGCATCTCAGACTCGCTAACCCCCATCAGGGCAGCCAGACGCGCATCGGAGAAGCCTTTGCGCTTAAGCTTGTAAAGGAAGTCCTTATCCATGCTAGACATGCCGGCTTCTTTTACCTGACCTTCGAGGGTCAGCAGCTCTTCGATCTGCACCAGGAACCAAGGGTCGATATTGGTCAGCTTGAAGATGGCGTCCAGGCTCAGGCCGGCGCGGAAGGCATCGGCGATATACCAGATACGATCGGCACCCGGCTCTTTCAACTCGTGGCGGATACGCGACAGGGCATCGTTATCTTCCACATCGACGATAGAGTCGAGACCATTGACGCCCACTTCCAGGCCTCGTAGCGCTTTCTGCAGCGACTCCTGGAAGGTACGACCGATAGCCATCACCTCGCCCACAGACTTCATCTGAGTGGTCAGGCGGTCATTTGAACCGGCAAACTTCTCGAAGTTGAAGCGTGGCACCTTAGTGACCACATAGTCGATGGCAGGCTCGAATGAAGCTGGTGTTGCGCCACCTGTGATATCGTTGCTCAGCTCATCCAGGGTGAAACCCACCGCCAGCTTGGCGGCAATCTTGGCGATAGGGAAACCTGTCGCCTTAGAGGCCAGTGCCGATGAACGCGATACACGCGGGTTCATCTCGATGATCACCATGCGGCCATCTTTCGGGTTGATACCAAACTGAACGTTCGAGCCGCCGGTTTCTACGCCGATCTCGCGCAGTACCGCCAAGGATGCATTACGCATCAGCTGATATTCTTTGTCTGTCAGGGTCTGCGCGGGCGCGACAGTGATAGAGTCGCCTGTGTGCACACCCATAGGATCGAAGTTTTCGATAGAGCAGACGATAATGCTGTTATCGTTGCGGTCACGAACCACTTCCATCTCATATTCTTTCCAACCGATGAGCGACTCATCGATCAGCAGTTCGTTGGTTGGTGACAGTTCGAGACCCTGAGAACAGATCTCCTCGAACTCCTCCTTGTTGTAGGCGATACCACCGCCCGAGCCACCCATGGTGAATGATGGACGGATAATACAAGGGAAGCCAACCTGCTCGAGTACCTCATAGGCATCTTCCATGCTGCGGGCAATACCGGCACGAGGACACTCGAGGCCAATCTTCTTCATCGCCTCATCGAAACGGCTACGATCTTCGGCCTTGTCGATAGCATCGGCGGTGGCACCAATCATGTCGACGTTAAACTCGGCCAGCACGCCTTCCGACTCGAGGCGCAGGGCACAGTTCAGTGCAGTCTGGCCGCCCATGGTCGGCAGAATCGCGTCGGGACGTTCCTTGGCGATGATGTTACGTACCACTTCCCAATGAATCGGCTCGATATAGGTGGCATCGGCCATCTCTGGATCTGTCATGATGGTCGCTGGATTAGAGTTCACCAGAATGACCCGGTAACCCTCTTCACGAAGCGCCTTACACGCCTGGGCCCCCGAGTAGTCAAACTCACATGCCTGACCGATAACGATAGGGCCAGCACCCAGGATAAGAATACTTTTTATGTCTGTACGTTTTGGCATTGCTGTAACTTTCTCCCGGACTACTTAGCGTTATGACGATATTCTTCGATCAACTCGATAAAGTGATCGAACAGCGGCGCGGCATCATGGGGCCCAGGACTCGCCTCTGGGTGACCCTGGAAACTGAACGCTGGTTTGTCGGTCAAATGGATACCCTGTAGCGAGCCGTCGAACAGTGACTTATGGGTCACCTTAACATTGGCGGGCAGGCTGGCTTCATCTGCAGCAAAACCATGGTTTTGGCTGGTGATCATCACATTGCCCTGCACCAGGTTGCTGACCGGATGGTTAGCACCATGGTGACCAAACTTCATCTTCAGCGTCTTAGCGCCCGAGGCCAGTGCCAATAGCTGATGGCCAAGGCAGATACCGAAGAGTGGAATGTCTGTCTCAAGGAAAGTCTGAATCGCTTCGATGGCGTAGTCACATGGCTCTGGGTCGCCAGGGCCGTTCGACAGGAAGATACCATCGGGATTCATCGCCAGTACTTCAGCTGCTGGGGTCTGCGCCGGTACTACGGTTACATCGCAGCCGCGATCGACCAGCATACGCAGGATGTTGCGCTTAACGCCGTAGTCATAGGCTACGACTTTGTATTTCAGTTCTGACTCAGGAGTGTCACTCGGCAGGCCGCCCACCAGACGCCAGCTACCGCTGCGCCATTGGTATTGCTCCTGTGTGGTCACCTCTTTGGCCAGGTCCATGCCTTTCAAGCCTGGGAAGGCCTTAGCCGCCTCCAGCGCCTTAGTTTCATCCATGTCACCCACTAAGATGGCACCCGCCTGTGCCCCTTTTTCCCTGAGGATACGTGTTAGTTTACGCGTGTCGATATCGGCAATGCCTACAACATTGTTGCTTTTTAGGTAATCGCTTAGGGATTGCTGATTTCTGAAGTTGCTCGCCAGTAGCGGCAGATCGCGAATGATCAAACCACAAGCATGTACAGCATCAGATTCGGTATCTTCACTATTGGTACCAGTGTTACCAATGTGCGGGTAGGTTAGAGTAACAATTTGACGAGAATAGGAAGGATCCGTCAGGATCTCTTGGTAACCCGTCATGGAAGTGTTAAATACCACTTCACCAACTGCGAGTCCATCGGCACCAATTGCAGTGCCAGAGAATACGGTTCCATCTTCGAGTACGAGTAAGGCAGACTTTGTCAACGCGACCTCCGAAAAGAGCCAAGCCATTGAATAATAAGGTTTTGTTTTATATTTAAAATACCAACTTTCGCTTAAATGCGAAATTTTGACAAATTCCGACAATTTTATAGGTAATTGTGAAACTCGTCTATAGATAAGTGGTACTTTCTTTCAAAAAAAAACGCCAAATAGGCGTTTTTTTAAATACTAATCCTTCAGGCCTAAGACCTGTTGCATGTCGTATAGTCCGGGGCCCTGATCGCCCAGCCAAAATGCGGCACGCATGGCACCGTTGGCAAAGGTCATACGACTCGAGGCCTTATGGGTGATCTCCAGACGCTCACCGATATCGGCGAACATAGCCGTGTGCTCACCCACCAGGTCGCCGGCGCGAATGGTAGAGAAGCCTATGGTCTCTCGACTACGCTCTTCGGTGATCCCCTCACGGCCATAGACGGCACATTTCTCCAGGTCACGACCCAAGACCTCGGCAATCACCTCGCCCATCTTGAGCGCTGTGCCGGACGGTGCATCTTTCTTATATCTGTGATGCCCTTCGATGATCTCGATATCTGTGTAGTCGCCCATCACCTCGGCGGCCAGCTCCAGCAGACGCCACATCAGGTTGACGCCCACAGACATATTAGGCGCCATCACGATAGGCGTGGTCTCGCCATAGGCGGCAATCTGCTCTTTCTGGGCATGATTGAAGCCAGTGGTACCGATGACGATCGCCTTACCGTTGCGAGAACACCAGTCGGTATGTACCACACTGGCCTCGGGTGAGGTAAAGTCAATAAGAATGTCGAAGTCGTCGACGGCGTTGTCTAGCGAATCAGTAATGGCAACATTCATGGCCCCCACACCGGCGAGTTCGCCCGCATCGACACCAATTAATGTTGAACCCGCACGCTCAACCGCCGCACCTAGATAGATATTGCTGCTGAGTTTTGCCGATTCAATAAGAGTTCGGCCCATGCGACCACTGCCACCGGTTATCGCCACTCTTACTTGCTCTGTCATCTAATTCTCCTAAACACTTGAAGGTTTCCACAGGACACAAGGCTAACGCCAAATCATTTCAAAAAAAAGCCTAAGCAAACGCTTAGGCTTTTTCGATTAGAGAATGTCGAGCAATTCCACTTCGAACACTAGGGCCGAATAAGGAGGAATTGAGGCACCTGCGCCACGCTCGCCGTAGGCAAGGTGATGCGGTACATACAGCTTCCACTTAGAACCCACAGGCATCAGTTGTAGTGCCTCGGTCCAACCGGCGATCACACCAGAAACAGGGAACTCGGCAGGCTGGTCGCGTAGAACTGAGCTGTCAAATACGTCACCGCTGATGAAAGTACCATGATAGTGAGTACGAACGGTCGAATCATAGTTAGGCTTGTCGCCTGTACCTTCGGTGATGATCTCGTATTGTAGACCAGACTCTAGGGTTACTACGCCGTCACGCTGTTGGTTTTCAGCTAGGAAGGCTTCGCCTTCTGCAGAGGCTGCCGCAGCAGCAGCTTCCTGAACCTTTTGAATACGCTGACTAATCTCAGTGAATGCAGTTTGAAGCTCTTGCATAGAGACAGCACTCTCTTTACCTTCAAACGCATCTGACAGACCAACCTGAACAGCTGAAATATCGAGACCTTCGAATGAGTTAGCTGCGAGTTGCTCGCCTAATTGGCGGCCAACACCATAGCTGGCGTGCTGTTCAATTGTGGTGAACTTATCAGACATAATGATTGTACTCTCATTTATTCAATTAATTTCGCGGCGGATTTTATCACAGACTGTGATAAAAAACCCTAGTCACAGCGTTTTTTTCCACTGGCACTTGCACTGCGGTACAGAGGCGTCACCTGAGGCAACATCTGCTGCAGGTCGGCGATACGATGATCGTGGGACGGATGGGTCGACAATAGCTCAGGACCCTGACTGCCTCCCGCCTTGGCCATGTTCTGCCACAGACTGATGCTCTGGCTGGGATCGAACCCGGCTCTGGCCATCAGCTCGACCCCCATGACATCGGCCTCACTCTCCTGGGCACGGCCATAGGGCAGAATAAAGCCATACTGGGCACCTAAGCCCAGAGCCGACATATAGAGATCCTTATTACTCAAACCACTAACGTCGATGGCTGCGCCGGCAATCTGCATCCCAACCCCCGTCATCTGCGCCCGTGACACCTGCTCGTTGCTGTGGTTAGCCAGCACGTGGGCCACCTCGTGACCGATAACGGTCGCCAGCTGATCCTGATTCTTGGCCACCTTCAAGAGGCCGGTATAGACACCTATGTGCCCCCCGGGCAAGGCGAAGGCGTTAACCTGATCCGACTCGAATACCACCACCTCCCAGTTTGGCTGGCGATCTGGCAACACTGAGGTGATGCGGTTGGCCACACAAGTCACATACTGATTGGCCTGCTTATCCTGACTTACCTTCTGCTGTTTCTTCATCTCGGCAAAAGATTCGGCCCCCATCTGATCCATCTGCTGCGCTGAAAACAGCAGGGTCTGCTTACGCCCGGTGGGCGATTGTGTGGTGGCACAGCCGGCTAATAAGAGTATCACCAGCGCAGCGGTTAACTGTTTCATCTCTCATCCCTTCTCATTATGAAACTTCATTCTTGATTATAAATAGTTGGTTATAAATAGTTGGCTATTAACAAGTGATCATTAAAGAATAGCCAAAATATATGGCAATAAAAAAACCTCGCATTGCGAGGTTTTTATTGTGTATCAGCAGGGCTTAGCTGTTCAAGTCCTGGAAGAACTTCTTCACGCCATCGAAGAAACCTTCCGCCTTAGGGCTGTGCTTCTTTGATGAACCCGTCAGGGTCTTATCGAACTCACGTAGCAGTTCTTTCTGCTTGTCACTCAAGTTCACCGGCGTTTCCATCACCACCTTACACAGCAGGTCGCCGACCGCATGGCTGCGCACCGACTTGACCCCCTTGCCACGCAGACGGAACATGCGACCCGTCTGAGTTTCCGAAGGTATCTTCAGGTTGACCTTGCCATCGAGTGTCGGCACTTCGATCTCGCCGCCCAGTGCCGCCGTACTAAATGAGATAGGCACTTCGCAGTAGAGGTTGTTGCCGTCACGCACGAAGATGGCATGCTCACGTACGGTGACCTGCACATAGAGATCTCCTGGAGGTGCACCAAACTCGCCCGCTTCCCCTTCGCCCGACAGACGAATGCGATCGCCGGTATCTACACCCGCAGGGATCTTCACCGACAGTGTCTTGCTCTTCTCTACGCGACCTTCGCCATGACACTTGCCGCAAGGATCTTTGATGATCTTGCCGCGGCCATGACAGGTAGGACAGGCTTGCTGCACCGCGAAGAAGCCTTGGCGCATCTGCACCTGGCCTTGGCCATGACAGGTACCACATGTGGTTGGCGAGCTGCCTTTCTTGGCACCGCTACCGTCACAGAGATCACAGGTGGTTAAAGTAGGAATGCGCAGCTCTTTGGTCAGGCCGCGAACCGCTTCTTCCAGTGACAGTTCCAGGTTGTAACGCAGATCCGAGCCGCGCGCCGCCTGACGCTGGCCACCACGGCGTCCACCGCCGAAGATGTCGCCAAACACGTCACCGAATACATCACCGAAGTCGGCACCGCCGCCAAATCCACCGCCACCACGGTTAGGATCGACGCCCGCATGACCAAACTGATCATAGGCCGCCTTCTTGTCGCTGTCGGTTAGAATTTCGTAGGCTTCTTTTACCTCTTTGAAGCTGGCTTCGGCCGCCTTGTCACCTGGGTTGCGATCCGGGTGAAACTTCATGGCCAGGCGCTTATAAGCCTTCTTAATCTCACGCTCGCTGGCGTCGCGACCTAGGCCTAATACTTCGTAATAATCTCGCTTTGACATAGTCTCATACTTTCTGCGCTAGGGTCTGTTGACCTTTTAGGTTTACTTTTTGTTCAATCTAAAAAGACCAACTGCCCCTTAAGTTATACGAACGGGCGTTAGAGTTACCCCATAACGCCCGCTGGAAATAATTTAGGCTGGGCCTGAATTATTTTTTGTCGTCTTTAACTTCTTCAAACTCGGCATCGACAACATCGTCAGCAGGAGCTTCGTCAGACTGCTGAGCCTGCTCGCCTTGGCCAGCTTGCGCCTTAGCCTGAGCGATCTCCATCAGCTTGGCAGACGCTTCCATCAGGGCTTGCGTTGCTTTTTCGATAGCTTCTTTGTCGTTGCCTTTAGTGGCAGTTTCAACTTCGGCCATCGCCGCTTCGATCTTCTCTTTGTCTTCGCTTGGCAGTGCTTCGCCCGCTTCTTCGATCTGCTTCTTAGTCGCGTGAACCATGCCATCAGCCTGGTTGCGTGCAGTCACGAGCTCTTCGAACTTAGCGTCTTCATCGGCGTGCGCCTCGGCGTCACGTACCATAGCTTCAACTTCTTCATCGCTCAGACCAGAAGAGGCCTTGATGGTGATGTTCTGTGCCTTGCCTGTCTTCTTGTCGGTCGCAGACACATGCAAGATACCATCGGCGTCGATATCGAAGGCCACTTCAATCTGTGGCATGCCACGTGGTGCAGGCTCGATACCTTCCAGGTTGAACTGACCCAGCGATTTGTTGGCGCTAGATTGCTTACGCTCACCCTGTAGTACGTGAATGGTTACCGCACTCTGGTTGTCATCGGCAGTCGAGAAGGTCTGGCTAGCCTTAGTCGGGATAGTGGTGTTCTTCTCGATAAGCTTAGTCATCACACTGCCCATGGTTTCGATACCCAGAGACAGAGGCGTTACGTCAAGCAGCAGTACGTCTTTCACGTCACCGGCAAGTACACCCGCCTGAACCGCAGCACCGATAGCAACCGCTTCGTCTGGGTTAACGTCTTGACGCAGCTCTTTACCGAAGAAGCTAGAAACTTCTTCACGTACCTTAGGCATACGGGTTTGACCACCCACCAGAATCACTTCGTTGATGTCTGATACAGACAGGTCTGCGTCAGCCAGTGCCACCTTTAGCGGCTCGAGTGAACGTTGGATCAGATCTTCAACCAGAGACTCAAGCTTAGCGCGAGTGATCTTAACCACTAAGTGCTTAGGACCTGTCGCATCTGCCGTGATGTATGGCAGGTTAACTTCAGTCTGAGTCGTGCTAGACAGCTCGATCTTTGCCTTCTCGGCAGCTTCTTTCAGACGCTGCATCGCCAATGGATCGTTACGCAGATCCAGAGATTGTTCTTTCTTAAACTCGTCGGCCAGGTAGTTGATCAGGCGGTTATCGAAGTCTTCACCACCCAGGTGAGTGTCACCATTGGTTGCCAATACTTCGAAGGTCTGCTCGCCTTCTACGCTATCGATCTCGATGATAGAGATATCGAAGGTACCACCACCTAAGTCGTATACCGCAACGATGTTATCGCCTTGCTTCTTGTCGATACCGTAAGCCAGTGCCGCAGCGGTAGGCTCGTTGATGATACGCTTAACTTCCAGACCAGCGATACGACCGGCGTCTTTTGTCGCCTGACGTTGTGAATCGTTAAAGTAAGCCGGAACGGTAATTACCGCTTCGGTTACTGGCTCGCCCAGGTAGTCTTCGGCAGTCTTCTTCATCTTCTTCAGAATCTCTGCAGAAACTTGTGGCGGTGCCATCTTCTTGTCGTGCGCTTCAACCCATGCATCACCGTTGTCTGCGCCGATGATCTTAAATGGCATGATGTCTACGTCACGCTGTACTTCGTCATCTTTGAAACGACGACCGATAAGACGCTTAATAGCAAAGAAGGTATTCTTTGGGTTTGTTACAGCTTGGCGCTTCGCAGGCTGACCAACTAATACTTCTTCGCCAGTATATGCGATGATCGACGGTGTGGTGCGATCGCCTTCCGCGTTTTCAATTACGCGTGCTTTATCGCCATCAAGTACAGCTACACAAGAGTTAGTTGTACCTAAATCGATACCAATAATTTTACCCATGGAGTCCTCCAAAAAACTTTTAACTTACGCTAACTTTGTTATCTGATTCAGATATGGGGATAGGCGAATTCGTTTTCAAGCCTAATTTTCCGAGCCAATATCTTTCCTTAACACCCTATATTGGGACAGCAATTGGGAATACAAGGGCAAGAAAGATAAAAATTAACTTAATTGAGTATTTTTTTGATCTTAAAAGCTGCCGGGCGGCTAACAAGAAGCGTATAATGCATGCAATCGAAGTAAAACTCCCTCTGTGCCCCAGGCGCGTGGGACTTTTTTAGTTGTCTCGTTTAGTGAGAAGGTTCAGTGAAATCATCCAACCAAGCTTATCTCTATGCCTTAGCGGCCATCTTACTCTGGTCGACCGTCGCCACCGCCTTCAAGTTGGCCCTGAGCCATTTTACGCCCCTACAGCTAGTGTTTGTCGCCGTCTCGACCTCTATCCTCGCCCTAGGCGTCATACTCGCCGCGACCGGTAAGCTGCACCTCATTAAGCGCCAATTTAACAGCCGTCCCTGGTTTTATCTGCAGACCGGGCTACTCAATCCGTTTCTCTACTATCTGGTGCTGTTTAAGGCTTACGCCCTGCTTCCCGCCCAACAGGCACTGTCGCTCAACTACACCTGGGCAATCTTGCTACCCCTTCTGGCTGTGCCGCTACTGAAACAGAAACTGCGCAAGAGCGATCTCACCGCGGCGCTGATTGCCTACCTCGGCGTATTTGTCATCGCCACCAATGGCGAAATCACCAGCGTACGCTTCGAGAGTGCCACAGGGGTGCTACTGGCGCTCACCAGCACCCTACTTTGGTCGCTCTACTGGATAGTCAACACCAAGGATCAGGGCGACCCTGTGGTCAGCCTGCTGCTGAGCTTCATGGTAGGACTCCCCTTTATCTTGGTAACCCTGCTGCTGACCCAGTCGCTGCCGAGCTGGGATCTCAAGGCCTTTGGCGCAGGCATCTATGTAGGCCTGTTTGAGATGGGGGTCACCTTCGTGCTCTGGCTGGTCGCCCTCAAGAAGGCGGATCGCACCGCCAGCATGAGTACCCTGGTCTTTATCACCCCGGTCCTCTCGGTAGGCTTCATCGCCTGGATCCTACAAGAGACTATTACACCATCGACTTTCATCGGCCTGGGACTTATCCTGACCGCGCTGGCGCTGCAGCAGCTATTGCCTCAGCTTAAGCGCCTGCGAGCCAAAACAGGCCCTGCGCTGACGCCTGAGAACTAAAATCATCGGCTAACATAAGCTGTCAAAGATAGACGCCCTTGCATAAAAAAACCGACCCTAGGGTCGGTTTTTTTACGCTTATCGCTTATTGATTTTCAGTGGCTAGTTGCGCACGTCGATCTCTCCTACGCCCACCGACACATACAGATGGTCGTCACCGGATACACCTCGCTGATGATAACTCTGGCTCACCAGGTTCTGGTTTACCTTCAGACGCTTACCGCCGTCACGAATGCTCACCTCACCCACACCAGACTCGAGCGACACATCACCAAAATTGGCATCATGGGTGATCTCGGCGCGGCCCACTCCAAGCTCGACATCGATGCTGGCACTCAGGCCATCCACCGTCACCTCACCCACACCGGCGTCCACTTCGAGCTCGGCATTGCGAGGCAGATAGACACGCCACTTCTGATTCACATCGTCCTGATCCGCCAGTCTTAATACCAGCTTATTGCCATCGTCGAGGATATCGAACTTGGCCGAGCTCACATCACTGTTCTGCCAGAAACCAAACCATTTCGAATCGTTGGCCTTCACCACCACCTCGACCCGCACCTTGTCTTGATCGCTGGCGATCAGCTCCGCCTGGCCCACATCCATGTCTAACGCCACCTTCTGGCCACGATAGTCGAACTCATCGTTGAGTGTGATGCTGGAGGCCGCCTGTGCGCCCACGCTCATCAAACCTACTACCAGACTCAAACTTACCAATGCCTTGTTAACCATGTTGTTTTTCATCTTATGCTCCGTAACCGACTCCCTGTGAGATTGATTAAGGTATAGCAAGCAAGATGCCAAAACCGTAAGACATTGTAATTAAACGCTTTTAATTCAAATTCGTTTTCTCACTTTGATGATTCCCCCGAACAAGTTGCGAAACTCACCAAGGGATCTGGTCAATTTCATCACTAGAGATCATGAGATAAAGCTACTGAGATATAGCTACTGAGACTTAGCTACTAAGAAAAAGCTACTGAGAAAAAGTTTGAAGAAGCTAAAAAAAGAAAAGGAGCCCAATGGCTCCTTTTAATCTGAATAGCTGTTATGTCACTTTAACCACGGGCGGTATAGTCACCGACACCGATCCACTTATAGGTGGTCAGCGCCTCGAGCCCCATTGGGCCTCTGGCATGCAGCTTCTGGGTCGAAACCGCCACCTCGGCGCCCAGGCCAAACTGGCCACCGTCGGTGAAACGTGTACTGGCGTTGACATACACGGCCGCCGCATCCACCTGATTGATGAAGTGGGCCGTGGCATGAATATTATCGCTCAGGATCCCCTCGGAGTGGCCACTGGAGAAGCGGCGGATATGGGCGATCGCCATATCCATATCCTCCACCACCCTGACGCCCAGGTTCAGCGACAGCCACTCTGTGCCAAAGGTCTCATCACTAGCCTCGTGAGTCGTCACGCCGGCATCTATGCCTATGGTCTGGGCCTGCTCACAGGCATGAAAACTCACGCCGAGTGCGTCTAGGTGGGCGTAGAGCTTAGGCAAGAAGGACTCGGCGATAGATTGATTGATTAGCACAGTATCCAGGGCATTACACACGGTCGGGCGCTGCACCTTGGCATTAGCGATCACCTCTATGGCCTTGTCCTGATCCACCTCGCCATCGACGTAGAGATGACAGATGCCGATACCGCCTAAGATCACAGGAATGGTCGCCTGCTCGGCGCACAGGCGCTGCAGGTTCTGCCCGCCACGAGGCACTATCATGTCCACATACTTGTCGAGCTTGAGCAGACCCGAGACCAGGGCACGGTCTGGGTCTTGAATAAGCTGCACCGCATCGCTCGGCAGCCCCTGCTCGCTAATGGCTTCCCTGATCGCCTCACTTAATGCCAGATTAGACGCCAGGGTCTCCTTGCCACCGCGCAGGATCACCGCATTGCCCGTCTTCAGCGCCAGCACGGCAATATCCACGGTCACATTGGGGCGCGCCTCATAGATAACCCCCAGCACGCCCAGCGGTACGCGGCGACGGGACAGGCGCAGGCCATTGTCCAGCAGCTGGCTCTCCAGCTCGCTGCCGATAGGATCGGCCAGGGCCACCACATTTTCTATGTCGGCAATCACACCCGATAGCCGCGTATCGTCCAGCAGCAGCCTGTCTATCATGGCATCATTCAGGCCATTTTCCCGCGCCTTAGCCACATCCTGTTGATTGGCTTCGACTATCTGCTCACGCTTTTCGCTCAGCTTAGCGGCGATCGCCCTAAGCAAGTCGCGCTTCTGCTGACCCGAGAGGCTCGCCATGGCGTAGCTGGCGGCCTTGGCCTGCTCGCCGAGTGTGTTTAAATACTGCTGTTTATCGTCCATCGTTTCTAATCCACTCATCTTTAATCTGCACAGATTGACTCTGCCGAAAACCTTACAGGACCACCATGTCGTTGCGATGCACTATGGCATCGCCGTAGTCGTAACCCAGCAGCGACTCGATTTCATTCGAATGTTTACCGGCAATCCTCTGCAGATCTTTGGCGCTGTAGCGACTCATGCCTCTGGCATGTTCCCTCCCCTGTTCGTCCACCAGCTGCAGGGTGGCACCGCGGTCGAACACACCGCTCACAGATAGGATCCCCTTAGAGAGCAGGCTGCGCCCCTTCAGGGTCACGGCGTTGATGGCACCGCTATCCAGTATCAGGCGCCCCTTGGTCGCCGGGCCCGCCAAGATCCACTGCTTACGGCTCTCCAGCGGATTTTCCAGTGCGGTGAAATGGGTACCCACCGGCAGCTTACACACGGCATCTAAGATCACCTTAGGATGATGGCCCGAGGCGATCACCACCTCGACCCCTGCGCGCCGGGCAATGTCCGCCGCCTGCAGCTTAGTCGCCATGCCGCCAGTGCCCAGGCCGGAAACCGCACCGCCCGCCAGGCTGCGCAGGCTATCGTCGATGTTGACCACCTGCTTGATCAGCTTAGCATCCGGATTCGCCCTTGGGTCGGCATCGAACAGGCCCTTCTGATCCGTCAGCAGGACCAGCAGATCGGCATCACACAACAGCGCCGCCCTGGCCGACAGGTTGTCGTTGTCGCCCACCTTGATCTCATTGGTTGCCACCGCATCGTTCTCGTTGATGATAGGTATGATGCCGTTGGCCAGCAGGGCATTAAGAGAGTCCCTGGCGTTGAGGTAGCGTTCCCTGTCATGCAAATCGGCACGGGTCAGCAGCAGCTGGCCCACATGCAGCCCGTAGATGCTAAACAGCTGCGACCAGGCGAGGATCAGCTGACTCTGGCCCACGGCCGCCAGCAGCTGCTTGTTGGCGACCGTATCTGGCAGTGTGGGATAACCTAAGTGCTCGCGCCCGGCCGCGATGGCGCCCGAGGTGCACAGCACCACTTCGACACCCGACTTCATCAGCTTGGCCATTTGCCTGGCCAGCTCAACCATATGCGCCTTATCCAGCTGACGCGAGCCCGAGGTGAGCACACTGGTGCCCAACTTTACCACCACACGGCGGTAGCCTATCTCACTTAAGTTCATTGACATTTCGACAGAAAAAAACCGAACCTCAAGTTATACCCAATCCCTAGGGCAAATGGTAGCTGGGAAGATAAAAGATTAGAGCCAGTCAACTTTCCTTCAATAAAAGTCATAAAAAAAGGCCATACATTGTATGACCTTTAATCTAAACTGGCTGTCACTCGACTTAAGCTAAGAACTTAGCCCTAACTTCACCTAGCCATAGATGAACTTGGCGAGGAAGAGCGCCGCCAACACCAAGACACCGACAGTGAGATCCCTGTAGCGACCGCTGAAGAGCTTAATAGCCGCATAGGCGATAAAGCCCATGGCGATACCTGTGGCGATGGAGAAGGTCAGCGGCATCAGAATACAGACCACCACCACAGGCGCCGCCTCGGTAAGATCTTCCCAGTCCACATGCACCAGGCCAGACATCATCAAGATGGCGACATAGAAGAGCGTGCCTGCGGTGGCGTAGGCCGGAACCATGCCCGCCAGCGGCGAGATAAACAGCGATAGCAGGAACATGATCCCCACCACCACGGCGGTGAGTCCGGTGCGGCCACCGGCGCTAACCCCGGCGGTACTCTCGATATAACTCGTAGTCGTCGAGGTGCCTAGCATGGCCCCGGCTATGGTGGCGCTGCTGTCGGCGGTCAGGGCGCGGCCGAGACGCGGTAGTCTGCCCCTGTCGTCAAGGAAACCGCCGCGCTGGGCCACGGCCACCAGGGTGCCAGAGGTGTCAAACAAGTCCACAAACAGGAAGGCGAACACCACGGAGAGCATGCTTATCTCAAGCACGCTGGAGAGATCCATCTTCATGAAGGTCGGCGCAATCGACGGCGGCGTCGAGATCATGCCGTTGTATTGCACGTCTCCCAAGAGAAGCCCCAGCGCGGTGATCCCCAAAATGCTGATGATCACCGCAGACTGATAGCCTCTGTGTACCAAGGCGATAATGATGAAGAAGCCCAGTACAGACATCACGGCTGGCAAGGCGGTAACATCCCCCATGGTCACCAGAGTTGCGGGGCTGGCCACCACTATGCCGGCACTCTTGAGACCGATCAGCGCCAGAAACAGGCCGATACCGGCGGCGATCCCCAGACGTAGCGACATAGGGATACTGTTAACTATCCATTCACGGATCTTCACCAGAGAGAGGATGAGGAAACAGATCCCTGAGAGGAATACCGCCCCCAGCGCCGTCTCCCAGCTGTAGCCCATCTCGCCCACTACGGTATAGGTAAAGAAGGCGTTGAGCCCCATACCCGGTGCCAGGGCGATAGGATAGTTCGCCACTATGCCCATCACCAGGCAACCCACGGCCGCGGCCAGACAGGTGGCGACGAACACGGCGCCATGGTCCATGCCCGCATCGGCCAACATCATGGGATTGACGAAGATGATATAGGCCATGGTTAAAAAGGTGGTCAATCCGGCCACCACCTCTTGTTTTAACGTTGTTTGGTGCTCGGTTAACTTAAATACTTTTTCTAACATGGAACGAGGTTCCTTGATTTAATTATGGTTTATTTAGGTAGGGTAAAAGTTGAAACCAAGTTAACGACTTGATAACAAGCGAGGATTATATACGCAATAATTGCGCAAACGCGAGCCAGATTAGAGTCATGACTCGAGACGATTGCATAAAGGTGATCTACGCCAGATTTATCGCCGGGGATGCGAGACAGAGATGGCAAATTTCAGGCAAAAAAAAGCCTGCTCAAAGAGCAGGCGAGACATGTTTCAAGTGTTCCGAAAGGAAAGAGTTACCGCGCTAGCGGGTTACACTGGCCTACCGCTCAATGAGCAATAGACAACTTGAGTCTAAAAATCCCCAAACGGGGTAAGGTTGATGGATGATGCAACTACTTTAATCGAGTGAACTAGGTTCAAATGATCTCAGGGGTAGTTAGCCCTTAAAAGGCATAGCGTACAGACCACCGCGAAGGGCATCGGTACAAAACCAAGTATTCTGCCAATAAACGTGCTGAATTCCTGTATAAGACATAGTCATTAACTCCTAACAAAGTTGAAAAAATAATCTCTAGTGAAACTTGGCAGGCCTTTCATTTCCGGGGCCATGCCGCAGTCAACTTGTCGCTCGGTTCCTTGGAGAGTTATCCATCCTGGATAGACTTTGAGGTGGAAGACACTGTGTCTAACCAACGAGAGCCATTATATTTAAATGTAGTTTTATTACAAGCTTTTTTTCTATTTTTTTTAAAAAACCCTTCAAACTGTAATTTTACTACATCAAAAGCCCGTTGCGAGGCGGGTCGAGATCACGCTTTTTCACCCTATTGTGATCCGGCAACAAAAAGGGGCAAGCCTATGCTTGCCCCGGTCAAATTTTGCGCCCAGCTAGGCTAGGGTCTGCTTGGTTCAGCCACGGATCAGCTGACACAAACTAACAAGTGGCGCCGCGGTAGGCGTGCCATACAGGGGATCACCCTCGGTCGCACTACCCGCAATATCCACATGGGTATAGGCCATCGGCGTGTCGCTCGACAGGCCATGGGCCTCTAGGCCAGAAGCCTTCAGCAGGAAGACCGCCGGATACTGGTGTCCCCTGGCCGTCACGGAGGAAGGCGCATTGTTGGACGACAGCACATCCGCCGCACCAGAAGGATCGACTATCTTCTGATAATCGTCACGTCGCATGCGTGACACCTCTATAGGCTCGCCCCAGGCCTCGCTGATCGCCTGCAGGCTGTCACCCACCTTCTGCTCCCGCGCCACGGCATTTTCTACCACTGCCGTATAGCCGCCGTAAGCGCGCACCACATGGCCGGTCAGAGTCGCCACCGAGAAGAGCTGCGGCGCCACGGCGTCCTGCGCCTTGAGTCTGAGGTGCGACAGCAGATCCGCCAGCACCAAACGCCCCTCGGCGTCAGTGTTACCGATACGCACCCGCACGCCTGCGTGGCTGGTGATGATCTCGTCGGTCACGAAGGCCTCGCTGCCTATGCTGTTACGCACCAGGCCAAGCTCGGCCACCACACGAACGCCTTTAGGTTTCAGCAAGGCCAGGGTCTTCATCAAGCCGGCAACCGCGGCCGCGCCGCCCTTGTCGCGGCTCATCCCGGCCATGGCACCGCCAACCTTAAGGTCGGCCCCGCCCGTGTCATACACAACGCCCTTACCGGCAAAGAAGTAGCTGCGCTCGATAGGCCCCTCGGCCTTATATTCCAGCTTGACCACTCTAGGCTGATGCCTTGAGACCGCAAAAGAGGCGCGGCCCACGGCGCTTAGCAGCGGATAGTCACGCTCCAGCACGTCTCTGTCTTCGACAACCGACATGGTCAAGTCCAGCCCCTTAAGCGCATCGACACAGTACTGGGCAAAGGCGGGCGCCGACATGCGCTCTGGCTCTGTGCCGCAAAGGTCGCGCGCCAGGTGTTTACCCGCCTCGATGGCGCTGAGCAGCTCAGCTGCCTTATCGTCCACCAGCAGGCCGATCTGTGAGATATTGTCCATCTCACCCAGTGCCTCGCGGCGCTCCAGCGACTGCCATAACGCCTGGGCACAACCCAGCGCGGCAACTCCCATGGACTGTGCATATCTCGCCTGAGTCGATGGCGTGACGATCAGCAGCGGACGTCTGGCGCCGGCATCGAAGGCCACTTTTATGCCCTGGCGAGCGGCGTCGCTATAGCCGCGCACATCCTGAATATCGCTATCGCCATCGGCCACCGGTGCCACAATCAGGCGACCACCGGCCAGCCCGGGGGCAAACAACAGCGTGGTGGAGCGCCCTACCCTGGCATCCACCTGGGCGCCATGGCTGGCGAGCATGGCCAGCTCCTCCTGGGCAATGGCGTCTAGGCCATGGGTTACCAGTACCACGGCATCCCACTGGTTATCGTCAAAAATGGCTTCTGAATCTGTTACATCTATAAATTGAACCCCGGTCATGCCTCATCCTTTTCATCTAGCGGTTTTTCGGTCTTAGCCGAATCAACTGACGCCTATATAACTGATACAGGCGCCCTGAGCTTTGACAGATCTTTGCCTGCCTATTGTGAATATCAACCTCTCACTAAAGACAATACTAACCCCTGCCATCTCTGTAAGGCCGCTTACCCAAGGTTTGAGGGTTGGGTTAAGGCCATGTCCAGCAAGGTTAAATCGCCGTGAGTGTTGGCATTATTCTCCTATCTGGCGCCAATGCCAAATGAAAATAATGATGCCGCCCCCTAAGGCGGCTTTTGGCGGGTGGCAACTTAGTATGACACTTGAGGGATACCTACCCGCTTTCATGCCCCCGCACCACTAGAGTCTATGATAGACTATCGCCAAATTAGACCTCAAAGACCTTTATTACAGAGGAGTTTGTCCGTGAGCACATTAAGTCAATTGCAACCTCAGGTACTTTGGCAGTGGTTTGAACAGATCTGCGCCATTCCCCACCCTTCCAAGCATGAGCAGGCACTAAGCCAATACATCCAAAACTGGGCCAAAGACAAACAACTCAGCGTTGTCGAAGATAAGGTCGGTAACCTGATCATCAAGAAGCCGGCAACCCCTGGCATGGAAAACCGCAAGATCGTGGCCCTGCAGGCGCATATCGACATGGTGCCGCAGAAAAATGCCGACAAGGTGCATGACTTCGAGAAAGATCCTATCGAAGCCTATGTAGACGGCGAGTGGGTTAAGGCCAAGGGCACCACCCTGGGCTCAGACAACGGTATCGGCATGGCCTCTGCGCTGGCTATCCTCGGCAGTGACGACATCCCACACGGCCCGCTGGAAGTGCTGCTGACCATAGATGAGGAAGCAGGCATGACAGGTGCCTTCGGTCTGGAAGCCGGTTACCTTGACGCCGAGATCCTGATCAACACAGACTCAGAGCAGGAAGGCGAGATCTACATGGGCTGCGCCGGCGGCGTCGATGCCCAGATCACTGTGCCTATGGTATGGCAGGCGGCCGAGCCGAGTCTGTCGACCTACACCCTAACACTCTCAGGACTTAAAGGCGGTCACTCAGGGGTGAACATTCACCTGGGCCGCGGCAACGCCAACAAGCTGTTGGCCCGCTTCCTGTTTAACCACGCCGACGAGCTGGCACTGGAACTGACCAACTTCAGCGGCGGCTCGCTGCGTAACGCCATCCCTCGTGAGGCTAGCGTCAGCTTCATGCTGCCGAACGAAAACCTGCCACGCCTGGAAACCCTGATCCAGGAATATACCGATCTGGTCCGTCAGGAACTGGCCATCGCCGACCCTGACATGCTGCTGACCCTCAGCGAGATCCCAGCCGCCACCCAGGTGATGAGCGAAGCCACTCAGCAGACACTGATCGACCTGCTAAACGCTTGCCCTAACGGCGTGATGCGCATGAGCGATGAGATCCAAGGCGTCACCGAGACCTCGCTCAACGTTGGCGTGATCACCACAGAAGCCGAATCGGTAAGCATCCTCTGCCTCATCCGCTCGCTGATCGACTCGGGCCGCGAAGAGGTCGAAGGCTACCTCACCGCCCTGAGCAACCTGGCCGGTGCCGAGGTGGAGTTCAGCGGCGCATACCCAGGCTGGAAGCCAGACAGCAGCTCTCCTGTGATGGCGATTGTGAAAGACACCTACGAGTCTATCTACAACAAGGAACCGGTTATCATGGTGATCCACGCGGGTCTGGAGTGTGGTCTGTTCAAGAAGCCCTACCCAGAGATGGATATGGTCTCTATTGGCCCCACCATCCGCTTCCCACACAGCCCAGACGAGATGGTGTTAATCGAGACCGTCGAGCAATACTGGAAGCTGCTCCTCGCCGTGCTGGAACGTATTCCAGAAAAAGCATAATAGATAGCGTAACTAGGTTATCGATGAGAAAGGCGTCTAACGAGACGCCTTTTTTGTTGGCAAACAAATGCTGCGTCGGTGCCGCATTCGACGGTAAATGTCTTATACCAATCACAGTAAATATGTGATCAGAAATAACGCAGGAAAAACGCTTGAGAACAAAGCAGGATTTTTAGATAAGTAGTTATTCTACAATTAAAAATACTAATACAGTTATCGAGCATTTTAACAAGCTAGAATGATCAATTATTTATTACGATTGGTATTACGTAACGAACGCCAGCATTAGCCCGCATTGTTTTGAACTGCCTACGGCAGGTGCAGAGCATGGGTGCAGCAAATGCCGAGAAATCCTATTGGTTATATTGGGTTAAGGCTGCTTATCGTAAACGGCGACGCCTTCGGGGATGGTAAACCAGCTTTGCTTCTCGCTGACCCAGACATGAGCGGTAGGCGCAATAAGGCTGGTATCTGACAGATTCGACGGCTTAAGTTTAATTTTACTGGGATCTTTTGGGTCGAAATGATAGATGCGGTTGCCGCAAGTGGGACAAAACTTAGCACCATTGACATTGCCGCTATCGGCCACGCGACTCCACTCGGCCATCTCGCCCTGAAATTCTATGCTGTCGGCATTCACCACGGCCGTGATACTAAAGGCGCTGGTTGAGAGCTTCTGACACTCCTTACAATGACAGGCCACCACCATCAAAGGTGCCGAATGCAGCTCATAAGTCACACCGCCACACTGACACGCCCCTTTCACCGGATACTCCATTTCCATCTCCATTGGTTGTAAAACGCTAGCGCCATTCTACTCCTCAATACCGCATTTAAAAACAAGGAGCCATGCTGCGTGAAGGCAGGTTATCTTGACTGAACACCACAGTCACTTGTTACATGCTTTTTAGAACGGTATATCATCCCATTCCTCTTGTTGTACTTGTGCCTGAGGAAGAATTCTCTGTACACCAAACTTTGATAACAGCACGTTGGCTACGGACAAAAAACCTTGCGATTCTATGAGGATAGAATTATCACTGACTCTAGCCTTCAGACTTTCCAGTGTTTCTTCTGGCACAGACTCAAGAGATTTAAGAATATTAACCCGATTAATTGCCTCTTCGATATCCGTTGACTGCGCGATTGCATTAACAAGTGAGTTAAGCATTTTTTCTCTTGTTTTAGGTGACTTTACTATCGTTAGGAAAATTTGCTCGGCAACCTCACCAACAGTTTTATTGAGAGCTTGTATACCTTGATATTTCCCTATAAATCCGTATGGATCTAAGCCTCTCCGCACCGGAATTATAAGCACACCTCGGCCAACAGCAACCCCCACTTCTTGGTCGCACCAATTACTTTCCTTGAAACCATTCATCAATATTGCAGCCAGAGCATCCATTGAATGAAGCCCTGCCTCAATTTCCAATTGCCACTCTTTAGATGGCTCAATGTCTTCATGCGCCACGAAGGCTGAAATAGCGTAGTTGCTTAGAACTGACTGAAGGTGAGATGTTTGAACTTTGAATGAGGCAAGATGGCTCAAAAACAACCTAAAGTAGCCCGCCTTCCAGAAGGTAGCCTCTTTAGTTGAGATTGTTGAATAACCATGAGGCACATTGAGTTCTTCAGCTATCTTGAATATTAGATCTTCGGGCTTTTGTGCCAATACCTCTTTGGCGTAGATTCTCTTGCTGTTTGCACTAGGCTGAATATCTTTGCAATCAATTCCGTGCGCAGCAAAGAACATATCTATTTCATCGAAAGTCATCCTCGATTGAAGCTCAAGTCCTATTTTTTCTAGCAATTCAATTCTATCGATTACTTTCATAATTCCCTCTAATGGCTCCGATGCTTAGGGCATGTAACGCCCGCATCTAGGGAATCCCCAGATAATTCCTTGTACAATCAATTAGTAGACACGCATGGTGCTGTTTGATCTAATCAATTTCGCCAAAAACAAACTAGAACAACACCATGCGCGACATTACAATACTACATG
>NZ_WRPA01000051.1 GCF_009831655.1 Shewanella insulae | reverse complement strand
TGCCGTATTCACTCAACAATCCACGTATTTGATTAGTCAACGCGGTTCTGACACGAATACGACGCTCGCGAATTCGATGGGAAATAATGATATCGACCTGCGCTAAGGTTCTTGGCTTAACGAAGATGATGTTGGGGCGCATCGCAGCCTCACAGATTGCAAAGGCATCATTGCGGTCATTTTTATTGCCTTTCACGAAGGGCTTCACATGCTGTGGTGGGATAAGTTTTACCTCATATCCGCGCGACATAAGCTCTCGCCCCCAATAATTTGACCCACTACAGGCTTCCATAGCAATGACAGCATCAGGATATTGAACGAGCGTTTTCAACAGTTGAGTGCGTTTAACGGTGCGATTAAAGAGTGTTTTACCAGCTTGATTGACACCGCAAATCTGAAGAACATTTTTTGCCAAATCGATACCAATTAGAGTAACTTTCATAGTGGACACCTTTTGTTGATATTGAACCTTGTAAATTCAATATGGCGCTTTTGACGCCGACTTCACAAGAGGTGTCCATCTCATCATCC
>NZ_WRPA01000050.1 GCF_009831655.1 Shewanella insulae | reverse complement strand
TGAGCTAACCTGTACTAATGACTCGTGAGGCTTAACCATACAACCCAAAAGGGTTTTTACTGCAAAGTAAGTAATGGTTACTGAATCAGAAGAATACAAAGTACTTGATTGAAGTGCGAACTCAAACGGCTTTCCAAATTTCCAAATTTGTCTGGAAACCATAGCATTGTGGTACCACCTGATCCCATCCCGAACTCAGAAGTGAAACGCAATTGCGCCGATGGTAGTGTGGGGTCTCCCCATGTGAGAGTAGGTCATTTCCAGGCGCTAATTTCGCTTAACCTTTAGGGTATAAGCAAAATAACCAAGCGCATTTAGAGTAAGACGCATAGTTATTTAACAGTTTTGTGCTGATATGGCTCAGTCGGTAGAGCGCATCCTTGGTAAGGATGAGGTCCCCAGTTCGATTCTGGGTATCAGCACCACTAAATTTGTCTGGAAACCATAGCATTGTGGTACCACCTGATCCCATCCCGAACTCAGAAGTGAAACGCAATTGCGCCGATGGTAGTGTGGGGTCTCCCCATGTGAGAGTAGGTCATTTCCAGGCGCCTA
>NZ_WRPA01000005.1 GCF_009831655.1 Shewanella insulae | reverse complement strand
GGAAAGAAGTTCGGCGAAGGAAAAACTATCGAATAACAGCGCAGCATTTACGCTGGGCAATGCATGAATACATCAAGTTGGTTCACACTGCTGGGAGACCTGAATTATGAGGGGATCCCCCAGCGCCTTAATAAACGGCGTAAAATAGCAGGCTAAACTAAGCGAAGAATGAGCGCAAGCCTGCTGTTTTACGCCCACTGTTTAATTAAATTGTTATATGGTTTAATCACCATTGTAACTTTTAAATATTGCTTCTAAAGAAATTGAGTTTGGATATTTAAGATCAAAACTACGGTAGTAAATTTTTATATATTCTTCTGTTGAGCAAAATGGTTTCGAGACTTGAGCAGGAGTATTCTGAATTGCATCCATTAAATCTGCAACTAGCTCTGAATCTAGAGTGTTTGACCGCTTAAATAGACCAAATAACGTAAAACTTTTAGAGCCTCTAGCTTTAAAACCAAGTGAACGAAGATACATGGTTACCTGGGTCATAACCTCTAGGTGAGCTAAAGCATCTTTACTTAAACTTGAATCCAACGCTTAACCTCGATTGCCATATAACGCTTATTAGGGGGAGTGCCGGATATGTAAATCAAAAACATCTAATATGCCTCCCCATCAGCCAACCTTAATTGACTGAATTTTATACCAATAATTCACTCCTTTTGGCAAGGTTTATCTGATCAACATTGAATAATGCGAGACCTGATTTAGCGTCTCTGACAGTGCTTCCTATTAAACTGATTCGCCAATGCAATAAAAGCCTAAAAATCAAACAATTATACTTTTTCATCAGAAAAAAACGAGAGTGTTCAATTTACATAGTAGGAAGCAGAATTTTGCCTTTTTCACGATCTCCTATTATAACTGTGTAAATATACAGTTATTAATTTTGAGTGTCTCAGATGAGTAAGTCACCTTTCATTGAATCCATCCGTAATGTGTTGAGAACTAAGCGATATAGCTTAAAACCGAAAAGGCTTACCTGTATTGGGTCAGGAAGTTTATCTATTTTCACCAGAAAAGACATCCTGCCCAACTGCGCGAAGCAGCCGTTGAACAATTCCTTACACACCTTAAACATCCAATACCGCCAAATCGAAGAGACGTTAAATACCGAGTGTAGATACGCCGGTGAGCTTCCGAAACAGGGATGTTTCGGCAGAGCCTAAAAGGACTTATTCACGGCGTCTCACAGGCGTATCTGCACAACCCCCGCCGGGCAGGCGTTAGATGGCGATGAAGGTACGACCTTCAACTCGCTTAATAGATGAGCATGTCGCCAAGTGCCAAGCAAGCTGTAGAAATGCCAAACCTTCATTCTAAGGGCTGCACACTTTGGGGAAAAAATCAGTTAGCTTTCACACCTTAAACATACCAATACCACCAAATCGAAGAGACGTTGGATACCGAGTGCACATACGGTCGCTCCATCACATCTGACCCATAAGAACATCAAAAATGTCAGTATGATATAGGGAACATCACAGACCAAGTAATCACGCCATTGATATTTCCATACAGGGCGACGGCCGGCCAGGCCCTTACAATGAAACTCCATCTGACAACAACCTTGATTAACCCGCATTCAGTTAAGCCCCCCCTTTTTATCTTCCCCCCGTTAACTGTTACACTCGTCACAAATTCACGAAGAGTCAGCGCAGCAGCGCATGACTCCAACGCAATTGAGAGTGCAATGCAAGGAACCTTGAGAAAAATGCGCACCAGGCTCGATGAGCAGGGCCTGGCCAATTATCAGCTGCTTGTGGGCGACAATGAAGTCGAACTGAATCCCTTTATCGGCAGCAATATCAAACTGGTTCATACCGGTAATATTTTCTGCTGTAATTGCGGCAAGAAAACCAAGAAGAGTTACTCCCAGGGCCACTGCTTCGTCTGTATGAAGAAGCTGGCGAGCTGCGACATGTGCATCATGAAGCCTGAGACCTGTCATTTTGCCGAGGGCACCTGCCGCGAACCCGAGTGGGGCGAGGCCAACTGTTTCGTGCCCCACTATGTCTACCTTTCCAACACCTCTGGACTCAAGGTGGGCATCACCCGCCATACCCAGCTGCCGACCCGCTGGATAGATCAGGGTGCCACTCAGGGTCTGCCAATTCTCAAGGTCTCAAGTCGCCAGCTGTCTGGCCTTATCGAGGTTGAGCTGGCCAAGATGATTGCCGACAAGACCAACTGGCGCGCCATGTTGAAGGGCAATGCCGATCCATTACCGCTCAAGCAACACGCCCAGGAGCTGCTGCCACAGATTGAGCAGCATATTCACAGCCTGGCGATGGCCCATGGCGAATACGCTATCGAGCGACTGGATGAGGAGATAGTGACTATCGACTATCCTGTGAGCGAGTTCCCCACCAAGATAGCCTCTCACAACTTCGACAAGGAGCCAGTGGTGAGCGGTACTCTTTTGGGGATCAAGGGACAATACCTGATCTTCGACACTGGGGTGATCAACCTACGTAAATTTACCGCCTACGAGGTCAGCTTCGAGACCGAGTGATCGCAGATCGAGTGACTAAGATGCCCTCGCCTGCATACCCATGTGTGCAGGCATTCCCCCCTGATTGACATCCGCACCTCTATGCCAGGGCGCCCATATCACAACAGTAAAGGGCTATCCAGGTTTTCCCACAAACACCAAATCTCGATGGCTATTCGATACACCAAAGGCAAACAGCCCATCTAAGCAGACTATCTAAACAGACTATCTAAACAGACTATCTGCTCCGCTCCATCTGATACATAAATGCAACAAATGTAAATCTCGAGCAAACTTAAATGATAATCTATATCATTCGCATCAAATGCTTGTTCAACCTTTTTTCGTACATAAACTTAGGATAATTTGATGCCCGCTCACCTTCCTTTAAAAAAATCTCCTTTGGCCTTCTATACCAGCCTTTTCTGCCTAGGGCTGATGAGCCAGTCGGCAATCGCAGATACCGACATAGAACGTATTATTGTCACCGGCAGCCGCAGCGCCGAGAGCATTGAAGAGGTCCCCTCTTCGGTGACCCTGATCGACAACAAGACCCTGGCGCAAGATATGTTGATCACCTCTGAGCTACAAAACATGCTAGCGTTTCGCGTGCCGGGCATGGCGCCCAGCACAGGCACCTCGAGCAATTCCGGTCAGACGCTTCGTGGTCGTAAGGCGCTGGTGATGATCGATGGTGTACCGCAATCGACCCCACTTAGAAACGGCAGCCTGGGCATTCGCTCAATCGATCCAAGCGCCATTGAACGCATCGAGGTGATCAAGGGCGCGACTTCCATCTATGGTAACGGCGCCTCGGGCGGGATCATCAACTACATCACCAAGAAGCCTAGTAGCGACGCCAAGGCCAGCGTGGAACTGGGTGCCTCCAGCAAGTTTAGCGCCGTCAAGTTTGAAGACAGTGCAGGCTACCGCTACCACGCCGGCGTGGACGGGACCCTGGATAAGTTCAGCTATGTGGTCAGCGCCGCCGAGGAGGAAACTGGGCTCGAATATGATGCCGAGGGCGATATTATCGGCTTGATCTACGGCCTGTCGGAGACCAAATCGCAAAACCTGTTCACCAAGCTGGCCTATGAGTTTGACAGCGAAAAGCAGGTGCAGCTGACCTACAACTACTATGAGGCGCAGCAAAACGCCGATCTCATGGATGTGACTGGCAGCGTCAACAGCGGCGTGAAAACCTACGCCATCAAGAGCAGCGAGCCTAAGCCGGGCGTGCCACAGGGGCCGAGAGGCAACCACAACTTGATGCTGAAATACACAGATCAGGAGATCTTCAACCAGACACAACTCACCCTGGATGCCTACTATCAGAAGATCGAAAACATGTTCTTCTACTCTGCCGCGCTGGCCAACCCCAGCGAAGGCTATGATGGCGGCCAATCGTTAATTCGCTCAGAGAAGCGTGGTCTGCGAATCAACCTCAACAGCTACGCCGACTGGGACAATGTGTCGGCCAGCTTCATCTATGGTATCGATGCCCTGAACGATGTCAGCTCACAGCCATTGCACGATGGCCGTATCTGGGTGCCCGAGATGGACATGAGCAACCTGGCCGGCTACCTGCAAACCAAGTTAACGATAAATGATGACTGGATTGTCAAAGCCGGCGTGCGTCACGACAGAGTGGACATCAGCGTCGATGATTATAAGACCCTAAAGGTGTGCCGCACCGCAGACACCTGCTCGGTGCCTTTCGACGTCGAGGGCGGCGAGCTTGACTTCACCTCCACCACCTATAACCTGGGCCTGCGCTACCAGCTAGACGATGCCTTTAGCCCGTTCGCCAGCTTCTCACAGGGCGCAGACATCTCAGATCTTGGCCGCCTCCTGCGTACCGCCACGGTCAATGATATCTCGCTGATCCAGACAGAGGCGTCAATCGTCGACAACTATGAGGTAGGCTTCTCGGGCCACTATGACAAGCTAAGCTATGAGCTGGCGGCTTATCGCAGCACCTCAGAACTAGGCACCAGCAACGCTTATGACGCCGCAACCGGGGTTTACATGCCGGTACGTGCACCGCAGAAGATCTGGGGCTATGAGGCGCAACTGGCCTATCAATGGCTTGATAATCTGGCCACTGACATGAGCTACAGCTGGGTCGAGGGTAAGGATACGAAGAAAGATGTCTACCTGGACGGCCAAGTGATCTCGGCGCCTAAGTTTACCGCCTCGATCAACTGGCAGCCCATCGACAATGCCAACATCGCCATCAACTACCTGTATGTGGGCGATCGCAAGCGCTTCGAGACGGTCGATGGCCAATATGTGGGCGCCCAAGGGCCTGTAAGCCACTATAACCTAGTGAACCTTAGCAGCAGTTATCAACTGAATAACTGGCAGTTTAGCCTTGGCGTAGAGAACCTGTTGAATGAAGATTACTATTCGGCGCGTTCACAAGCCTTTACCTATAAGGGTTACAACACCAAGGGGCTTGGCACCACAATCAATCTAGGGGTGAAGACACGCTTCTAACCGATAAAGAGGCGCCGCTCATACAATGGGCGGCGCCTATTCCCCCTCTTTCGACTCCTCTGCTCACAACCCCATCTATAGCAGTAATCCTTAAATGCCATACTCCTAGCTGTCACAGATGAAAGCGATGGGATCTACCTGCCTTCGCCAAGCCCAATTTGCCCCGACAGAGATGAGACAAACTAAGACTCAGGCACCTGAGGTAAATTAGCCAGCATCTTGTTAATGACCCTAGCTAGCCTGTCGTCGGCCTGCTTCGCCGCCAAGGTATGGTCTTGCGTTAATGGGGTAAAACCCTGGGCCAACACCCGCCAACTAGGCTCCATCAATCTAGGGTCAAACACCAGAAGCAGCACAGAGCCTTTCTCGAAGCGGCGCATGTCTACCCCTTGGGCCGAGATGCCCGGCACTAGTCCGACTTTTTGTAGGATCTCACCATCGCTCATGGTGTCACCCAGGGCCACCCCATAGCCGATCAAGAGATCTGGCGACTCGGATGCCGACACCTGCCGATAGCCCTTGGCCTGCATCACGGCAGTGATGGCGCCGCGCATGCGTGATTTTAGCTGTTCGGGCTTTACTTCGTTCCCCACATTGAGCAGCTCGAAATCTGGGTGCAAGGCATATGCCTGCGCGTCTTGGCTATCGGGCCCCTGAACAAAGCTTAAATCGCCACTGGCGACCAGGGTCAGACGGTCCTCGGGCGCCATCGGCAACTGCAATGACTCCTCCGTCACGCTACAGGCGGTCACGCCAGTTATCAGCAACAGGCTCAGACCCAAGTGCAGGCTCAGTTTTAGCAAGATAGATTTCATTTCGGCTCCTCGTCCTTATTAGGAATCGTCCTTCACAGAGATAGTCGGATTGGACAAAGTATAAGCGAAAGATCATGAACCTAGCCTGACAAAACGTTAACAATCATCTCGCTAACACAGATTGTGTCGAGCGCGGCGACCAAGGAGGCCGGCGCAATCAACATAAGCTGGGCACACCAAGCACCCAGATAAAAAAACGCCGGCACTGGGCCGGCGTTTAGAATTAAGCCTTAGGGATGGCTTAATGGGTCTCTAGGGTAACCACCAGGCTGGCGCCACTGCTTGAAGGCGCACCATCGGCGCTCACATAGAACCATCCTTCGGCAGGCGAATCGACTCGGATCTGCTCACCGTTACCGGCATTTTCCGACTTATGCTGGTAGCTCGTCGGACTCGCCCAGGTCTCGCCATTGGCGTAGAGGTTCAGATCGCCGCTACCATGGGCCGTGTTGATCTCGATGGCGGCCGTATTTGCCGGCACATAGAAGTAGTAGCTGGAATGACCGTCAGCCACACACACCGCCTGATCAAACTCCACCCCGCCATAGCTGTAGGGACTTTGGCTTAAGCAGGCATCCGCCACCTGAGGCGAGCCGTTATCCGGCGTGCCACTGGCGCTCAGGCTAACCTTGAGGCTAGCGCCCTCAAACGGAGTGACTGCCGCAGTCGAAATATAAACCCAACCACGATTGGCGATCACACTGATCAACTCCTCGTTACCGCTACTTTGCGACTTCACCTCATAGTCGCTCGGGCTCGCCCAGGTCTGCTGGTTAAAGTAGATATCCAGATCGCCCTCACCGCCCGTGGTGCTGATATAGAGCTGAGTATTATCTTGTTCCACATAGGTGTAGTAGTAGTTCACACCCGTGCCTGCCACACACTCGGCCTGCTCCAGGGTAAGATTGCCGTCGCTGATGGTTGCCGCGCCGCAGTGCTCCGTCTGACCACCACCGTTGGCCGCATCGGCATTGTCGCCAATCCCGTTGCCATTCTCATCGGCCCACTCGGTGGGATCGTTCGGGAAGGCATCTTCACTGTCGATCACCCCGTCTCCATCGCTGTCGATCGGAGTCACTATGCCACCATCGAGCGGCGTGTCGTTACTAGTCACCGTCAGCAGCCAGCTGTTCCACTCGGCGTCATAGTTTGTGCCGATAGTGTTATCTATGTAGCTGAGCCAGGCTGTGGTATCACCGGCGCGGGCGTGAACTAACAGCGCGTCCACATCGCTTCTGTGCTGCTCGAACAGGAAGCGCACCGCCAGATAACCCCAGCGATAGACCCTGTCGGTACCACTGTCATAGGTGTTGGACAAGATCTCGCTCAGGCTAAATTCCTGGCTGCGACCGATATCGACCGCCTCATCGTAGCGATTCTGATGGGAGATATATTCGGCGAGGCCTTCGGCCCACCACACAGACTTACCCGTGTCGACATCGAAGTAGTTAAAGGCGCCGTAAAGATTGAAGCGACCATCCAGGTAGTGCACATATTCATGTCTCAGATTCCACACCAGGATGTCGTCGGTCCAGGTGGCCTCGTGGGCGATGAAACGCGCCTGATTGTCGGGATCCGACGGCGTGCCTTCCAGATACATGCCGCCGTTGCCTGTGTTGATGCCGAAGATGATACCCGCGTAGACATCATAGTCGTCATAGCTGTCGAAGATGTTGACCTGCAGATCTTCGTTGTAGTCGTCCGCCACTGGCTCGCCGCCGGTTGCCAGGATCTGATGGAACAGCCCCTCTTCCTCGCCCATGAGATCGCACGAGGCCTGCAACTCCTGATCCGTCAGCTGCTGAGCGCGGATCTTGATGGTGTCCGAGCAGCTGTAGTGGATAGCAAGCACGCTGGCTTCCACCTCATCCTCCCAGCCGCAGATGCCGAAGCTGTCGCACTGGCCAGGGTTGTAGTAATCCAGATAACCGGCCGCATCCACCCACTGCTTAGACAGACGGCTAAACTTGGCCATATATTGCTGCACGCCGCCGTTGAGAGCTGTTTTCAGGCTGTCGGGCAGTTTCCAGTAGGCCTGATACTCGTAGAAACGGCCAAACTCGTGAAAGGCATCTGAGGATTCGAAGGCATACTCTGAGTTGATGATGTAATCAGAGGTCGCCACCTTGAGCAAGGCGGCGCGCAGCGCATCATACTCCATCGACGCCTTGGTATATTTTTCATCCCAGTTGCCGCGATACAGGGTGGTGAGCGCCTTGGTCAGCGCGCTTCTGTGGTACCAGGAGGCCAGGTGCTGCTCGCTAAACTGATTCAGATAATCGGTTATCACCGCCACCGAATCATAGTAGTTGTAGGAGCTGTCCCAGGCGATGAAATACTCCTGCAAGGTGTTGCCCTGCATGTCACTCAGGCTGGTAAAGGCGGGGTTCTTGGCATATTCCAGCAACAGCTCGCGCATGGCATCGCTGGCGCGGCTGTCACCATAGCTGAGATCATCGTTGTAATACTCTATGTAGAAGGCGCCGCGCAGAAAATAAAACAGGTTAAACAGCTCGCTGCCGGTACTGCTGTCGTAACTTGCGGCCGTTGCCTTGGCCAGATTCGCCACGGCCACCACGTTGTCGGCCTGATACACCTTGACCGCGGTGGCATCGTTGCGGGAATAGAGCTCGGAGATACAGGAAAACTCCGCCTGGCGAACAAAATCATACAGCGCCTGGCCACTTAGGCTATCGAACTGACTGTATCCGTTACAGGCATCCGTGTCGGCCGCTGGCCCGGTCGCGCCTTGATAGCCCTTCAAGCCCGGCAGCGCGGATTGCCCCTTGCTCCCCTTCTCCAATTTGCTATCACGCTTCTCAGGCCTGACGCCTTCGCCCTCTTGCGTATCTCGTGCACCTATGGGCTTGCGGGCAGACTTGTCGAAACGAATACTCGCGGCGGCCTTGTCGCTAGTCATATAGGCTGGCTGTTTGCTTGCCTGCATCGCCGCGGCTTGAGTCGGCGCCAGCTGGGTCGGCGGCGCGGCTTTTGTCGAAAGCGAGCGTTTTACATCCTTTCCTTGCACGACTTTTGCCGACACACCTTGCCCCTGAACATCTTGGGCATGCAGCGCGAGCGGCATGGCAAGTAGCGAACAGGCCAAGGCCAGCGTTGTTGGGGTGAAGCGGCGAGCACGAGCGCTACCGGCTAGTGTTTTGATTGTCATAGTGGTTGTCATAGTGGGTGGTCTCCAGACCGACAGGCCCATCAAGGCCTGACATTACTCAGGTTGATTTGGCTCGACTCACCTTCTCTGAGGCCTTATATCGAGCGATTAGCACATCCTTGTTAACCCGGAGTTAACAATTTATGGCGCTACTGTTATATTTTATACAATATATTTTTACAAGTACCCGGCAGGAGATTTACATTAGAAAAGGCAAAATTACCACAGAGATAATCTGACAAAATCAATTTTTACAGTAAGTTATAGTAAAATTTAGGAAATAAAAAAATTTACTGGTCAGCAGAGACAAGCCTTGAGATCATAACGCTTCGAATCATCACCTTAGAGACAAGCCGTTAATGGAACTGGTTTTCGCCATCGCCCTATTTGCCTTTTCTTCGGGGATCACCCCAGGGCCCAATAACATCATGCTGATGACCTCTGGGGTAAACTTTGGCATCCGGCCTAGCCTCCCCCACCTGGCGGGGATCTGCATAGGTTTTCCCTGCATGGTGCTGGCGATCGGCCTTGGACTGAGCGCCGTGTTTCAGGCCTATCCCCTGCTGCACCAGATCATCAAATATGTCGGCATCGCCTACCTGCTCTACCTGGCATGGCTGATCGCCAACAGCAGCAGTCGCATGGAGGGCAAACAGACGGCAAAACCTCTCTCCTTCCTGCAGGCCGCGGCCTTTCAATGGGTCAATCCTAAGGGATGGATCATGGCCGTTGGCGCGATAGCCACCTTTACCGTGATAGACAGGCCCCTGACACCCCAGGTGCTCACCATCGCCAGCGTCTTCCTGAGTGTGGCCCTGCCCTGCGCCTTGTTATGGCTGGGGTTTGGGGTAGCGCTCAAGCGACTACTTAAGCATCAACGCCAGCAAAAAGCCTTTAACATCACCATGGCGCTCTTGCTTGTGGCCTCTATCATCCCTATGATCGCTCCTCAATAACACACAGAAAAACCACATCATACGGAGCAGCCGTGGCAGCGACAGAGTGCAAACACAACGCCGAAGATAGAGGCGTCGCCTTAGCCACCCAGAATTGGGTCGAGAAGGTGATCATGAAATACAATATTTGCCCCTTCGCCCGCCGAGAAGTGGAGCGCAACAGCATACGCTACAAGGTGGCCGAGCAGCATCAGCTGGAGGCCGTGTTAAACGAGCTGGTCGACGAATGCCACTACCTCGAGGAGCATCCGCAAACCGAGACAACGCTGTTTATTCTGCCGCGTGGCTTCGAGGGGTTTTATCAGTATCTGGATCTCGTGGATATCGCCGATGCCTTGCTGATCGATCAGGGTTTCGAGGGGGTATTCCAGCTAGCCAGCTTCCACCCCGACTACTGCTTCGAGGGCGAAGAGACATCCAGCGCCGCCAACTACACCAACCGCGCGCCCTATCCCACCTTGCATATCATACGTGAGGCCAGTATGGAGCGTGCGCTAGCCGACTATGACGACCCCGAGTCGATCCCCGAGCGCAACATCGCCTTCGCCGAACGTAAGGGCGAGGCCTTCTTCGTCAAGCTGCTGCAAAGCTGTAAACAGGCCGATTAATTCAAGGGAAGAGAATCCGATGGCAAGCAAATATTATGTGGTGTGGGCGGGACGCGAGACAGGCATATTCACCAGTTGGCCCCAAACCAAGGCCTTGGTCGATGGCTTTGCGGGCGCGCGCTACAAATCTTTTAAGACACAGGCCGAGGCCGAGGCCGCCTTTAAGGGCGGGCAGAGTAAGGCCGGCAGTGCAAGATCTGCCTCCTACAAGGCCAATTCAACAGCCAGTTCGACAAGAAGTAAGCCTACATCGGGCGCGAGCAGTCAGAAAAGCACGAGCGAGCATCCCGATAGCGATATCGATATCTATACCGACGGCGGCTGTGAGCCCAACCCCGGTGAGGCCGGTTCTGGTCTGGCACTCTATCGCCAAGGCGAGTTGGCCGAGCTCTGGTATGGACTCTATCACCCCATGGGCACCAACAACACCGCCGAACTCAACGCCCTGCATCAGGCGCTGTTGATGGCCAAGCATTATCTGCAGCAGGGTCTCGGTGTGCATATTCACAGTGACTCCCAATATGCCATCAAGTGTATCTCCGTATGGGCCTATGGCTGGAAGGCCAACGGCTGGCGTCGCAAGACGGGGGAGATCGCCAACTTAAGCGTGATCCAGGAGGCCCACGCGCTTTACGATAGCTTAAAGGCCAAGCTGAAACTCAGTCATGTGGCGGCCCATGTGGGCATCGAGGGGAATGAGCTGGCCGATCGCATGTCTATCTACACCCTGGAAACCAAGCAAGCCCAATTTTGTCGCTACCAGGAGCCGCTGGATATCCCAGCCCTGCTGGCGCTGCGCGCCGGATAGACATCTTGCTCTAAGTGGTCGTTTTAAATCACGACCACACAGTCGCGGCCACTCTCCTTGGCGCGGTAGAGTGCCTGATCGGCGTGATTAAACAGGCACTCCTTGTTATCGTCGCGGCAATAGACAGACACCCCGGCGCTTAAGGTTATGGCAACGGGGAAGTCGCTCTCTAGGCTGCGGCGCTTCACCTCTTCTCTGAGCTTATCGGCAAAGTGCAAGGCGCCGTCTCTATCTGTGTCTTCCAGGATGATCACAAACTCCTCGCCCCCCCAGCGGCCAACAAAGTCCGTCTTACGCACGGCATCGCTGAAGATCTTGGCCACTCGCTGCAACACATCGTCCCCCACCAGATGACCATGTTTGTCATTGACCGATTTGAAGTGATCAATATCGAAGATACACACGGCGAGCGGGGTCTGCTGACGATTGCTGCGACTGACGGCCGCCGACAGCTGGCGGTTGATGGCACGCCGATTGGCGACCTTAGTAAGGGGGTCGGTATTAGCCTGGGACTTATATTGCATCTCGTCACTGAGATCTTTGATCACTACTATGCTGTGCTTCTCATCCCCCACCCCATAGGTGGCGATGGAGATGCTGGCGGGAAACACGTCGCCATTGAGCTTCTTGCCGTAGAAGATGGTGTTGCGCTGAGACATGGGCTGTACCCTGTCGGACTTTTGAAACTCCAGGCGCAGCTTCTTATGTTTCTCCTTAGTGCCGCTGGGCACCAGATCATCCACATTAATTCTGTTCAGCGCCCGCTTAGAGAAGCCAAATAGGCGCATGGTCTCGCGATTGGCGGAGATGATGGTGCCATGCTCATCGACCGAAAAGATGGCGTTAGGCGCGCAGCTAAAGATCACCTCGAGATCCTTAAGCTTGATCGCCAGCCGTTTGTTGACATAACGAATAAAACTAAACACCAGGATGCTCACCAACACCAGGGCGCAGAGGATCACCAGCAGCATCTGATTCACCCTCTGGTGGGCGCTGTCGGCTTGCTCAAACAGGTTGTTTGGGCTCTGAGCATGCCTCGAGAGTATGCTCTCTATCGCCTCGATAGCCGGCCTGTCGTCTACCCGTACCAGGGCATCTATCGTCGCCACATCCCGTTTCTCTTTCAGCATCTGCCTGAGCCTGGGCAAATGTTGGCGATATTGGCCGACCACAGACTGTATCGCCCGCACCTCGGCGGTATGTTCGTGCGCCCTTTGCAGGTATTTTTGCAGCGACTCCAAGCCTAGTTCTATCTCGGTTTCCGCCCGCACGAGATAACTCACGTCTTGACGGATCACCGCGTTCTTGAAGTCATGAATGAAGCCACCGTAGCCCAGGGCTACCATGGCATCATTGAAAAAAGCGGTCTTCTCCAGCGCCTCATAGGTGTGACGTTTCCAATCCTGCTGTGACCGATTGATGCTGGCCATCAGAATATAGAACGCCGCCACCAGAAAGATCACATATAAGATGGCGAGGCTGAAAATCTTGAACGGCTTAAATGGGTGGCGCATTCACTCTTCATCCTTCTGTCGTGCAGACCTTATCGCTAACCTGTTCTCAAGCGACCCGGCTTAATGACTAAGGTCCAGCCAATACCATAGGCGATTGGGCCTTAGCCACCCACAAATGACCAAATGAAAAGTATAGTCTATATCAATCTAGCTCACTGAAACTAAGCACAAAAGTTGTAATTTCAGCGACTAATCCAGCGCCGCGCTCTGCTGACGTTCCAGACGCTTGTGCATTAGTGCGATCAGCTTACCCACTAGCACTATGATCAGGGCCCCAGACAACACGGGTGAAACGAGAAAACTCCAATCCTGCCCCGTTAACATCACCAACAGCGGCGTGGCACCTGCCGGTGGATGGGTCGTCTTGGTCAGCAGCATGCCACTGACCGCGAGCCCCGTCGCAATAGCCAGAGTCAGCGGACTCACCCCGATAAAGTGAACGAAATAGAGGCCGATCGCGCAGGTCAATAGATGACCGAAGATAACGTTCTTCGGCTGGGCCAGCGGGCTGTCTGGCACCCCAAACACCAAAACTGCGGTGGCGCCGAAAGGCACCATGAGCAGCACAATATCCGACTGCAGGGTTTCCGCGAAGGACAACAGGCCGATGGCCAAGGCGGCCCCAAGGCCGGAGATTAACGCAAATGCCAATTTATTCATCTTAATCCCTTAACTCCCTTATATAGACGAATCTTATGTGGGCGAACCCCATGTAGACAAGTCTGTCTACCCGCAAGAGTAGACAACTTGGTCTACCGATGTCAAGATATAAAAAAAGCGAGGACATGATGACAGATAAGAGACAGTTGCTAATCGATACCGCCCTTACCCTCTTTACCGAGCGGGGGATAAACCTTGTGGGGATCAACGAGGTGCTTAAGGTGTCTGGGGTTGCCAAGAAGACCCTGTATCATCACTTCAGCAGCAAGGAAGCCCTCATCGTAGCCGTGCTAGAAACACGTCATCAGATCTTCATCCACTGGCTGAGTAAACGATTGACAATAGCACAAAATGACCCTGGCGTGATAGACGCCCTGTTCGGTGCGCTAGACGACTGGTTCAACGACCGGGTACCCGAGCTGAGTCAATTTCATGGCTGCCTGTTTATCAACTCCGCCATCGAATGTGGCGACAGCCGGTGTCAGGTGTCACGTTTTGCCAAGTTTCATAAGCAGGCGGTTAGAGAATTGATTGGCCGTTGCCTTTCCCAGCCAAACGAGGCCCTGCTGGATCTCATCTGCCTGATGAAAGAGGGGGCCATTGTCTCGGCCATGGTGAGTCAGGACAAGGGCGCCGCCCTGCGCAGCCAGGTGCAATTGCAACGTCTGGTGCCAACCCTTATCTAAGGCAAAAAGAGCATTAGGAAAAGATAGGCCTTGAGCTGGGCTTGTGAGACAATCGCGCCATGAAAATTTATCGTAAATTACACAAGGCCCCCTTCAGAGTGCTGCGCATCAGTCGCCGCCGCTTCGGTCTACGTTTAAAACGTGACATGCTGGTGCTCAAAGATGCCCTGGCACAGGAGAAACAGGAGACCAAGGATATGCTGGTCGCCTACGGTCGCTACACCCGCAATCAGGCCAGCAAGGAAGAGCTACGACTGGCCAATCAGCAGCTGGCGGATCTGATCAAAGGCCTGGGGCTGGGTGTATTTGCCGTGCTCCCCTTCGCCCCCATCACCATCCCTGTGGTGGTCAAACTGGGTAAATTGGTCGGCGTCGAGGTGCTGCCCAGCTCCTTCAATAATCTCTCCGAGCGCAAGGCCCAGTTGAACCGAGAAGCCCAGGCCAACAAACGCGCCCTGGACGCTGTCGAAAAAGCCAGCAATGAATGATGCGCCGCTTTCACCCCAAGGGACTGACATGCTAATCTAAGTTGAATTTTGACCTCAATAAGATGATGCCCAATGACTCAACTACTCCTCTCTGGTTCCGAAGGGATCCCACTGACACTACTCGCGAAAAATGACTATAACGATTGGCTAAACGGCCAGGATAAACAGGTTCAAAACTGGCTAGGCAGCACCCAATACAAGGGCAAGGGCCTTAGCCTGATCCCAGGCACTGATGGCGCCCTCAGCCAGGTGCTCTATGTGAGCGAAGACAAAGACTCCCACTGGGTATGCGGCGATCTGGTTAACGAACTACCGGCCGGACAATACCTGTTAGATGGCGATGCCCAGACCTGCAAGCTGGCGGCCTTTAGCTGGGCCTTAGGCGCCTACAAGTTCGATCGCTATAAGGCCAACGACAAGGCCTACCCACAGCTGGTGCTGCGCGATGCCGAGCTGGTCGAGCAGACGCAAAAGATGGTGCGCTCTGTCTCTATCGTGCGCGATCTGGTCAACACCCCAGCCGCCGACATGATGCCCCAGCACCTTGGCGAGACCATGGAGTCACTGGCAGCAGAATTCGGCGCCAAGGTTAGCCAAATAGTCGGCGACGATCTGCTGACTCACAACTACCCCACCATCCACATGGTTGGCCGCGCCAGCCATAACGCGCCGCGTCTGATCGATCTTACCTGGGGCGATGAAGACGCACCTAAGGTGACCCTGGTTGGTAAAGGAGTCTGTTTCGACTCGGGCGGCTTAGATCTTAAGCCTGGCGCCGGTATGCGCCTGATGAAGAAAGATATGGGCGGCGCCGCCCATGTTATCGGCCTGGCCCATCAGATCATGGCCGCCGAGCTGCCGGTGCGCCTGCGCGTATTGGTGCCAGCGGTGGAAAATGCCGTCTCGGCCAACGCCTTCCGCCCAGGTGACGTGATCACCACACGCAAGGGACTCACGGTTGAGATAGACAACACGGACGCCGAAGGCCGTCTGGTGCTGTGTGATGCCCTGGCCGAAGCCAACAGCGACAAGCCCGATCTGCTGATCGATTTCGCCACCCTGACAGGCGCCATGCGTATTGCCCTGGGTACAGAGCTACCCGGCTTCTTCAGCAACGACGACGAGGTAGCCACAGGGATCACGGCATCTGGCCTTGAGGTTGAAGATCCCGTGTGGCGCATGCCGCTACATAAGCCCTATTTCGAGCTGACCAGCAGCGATATTGCCGATCTGGCTAACTGTGGCAAGGTACCCTTCGGCGGCGCCATCACGGCGGCCCTCTATCTGGAAGCCTTCGTCGATGAGGAGATAAGCTGGACCCACTTCGACGTCATGGCCTGGAATACCCGCAAGCTACCGGGTCGCCCCATCGGCGGTGAAGCATTCGGTATTCGCGCCGTATTCGATTACTTGGCCAACCGCTTCGCCAAGTAGTTGCTAGTCCTGTCACAGGACAACAAACAATAAAAAGCCCAAGTGATAAAACACCTGGGCTTTTTGCTAAGCGCTTTTTACTAAGAACTTTTTACAAAGAACTTTATATAAGGGACCGTTTACTAGTAAAGGTCCCAAATATCTTACTCTTCTACGCCTTTGCTGCGCAGGAACTCATCATAGGTGCCCTTGAAGTCATTCACGCCATCAGGAGTGATCTCTAGGATGCGGTTGGCCAGCGACGATACGAAGGCGCGGTCATGACTGACGAAGATCAGCGTACCCTCGTACATCTCAAGCGCGTTGTTGAGTGACTCGATAGACTCCATATCCAGGTGGTTGGTCGGCTCATCCATCACCAGAATGTTGGGCTTTTGCATGATCAGCTTGCCAAACAACATGCGGCCCTTCTCACCACCAGATAACACGCGCACCGACTTCTTGATGTCATCTGAGCTAAACAGCATACGGCCAAGGTAGCCACGCACGCTCTGATCGTCATCTTCGGGCTTGCGCCACTGACTCATCCACTCAAACAGTGTCATGTCGTTTTCGAAATCGGCCTCATGATCCTGCGCGTAGTAGCCTATGGTCGAGTTTTCAGACCACTGAATGGTACCTGTATCTTGTGGGATGTCGTGGATCAGGGTACGCAACATGGTGGTCTTACCCACACCGTTTTCACCCAGCACGGCGATACGCTCACCCACCTCGGCGATCAGGTTAAAGTCTTTAAACAGCGGGCCTTCATCGAAGCCCTTAGAAAGTTCCTCAACCACCAAGGCGTTACGGAACAATTTCTTCTCCTGCTCGAAACGGATGAAGGGGTTAACGCGGCTGGAGGCCTTAACCTCTTCAAGCTTGATCTTCTCGATCTGCTTGGCACGAGAGGTCGCCTGCTTCGCCTTAGAAGCGTTAGCCGAGAAGCGCGCCACGAAGCCCTGTAGCTCGGCGATCTGCGCCTTCTTCTTGGCGTTATCAGACAGCAGACGCTCACGCGCCTGGCTCGCCGCCGTCATGTATTCATCATAGTTGCCTGGGTAGACACGCAGCTCACCATAGTCGAGATCCGCCATATGGGTACAGACAGAGTTGAGGAAGTATCTGTCGTGGGAGATGATGATCATGGTGCTGTTACGCTGGTTAAGCATCTCTTGCAGCCAGCGGATGGTGTCGATATCCAGGTTGTTGGTGGGTTCGTCGAGCAGTAGCACATCGGGATCGCTAAACAGCGCCTGTGCCAGCAGCACACGTAGCTTGAAGCCCGGAGCGATTTCGCTCATCAGGCCGAAGTGTTGCTCCAGTGGAATACCCACACCCAGCAGCAGCTCGCCGGCGCGGCTTTCTGCGGTGTAACCGTCCATCTCGGCAAATTCCATCTCTAGCTCGGCCACCTTGATACCATCTTCTTCGCTCATCTCAGGCAGCGAATAGATGCGATCACGCTCTTGCTTCACCTTCCACAGCTCGGTATGGCCCATGATCACGGTATCGACCACGTTAAACTCTTCGTACCCAAACTGGTTCTGGCTCAGCTTACCCAGGCGCTCGTTCACATCCAGCGAGACGTTACCCGATGTTGGTTCGAGTTCGCCGCCGAGGATCTTCATGAAGGTTGATTTACCACAACCGTTGGCACCGATAAGGCCGTAGCGGTTACCGCCGCCAAATTTTACTGAGATGTTTTCAAACAGCGGCTTAGAGCCAAACTGCATGGTGATGTTAGCTGTCGTGATCAATGTGAAATTCCGAAATAGTAGTTAAGCGAAGTGACGCCTGTTTGAGTCTAGAATCCTGCCTCAACAAACACCCTATCGGCTGCCGATGACAAGCTGATGAAAAACTGCGCTAAAGGGATATTTTAAAGCGCGCTACTATAGCCACTTTGGGGGATTTTATCAACTTAAGCGGGCGATTTTCCGCCGCTTTCCCCCCTGGTTTTCTATATCGTTTCGCGCGCATTAGCCGCGCAGTTTCTCAGGCGCCACTAATGACTTATGGCTAGTGCGTTCTCTATGGTCAGCGGACTCAGCTTATCGGCCGGGGTAAAGCCAAACACCTGACTGTAAAAGGATAATTCGGCGTTGAGTGCGGCAATGCGATTCAGGGGTTTCTTCACCCCATGGCCCTCGTCATCAAATTGCAGGTAGGCCACGGGCACTCCTCGGCGTTTGAGAGCAGCATAGATGGCTGCCGACTGCTGGGCTGGCACGATAGGATCTTTGGCCCCCTGCACCAAGAGTAGCGGCGCCTTAAGCTTATTCAGGTGATACAGTGGCGAGCGCTGACGATAGAGGGGCGAGTTGGGTTTGAGCTCACCCACCAGGTGATGCAGGTACCCCTGCTCGAACTTATGGGTCTCCCTATCCAGCGCCTCGAGATCGCTGATCCCCGAGTAAACCACGCCAGCCTTGAAGGTGTGGTAGAAAGCCAATGCCGATAGCACGCTGAAACCACCGGCACTCATGCCGCGAATGGCCACCTTATCCCCGTCGACCCAGCCCCTGTCTGTCACATAGCCAGCGGCCTCGATGGCATCTTCCACCTCTGCCCGACCCCATTGCCCGTAGAGGCTCTGACGATAGGTACGGCCAAAACCCGAGCTACCACGATAGTTGACATCCAACACGGCAAAGCCGCGGCTGGTCCAGAACTGAATATCCCGTCGAAAACTCAGGCTAGCCCGCCAGGTAGGGCCGCCGTGCAACATGACGATCAAGGGCGGACGTTGGTCATTTGGCGCAATATACTCAGGGTTCATGGGGCCATAAAAGTACCCGTATACGAGTAGCCCACTGATATCTGAGGTAAAGTGTATTGGATCGGCACGGGAGATGTAGCGAGGGTCTAACGAATTTACCCTGGGTGCATACACCAGCTCGACGCCCCGGCCACGAATGCGATAGATCCCCTTCTCCGGCGTCATCTTGCTGCCGATGAAGTATACGCCGTCCGGGCCCTTGACCACCTGTTTCACCTCGGCAAATTCGGCGGCGATCGATTCAGTGAGCCCAAGTTGGATATAGAGGCGCAGTAGCTGGGTCTTGCCCTCTTGCTGTACGCTGAGGATCAGTTGATCCTCAGTCTCAAACGCATAGCTGTGATTACCCAACAGCCAATCGGGCCTGGCAAACTCCCCCGCCAGCTCGAGCACGGGCTCGGCATTCCCCTCAGGGGTGACACGATAGAGATTCCACCAGTTATTGAAATCAGCCACCACATAAAGCTCACCGCCGGGGCTATAGAGTGGCTGGGTGATCGCCCCTTTGAGATTGCCAAGCAGCCTTCTTGGATGGGAGATACCGCCCTTGGGATCGAATTCGGCAACCCAGAGCTCAGTGTTGTCCCAGGGCATGTTAGGTTGCTGCCAGCTTATCCAAGCCAGCTGACGATTATCTGGTGATACCCGGGGGGCGGCATAGAAATCGCCGCCGCTGACCAGAATCTCGCCTTCGTTTTCGAAATTGAGGTTTAGCGCCACTATGCTGGCACTGGGTTCGCCTGCCTGGCGATGATCTTCGCGCACACAGATGATGCGCGATCCCTTAGGGTATGAGACACAATCGGCGTGGCGTGTCCCAGCCGGCGTTAGCACCACAGGGGCCTGATTGGGGGCGATACGGTAGAGACGCTGATCGCCGTGTTTCACCGCAAACAGGCTATTGCCCATGGCCAGCACGGGGGCACCGCCATACTCATGTACCCGACTCTTGACATCGAAATCGGGGTCGATGATGGTTTCCACCTCGCCATCAGGGTTTAACCTATTCACGCCCACCTTACCATCACGACTGGCATCGGCCTGGCTAAAGTAGAGGCCCTCTTCTATGGGTCTGAGTACGCCGAAGCTGTCCGAGGGGGCATAGACCTGATTGGCCGAGAGTACCGAGTGCCAGCTGCCGTAATCGGCGATGAGACGTCCGCTTCGTTTATCACGGGGCTGCTCGGGAGGCTCTACCTGAAAAAGGCGTATCGAGAGTATGGCGGCCACGGCCACTACTACCAACACCAGAGTCAGGTTCTTAAACCACCGCACCATAGTCTTATTTCACTTGAATTTACGCCAAAAGAATAACTTACGTTGCAACCACTGAAGCGTGAGCCTCTGCTTCTCGGCGCTCAGGCCAAAGTAGATGCAGAGCCAGGGGGAAAGCAGAATGTACCAGGGTAAGAAGCTGGCCGTAGACTGGGTTATCAGCAGAAAGAAGAAACCAGCATAGATCACCACTACCCCAAGGACACCCACAAGTAACATCAGCGTCTTGGTTGCTTGTTCAAACCATATCATCTTTCTTTTCTTACTCATAAGGTTATACCAATCATAGTAAATAACTGATCATTCTTGCTTGTTAAAACCTCCGATAACGGCGTTACTATTTTTAATTGTAGAATAACTACTTATCGAAAAATAAAGCCTTGTTCTCGAAGGTTTTTCCTGCGCTATTTCTGGTCACTTACTTACCGTGATTGGTATTAGATTACATTAAATGGCGCGCCTTCGCACATCGGCCCCTTTAAGGGTAAGCGCCACCATAAAAAAACGGGCACTGGGCCCGTTTCAAATACAACTAAAATGAACAATCTAGATGCGAATACCGCCGTCGATCTCGAACACGCGACCGTTAACATAGTCGTTTTCGATGATGAACTTAACGGTAGAGGCAATCTCGGCCGCCTGACCCAGACGTCCAACTGGCACCATCTTCTCGAGACGCTCGAGCGCCTCAGGCTTCATGGCTGCCGTCATCTCTGTCTCGATAACACCCGGCGCCACGGCGGCGCTACGGATATTGTAGCGTGCCAGCTCTTTCGCCCAGCCCACAGACATGGCAGCAACACCGGCCTTAGAGGCCGCGTAGTTGGTCTGGCCTATGTTACCGGCCTTTGCCAGGCTAGAGATGTTAACGATAACGCCCTGCTGCTTCGAGGTGATCATCGCCGCCGCGGCTTCACGTCCGCAGAGGAATGAGCCGGTCAGGTTAACATTGATCACCGCCTGGAACTGCGCCAGCGACATGCGATCTGTCACCTCACCCTCTTTGGCCTTCACCAGCATGCCGTCGAGCAAGATACCCGCGTTGTTTACCAGCACGTTGACCTGGCCAAAATCTTCGAGGATGTAAGCGAAACCGGCTACCACATCTTCTTCATCGGTAATGTCGAAGGCGTAACCTTGCACCTCGGTGGTATCACCGATGTCGGCACAGGCACGCTCTAACTTCTCCTGATCCACATCGATAAGTGCCAACTTAGCACCGGCAGCGGCAAGTTCTTGTGCCATCGCAAAACCTAAACCACCGGCACCACCTGTGATGACTACAACCTTATCTTTTAAATCCATCAACTTACCCTTTTTTATTAAACTGCTCAAAAATACTGGAGAAATCACGCTTACCATTTCCCTGACGGGCATGATTCACGTACAGGCTACGGGCCAAGGCCCCCATCGGGGTGCTCGAATTTGAGAGCAGGGCCGCCTCCTGGGACAGACCTAAGTCTTTCACCATGAGATCAACCATGAATCCACCTTGGTAACCATTTGATGATGGCACGTTTTCCATCACATCTGGACAAGGATTATATTTATCTAGCGTCCAATTACCACCACTACTGACCTTCATGATCTCAGAAAGCACCTTAGGGTCCAGTCCATGGTCTATCCCCATCTGGATTGACTCGCTGGTACCAACCATGAGCACAGACAAGAGCATATTGTTACAGATCTTCGCCACCTGACCGGCACCCGGGCCACCTGCGTGGAAGATGTTGGCGCCCATCACGTTAAGCACGCCCTGAGCCTGCTCGAAGGCGGCATCGCTGCCGCCGCAGATAAAGGTCAGGGTGCCGGCCGCCGCACCCGCTGTGCCGCCCGATACCGGCGCGTCGATAAACTCGAGTCCCTTGGCCTTTGCCTGTTCGGCGACAAAGCGCGCACTCTCGGCATCTATGGTAGAACAATCGATTAGCAGGGTGCCGTCGGCCACCACATCTATGATGCCTTTATTCTGCTCGTCTCCCAGATAGAGACTGCGCACATGCTTGCCCGCTGGCAGCATGGTGATCACAACATCGGCTGCTGCCGCTGCCGCGCAGGCACTCGGCGCCTGCATGGCACCTTGCTCAACCACATGGCTCAGGGCCGCCTGAGAGAGATCGAAGGCCTTGACCGTATAGCCAGCCTTCACCAGGTTGACCGCCATCGGGCCACCCATGTTACCTAATCCGATAAATGCAACTGTATTCATGTTTTGCTCCTTTTCTTCGGGCGAGCCCTAAATACCAATCACAGTCGATATCTGATCATCTAGTCACTGTGACTGATATGAAAATTATTGGCCTAAGGTGCGCAGAGGATCGTTTTGCGGCTCCCATGGCGAGGTCATCAGTGACTTAACCATCTCTTGTGGAACGGCCTCAACGCTATCGTATAGCCACTGGGGCTGACGGTCTTTGTCGATAAGCAGCGCTCTAACCCCTTCGGCAAAATCACCGATTGCGCAGCAATTACAGCTCAGCCCCAGCTCCAGCTGAAATACCTGACTCAGGCTCAGCTCAGTACCCAGTAGCGACTGCTGATAGACAAGGTGCAGACTCAGTGGGCTGCCTGCCTGCATGGTGCTCAGGGCACGTGCCAGCCAAGGTTCGGCGTCTTCTACCGCCTTAACTCTGGTCATGATATCAACCAGCTCTCCCTGCATCAGGGCGTCGATCTGCCCTTGATGCTGCTCGAGGACACTCTCACCCATCGGCTGAGCGCAGCGGCTCGACATCGCCTCAAGCAGCGCATTTAACTTGCCATGGTTGGCGCAGACATCGCTTTCCCAGTCGATGCTTGAAAGCGCGTCGAACAGCGGCTGTTTGTCCGTTGAATTCAGGTAGTGATTACCCAGACCCACATAGAAGGCGTCGGCGCCATCCATATTATAGGCGGTCATTCCCAGGAAACGGCCCACATGGCCTGGCATACGGTTGAGGAAGTAGCTGCCCCCCACGTCGGGATAGAGGCCAATGGTCACCTCGGGCATGGCAATGCGTGACCGCTCTGTCACCACGCGGTGGCTGGCGCCAGCCATAAGGCCGAGGCCGCCGCCCATGACGATGCCATCACCCCACACCAATACAGGCTTGTCAAAGGTGTGCAGCAGATGATCGAGGAAATATTCTCGGGTAAAGAAGTCCTGGGTCACCTCAGGGATCTCGCCCGGCAGCTCTCGTGCCGCCTGATAGAGGGCTCGTACGTCACCGCCGGCGCAGAAGGCCTTCTCGCCCGCGCCGTCAAGTACCACCATGGCGATGGCGTCATCGTCAGCCCAGGCGGTAAGTTGCGTCGTTAGCGCGCGTACCATCTCCATGTTGAGGGCGTTAAGAGCCTTCTCCATGTTGAGGGTAGCCACACCCACCAGCTTACCCGATAGGGTGCCTAAGGTCTGAAAGACCACACAATTAGTCTGCTCTGTCATTAGCGGTTCTTCCAGTTTGCTTTGCGCTTCTCCAGGAAGGCGTTAACTCCTTCTGCCTGATCTTCGGTATCAAACAGGCCAACGAACAGCTCACGTTCAAGGGGCAGCGCCTGAGTGCGCGGCATGGCGCGGCCCGATTGGATCAGCTGCTTACACACGGTCACGCTGCTTGGGCTCTGGTTAGCCACCTTCTCGGCCAGCGCCATGGCGGCATCAAGGGCAGCTCCCTTGTCGACCACCTCTTCGATGAGGCCAATACTCAGCGCCTTGTCGGCGTCTACGCGCTCGCCGCACAAGATCATGCGCTTAGCCCAGCCTTCGCCCACCAGGGCCGTAAGGTTCTGGGTACCGCCGGCGCAAGGCAGCAGGCCGACGGTCGCTTCTGGAAGCGCCATCACGGCCTGGGCCTCACTGATGCGAATATCACAGGCCAAGGCAACCTCTAGACCGCCGCCCATGGCATAACCGTTGATGGCGGCAATAGAGACGCCGCGGAAACCGCTCAGGGCCTCGAAGGCCTCGCCGAAATGTTTCGCCATGGTGGCGGCGTTGCCCTTGTCGCCGTCGGCAAATAACTTGAGATCGGCGCCGGCGCTGAAAAACTTCTCGCCTTCACCGGTCAGCACCAGGGCATAGATCTCCTTGTTCGCGTTCAGCTCGGTCACCTTCTGCTTCAGCAGCGCCAGGCTGTCTGCCGTCCAGGTGTTGGCCGGTGGGTTGTTCATGGTCAGTACGGCGGTATGGCCGATGATCTGTTCAACTATCGCTGTCATCTCTCTTCTCCCTGACTATAAGATTTGGCTGGCATTTTCGTCGAGTAGACGGCGGGCAATGATGAGACGCATGATCTCGTTGGTGCCCTCTAGGATCTGGTGGACGCGCACGTCGCGGAAGTGACGCTCAAGCGGGTATTCGCGGATATAGCCATAGCCACCGTGTAGCTGCAGCGCGCTGTCACACACGTTAAAGCCCACGTCTGTGGCAAAACGTTTCGCCATGGCGCAGTAGGCGGTCGCCTCTGGGTCACCTGAGTCGAGTTTGAAGGCGGCCAGACGCACCATCTGACGGGCGGCAACCAGCTCGGTAGCCATGTCGGCCAGCTTGAATTGCAGCGCCTGGAAGGCGGCGATCGGCTTACCAAACTGCTGACGCTCATTCATATACTGCTGGGCGCGCTCCAGCGCCGCCTGGGCAGTACCCACAGAGCAGGTAGCGATGTTGATGCGGCCGCCGTCTAGGCCCTTCATGGCGAAGGTAAAGCCCTGGCCCTCTTCACCCAGTAGGTTAGTCACAGGTACGCGCACCTTGTCGAAGGTGATCTCGCGGGTCGGCTGGGCGTTCCAGCCCATCTTATCTTCCGCCTTACCATAGCTGATCCCCGCCGCGTCGGCCGGGATGGCGATGGCCGAGATCCCCTTAGGGCCTGCTTCGCCGGTGCGGCACATCACGACCAACAACTCGGTTGACCCCGCGCCGGAGATAAACATCTTGGCGCCTGAGATGACATACTCGTCGCCTTCGCGCACCGCCTTGGTCTTGAGTGAGGCCGCGTCGCTACCCGCACCCGCCTCGGTCAGGCAGTAAGAGGCCAGCTTATTACCTGTGGTCAGCGCCTCAGACCACTCATCGCGTAGTGTCTGAGAGCCGAAGCTGGTCACCATCCAGGTGGCCATGTTGTGAATGGTCAGCATGGCGGTGGTGGCGGTACAGCCCATGGCGAGCTGCTCGAATATAATGGATGAATCCAGACGTGACAGGCCCATGCCACCTTCCGACTCGGGCGAGTAGAGTGAGCAGAAGCCCAGCTCACCGGCTTTTTGAATCACGTCTTTAGGGAAATGGTGTTCTTCATCCCACTTGGCGGCAAAGGGTGCCAGCTCTTCCTGGGCGAATTGGGTAGCCAGTTCGGCGAACTGACGTTGGTCTTCATTCAGATTAAAATCCATCTGATCTCTCCTTTCGCGCCTTTGTATTTGCCTTGGGCCTATTTATTGGGTTCCAGTACCCGGCTTATTTATGGCGGCGCTTAACTTGTTGAGGGCTAGTAATGATAAAAGCGATTCGGCCCCGGCCTTATCGCTTTTACCTTGCAAGGTCTCTTGCTATCCCTTATTTCAGGGCAATGGTCATGTTGGGCGCATGGTGCTCCGCCTCGACGATATCTGTCTCGAACCAACGAGCGGTGATCGTCTTGGTTTCTGTGTAGAAGCGCACCGCCTGCTTACCGTAGGCGTGTTGATCGCCGTAGAAGCTGCCCTTCCAACCGGTGAACGAGAAGAATGGCAGAGGCACAGGGATAGGTACATTGATCCCCACCTGACCCACTTCGATGTTGTGTTGATACTTGCGGGCCGCGGCGCCGCAGGCGGTAAAGATAGAGGTACCGTTACCGTATGGGCTGGCATTGACGACCTCGATAGCCTCCTCAAGTGTCTCGGCTTCCATGCAGCAGAGCACAGGGCCGAAGATCTCTTCCTTGTAGATGCTCATGTCTGTGGTCACATTGGTAAACATGGTTGGGCCAACCCAGTTGCCTGTTTCATAGCCTTCGACGGTAAAGTCGCTACCATCCAGCAGACACTCGGCGCCCTCTTCCTTACCCTGGGCGATCAGCTTAAGTACACGTTCCTTGGCGGCCGGGCTGATAACTGGGCCATAGGCCGCATCTTTATCATCCCACACGCCGGGTCTGACCTTGGCGATGGCATCGCGCAGCTCAGGGATCCACTTCTTGGCTTCACCGACAAATACCGCTACCGACAGGGCCATACAGCGCTGACCGGCCGCGCCCACAGAGGCGCCTACCAGGTTATTGATCACCTGCTGCTTGTTGGCATCAGGCATGATGACGCAGTGGTTCTTGGCACCGGCAAAGGCCTGAACGCGCTTGAGGTTGTCTGTACCTGTCTTATAGATGTACTGACCCACACCCACAGAGCCGACGAAAGAGATCGCCTTGATATCCTGATGGCTCAGCAGCACGTCTACCGCCGTCTTGTCGCCGTGTACCAACTGCAGCACGCCCTTAGGTGCGCCGGCTTCTTCGAACAGCTCAACCAGACGCTGTGGCGTCATAGGATCTTGCTCAGATGGCTTAAGCACGAAGGTGTTACCGCAGGCAATGGCCAGTGGGAACATCCACAGTGGGATCATCGCCGGGAAGTTAAACGGCGTAATACCGGCGCACACACCCAGTGGCTGAGTGTAGCTATAGGTATCTATGCTGCGAGCCACGTTTTCAACGGTTTCACCCATGATCAGGCTGGCGATATTACAGGCATGCTCAGCCACCTCGATACCACGCCATACGTCGCCCTTGGCATCTTCGAAGGTCTTGCCGGTTTCCTGGGCCAGGATGGTGGCAATCTCATCGTGATGCAACTTGAGCAGATGCTGATAGCGGAACATGACGCGCGCGCGCTCAGACACAGGCACCTCTTTCCAGGTTTTGAAAGCTTGCTTGGCGCTGGCGATCGCGGTTTCAACTTCCTCTACCGTGGCGGCGTTGATGGTGGCGATCACCTCGTTGTTCGCTGGATTGGTGACAGAGATCTGTTGCTGGCCGCTACCTAAGATAAACTGACCGTCGATGTAATGTTTTACTTGAGTTGTCATATCGCTTTCCTAAATACGTCTAACAGGGCTGGGCGTCTGCCGCTGCCTGATGATCTGCTATGTAAGTGACAGCAAAAAACTCACATAATCATGGGTGAATGCATAGGCTCGCTTCCGCGAGCCTAAATAAGGGAGTTACACTTCGATAGCCATGGCCGTGGCTTCACCACCACCGATACAAAGTGATGCCACACCACGCTTAAGACCCTTAGCCTTCAGGGCGTGGATCAGGGTGACCAGCACGCGGGCACCCGAGCAGCCGATAGGATGACCCAGGGCGCAGGCGCCGCCATTGACGTTGACCTTAGCCTCATCCAGGCCAAGTTCAGAGATGGCAAGCATGGTAACCATGGCGAAGGCTTCGTTGATCTCAAACAGATCCACATCGGCTTTCGACCAGTTCACCTTATCCAGCAGCTGGTTCATGGCGCCAACTGGCGCCGTGGTGAACATAGAAGGCTCTTGCGAATGGGTGGTATGCCCCTTGATGGTGGCCAGTACCTCTAGGCCGCGCTTGCTCGCCTCATCGGCGCTCATCAGCATCAGTACCGCGGCGCCATCTGAGATAGAGCTAGAATTGGCGGCCGTGATGGTGCCATCGGCGGCGAAGGCCGGACGCAGGCTTGGGATCTTCTCGGGTCTGGCGTTACCTGGCTGCTCGTCGGTATCGACAATGAGATCGCCTTTACGGCTCGCCACGGTAACCGACACTATCTCTTGCTTAAAGGCGCCAGATTCGATGGCGGCATTGGCTTTCTGCAGTGAGTTCAGGGCGAAGTTATCCATCGCCTCACGGGTGATATCGAAATCATCGGCTGTCTTCTGGGCAAAGGTGCCCATGGCACCGCCCGTGTAGGCATCTTCCAGGCCATCGAGGAACATATGATCCAGCACCTTGCCATGACCCATGCGCATGCCGCCTCTGGCCTTATCCAGCAGATAAGGCGCCTGACTCATGCTCTCCATGCCACCGGCGATCACAACGTCGGCGCTACCGGCCTTGATCAGGTCATGAGCCATCATGACAGTCTTCATGCCAGAACCACACACCTTGTTGACTGTGGTCGCGCCCACAGACAGGGGAAGATCCGCACCAAGGGTCGCCTGACGCGCTGGCGCCTGACCCAGGCCAGCCGGTAATACGCAGCCCATCAAGACTTCGTTGACATCGCCGCCCTTAAGGCCCGTAGCGTCCATGAGTCCCTTGATCGCCGTGGCGGCGAGCTTAGGGGACGGCACGCTGGAAAGGGATCCCTGGAATCCGCCCATAGGGGTGCGCTTCGCCGCGACAATCACGATTTCTTGGTTAGTTTGCTCTGTACTCATCTTCCGCTCCATTCAAGGTACTTATGCGCTCACATCACACGTCTTCCCTTGGGAAGCGTGATCATGTTCAAATAATATCACTGTGACGTTTACGCGAACGTAAAGCAAGCATTAACTGGTCGAATTTCATTAACTTTAGTCTAATGTCTTGTCAGGCTGCATTTACAGACCTGGGAGAAGATGCTGCGAAATGATAACAGACCACAGAAGCCATCACTCATCGCAGACTAAACACCAAGATAGAAATCCTTTAAATAACAACAACCTGAATGACATCTCATGCATTTCACCCAGTTTTCACCGAGAAATAACCGACTATTCACTCGCCAAATTAAGGTGAAAAATATATTGCTGGTTATCTTTAATGACACATGGATGAAATGCACGATGAACAGCAAGACAATACCCACCTTTGGCAGAGGCCTTTGCGCCTTCCTGCTATTGCTCATTAGCCAAGCTTGGGCCGAAGCGCCAGGCAACAGTCGTCAAACTCATACCAGTGCGAGTCACGGTGCCAATGCCATCATTGCGGGATATGAGTTTAGCCATGACTCGAACGAGTTTAAGACGCAAAGGCGCTACATGGTCTCCCTGCCCGAAGGTTACCACGGCAACACGCGGCGCTACCCTGTACTCTATGTGGTGGACGCCGACTTCCAGTTTCAGCATGTATCGGCCCTAGCGCTGCATCTGGCCCGCATGGGTAAGATAGCCCCCATGATAGTGGTGGGCATAGCCAATCAGGGCCAGAGCGATTATCTCTATACCACCACCTGGAAAAGTGACGAGGGCGAGGCCTTTGGTGGCGCTGACACCTTTTATCGCTACCTGATCAAGGAGCTGCTGCCCAGTATAGATGGCCAGTACCGCACTAATTCCCACAGGGCGCTGGCCGGCTACTCGCTTGGCGGGCTATTCACCCTCTACGCCATGACCCAAACCGGGAGCCCCTTCGATGCCTATCTGGCCATGAGCCCCAGCGTTTGGTATGACAAGATGCACTATATCGAGTTACTCAAACAGCGGTTGCAGAAAGCGCCTATCCAGGCGCCGCTATTCTTAACCCTGGCCAATGAGCAGGAGATGGGAGTCGATGAACTGGTGAGCGCACTCGAAGGCTATGACAAGCAGCAGATCCACTGGCAGTTTAAGCAGTACCCGAGCGAAAACCACTTCACCACCGCCCTGCCCGCACTCAATGACGGTCTGCTATTTTTATCACCCGACTACGGCCTGGATGGCGGCGAGATGCTGGCCCTTGGCGACTACCGCGCCGTGCTGGACTATTTTGCCAATCGCAAGGCTAACTGGGCCGGCTTTCATATAGAGTGGCTGCAAGCCTATCAGTTTGGCAAGTATCTGTTCTGGTCCAAACAACTCGATAAGCTCGATGAGATTTTAGCGGCGGTAAAGAAGGAGTTTCCCGACTCGCTCACCATAGTGACCGTGCAGCTGGCCAAGGGGTTTAACATCAAGGGCGACGGCGCGCGAGCCAAGGCCCTACTCGATAGCGTCGCTAAAGAGGGCGAAGCCTCCCCTTACTGGCACAGGGAGATGAGCCTCTATTATCAATCTCTAGGGGAAGAGACAAAGACCCAGCACCATCAACAGAAGGCCCTGGCACTGGCCGAGCAGTATCGGCTCAACACCTGGGAGCGTTGGGAGCTGCAATAGCGGCTGTTGGGCAAATGACTTATTGCTAAGGGCTTTTTTCTAGTGCGCTCAAGCCAAAGCCATCAGGCCCACACCATCGAACAGCAGCGGCTGACCGAATCCACGCAGCCCTGCCTTAGTGGCGATGACGGCATCCTCATCGCTACAGAGAATGAGTGGATACTCGGCCAGAGAGGATGCCTCCATTAAACAGGCGGCATTGACGCTGAGCGCCACCCCACCATCGCTGAGATCGCAGTGGGGCAAAAACTGATAGGGGAGCAAACCCAGGCCATTTAAGTCACTCAGCCCCAGGTGATTCTCATCGCCACACAGGGGCGCGCAGGCGATGCTTGGCGTCATCACCATGGCACCGGCGCTGAGGCCGATAAAGATCCCGCCGCGATTGAGATAATCGGTAAACTCTGCTATCAGGCCGCGTGTCTGCACCTGCGCCAGAAATTGAAAGGTATCGCCACCGGCGAGGTGAATCGCCTGGCAATTGAGTAATCTATCTAGCCCCGCCTGGGTATATCCCAGCTCGAGATCTAAGTAATGGTCAAGCCCCATGCCTAAGCGGGCATATTGCACCTGAGTCCCACGGTAGTAGGCTTGGTCTGGCTCATGGCCCGAGGCCAAATAACCCAGGTTAGCATCTTGGCTAAGCACAGAGGCTATCGCCGCCTGGCTTGCCGCGCTGTTAAGATCGCTAATCAGCACCATTGTCACTACTTGGTCTCCTTATGGGGCTTGCCTTCCCAGGCAAATGTTCTGCTTATTCTTGGTTAAGGCCTTTGTTGCGCCTTGATATCAACCTAAGTGTTAACCTTGATACTGACGCTTGATTTCTACCACCTCGACCTTATAGCTTTCATACCAAGCCTCGCGGCCAAGTTGCTGGGCGATCCTATGTTCACCGTCTTGTTTCCAGGCCTGAATGTCGGCCTCGCTACGCCAATAGGAGATGGCGATCTCACGCTCGCCTTCGGTGACGGCAACAAAATCCAGGCAATGGTACTTATCTATCGCCAATTGACGCATCTGGGCGGCCATCTCGGCATACCTGGCATCTAACTTGGCCACCTTGGCCCGAAAAATTACGGCAAACATCTTGCTCCCTCAACATGATAAAAATAGAGACAACAGCCATCACAGCTGCTGAAATTGACGGGCTATGGCCTGGATCTGCTTGAGCTCCAGACCATGCTGGTTACGCTCGGCGCACAGCGCCTGATGCGCCTCATCCTGCGGCTCGCCAATAAGCACTATGCGAACCTGATAACCCATCGCCTTGGCGGCGGCCTCGTAGGCCATAAACTCCCAGAGGGCCATGTTGGTATTATCGCAGATCACCACAGGCTCTCTGCGCGACAAGGCCTGGATAAACCCTGTGAGATTATGCTGGTGATACTCAGACAATTTGCTGGCATCGAAGCGATACTCGCCCGCAATGACAAAACGATCGTCGGTAGAGAAGTAGCCGCGGCGGCGAATCGCCTCGCCATCACTATGGCTGGCAATGAAGGCGTTGACCCAATGGCTCTTACCGCTACCCGGCAGGCCACGCATGATGATCGCCAGCCTTGCCTTGCTGTCGCGATTCGCTTCTCGAGCTTCCTCGCACTCAGTGTCATTAATCAAGCCTTGGCGACTCCTGGTCGATCGCTAATCACCTCTTTGGCGAGGATCTGATCTACCAGCTGCGGCACTATCTCGCTGGCCTTGCCTTGCAGGTGATACTGGAACTGGCTGTGACGATCCGCCGGCATCAGGTTCACCTCCACCGTCTGGGCGCCATGATGGTTGGCGGTGTCGACGAAGCCCGCCGCAGGGTAGACGGTGCCCGAGGTACCAATTGCGATGAAGAGGTCACAGGTATCCAGCGCATGCTGAATTCGATCTAAGCCTATGGGCATCTCGCCGAACCAGACCACGTGGGGGCGCAGGCGCTGGGCCGGAATACAACAGGTACAGGTATGGTTGACCCCGAAGTGATCGGTCAACAGAAAGGTCTGCTGGGAGCGCGGGCAGCGTCCCTTAGTGAGCTCGCCATGCATATGCAGCAGGCGACGGGAGCCGGCACGTTCATGTAGATCGTCGATATTTTGCGTCACCACCAACAGCTGACCGTCGAACTCCTGCTCAAGTTTTGCCAAAGCCTTGTGGGCGGCATTGGGCTCTATCTTGCCGTCGTGAAGCTGCTGCCAACGCTCGTTGTAGAAACGCTCTACCATTTCGGGATCGCGGGCATAGCCTTCCGGCGTCGCCACATCCTCAATCTTGTGTTCTTCCCAGAGTCCATCTTGATCCCTAAAGGTTCTCAAACCAGATTCTGCCGAGATCCCTGCCCCAGTTAATACTACGATCTGCCGATACATCCCTCTTCCTTATTTTTATGCTTACGCGAGCGGCTATCGCCCGCAGGATACAGGTTGACCAGAGTGCATCCTGCCAGATATACCACCGACAGGCTATTAGGCATTAGTCTCAATAACATTACAAAAAGTACGCGTTAAATTCAGCCTAAATCCCACAGGTAGGGCCAATTTAGAACAAATTTATGCCGATGCGAACAATATGCAAGATCAAAGGTTTAAGTTTTCAAATTCAAACCCTATAATGGTTCTCAACATCAACTACTGAACCACTATTGGCATTGCTAATGGTTCTTCAATCCAGAGATTAATGATGACAGATGGAAATCAAGCGCTAAAGAAAGCGGGATTAAAGGTCACCTTACCACGAGTCAAGATCCTCGAGCTGATGCAGGAGCCCGAAAACCAGCATATCAGTGCAGAAGAACTATATAAGAAGTTGCTCGATATTGGCGAAGAGATTGGACTGGCCACGGTTTACCGTGTGTTAAACCAGTTCGACGACGCGGGCATCGTCACCCGTCATCACTTTGAAAGCGGCAAGGCCGTATTTGAACTGTCCTCATCTCACCATCATGACCATCTGGTGTGCCTCTCGTGCGGCAAGGTCATCGAGTTCTCTGACGAAGTGATCGAGAGACGTCAGGACGAGATCGCCATGAAACACAACATCAAGCTGACTAATCACAGCCTATACCTCTACGGTGTCTGCACCAACGACGAGTGCGATCACGGCGACGAATGATTCGGTGCTAAGTCACAGTAAAGAAAAACCAGCATGATGCTGGTTTTTTTGTTTCTAAGGTTTATGTCTGGCGAAGGTTAACGCCGTAATCAAACTGCATCACAGCACCTTGTGAAACACGTTCACCTTGTGACCCATGAACTTGCTGCGCTCACGCTCAGCCATGCCCAGCTTACGCGCTACCCCTTCGGAGCCCTTGTTACCGAGCAGTATCAGTGCGATCGCCTCATCTATGCCGTGATCTTTAAACCGTGACAAGGCCGCCTCACCTGCTTCACTGCCAATCCCCTTGCCCCAATACTCGGGCAGATAACGATAGCCCAGCTCGACCTCGTCAAACTCCTTGATGTAGGTGGGGCCGCAGAAACCTATCACCTTGTTGTCCGTCTTGTGCTCCACCGCCCAGCGACCATAGCCACGCTCGCTGTAATTCTTTAGCAATACATTCTCAAAAATCGCCTGCGCCTGGGAACGACAGGTCATGGGTGCACCGGGAATATAGGTGAGCACCTCGGGAATGCTATTAAGCAGGAAGAGGCTCTCCACATCTCTCTCCTCAAAACGGCGTAAAATCAGCCTCTCTGTTTCTGCGATGAACATCTTTCATTCCTTTCTTTTCCCCCATCCAGCCCACCAATATACTCATTACAGAGTAGATTAGAAAGTATTAATCTAAGCTTTTGTCGACTCAGCTTTACACTAACTTCCCCTAAAATAAGCAAAATTTATCCAATCGCCTCGGGTGGCCCGATTGCCAAAGCCGTCGCAATGACGTTCAATAGACAGATAATGATAAGTGTCTGCAATACAGGAATGCGTTATGACAATCATGCAAAAGGTCTTTTGGCTTATCGCCACCTTAGGCAACGGCATCGGGCTCTACTTTTATCGACAAGACGCCAGCACAGGTGCCCTACTCTTTCTCGCCTTCACGTTAATCTATACCTTAGTAGGCGCCTACGATCTGCGCTTTAGCTCGCACACCCTTAACCGCCTCTATCCCGTGGTTGCCTACTTACGCTATTTTCTCGAGTCGTACCGCATAGAGATACAGCAATACTTCATCGCCAGCGACACCGAGGAAGCCCCCTTTAACCGCGAGCAGCGCTCCCTGGTCTATCAGAGGGCCAAAAATGTGCGCGATACCATAGCCTTCGGCACACAGCGAGACCTGTTAGAGGAGAACTACCTGAGCCTGTGGCATTCACTTTCACCTAAGCATATCGACGAGCAAGCCAAGCGGGTGCGCATCGGTGGCCCCGACTGCATCCAGCCCTATGACGCCTCCTATCTGAATATCTCGGCCATGAGCTTTGGCTCCCTAAGTGCCAATGCCATCGAGGCCCTAAACCTAGGCGCCAAGAAGGCGGGTTGCTATCACAACACGGGGGAAGGCGGCGTGAGCCCCTATCATCTCAAGCATGGCGGCGATCTGGTGTGCAGATAGGTTCTGGCCTGTTTGGTTGCCGCGACGATGAGGGTAACTTTAACCCCGACAGCTTCGAGAAGATGGCCAAAAGACCCCAGATCAAGATGATAGAGATCAAGCTCAGCCAAGGAGCTAAGCCGGGGCACGGCGGCGTGCTACCCAAGGCCAAGATCACTCAGGAGATCGCCCTCATTCGTCATATACCCCTGGATAAAGACTGTGTCTCCCCCGCGGTCAATCCTGAGTGCACCACGCCGATAGCACTGCTCAACTTCGTCAAACACCTGCGGGAGCTCAGTGGCGGCAAGCCGGTGGGATTTAAACTTTGTATCGGTAATCCGGCGGAGTTTCTTGCCATCTGTAAGGCCATGCTAAAGACAGGTATCACACCAGATTTCATCACCATAGATGGCGCCGAGGGCGGCACGGGCGCAGCGCCAGTAGAGTTCACCAACCGCCTAGGTATGATGTGTCTCGAAGGGGTCTACTTTGCCAACAATGCCTTGGTGGGTGTGGGCCTGAGGCACAAGATCACCCTGATCGCCTCGGGCAAGACGGCCTCAAGCTTCGATCTGCTGACCAAGATCGCCATGGGCGCCGATCTGGTTAACGCCGCCCGCACCATGATGATGTCACTAGGCTGTATTCAATCGAGAAACTGCAACACCAACATGTGTCCTACGGGCATCGCCACCCAAGATCCGGCTCGTTCCAAGGCGCTGAATGTCGAGAAGAAGAGTGAACGGGTGAAGCACTTCCATCACAACACCTTAAAAGCCTTCTATGAACTGGTAGGCAGCATGGGACTGGATAATCCTAACAAGTTAAAGCCTAGGATGATCAAGCGCCGCTCACCCTATGGCCTGCTGATATCCACCGGCAGCCTGGTGGCTCCCCTGACCCACAACGCCATCCTAGAGGAGAAGTTGCATGGCACCTCCTGGGCCTCATGGTGGCAGCAGTGCTCCGCCGAAAACTTCTACTGCGAGGATACCTATATCCTGACGCCAGCCGAGTTTGGCCTCTCTCGCCGTAGCCATAAAGAGCAAGCCTAATTAGACGCTAACGACCATAAAAAAAGGCGCCCTTAGGCGCCTTTTTTTATGCTTACAGACTCGGTGGATTACCAGCCAGTCTTAGCACGCAGTGCACTGCCGATGTCGGCAAGTGAACGTACGGTAGTCACGCCTGCCGCTTCTAGTGCAGCAAACTTGTCTTCAGCCGTACCTTTACCGCCGGCGATGATCGCGCCAGCATGGCCCATACGCTTACCAGCAGGTGCAGTTACACCGGCAATGTAAGAAACAACAGGCTTAGTCACGTTAGCCTTGATATATTCAGCCGCTTCTTCTTCAGCAGTACCACCGATCTCGCCGATCATAATGATAGCTTCGGTCAGCGGATCGTTTTGGAACATTTCCAATACGTCAATGAAGTTAGTGCCTGGGATTGGGTCACCACCGATACCAACACAAGTTGATTGGCCGAAACCTTCATCTGTGGTTTGCTTAACCGCTTCATAGGTCAGGGTACCAGAGCGAGACACGATGCCCACCTTACCTGGCTTGTGGATGTGACCTGGCATGATACCGATCTTACATTCACCCGGAGTGATAACACCTGGGCAGTTAGGACCTATCATGCGAACGCCAGTCTCTTCCAGCTTAACCTTAACTTCCAGCATGTCCAGAGTAGGAATACCTTCAGTAATACAAACGATTAGCTCGATACCACCGTCGATAGCTTCTAGGATAGCGTCTTTACAGAAAGGCGCTGGTACATAGATAACGGTAGCAGTTGCACCGGTTTCAGCCACAGCGTCTTTCACAGTGTTGAACACTGGCAGACCCAGGTGAACCTGACCGCCCTTGCCTGGCGAAACACCGCCAACCATTTGCGTGCCGTAAGCGATCGCTTGCTCAGAGTGGAAAGTACCTTGACCGCCGGTGAAACCCTGACAGATAACCTTGGTATCTTTGTTAATTAATACAGACATTATTTGCCCTCCGCAGCAGCAACAACTTTAACAGCAGCGTCAGTTAGCGACTCGGCTGCAATAATGTCAAGGCCAGAGTTAGCCAATACTTCGCGACCTAGGTCAGCGTTAGTACCTTCAAGACGAACAACCACTGGCACTTCAACACCCACTTCTTTAACGGCGCCGATGATACCTTCGGCGATCATGTCGCAACGTACGATACCGCCAAAGATGTTTACTAGCACGGCTTTAACGTTTGCGTCAGACAAGATGATCTTGAATGCTTCAGCAACACGCTCTTTAGTCGCGCCGCCACCAACGTCGAGGAAGTTAGCTGGCTTGCCGCCATGCAGGTTAACGATGTCCATAGTACCCATTGCTAGGCCGGCACCGTTTACCATGCAACCTACGTTACCGTCTAGGGCAACATAGTTCAGCTCGAACTTAGCCGCGTGTGCTTCACGGGCGTCATCCTGTGATGGATCGTGCATGTCACGGATCTTTGGTTGACGGAACAGTGCGTTGCCATCGATACCAATCTTACCGTCTAGACAGTGGATGTTACCTTCGGTAGTGATAACCAGAGGGTTGATCTCAAGCAGTGCAAAGTCATGGTCGGTAAACATAGTCGCCAGACCCATGAAGACTTTAGTGAACTGCTTCATCTGAGTTGGGTTTAGACCCAACTTGAAGCCAAGATCACGTGCCTGGTATGGCTGAGGACCTGTCAAAGGATCGATAATCGCCTTGTGGATCAGCTCAGGGGTCTCTTCGGCTACTGTTTCAATCTCAACGCCACCTTCGGTAGACGCCATGAAGACAACGCGACGGGTCGCACGGTCAACAACGGCACCTAGGTATAGCTCGTTTGCGATATCAGTGCAGCTTTCGACTAGGATCTTAGCAACTGGCTGACCATTTTCGTCAGTCTGATAAGTCACCAGGTTCTTACCTAACCAATGCTCGGCAAATGCTCTGATCTCTTCTTTATCACCGGTAACTTTTACGCCACCTGCTTTACCACGGCCGCCTGCGTGTACTTGACACTTAACAACCCACATATCTCCGCCAATATGGCCAGCCGCTTCTACCGCCTCTTGAGGGGTATCGCAAGCATAACCTTCTGACACTGGTAAACCATATTCGGCAAATAGGGCTTTTGCCTGATACTCATGCAAATTCATGATGATCTATCCGTATACTTCTAATCTAATCCAACCGGCTCAGTGGAGCCGGTAGCGAGGGGTGATGCCTACCGTCGCCGACAGGCATCGAAACAACATCGTCTTACAGGTCTAATAGTAGACGAGTTGGGTCTTCCAGGAAGTCCTTAATGGCAACCAGGAAGCCAACAGACTCACGACCATCGATGATACGGTGGTCATAAGAGAGTGCTAGGTACATCATAGGTAGAATTTCTACCTGACCATTAACCGCCATTGGACGATCTTTGATGGCATGCATGCCCAAGATAGCGCTTTGTGGCAGGTTAAGGATTGGGGTAGACATTAGCGAGCCAAATACGCCGCCGTTAGTCACGGTGAAGTTACCACCTGTCATGTCGTCAACAGTCAGCTTACCGTCACGGCCCTTGATAGCCAGTTCACGCACGTTACGCTCGATGTCAGCCAGGCTCATGGTGTCTGTGTCGCGCAGTACTGGCGTTACCAGGCCACGTGGCGTAGAAACCGCGATGCTCACGTCGAAGTAGTTGTGGTAAACGATATCATCACCGTCGATAGAGGCGTTCACTTCTGGGTAACGCTTCAGCGCTTCGGTAACGGCCTTCACGTAGAAAGACATGAAACCGAGACGGATGCCGTGCTTCTTCTCGAACAGCTCTTGATACTGCTTACGAATGTCCATGATAGGCTTCATGTTCACTTCGTTGAAGGTAGTCAACATAGCGGTTGAGTTCTTCGCTTCCAGCAGACGATTAGCGATAGTCTTACGCAGACGTGTCATAGGTACACGCTTCTGGCTGCGCTCACCCAGTGGTGCAACAACCGCAGGTGCTGCAGCTGGCTTAGCCGCAGGAGCGGACTTGATAAAGGCTTCCACATCTTCTTTAGTGATACGACCGCCAACACCTGTGCCCTTGATCTTAGCAGCATCTAAGTTGTGTTCGGCAATCAGACGACGTACAGATGGGCTCAGCGCATCGTTGCTCTCTTCGCTAGCCGCCTCGGCTTGTGGCGCTGCCGCTTCGGCTTGCTCTTTAGAGACTTCCTGGCCGGCAACCGCACCCGCTACAAACTTAGCGATAACGGCTTCGGCCAACACTGTGTCGCCTTCTTCCGCCAGAAACTCAACGATTGAACCATCTTCAGGCGCAACCACTTCAAGAACAACCTTGTCGGTTTCGATATCGACCAGGTTTTGATCACGAGACACTTGCTCGCCAGCTTTAACATGCCATGTGGCGATGGTTGCATCAGCAACGGATTCTGGCAGTACGGGTACCTTAATTTCGATACTCATGGAAAGCTATCCTTTTTAAATTATCTATTACTACAGTTTTAATGCGCTATTGATTAAAGATTCTTGCTGCTGGGCGTGCAGGGCCGGATAACCACATGCTGGCGCGGCCGAGGCTTCACGACCCGCATAGGTTAATTGAGCGCCGGCAGGAATGGCTGCCCAGAAGTGGTGCTGGCTGCAATACCAAGCGCCCTGGTTCTGAGGCTCTTCCTGACACCAAACGAAATCTTTAACGTGCTGATACTGGGCGAGAATTTTTGCCATCTCTTCGTGAGGGAACGGGTACAGTTGTTCGACACGAACCAGGGCAACATTCTCCAGCTTCTCTTTACGACGCTTCTCAAGCAGTTCGAAGTAAACCTTACCGCTACAGAAGACCACGCGATCCACCTTGCTGCTATCGAGCTCATCGATCTCACCAATCACATTCTGGAAGCTGCCCTCGGCGAGTTCTTCCAGGCTAGACACCGCCAGCGGATGACGCAGCAGTGACTTAGGTGACATCACCACCAGAGGACGACGCATAGGACGCACCACCTGACGACGTAGCATGTGGTAAACCTGCGCCGGTGTCGATGGAACACACACCTGCATGTTGTGATTAGCACACAACTGCAGGAAACGTTCCAGACGCGCACTCGAGTGCTCTGGTCCCTGACCTTCGTAGCCATGAGGCAACAGCATGGTCAAGCCGCACAGACGGCCCCACTTCTGCTCGCCTGATGAGAGGAACTGGTCGATCACCACCTGGGCACAGTTAGCGAAGTCACCGAACTGAGCTTCCCAAATGGTCAGGCCACCCGGCTCGGCCGTGGCATAACCATATTCGAACGCCAGTACCGAGGCTTCAGACAATACAGAGTCTGAGATATCGATAGGGCCCTGCATGTCAGACAGGTGACGCAGCGGCAGATAGGCCGTCGCATCATTCTGGTTGTGCAACACGGCGTGACGGTGGAAGAAGGTACCACGACCAGAGTCTTGGCCCGTGATACGCACGCGCTTGTTGTCATCCAGAATAGAGGCGTAAGCCAATGTCTCGGCAAAGCCCCAGTCCAGCAGCTTGTCGCCGGCAGCCATGGCCACGCGGTCTTTGTAGATCTTAGCAACACGAGACTGTAGCTTATGGCTCTCTGGCACATAACTGATCTTCTCAGCCAAGGCCTTCACACGATCTAGCGGCAACTCGGCAGGATAAGCCTCGTCCCACTCGCGGTTGAGATAAGGTGTCCAGTCAACCGTATGCAGCGTCATTGGACGCCACTCTTTAACTACGCAATCGCCCTTATCCAGTGCGTCGCGGTAGTCGTTGATCATCGCGGTCACATCATCTGCGCCTAGGGTCTTCTCTTCGATCAGACGGTCGGCATAGATCTTACGTGGCGTTGGGTGTTTCTTGATCTTGGCATACATCAGCGGCTGGGTTGCACTCGGCTCATCGGCCTCGTTGTGGCCGTGACGACGGTAACAAACCAGATCGATCACTACGTCGCGCTTAAACTCATTACGATAGTCGACCGCCAGCTGAGCAACGAAGGCGACCGATTCTGGGTCGTCTGCGTTCACGTGGAAGATAGGTGCCTGTACCATCTTAGCGATATCGGTACAGTATTCGGTAGAACGGGTATCTTCGGTCAGGTTAGTGGTAAAGCCCACCTGGTTATTGACCACGATGCGGATACTGCCGCCCACCTTGAAGGCGCGGGTCTGAGACATGTTGAATGTCTCTTGAACAATACCCTGACCGGCAATCGCGCTGTCACCATGGATAGTGATTGGCATCACCTGCAAACCAGTATCACAGCCGCGGCGGTCCAGACGCGCTCTTACCGAACCCATAACCACAGGGTTAACGATCTCAAGATGCGATGGGTTAAACGCCAGTGCCAGGTGCACGTTGCCGCCGGGAGTTTCGAAATCTGATGAGAAACCTTGGTGGTACTTAACGTCGCCCGAACCGTTGAGCTCATCGCTGTGCTTACCGGCGAACTCGTCGAACAGCTCTGATGGCTTCTTACCTAGGACGTTGATCAACAGGTTAAGACGACCACGGTGGGCCATGCCCACGACCATCTCTTTGGTACCCGCTTCGCCGCCGCGATAGATGATTTCGCGCATCATAGGGACTAGCGCGTCACCACCTTCCAGTGAGAAACGTTTTGCGCCGGGGAACTTGGCGCCGAGATACTTCTCCATACCTTCGGCGGCGTTCAGGCCCTCGAGGATACGTGTCTTGATGCTCTTGTCGTAGTTAGCTCTACCTAATGATGGCTCCAAGCGTTGTTGAATCCAACGCTTCTCATCGGTATCTGTGATGTGCATGTATTCGGCGCCGATAGCACTACAATAGGTGGCTTTCAGCGCTTTAACCAGATCACCCAGCTTCATGGTGTCGCCACCGTGAGCAAATGAACCAGTATTGAATTCACGATCCATATCTTCGCCGGTTAAGCCGTGGAAGGCAGGGTCCAATTCAGAGACGTTATCGCGCTTCCACAGCCCGAGGGGATCCAGATTCGCATTCTGGTGGCCACGGAAACGGTAGGCGTTGATCAACTGAAGAACTTTAACCTGTTTGGCATCGACTTCAGGGTCGGTCACGCGAGCAGCGCTCTTGTGGCGACCGTCTAGGGCCAAACTACGGAAATATTCACGTACTTTAGAGTGGGCAGCTTCGGGTACATCTGCTGTTGCACCGTTGGCATATGGGAGGTTATCAAACACCGCTCGCCAGTCGTCTGAAACTGACTGAGGGTCCTCTTGATAGGCTTCATACATCTCTTCTACATAGGTCGAATTAGCCCCGCTTAAGTGAGACGATTCGAGCCAGGCTTTCATGATGCCTTGGTGCATTTCTATTCCTTTCAAACTTTATACACGTGTTTTTAGCCAAAGTATTGAAAATGCAATCCAGTCAAATGTACTGCAATTGCAAAATATCTGCCGCCCCTAGAGTCCAGATTTCACGGCATGTGTAGTTCCATTACATAAAAGAGCCACTTCTCACATGGGAGAAGTGACTCTCAATGAGCTATATAATTATTAAAATCAGCTCAGTGTGTTGCATTTAGACAGCTCGCTTAAGCAGCATGGACTTGATGTGCCCAATTGCTTTAGTCGGGTTGAGTCCTTTTGGACAAACGTCAACACAGTTCATGATGCCATGGCAACGGAATACGCTGTAGGCATCGTCGAGCTCAGACAGACGCTCTTCGGTGGCGGTATCACGGCTATCGATAAGGAAACGATAGGCGTGCAACAGGCCGCTTGGACCGACGAACTTGTCTGGGTTCCACCAGAATGATGGACAAGCCGTTGAACAACACGCACACATGATACACTCATACAGACCATCTAGGTGCGCACGCTCTTCTGGCGATTGCAGGTGTTCACGTGCCGGCGTCTTATCATCGTTGATCAGGTAAGGCTTGATCTTCTCGTACTGCTTGTAGAACTGAGTCAGGTCGACAATCAGGTCACGAACCACAGGCATACCCGGCAGCGGACGTATCTCCAGCTTCTTACCCTTGAAGGTAGAAATAGGCGTGATACAGGCCAGACCATTCTTACCGTTCATGTTCACACCGTCACTACCACAAACACCTTCACGGCATGAGCGGCGGAACGCCAGTGTTGGATCTTGCTCTTTCAACTGCATCAGCACATCCAGCACCATCATATCGGTACCGTCAGCCACTTCGAGCTTGTAATCCTTCATGTAAGGCTTAGTGTCTACATCAGGATTATAGCGATAAATAGCAATCTTCAAATTCATCTCAAAATTCCTTAGTAGGTACGCTTGATTGGCGGGAATGCCTCACGAAGCTTAGGCTCCATGTTTACATCACGCTTGGTCATCTGCTCGGTCTGAGGATCGAACAGGCTATGACATAACCAGTTCTCATCATCACGGTCGAGATAATCTTCACGTGAATGCGCACCACGACTCTCTTTACGGAAGTTTGCCGCATAAGCGGTTGCAATTGCTGTGGCCATCAGATTGTCCAGCTCGAGACATTCGATACGCTGAGTGTTGAACTCTCTTGAGTTGTCAGACAGCTTGGCATTAGCCAGACGCTCACGAATCGCCTTAAGCTCTTCAAGGCCTTCAGCCATGGCTTCACCGGTACGAAATACCGAGAAGTTAAGCTGCATGCAAAGTTGAAGATCTTTACGGATCTTAGCTGGATCTTCGCCGTCTTTGTTGCTTTCCCAACGATTTAGACGCTCAAGCGACTTCGCGATATCGGCATCGGTCGCATCCTTAGGCGTAGCGGTTTCATCCAGCGCCTTACCTAGGTGCTGACCGGCCGCACGGCCGAAGACTACAAGGTCAAGCAGTGAGTTACCACCCAGGCGGTTTGCACCGTGTACCGATACACAGGCAATCTCACCCACGGCGAACAGACCAGCAACATCTTGCTCGCTACCATCTTCATTCTTGCGAATCACCTGACCGCTCACCTTAGCAGGCAGACCACCCATCATGTAGTGACAGGTTGGCAGGACAGGGATTGGACCATCGGCAGGGTCTATGTGCGCGAAGGTACGAGACAGTTCACAAACGCCTGGTAGGCGTGCTTCCAGGGTCTCTTTACCTAAGTGATCTAGCTTAAGCAGACAGTGAGGACCTAGTGGACCATCGAGGCCACGACCTTCACGGATCTCTGTCATCATAGAGCGTGCTACCACGTCACGAGATGCCAGGTCTTTCGCGTTTGGCGCATAACGCTCCATGAAGCGCTCGCCATCTTTGTTCAGCAGGTATCCGCCTTCACCACGACAACCTTCGGTGACCAGTACACCCGCGCCGGCGATACCGGTTGGGTGGAACTGCCACATCTCCATGTCTTGCATCTGCACGCCGGCGCGCATTGCCATACCGACACCGTCACCTGTGTTGATATGTGCGTTAGTGGTAGAGGCGTAGATACGACCCGCACCACCGGTAGCCAAAATAGTGGCCTTAGACTTGAAGTAAACGATCTCGCCGGTTTCGATTTCGATTGCGGTACAACCTACGATGGCACCGTCTTCGTTCTTAACCAGATCCAGCGCATACCACTCAGAGAAGACCTCAGTCTTATGCTTAACGTTCTGCTGATATAGACAGTGCAACAGGGCGTGACCGGTACGGTCAGCTGCCGCAGCGGTACGTGCCGCCTGCTCGCCACCGAAGTTTTTCGATTGACCGCCGAATGGACGCTGATAGATCTTACCGTTGTCGAAACGAGAGAATGGCAGACCCATGTGCTCTAGCTCGATAATGGCTTCTGGACCGGTTTGACACATAAATTCGATCGCGTCTTGGTCACCGATGAAGTCGGAACCCTTAACGGTATCGTACATGTGCTGTTCCCAATGGTCTTCATGGGCGTTACCTAGGGCGACGGTAATACCACCCTGAGCAGAAACCGTATGAGAACGCGTTGGGAATACTTTAGATAAAAGCGCGCAGCTCTTACCCTCTTTAGAAATCTGTAGTGCAGCTCGCATACCCGCGCCACCGGCGCCAATTACGACTGCATCAAACTCACGAACTGGAATACTCACTTAAACACCCCACACAATAACAATGCCAGCAGCCAGGTAAGAAAGTGCTGCTACGACGAAGACGAATTGGAGTACGCCACGAACGGCTACCGGCTTAACATAGTCGGTAAGCACCTGCCAGATACCGATCCAGGCGTGAACCAGGATGGCAACCAGGGCAAGAAGCGTAAACACTTTCATCGGCAAAGCACTGAACAAACCGTGCCATACGTCATAAGTGAGAGGAGCACTAGCGGCGATGAATCCTACTAAGAAAATGGTGTAACAAGTAAGGATCACGGCACTAGCACGAAGAAGAATAAAATCATGAACGCCACTGCGTCCAAGACTCGCTGCATTTGTTACCATACCCAAATCCCCGCAATGATTGACCATGCCGCAGCAATAACGAAGGCGGCTTTCGCTGAAGCGTTACCTGATTCCAACTCTTCCCAACGACCGGTATCCATGATCAGATGGCGTAGGCCAACAATCAGGTGATAACCAAGCGCGGTCAGAATTCCCCAGACAACAAACTTAACGATGAAGGTATCAAATAGAGATTGAATGCCTGCGAAACTCTCAGCAGATGCGAGTGACTCACTCAACAACCAGATAAGAATACCGACGGCAAACAGCATGATGACACCGGAGACACGGTGTAGGATTGACGCAATCGCTGTTGCAGGAAAGCGAATGGTCTGCAGATCTAGATGGACAGGTCTTTGCTTTTTCACGTTCTGCTCACTCTGCTCCATTGAGCATTATTTTTGTTATTGAACCTCTTTCGAACGAAATTTGAACAGCAAGCAAACTTACCACCTCCTCTCGCCTCAAAAGGAAAGTTGAAACAAACAGTTAACTAATTCAAAAATCACTAAATAAGTATGTAAATAATGGTCTTCGAATTGGTTTGTTTGCAGCTCTTTCGAGCCGAAGCAAGTATACGCCCCACAAATGTCAAATACAAACATCACATTATGCAAATTTTGTTTTTTTGGTAAAAAAATCTGCCAAGTCGCTGTATTGGCGGGCACTTACGTCAAATTAAGACCATGGTCTAACGAATTTAAACGCTTATTTAAATTGAAATGTGATCTAGATTCACTGTAAAGTATTGGCGTTTGACAAAAGCCGCACTCACATAAGAATGAAGTAAGGAGAACGGGGTATGGCTGATAATATAGCCAAATTGGAACTACCAGGGAACGATTCGATTGACCTGCCTATCAAAAAAGGAACGGCAGGATTTGATGTTATCGACATCAGCAAACTCGGTAGCAAAGGTCATTTTACATTTGACCCAGGATTCCTAGCGACAGCATCCTGCGAATCAGCTATCACCTACATTGATGGCGCCCAAGGTATACTTTTACACCGTGGTTACGCGATCGACGAACTAGCCGTCGATTCAGACTATTTAGATCTTTGTTATCTACTGCTTTACGGTGAGTTACCTAACAAGGCTCAATACGACAAATTTGTTTACACGGTTAAGACTCACACTATGGTTAACGAGCAACTGGCTTCGTTCTTCCGTGGTTTCCGCCGTGACGCACACCCAATGGCGATGCTATGTGGTGTGACAGGTGCATTGTCTGCATTCTACCAAGACTCTCTCGATGTTAACGACGAACACCACCGCGAAATTGCGGCGTTCCGTTTAGTCTCTAAGATGCCGACTATCGCCGCTATGTGTTACAAGTATTCAATTGGTCAGCCATTTGTTTACCCACGTAACGACCTGAGCTATGCGGGCAACTTCCTCAGCATGATGTTTGCGGTTCCTTGTGAAGAATACAAGGTTAACCCAATCATCGAACGCGCCATGGACCGTATCTTTATCCTGCACGCCGACCACGAGCAAAACGCCTCTACCTCTACCGTGCGTCTAGCCGGTTCATCGGGTGCTAACCCATTTGCGTGTATCGCAGCGGGTATCGCTTCATTGTGGGGCCCTGCACACGGTGGCGCAAACGAAGCATGTCTGAACATGCTGGAAGAGATAGGTACCGTAGATCGCATTCCTGAGTTCATCGCACGTGCAAAGGATAAAGATGATCCATTCCGTCTGATGGGCTTCGGTCACCGCGTCTACAAGAACTTCGACCCTCGCGCCAAAGTTATGCGCGAAACCTGTCACGAAGTACTTGCCGAGCTTAAGGTCAACGACCCGCTGCTCGACGTGGCGATGGAACTTGAGCGTATCGCACTGGAAGATGAGTACTTCGTATCGAAGAAACTCTATCCAAACGTCGATTTCTACTCAGGCATCATCATGAAGGCTATCGGTATTCCAACTAGCATGTTCACCGTACTGTTCGCCCTGGCGCGTACCGTAGGTTGGATTGCTCACTGGAAAGAGATGTTGGATCAGCCTGGTCACAAGATCAGCCGTCCACGCCAGCTCTACACAGGTTCGGCCGAACGCAGCTTCGTCAAACTGGATAAGCGTTAAAATCGGCTTAATCGTAAAAAGCACCCCTAGGGGTGCTTTTTTTATGCCTAGCGCAAACACACTCCCAGCCGCTTATTCTGGCAAAACCGGCGGCGCACAGTAACAAACACTCGCCCCCACACATTTAGGATACATTTTGTATCAAATCCAATTTGCACTCACCTCGGCTATAGGTCTTAACTGTAACTTAGTCAAAAGCATCACATGTTAAACATTTTCGCTACAAACCAGTTAACAAGCTCACCACTTCTTAACTGATTCTAGCGTAACAAGCTGATATTTATAGGTTTAACAATTTGGCACAGCTTGTGCTTACTAAGGCTAATTGGATAAATAACATAGGTATCTTCACATGGAATCTTTTTCAAAGTTTAAGTTGGCACTTCCCCTACTATTTGTTGCCGTACTCAGTGCATGTGGTAATGAGGAAACGAAGAAAGAAGAGGAAAAGTACGCCGTTCCCGTCGAAACCACGACAGTCATACAAGGCGATGTCTCCTCTTTTTATAGTACTACTGCCACCCTGGAAGCCCCACAGGAGGCCGATGTTGTTAGCCGCATCGCGGGTCTTATCGAGACAATAAAGGTCGAGGAAGGCGATCGCGTCGCTAAGGGACAACTGCTGGCGGTGATCGATGCCAAGCGCCAACGCTACGACTTAGCTCGCTCTCAGGCCGAAGTGGAGATCATCGAGCAGGAGCTCAACCGTTTGAAGAAGATGAGCAATAAAGAGTTTATCAGCGCCGACTCCATGGCCAAACTAGAATACAACCTGCAGGCAGCCATCGCCAAGCGAGACCTTGCAGCATTGCACGTTGAAGAGAGCATGGTTCGCTCCCCAATAGACGGTGTTGTAGCCAAGCGTTATGTGAAAGCCGGCAACATGGCCAAAGAGTTTGAACAGCTTTTCTATGTGGTTAATCAGGATGAGCTGTACGGCATAGTCCACCTACCAGAGGCCCAGCTGCAAAGCCTGCGTTTAGGCCAGGAAGCCGAGCTCTATGCCAACAAACACACCCAAGATACCATTCACGCCAAGGTGCTGCGTATCAGCCCCATAGTCGATCCTCAAAGCGGTACCTTTAAGGTCACCCTTTCTGTGCCTAACCAGAATGCCAAACTCAAGGCCGGTATGTTTACCCGGGTTGAGCTGAGGTATGACACCCACAGCAATGTGATAACCGTTCCCTACAACGCCGTGGTCAATCAGGACAACCAATACGCCCTGTATGTGATCCAAGGTGACAATGCCCTACGCCGCGAAGTCGCCCTAGGCTATCGCGAGGCCGACACAGTAGAGGTGGTCTCTGGGCTGGAACCCGGCGAACAGATAGTGATCCGCGGACAACAAAACCTAAAGGATCAATCCTTAGTCGAAGTGATCAGCCAACTAGACGTTGCTCGCGCACAACAATAACGGGAACTTAGCTTATGTCGATAATTAATACTTCCGTTAAACGGCCGGTCTCCGTGTGGATGTTTATGCTGGCGGTGATCCTGTTTGGCATGGTGGGATTCTCTCGCCTGGCGGTGAAGCTCCTGCCGGACCTCAGCTACCCGACCATTACCATACGTACCCAATATGAAGGCGCCGCCCCCGTCGAGGTGGAGCAGCTTGTCTCCAAGCCCATAGAAGAGGCCGCTGGCATCGTTAAGGGGCTGCGTAAGATTAGCTCTATCTCACGCTCTGGTATGTCAGATGTAGTGCTCGAATTTGAATGGGGCACAGACATGGATATGGCGAGCCTGGAGGTCAGGGAAAAACTAGACACCATAGAGCTGCCCCTGGATGTGAAGAAGCCACTGTTGCTGCGCTTCAACCCTAACTTAGACCCTATCGTGCGTCTGGCACTCTCCATGCCGGATGCCGATGACCAGTCACTTAAGCAGATGCGCACCTTTGCCGAGGAGGAGCTTAAGCGTCAGCTGGAATCTCTCAGCGGCGTCGCCGCCGTCAGGCTCTCAGGCGGTCTCGAGCAAGAGGTGCATATTCAGCTGAACCAGGAGAAACTGACGCAACTTAACCTGAACGCCGATAAGATCCGCGAGCGTATCGCCGCCGAAAACATCAACCTCTCGGCCGGTAAGGTGGTACAGGGAGAGAAAGAGTATTTGGTGCGTACCCTCAACCAGTTCAACTCCTTGGAGGAGCTGGGTCAGATCATCGTCTATCGTGACAATCAGACTCTGGTGCGTCTGTTCGAGGTGGCCGAGATCATAGACGCTCACAAGGAACGTAACGACATCACGCGTATCGGCTCCGCCGAATCTATTGAGCTGGCCATCTATAAGGAAGGTGATGCCAACACGGTCGCCGTGGCCCGTAAAGTCACCGCTAAGCTGGATGCCCTCAAGAAATTAAATGAGAAGGCGGAGCTTAAGGTGATCTACGATCAATCTGAATTTATCGAGAGCGCCGTGAGCGAGGTGACCTCGGCGGCACTAATAGGTAGCTTGCTCTCCATGCTGGTGATCTACCTGTTCCTCAGGGACATAGTGCCGACCCTTATCATCTCTATCTCAATTCCGTTTTCGGTGATCGCCACCTTTAACATGATGTATTTTGCCGACATCAGCCTCAACATCATGTCACTGGGCGGTATCGCCCTGGCGGTGGGCCTCCTAGTGGATAACGCCATCGTGGTGCTGGAGAACATCGACCGCTGTCGCAAGCTGGGGATGAACAAGCTCGACGCCGCCGTCACTGGCACCAAAGAGGTAGCCGGTGCTATCTTCGCTTCCACCATGACCACCCTGGCGGTATTCGTGCCCCTGGTGTTTGTCGATGGCGTGGCCGGTGCACTCTTCTCGGATCAGGCGCTGACGGTAACCTTCGCCCTGCTGGCCTCCCTGCTGGTCGCGCTGACCACCATCCCTATGCTGGCATCACGCGAGGGCTTCAAGGCTCTGCCGCACATGGTGCAGAAACGCGAAAAGCCGGTACTCGACACTAAGATGGCTAAGGTGAAGCATTACGGCGCTACCGTATGCTCCTTCCCCTTCGTGCTGCTATTTAGCTACCTGCCCTCACTGGTGCTGACCCTGGCGCTGATGCTTAGCCGCGCGTTCTCCTGGCTTGCAGGCCTTATCATGCGCCCCATCAGCCTGGTATTTAACTGGTTCTATCACCTACTCGAAAGCGTCTATCATAAGCTGCTACGTCAAGCGCTTAAATTTACCTGGGTTACCTTAGCTGTGGCCATCACCCTCACCATAGGCACCATGAGTCTGATCCCAAGACTCGGCATGGAGCTGATCCCGCCGATGAACCAAGGTGAGTTTTATGTGGAAGTCCTGCTGCCACCGGGCACAGAGGTGAGCGAGACAGACAGGGTGTTGCAGAAGCTGGCGCTCTCAATTAAAGACAGAGAAGATGTAAAACATGCCTACAGCCAAGCCGGTAGCGGCGGTCTGATGACCTCGGATACCTCGCGCGGCGGCGAAAACTGGGGCCGTCTGCAGGTGGTACTGGCCGATCACCAGGCCTTCGATGCGGTCACCCATGTGCTTCGCACCACTGCCATGCGTATCCCTGAGCTAGAGGCCAAGATCCAACACCCAGAGCTGTTTAGCTTCAAGACGCCGCTTGAAATCGAAGTGATTGGTTATGATCTGGCGCAGCTTAAGCAGACCGCCGATAACCTTATCAGCGCCCTGTCAGACTCAGATCGCTTCGCCGACCTCAACACCAGCCTGCGTGACGGTCAGCCAGAGCTGAGCATCCGCTTCGATCACGCTCGCCTTGCCGCCCTAGGCATGGACGCGCCAACCGTGGCTAACCGTATCGCCCAACGCATCGGTGGCACAGTCGCCAGCCAATATACGGTGCGCGACAGGAAAATAGACATCCTGGTGCGCAGCGAACTCGAGGAGCGCGATCAGATAAGCGATATCGATTCGATGATCATCAACCCCAACAGCAGTCAGCCTATCCCACTGAGCGCCGTTGCCGATGTCACCTTGAATCTGGGCCCTTCTGCCATCAACCGCATCAGTCAGCAGCGCGTTGCCATCGTTTCGGCTAACCTCGCCTATGGTGATCTCAACGATGCGGTGCTCGAGGCGAGAAGCATCATAGATCAACAAAACCTGCCTAGCTCGATTCAGGTACGTTTCGGTGGCCAGAACGAAGAGATGGAGCACTCCTTCCAGTCGTTGCAAATTGCCTTGGTTTTGGCCGTATTCCTGGTGTACTTGGTGATGGCTAGCCAGTTCGAGTCACTGGTGCACCCACTGCTCATCCTAATCGCTGTGCCTATGGCGGTGGGCGGTAGCATCTTCGGCCTGTTCATCACCCAGACACACCTGAGCGTGGTGGTGTTCATCGGCCTCATCATGCTGGCGGGCATAGTGGTCAACAACGCCATCGTCTTGGTGGATCGCATCAATCAGCTTCGTCACCAGGGCATCGCCAAACTGACGGCCATCGAAGAAGCCGCCAAGTCTCGCCTGCGTCCCATCGTCATGACCACAATGACTACGGCGCTGGGTCTGGCGCCTATGGCACTGGGCTTAGGCGACGGCAGCGAGGTGCGTGCGCCCATGGCGATCACAGTGATCTTCGGCCTGTCGCTGGCAACTTTGCTGACGCTCGTAGTGATCCCAGCGCTCTATGCCCTGTTCGATCGCAAAGCCTTTGACGCACCAGCCGAAGTCGCTCAAGAGGGAGAATCAGCATGAATATCACTCGATTAGCCCTAACGCGACCCGTTACTACCAGCATGTTCTTCGTAGCCATACTCCTCTTTGGTCTGGCCTCGAGCCGCCTGCTGCCGCTGGAGATGTTTCCCGGCATCGAGATGCCCCAGGTGATGATTGAAGTTCCCTACAAGGGCTCGACCCCTGCGGAGGTGGAACGTGAGATTACTAACGTACTAGAAGAGTCTCTCGCCACCATGGGCGGCATTGAGGAGCTAAGATCGCGCTCATCGCAAAATGGCGCGGAGATCGAGCTGAGAATGAAGTGGGGCGAGAATGTCTCCACCAAGAGCCTGGAGGCCAGGGAAAAGGTGGATGCGGTTCGCCACCTCTTACCTAAAGATGTGGAGCGGGTCTTCATCCGTCAGTTCTCGACTGCCGACATGCCTGTGCTCACCATACGTATCTCCAGCGAGCGTGAGCTGTCCGGTGCCTTCGATCTGCTGGACAAACAGTTGAAGAAGCCGTTGGAACGGGTCGAAGGCGTCTCTCAGGTGAGCCTCTATGGCGTCGAGCAGAAGCAGATCGAGATCCGAATCGATGCCGACAAGCTCAGCGCCACGGGGATCAACAGCGGCATGCTGCAACAACGTCTGGGACAGGAGAACTTCATCGTCAGCGCCGGCACCCTGAGGGCGAATACCCGGGTGTATCAGGTATCGCCAAAGGGTGAGTTTCGCGATCTAGACGATATCGCCGCCCTAGTGTTGATGCCTGGCGTGACTTTGGGCGATGTGGCCAGCATTCGCTACGCCCTGCCAGAGCGCCTCGACGGTCGCCATCTGGATCAGAAATACGCGGTCGGTCTGGACGTATTTAAAGAGTCTGGCGCCAACCTGGTGGACGTGTCTGAGCGTGTGCTCAAGGTGATCGAGGCCGCCAAACAGGACCAGCAGTTCAACGGTATCAAGCTGTTTATCATGGAAGATCAGGCCTACGGCGTAAAATCCTCGCTGTCAGATCTGCTCGCCGCCGGTCTGGTGGGTGCCCTGCTCTCTTTTGCGGTGCTTTATCTTTTCCTACGCAACCTGAAGATGACACTGGTGGTCGTTTCTTCGGTGCCAATCTCTCTGTGTATGACGTTGGCGGGCATGTATTTCTTAGGCTATAGCCTGAATATCCTCTCCATGATGGGACTACTGCTGGCGGTCGGCATGCTGATCGACAACGCCGTAGTAGTCAGCGAGAGTGTGTTGCAAGAGAAGCAACACCAAGGCACGGCATCGACCTCCCAGGCTGTGCTTACCGGGGTCAACAAGGTTGCCCTGGCAGTAATGGCCGGCACCCTGACCACGGCAATTGTGTTTCTGCCTAACATCTTTGGCGTTAAGGTAGAGCTAACCATCTTCCTGGAGCATGTGGCCATCGCCATCTGTATCTCACTGGCAGCCTCGCTCTTGGTGGCTAAGACGCTGATCCCTTTGATGTTAACTAAACTACATTTCGAGATCGACACTAACCCTAAGCAGAGCAAGCTCGAGTCTTTCTACAAGCGCAGCCTGGCGTGGATATTACATAGGCCCAAGCGGTCAGGGCTGATCGCCGTGATCATCCTTGGCTCGACGGCGCTGCCGCTGAGCATGGTGCAGCAAGATCAAAGCGATGGCGAAGGCAATAACCGCCTCTATATCAATTACCAGGTAGAGGGACGCCACAGCCTGGATGTTACCGAGGCGATGATCAACCGCATGGAAGATTACCTCTACGCCAATAAAGAGGAGTTCTACATAGACTCTGTCTACAGCTACTTCTCGGCCGACAGGGGCCAGTCGACCCTGCTGCTGCAAGAAGATGCCGACATAGATATCAAGGCGCTAAAACGAAAGATCCGCGAAGGCTTCCCTAAGTTTTCCATCGCCAAACCGCAATTTGGCTGGGGTAACGATAACAACGGCATACGTGTCACCCTCACCGGACGTTCCACCAGCGAGCTGATCACCATCAGTGAGCAGGTAGTGCCTATGCTGGCCAAGATAGATGGGCTCATCGACGTGCGCTCCGAGCTTAACAGCACACAGCAGGAGGTGATCATCGAGCTGGATCGCACCATGGCAGCGAGACTGGATCTTAGCCTGAGCGAGCTTGCTCGCAGCGTGTCCATGGCCCTTCGCGGTTCGCCGCTACGTTCCTTCAGGCACGATCCCAGCGGTGAGCTGCGCATAGAACTGGCCTATGACAAGCAGTGGCGCGAGTCGCTTGAAAGGCTAAAGGAGTTGCCTATCGTGCGTCAGGGTAATCGCGTCTACACCTTGCAGAGTCTGGCCGAGATCTCGATTCGTCCACGATTTGACACTATTCGTCACTATGACCGTCAAACGGCGCTCTCAATCGGTGCCAACCTGGATGAGATGACCACGGAAGAGGCACAAAAAGCCATCAAACAAGTGATGGATGCGGTGCAATTTCCTGCGGGCTATGACTACTCGCTACGAGGTGGCTTCCAGCGTCAGGATGAAGATCAGGCCATCATGGCAACTAATATGATCTTGGCCATCGCCATGATCTATATCGTCATGGCCGCCCTGTTCGAATCTTTACTGCTGCCAACGGCTATCATTACCTCGATCCTCTTCTCCATCACTGGGGTATTCTGGGCCCTGCTGCTAACCGGCACCAACATGTCCATCATGGCCATGATAGGAATTCTGATCTTAATGGGTATAGTGGTGAACAACGGCATAGTGTTGGTTGACCAAATCAACCAGAAGACGCCGGAACTAGAACGCCTGTCTGCCACCATAGAGGCCGTGTGCATTACCCGCCTACGTCCTGTACTGATGACGGTAGGCACAACGGTACTAGGCCTAGTCCCACTCGCCATGGGCGACACCCAGATAGGCGGCGGAGGCCCTCCTTATTCACCTATGGCAATCGCCATAATAGGTGGGCTAAGTTTTTCTACCCTCACCAGTCTCTATCTGGTACCGCTCTGCTATCAGGCCCTGTATCGCATGCGTCATCAGGCGGCCGTTAAGCTAGGCAATGCCGATAGGTTCACTCGGCGCATCATGCCCTGGGCCCACTAAGGCGCGCCAATAGGTAATACAAAATAAAAAGGCTGCTTCTTGCAGCCTTTTTACTATACAACTATATAAACTATTTCCAGAATAGAGAAAAAGGTCTCCTAATGAACATCATATTTCGTCTCGTCTCGGCGAGCCTGCTCATCTGCTGCGCTGGCAGTTTGGCCGCAGAAAATAAGTTTGCCGACGTAGAGATCAGCGCAACCAAACTCTCCGACCATATCTACATGCTAACCGGTGCCGGCGGCAACATTGGCGTATCGGCGGGAACAGATGGCCTACTGATCATAGACGATCAGTTTGCCCCTCTGGCTGATACGATCAGTGCGGCGCTGGCCGATATCCAACCCGGCAAACCCAAATATATTGTCAACACCCACTACCATGGGGATCACACTGGCGGCAATGGCATATTTGGGCAAAGTGGCACCATCTTCGCCCACGACAATGTGCTTAAACGGTTGGCCGATGACGATGCATTATCCAAACAGGCTTTACCCAGCATCACCTATGATAAAAGTATCAAGATCCACTTTAACGACGATACCCTCTCCCTAATGTATCTGCCTGCTGGGCATACAGACGGCGATAGCGTGATCTTCTGGCGCAATGCGCCTGTGGTACATATGGGCGATCTCTTCTTTAAAGACAGATTCCCCTATATCGACCTCAAAGCTGGCGGCTCGATACTCGGCTATCGCGATAATGTGGCCACACTATTAACTAAAGTTGATGACGACACCAAGATCATCCCAGGACATGGAGGCCTGGCAAACAAGCAAGATTTCATTAGATTTAAAAAGATGTTAGATACCTCTATCGACTGGATGAACAAACAGCTGACATCAGGGAAGTCCCTAGATGAGATCAAACAACAAGGATTACCCGAGGAGCTAAAGGCGTGGGAGTGGCGTTTTATCTCTCAGGAGACCTGGATAGAGACTCTCTATAACGGCCTCAAGTCCTGATAACTGGCTAGTGGTAAATTAGCAGCCAATCCATTCTCTTTATAAAAAACCAAGCGCGGCCACCAAGGACGCGCTTTTTATTTGAACATGCTTTTCATATCAAACATCACATCGATAGTGCATCACCTGTTATCACTACAGAATTTCCAGTGGCTAAAATAGTCACAAAAACAAGGGCGCAAAGACAAGATTACATATCATGCCCGAATTCAGTAAAACGAGTCGACAAGACTAGACGCTATCAAACCCAAAGGTCATCACAATTAGATACAGTATCAACTTGCGATCACCCCAAGCTCTCCTAAAATTTAAGCATCCTGTTTAGCAAATGCATTGGCTGTCTTGGGGCCCCGGCTAAGGATTCATCGTGAGTAACCGTAAGAGGAATTCAACTCACAAGGAACGTAACATATTGGTATTAAACTTAACGGATGAAGTGTGTCTTACCGATAAACAAACCGATACTTCGCAGTGGCATTTCAATCATGCTGGCACCCTGAGTGCGGCCTATAAAACATTAGAGCATTCTCCCTGCCAGATTGCCATCGCCATCATAGATGTCCCACATCAGCAAGTCGTACTGCGAGCAATAGAACTGCTATCGGCCCGCCAACCCGGCCTGCTCTGGCTCGCAATCTCCTTAGACAGCCCAAAGAAGATGGATAATCTGTGTTTCTGCTTTACAGATTATTTTCTTGATTTTCATCACCTTCCTATAGACTGGCAGCGACTCGAACACACGCTAGGGCACCTTAGTGGTATGGCCCAGCTAAATGAACATTGGGTCAAAGAACACACCACACATAAACCGGCTTCCTTTTTCTTTGGCGAATCCGATGTCATGCAAACCCTGCGGGATAACCTCTACAAAATTGCCAAATCTGATGAAACAGTGCTGATAGGCGGTGAGACGGGGACAGGGAAAGGCCTGTGTGCCCACTTAATCCATTCGCTCTCATCCCGTAAAAATGGCCCCTTTATTACGGTCAACTGTGGCGCCTTGCCCCCCACCCTCATCCACTCTGAGTTATTCGGCCACGAGAAAGGCGCCTTCACCGGTGCCGACAGACAATATATAGGTCGTATCGAGCGCGCAGATAAGGGAACCCTGTTCTTAGATGAGATAGGCGATCTGTCACTAGAATTGCAGATCAATCTGCTGCAATTTCTAGAAGAACACTACATAGAACGTATCGGAGGTCAGAAATCGACAGAGGTAGATTGCCGTATCATATTTGCCACCCATGTCAACCTAGAGAACGCCGTCGAAGAGGGCAAGTTCAGAGAGGATCTGTTTTACAGGATCAATATCATCCAAATTGAGCTCCCCAGCCTGAGAGAACATAGACAGGACATACCTCTCTTGGCTCAAGATTACTTAAGCAAACTCGCTCCACCCAATCGTCAATTTCAGTTTCACCAAGATGCCCTTGTCGCCATGAGCAACTACCAGTGGCCAGGCAATGTAAGGGAGCTTAAAAACCGCATTCAACGCGCCATCATCATGGCCGAAAGCGATATCATCACAGAAACCGACCTCGGCATTAAATTCGCATGTTCGGCAAATGATGATTCGGACGTGGTCGATCTCGCGCAACACAGAACCGAAATTGATACCGAACTGCTATTGGCCGCCATCAAGCGCAATAACCACAACATCTCGGCGGCGGCCCGTGATCTTAACATCTCCCGAACGACTTTCTATCGCCTCATCAAGAAGTGCAAGATAAAGCTATAGCTAAGATCAATGGCGACAGAAGAGGACCTACTTATGCCATCAACTCACTCGACAGTAGTAGCCAGCCTATCTTTACTCTTATTCACTACCGCCTGCCAGCAGACAAGTGACGACAAACAGCAGCAAGAGCTTGCCTACCTGAAACAGGAGGTCGGTCAATTAAAACAACAGATGGCCATCATGAGCAGCCAGGTCAAAGAGATGCACACCATAGTGATGAAGGGCCAAAAGCTGCGATATCGCAATCTTCCAACGCAAGAGAATCCGGACGAAGGTGGTAAACTCCCCTCCTTAGGTCTAGCCTCTGCTAACGTAGCCATCATCGAATTTTCAGACTTTCAATGCCCCTACTGTAAGCGATATATGGACAATACCTTTACCAAGCTCAAGAGCGACTATATAGACACAGGCAAGGTGAAATATATCGCCAGGGACTTTCCCCTAGGCTTTCATCCCAAGGCTAAAGGCGCCGCAATAGCCGCCAACTGTGGCCAGAAACAAGATGCCTATTGGCCCATGCGCGACGCCCTGTTTAAAAACATGCGCCAACTAGGCAACAAACTCTATCGAGACACGGCCACTCAGCTCTCTCTGGACATGACCAAATTTACCGCCTGCCTAGAAGACCAAGCCATCATGAGTAAAATAAAGCAGGACATAAACTATGGCGCATCGGTAGGGGTTCGTGGCACCCCAAGTTTTTTGATAGGTAAACTGGAAAACAATCAACTGCTCAAACCCAAACTCCTTATCGGCGCACAAAGCTATGATGTTTTTAAGGCAGCCATCGACGCCTTAGAGGCACCAACTAAAACTAACTAATCTAAACCGCCGCAAAGTACTTTTTACAATTTATAGCAACCTTATCGACTCTGCGGCGTTTTAACCTTCCTCACTCAACACCTCTTTCTCTTCTGTAGCGAATGCTTGCGACGTCAGAACGCATTTCGCCAATCACAGGGATCTTGTCCAACTCATATTTGAACATTGCAGACTGTTCCACATGTGTAACACACCACCTTTCCCCTCTAAGTCAAAGACCACACAAAACCATTTATATCAGTTACTTATACTTTTGGCCTAATGCTTGCTGTTATTAGACCATTGATTTGGATACTGCATATGGACGGCTTTTTTCACATCCTCTGCAGTTACTAAAAAGCGGCATACGCCGAACAAGTAAGCCGAAGTAAACACTTTTGAAAAAACGATCCTGGTTTTGATGGCAAAAGTGAAGCCATAGCAACAAGGAACAGAAGTCATCAAATTTGTAGGAGATACGACAATGAGATTCAATAAACTTGCAATCATGTGTTGTGCAGCCTGCTTTACCGCTGCAAGCGCATTTGCCGCCGACGATCAACTCGAACTCGACGGTAACGTTAAAAATAATGGTATGAATGACTGGGAGCAAGTCCTCATCGACGGCGCTGGAGCAATAGCGATTTCAGTCGATAGAGAAACGGGCATGGCAGGCGTTATACCGGATCTTCCACCCAAAACAATTTTCTGGAAAGGGGGCTCGAAAGATATCAACGACGTCACTGAGTGGTGGTACAAAGACGGTGCCGTTCCCGATAAAGATGATATCAGAAACGGTATTGCTGCAGCCTATCGCGACAGTAACGATGATCTGGTCTTCTACTTCGGCGCCGACCGTTATGCCAACAGTGGTGATGCGATCTTCGGATTCTGGTTCTTCCAGGCCGATGTTGGCCCCAACGGTAGCAATCGATTTACCGGTGAACATACAGATGGTGACCTATTTATTGTGATGGAGTATCCACAAGGCAGTAATGCAGAACCCTTCGTCCAAGTCATGGAATGGCTGGAAGGCGGCGGTGATGTGTCAGACAACCTGAAACTGCTCTACAACTCTGAGAACGATGACATGCATAGTGCTAAATGTGATGCGGCCGATGTCGCTGCAGAAGCCTGTGCGATCACCAACGAAGACGACTCACAAATGACGATATGGGACTATATGGCCAAAGATGGCTCAACTGCCACTTATCCCCATGAGTCATTCTTCGAGGGCCGAGTAAACGTTAGTGAGATCTTGGGAGATAATATCCCATGTTTTAGCAGCTTCTTAATTGAAACGCGTTCCTCACGTTCGGAAACCGCCCAGCTGAAAGATTTCATCGGCGGTGAATTCCCACTGTGTAGCATTATGGTCACTAAGACCTGTAAGGTAGAAAGACTAGCCCTATCCAGCGACAACACAGCGAAAACTTATGTAGCGTCGTTCGAAGCAACTGTTACCAATGATGGTTCCGGTGCTTATGATGCTGACTTCCCACTCATGCTTGTAGATGATGCGGGAACACCTATGGATCTAACCGATGATGTTGTCATTGACCAAACCGTTGGCTACTTCAACGGCGGACAAGGACTCCCAGGTGGAGAATCGTTCACCTATTCAGGCACTTTCTTTACCGATGACAACCCACCAATGAACACCATCGAGGCAACAGTCGACTTTGGTAGCTCCACAGCCACAGACGAATATACTATCGAATGTAGCTCCTTGGATCTCAACCCAGCGATTGATTTAACCAAAGTCTGTACATCAGAGCTGGTCGAAGATGGTGGCGAGGTAATATTGAGTGTCGACTACGATATCGTCTCTTGTAACTTAGGTGATGTCCCACTAGACGCAACCATTACTGATGCGACCGTTGATCTATTAGCATCTTATACATTAGACATAGCACAAGCCTGTGAACTCGATACAGACTGTGCAGTCGGTAGTTGTGACAATGGTCTATGTTTAGAAGCACCTGGCCTAGTCAATGGCGATCCAGTTTGTGCAATAATATCTGACACTTACAGACCTAGCACGCTACCTACTGGCAATAGACTGAATTCTCAAAATACAGTCACTGTTTCAGCCTACTCAATATTTGATGTAGATGAAATTGAAGAATTGACAGATGAGGTAACGGCAACCTGTCCATTATGCCCAATACAACCTGAACCTCAACCTGAATAAAGGTTTATTCTGAATAACGACAAAGCCACCTACTTATCGCAGGTGGCTTTTTTTTAGCCCGCATGACAAAAGGCGTATAGACATTGGTGATGACTAACGTAATGGCTCCGACTTAATCGAATCTTCTCCCGAAGTTATTGCCATTCACCTCGCCAAAATAGTCTTTCGCCCAATATCCAATGGATAGACGAAATATCACTCTGCCGCCTTCGGTTTCCCATCATCTCAAAAGTAAACACTTTGGGTACAGGATGTTTAGAAACAGAGCAAAAATCGGCAGCAAAGCCTTAAAAGAAATCACGGCACAATTATAGGAAGATTTGTTATTACAACTTGTCAACACCAACAAAAAAGGGCCTTATGGCCCTTTTTGTTAAGAATACACTAAAACTATTTGTTCTTTCCTTTTCCGCCAGGCTTTCCACCACCGTCGCCAGAACTAGTTGTCAGGCTGACTTTAACGGTTGCCGTGGCCTGCAACTCACCATCGCTTATCGTATAAGTAAAGCTATCGCTCGACTTAAACCTTTTACCCGGTATGTAAGTGATAGTGTTATCGCTATTAATCACCACACTTCCCTTAGCTGGTGCAGATACCGCGACAACAGTAAGCTCATCACCCTCGGCATCGCTGTCATTGCTTAATACGTTAACTATGCCACTTGTCTTACTAGTGAGTGTCAGTGTATCTGCCAGGGCAACTGGTGCCGTGTTAACACTCGTCTCTTCTACCGTGATAGTTTGCAACAGTTCAGCATTCGTCTTGCCGTTACTCGGTGTTGCAACCAAGGCGAGCTGCTGAGCACCTACATCACCATTAACAGTCAAGGTAAAGTTAACTGTGGCCGTCTGCTGTGGTGCCAGTGTCATCACAGTTTGATCCCACTGACCATTCCATCCAGTTGGCAGAGTCGCGGCAAGTGACACATTGGTGCTTGGACAATCTGCAGAATCATTATTAGTCAGGCTATAACTTAAGCTTTTTTGCTCCCAGGTTTGCATACTAGCTGATGACATAGCGGTTAAACTTGGCGCCTTGGCGATACAAGTGGTTGCGCTTGAGTGACTAATGCCTACTGTTGCCTGATAGCCATCTGCTGCCAACAGCTCAATTGTCACACCATTATCTGCATCATAAAAAGTCTGGCCAACACCTATGGTACTATCGGTCCAATCGCTGCTGGTGCTCATGGGCGTACTATCGAGTAGGTAGCTGCTACCAGGCGTGTTTTCAGTCCCCTCACGCAGAATAATTGAATCTGCTAGGTTGGCATATTTGTCGAATAAAAATGCATCAAACCCCGTTGGAGTGCGATATTCCAAGTAGTAGTAGCGTGCATTACCATTGGCGTCGTTGCCAAGATAGATTTTTGCAGCAAGGGTGCTGTTGCTTTCTAAAGATTCGTAATAATCTAAGGTGATAACTTGATCGCTAGTCACTGTGGTAACTTGGTTATTTAACCAGCCTAGGCGTTCCTTTTGGAATGCGTTGAAATGAGCCCCCTCGTCGGCTCCCCCCATTGCATCGTAGATGTCACCGTACTCAGTTGTTGAACAAGTCCCTTCGCTAACAGACTCACCACAGTCCTTGCTATGGGAGTGATGTAACCCAAGGTTATGCCCAAGCTCGTGAACGACCGTCTTTATCTGGAAATTTTTAATCCAGGTACGTCCAGGATAACCTGCCACAGTACCCTGGCCAGACCAACGACAACCTAGATTTGCTTGAATAACATACATCACGTGATCATAGTCATTTGGCTCAAAGCCTTGATCACGGGCTAATATATCGGCTTCATTACCAATAGCCGTGGTATCACAGTTATATTTATCCATCGGGACAGTTAAATAACCTATGGTATCGCCGCTCAAACTGACGTTCCCATTTGAGTTTTCCAGATAGAATGCATTACCTTGGTTAAATACCAAGTCATTAGCCTCTGCAACACTGGCATACTCGCCCGATGAGTTTTCAAACCTCACCAACATCACTAGTACGCTGCGATCGCCTGATACTGTAATGGCGTCTAGGCTGCTCGTGGTAGTGGTTGATGAACTGACGCCACCGTCAAATAAGGTAATTTGCTCAGGATAGAGATTCGGATTTTTGAGTACGCTGTTTGGGAGTGTGATCTTTTGACCACTCTTCAGAGTTAGGTTTTTTCCAACAAGATTGAAAGGCACCACTCTGCCGTCATCTAACGTCACCTTATGATGTAATTCTGAGCGTTTCTCATCTTCATAATCTGTGTATGCCACACTCAGAATACCTTTTAATTGATGCTGTCCGGCTTTGTGTTCAGCGGCATTTACCGATGCAGAAGAATCTGCGTGGGCAGGTATAACGGCCGACACCGACAACATGCCTGCACCCAATAGACCAAAACTAAAGGTTTTCAGAAAAGAAGAAAAGGGACGCGCAACAGCGCAATGAACTGAACTCATAGCTAGGACCTCTCAAAGTCAACATCACTTCGAAAGCTCCAAGTACAAGTACTAGGCTCTATCAACGCTCATTCGGTAGCCCAGCCACCCTTTTGCATTGCAATTAGGGTCTGTGGCTTTGCGTGCATTAATCTCTTAATGTTTGCCGTTTCGAGAGTGCTTTCGAACTAAACCTCTAAGCTGCTGCTGCCCAGAGAACACGGGCATTCTAGCAATTAATTTAAGAGAAGCTCAACTAAAAATCGATCATTTTTTAACCAATTTTTAAAACCCTATATAAATCAATACACAATGAGTGGATAAAATTTACCAAAACAGCAGTTCCTGGCGTAAAACTCGATACCAAATCTCACAAACAGTCAAATCACCTACCATTCAAACCCTCGCCAGATGAAAACTCTGCCACATCACAATTGTAACCATCAAGCGAAAGCGATAGCGTCCAAATGGCACAGAATTGACTGCAAAGGAGCTGGTGAGTAGGAGATTATTTGGGGATTAGAGAGTCTGTTTAAAGTGGCGCAGCAGCCAATAGACGGGGCGCAGATCTTTGCCGCCGATGGTTTTAAGCGGCGCGACAAGAAGGTTCAGCCACTGCCACTTTTCCATCTCTCGTTTTGAAGCCTGCCAGAGTGTTTCTCCCCCAGCAGCACGGTAAGCAGCAATAACGGGCTCGACGACCTCAGGATGAGGCCCAATGTAACGATATAGACTGTGAATATAGACGAGGAGATCTCTGATCTGCTGCTTATGCATATCGCTGTCTTGCTGATTCGCCTCAAAATCGATAAAGGCTACATCACCCTCTTCCCAGCAAATATCCCGTAGCGCGGGCCTGCCGTGAGCCAAGCCTTTCTGATGTAGGCGAGCTAACCCCGCGGCACTATCGCATAATATCGCTTGTTTTTCGGCCTGCGAAATATCTGCATTTAACCAACCACTAATTGGCATCCCCACATCGGCTAGCACGAGAAACCCTTCGCCACTGGCAACCAGCTTGGGTACGGGTGCCCCGCTCTCGGCGAGTTGAGTGAGTGTTAAAATCTCGAGCTGCAACGCTGCTTGAGGCTGCGACTTTAGCCAACGCATTGCGCCGGTGAGACGCTCGGCCTGCTTAAGCCAATACTTACGTCCCTGGTACTCGAAACTGACTATTCGTTCGCCCTGATTTTCGACAAGCAGTTTATCAATCACATGTTGAAGGCTGGAAACCGTCACACAGGCTACTCCGGTAAAAGTGAAAGGGGATTATGTGTGCAAACTTAGGCAAAAGCAATGACTGGGCGCCTAAACGGGGAAACTCTGAGCGGCGCCAGGCTAACGTAAAGATAAGAATAGTGGGGAAAACTAAAGACGTGCCAAAAGGCACGCCTCTATTTCGGCTCCTCGAAACCTAGGCTTAGGCCTCTTCGTTCCAAGGCGTCGCCTTATTTTCAAGCAGTACGGGGATCCCTTCGTTAATGGCATAGGCCAAACGATCAGCCCTACAGATAAGCTGCTGATTAGCCTTGTCATATTCAAGTTTACCCTTACACACAGGGCAGGCAACTATCTCTAAAAGTTTCTTATCAAACGCCATGTTAATTTCCTTGTTGTACGTTTTCGCGCCGCCTTAGCAGCGTTAACAATTGCTGTTCAAATTCTGGGGCTATCTTGGCATCTACCGGCAAATAGCACCAGTTAGACTTTGCAAATTCGCGACATTTAACCGCATCTTTCTCTGTCATCAGCACGCCCCGACCCGCCGCGACCGTCTCTATGGCTTCTAGGCTGTAGACCTGATGATCATCGAAGGCATGTTGGTGAACGGGATGAACCCCTATATGGGTAAGGGTATCGAAGAATCGCTGAGGATTGCCAATCCCGGCGATGGCCACGCTCTCAGAAAGCGGATTATCGGCTGGGCTCCCAGTTAAATTAGCTGAGACCAGCTCGCCATCTGCCACGCTGCGCCAGTTGCCGGGAGCCAGCGCCATCTCAAACTCCTCCGGATGGGCGCTTTCACCATTGACTAAGGTAAAATCGACGGTGCGCTGACGCCAGCGTCCTTCTCGCAGGGGTCCTGCAGGTAACAGCAGACCATTACCGAAGCGGCGCTTGCCATCGAGCACTAAGATCTCAATATCTCGTTCGAGTCGATAATGTTGCAGACCATCGTCGCTGATGATCACATCCACCGCCTGCCATTCCCGTAGGGCTTTACCGGCCGCGACGCGATCCCGGCCTATCACCATAGGCACCTGAGTGCGCGCCACAATCATGGCCGGCTCATCGCCCACTTCACTGGCCGGCATGCCAGCAATAACCCGCTTACAGCCCGTAAACTCGACACCATAGCCGCGACTGATCACCCCTGGGCGATAACCGTTATGGCGAAGCAGTTCGATGAGATAGATAACCGTGGGCGTCTTGCCGCTGCCACCTACCGTGATGTTGCCCACCACTATCACTGGCACATCGAGCCGAGCGCTTGATTTAAGCCCCAAACGAAACAGCTGCCGTCTGAGGCTCGTCAGCAGATAAAACAAACCACTTAAAGGCAGAAGCAGCAGAACAAGCAGCCAGTGAACACCGGCCTGCCTGTCATACCAGAGTCGATTAACCAACGCCTGCATACTGGTTAGCTACCAAACTGCATCTGGTACAGGTTGTAATAGATCCCCTGCTTAGCAAGCAGCTCGCTGTGGGTACCACGCTCGACCACCTTCCCCTGATCCACCACTAAGATCTGATCGGCGTTTTCAACTGTCGACAAACGGTGAGCGATCACGATTGAGGTGCGATTCTGTCTGAGATTATCCAGACCTGTCTGAATAGCCTTCTCCGATTCGGTATCCAGCGCCGAGGTCGCCTCATCGAGGATCAGGATAGGCGCGTCGCGCAGTATCGCTCTGGCAATGGCGATGCGTTGGCGCTGACCACCAGAGAGCATGACGCCGTTTTCGCCGACCTGGGTATCGATCCCCTCGGGCAAGTTGCTGATAAACTCCCAGGCATTGGCCAGCTTGGCCGCATCTATGATCTGCGCCTCGGTGACTTCGCCCGGATAGGCATAGGCGATGTTAGCGGCAATGGTATCGTTGATAAGGGTTACCTGCTGTGACACCAGTGCGACCTGACGGCGCAAGGACGCCAGCTTGTAGTCCCTCAGACTCACATCGTCCAGGCGAATATCGCCGCTATCGAGATCTGAGTAGAAACGGGTGATCAGGCTGGCGATGGTCGACTTACCCGAACCGCTGCGACCAACCAGGGCCAAAGTTTCCCCAGGATTAACCGTGAAGTCCACTTCCTTCAGGGCTAAGCCTTCTTGATTATCATAACGGAAATTAACCTTATCGAAGCTCAGGCGACCCTCGACTCTTTGCTTCTCGTAGGTGCCATTATCCACCTCGGCCGGGGTATCTAACACGGCAAAGATGGTACTACAGGCAGCAATACCCCGCTGAAACTCTGCGTTTACCCGGGTCAGACTCTTAATTGGCTGCAACATGGCGAGCATAGCCGCTAGGATAGTGGCAAAGGTACCCGCGGTGAGGTCGGCGCGCATGCTCTCGAGGCTAGAGGCATAAAGCACGAAAGCCAGCGCCAGAGAGCCTATCACCATCACCAAGGGCTGACTGATCGCCTGGGCCAGAGCCAGTTTCATGGTGCGCGAGCGGTTATCGTCGTTTACCTTGGCAAAACGTTGGGACTCGGCCTGTTGACCACCGAAGACCAACACATTCTTGTGCCCCTTGATCATCTGCTCGGTAACCGAGGTCACCCCGCCCATGGCGGTCTGGATCTGTTTCGAGACCTTACGGAACTTACGGCTGACCACGGCAATCACCAGACCGATCAGAGGCCCAACGATCAAAATACAGAGAGAGAGTTTCCAGGAGTTATAGAACATCACCCCCAGCATGCCAATAACAGTGATGCCGTCACGTACTATGGTGATCAGCGCACTGCCCGATGCCCTGGCGATCTGCTCGGTATCGAAGGTCACTCGGGAGATCAAGTTCCCGCTGCTTTCGGCATCGATATAGCTCACTGGCAATTTCAGGTAATGCTCGAACACTTGCTGACGCATATCCATGATCATGCGCGCACTGATATAGGAGATCCCATAGGTGGAGAGAAAGTTAGCCAGGCCCCTCAGGGTAAACAAGCCTATCACCACGAAAGGCGCTGTTTTCAACACGTCGCTGTCGGAGTTAAAGCCACCGCCCATGCCGAGGTCGACACCTTCCACCAGACCCGGTGTTGTCGGCACATTGCTGGCAAAACCTTGATCAATAAAAGGTTTAATTGAATAAATGAAGGTTGCGTCCACCAAGCCATAAAGCACTAGGCCGAACACAGACAAAAATAACACCCCTTTTAGCGGGACAAGATAAGTCAGCAGTCTGAGAAAAACGCTGCTCACTTCACTTTTCGAAGAATTTGTCATTCAGGATTCTATCGTAGGTGCAAAAAAACGTATTCTACTCTGGATTGCCAAACTCACCAAATTCAAAGCGTTGATTGTACCAAAAAGGCGCCAAGTCGGTACGATAACCCGCCACGGTTACTCCGTCCCGATCGAGTGTCAAACTCAGCTGGCCGTTGTCTCCCGTGCTGTATTGGCGCGCCTCTGTCTCATTGAAGCGCCGCACCACCTCGGCCTTGGGAAAGCCGTAGCGATTATTAAATCCGGCCGCGTAGAGCACGATGTCTGGCTGATTAACCTGAATAAAGGCACGACTCGAAGAGGTGTTACTGCCATGGTGTGCGGCGATCAGGACTGTGCTTTGCACCTCCTTTGATGCCTGCGCTAACAGTAACCGCTCACCCTCGCTCTCGATATCTCCGGGGATCAGCACGCTTTGCTCTCCATCGCTGATCCGTACAATACAGGAGCCATTGTTGCCAGCCCCGGCCACCAGCGGCCCAAGCAGATCGACACTTAATCCCTGCCAACGCATTTTCTTAGGGCGACAGTCGATGGCGCCGGGAAAGCTGAGATCTGTCACCAAATTCAACTTAGGGTACTGACTTAACAAATAATCTGCGCCGCCGGAATGGTCGTTATCCCCATGGCTGAGCACCAGGTAGTCCAGCTCGCCTATTCCGCGATAATGCAAGAAGGGCACTATGACTCTCTCTGCGTAACTAAAGTGCTCACCAAAGGCAGCGCCAGTGTCATAGATTAGTGCCCGCCCCTGTTTCTCGACCACCAAACTCAGCCCTTGTCCGACATCAAGCAGATGAACCTGCCAGCGGTGAGGATCCATTAATCTCTGTGGTAAAAACCAAAGACACAGGGGCATGAGCAACACGGGGATCATCCAGCGCCAGGCACCCGAGGCGAGTCGCCAAAGAATAATGCCAAGCAGGGCAAACACTAATGCTGAGACAAGCTGCATCGATGCGGGCAGCCAGTGAAGTGGCAGCTCCCCTAGCCAATCGAAAGCGAGAGTCATAGGAGAAATGGCAAGATCTAATAAATAGAGTGGCAGGCTAATGGGCACGCCGAGATAAATGCTGATTGTCCAGATCATCAGCGCCATGAAACTTAAGGGGATCACCACAATACTAAACCAAGGCACAAAGATCAGGTTAAAAATCAGGGCGTAAGGCGCAAAGCCACCAAACAAGAGGCCCTGCAACAAACCTAGCGATAAACTCAAGCGCCACTGGATCTGCCACATCTGCCCGAGGCGCCATTTCAGCCTCTGCAAGGGTGTTAGTCCCTCCTCTGGTGCGGGTAGAGCTTGAGTGAACCAGAGAATAATGGCCAGCGCGCCAAAGGAGAGCCAGAGTCCGGCGCCGAGAATACTTAAAGGATCCAGCAGCAAGACGATAAACAAGGCCCACAATAGCCGCTCGAAGGGCGATGCGTAGCGCCGAATGAGACCAAGCAGAATCACCATCACCAACATGATGAGCGCCCTTTGGGTCGGCAGCCCAAGTCCGGCAAGAAAGGCATAGATCCCACAGCAAAGCAAGGCCACCAATGCGATGGCCTGACGGTTGCCGAGTCCCATACGAGGAGTCAGCCGTCCTAACAGAAGGCCCCCCAACCCCATCACCCAAAGCGCCAGCACCGACAGATGCAGCCCTGAGATGGTCACCAGATGACCTGTGCCGCTTTGCCTCAGCCCTTGCCAATGGCTATCGCTTATCAGCTGCTTATCTCCTAGCATCAACGCCAGCATCAGGTCGCCATTAGGAAGCGTTGCAACAGCCTGGCGCAACTGTGTAAGCAGTTTTGCCCGCATTCCCAGAGGCGGCGACAGGCGCCTGGCCGCAATGACCCTGCCCTTGCCTATGATGTGCTTCGAGAGTTGATAGGCCTGCTGATTAAATCCCCCTTGATTTAACACACTGGTAATGGGCTTAGGGGCAAGGGTGAATTGCCACACCTCACCGATGGCGACTTTTTGTTCGCTTTGCCAACGCAGGCGCAAATATTTATCAGGAAAATGAGGGGGATGCCCCGTTAAAATACGAATATCGGCATTTATCCAGTCGCCGTTTCGATAAACTAGTGATATGATTTCGCCCCTTACTGATGGCAGCTCGCTCGATTTATCAGGCGTAAAAACCAAAAGTTGGTGGCAAAATAGACTCATCCAAGCTATAGCCAAGAGGCTACCGGCCAATAGTTTCGACCATTTCAGCATGATGACGGCAATCACTAAGACGGCACATGCAAGGGAAATGGCTGGCAAGACAGGCCAGAGCAGTGCAGAGATGAGCGTGGCACAATAGCCAAACATGAATCGATTCATAATGAATAATTTAAGACTGCAACACTAAGCTATGCCAAAAAAATTCATTCAACGATATATGCCCAAGCCCGAGACGCTGCAGAATCATAAGCATCTGCAGATGTTCGGTAAGCTGCTTCACAAGCCAAACCTCTGGGCCCTGAATCGACGCTCCGCTCCCCTCGCCTTCGCGGTCGGCCTGTTTGTCGCCTGGATCCCCATGCCATTTCAGATGGTATTAGCCGCGGCGCTGGCTATCCTGTTTAACTGTAACTTGCCTGTCGCCGTCGCCTTAGTCTGGGTCACCAACCCTGTCACCATGCCCTTTATGTTCTACGCCGCCTACCTCTTTGGCGCCAAACTGCTCGGTCATCCTCCCCAAAATTTTGTCTTCGAAGCCAGTTGGCAATGGATCGAGGCTTCTCTCTTCACCATAGGCCCACCCTTCTTGCTCGGCTGTCTGGTGTTTGGGATCATCTTTTCCGCCATGGGTTACTTTGTCGTCCACAATCTGTGGAAATATTCGATCCTATTTAAGTGGAAAAATCGTACCAGGTAACGGCCATCAACCGCTACCGCACTTGCCTGCAGATAAATACCCGACAGTAATAGCGACAGAATCTAGTCAAGCCTGAGCCAATGAGATAGAGGGTAAATCCAGCCCCTGATAGATCATGGCTTGCAACGACTAAATCATCACCGACTTTTCGATGATCACACCACAATTGTCTCTATCTACAGCATGAGCTACTGCAAATGTCCCTTAGCATCTGAAATAAACTTAAGATAGAATGCACAGACTCATTACACAGGTAACACTTTGTATCTATCTGAATCACATGCCTAGATGACGTCGCTCGTTAGAAGAATCACAAAAATGCAGGAAGGCCATGCACTTTAATTCAAATAGAAAACATATCACGATCTTCGCCCTGCTCTCCTGCTGCTATCTGATCCTGGCCGCACTCTCCATCAGCGCCATGACAAAATATTTTGTCGACAACGTGATTCAGCAAGAAGAGGAAAACCTGCGCAAAAACCTGGCACTTATCCGCTTTAACTTTGAGGCGACCATCTACAAAGACACCTATCTGGCCGATAGCCTGGCTACCGTAGTGACCATAGATCCCGAATTTGCCATGAAAAACTGGCATGTGATCGCCGCCAAGTTATTAGGCAAGGCGCAATACGTGCGCAACGTCGCCATCGCGCCGAACAATATTATTTCCTTAGTCTATCCCCTGAAAGGCAACGAGGCGGCGCTGGGCTTTGACTTTCGCACTCAGCCAAACCAGCTAAAGACTGTGCTGCAGGCAAAAGAACAGCAATCCGTGTTTATTGCCGGTCCTGTAAACCTGGTCCAGGGCGGGTTAGGCCTTATCGCCCGCTACCCTATCTTCAAAGACTATCCGAAAAATACTCAGTATTGGGGCAGCGTAAGTGTGGTAATGAACTATAACCAGTTGCTAGATGACACGGGGATCACCCAGTTTCCAGGAGGAAATATTGCCATCAGGAAACAGCTCGACACCAAGGAACCCGAACAGGTTTTCTATGGCGATCCTAGCCTGTTTGACGACGCAGATGTGATCTACCCCATCAAGCTACCCAGTGCGACCTGGAATATGGCCGCCAAGTTTCATATCGAAAACCTGGATCGCATCACTCACCTACGTCTGATCATCGTCAGTACGGGCACGGTCGCGGCCTTTACCCTGTATATGCTGATGCTACTCCTGTTTAGGAACTATCAGCACACCCACAAGGCCGCACTGCACGATGAGCTGACTCACCTGCCCAATCGGCGCTTCATCATTAACGAACTAGATAGGCTGATAAACAAGAATCATCGCCCTACCTTTACCTTGCTCAACATAGATCTGAACGACTTTAAGAGGGTTAACGACGAGCTGGGTCATGAGGCGGGAGACGAGCTGCTAAAACATATCGCTAATCGTCTGGTGACCGAGGTCGGCATTAAAGGTTCGGTTGCCCGATTTGGTGGCGACGAATTTCTGATCTTACTCTATGAGCTCACCGACAGGCAGGAGATCGAGACCATCATGGCGCACATTAGTCAGTCGATAGAGTCCCAACCATTCAGCTGGCAGTCCCATCGACTGATCCCCTCGCTCAGCATAGGCTACGCAATCTATGATGGTCAGAATGCCGACATCAAAGAGTTGCTCTCAGATGCCGACAAGCGGATGTATCAACAAAAACGCGCCTACCGGGAAAGTCGCTAACGGGAAAGTCGCTAAAGACTCATCTTAATTTACGACCTAACCTTAACGCCCGGCCAGGGCCTGTGCGGGATGAATACGACTCGCCTTCCAGGCGGGATATAGGGTGGCCAAAAGGCTCATCACCAGGGCCAGAGACACCACCAGAGCCACATCCACAAGATGTAGTTGTGAGGGTAAGAAGTCGATGAAATAGACATCGGCCGACAAGAGCTGCACGCCAAACAGCTGCTCTATGCCACTGGCGATGGCGCTTAGGTTCAGCGCAAGGGTGCTCCCCAGCACCGCACCAATCAGACATCCCAAGAGGCCATTTAAGGCGCCTTGCACCACGAAGATCCCCATGATGGTCGACTTGGCCATCCCCATGGTCAGCAAGATGGCGATCTCCGACTGTTTGTCGCGCACCGCCATCACTAATGTCGAAACGATATTGAAACAGGCCACGGCGATCACCAGCGCGAGCACCAGGTACATTACGGCGCGTACCAGCTGAATGTCCTGATAGTTATGGCCTTGGGTGCGGGTCCAATCTGAGAGGTACATATATTGCGACTGGCTATAACCCAAGGTGCGGATCAGCTGCGGCGCGGCAAAGACATCGTCCACCTTGATGCGGATCCCACTCACCCCATCCCCCAGTCCCAACAGCTCGGCGCCGTAATCCAGCGAGATATAGGCTGTGGTCAAGTCCAGCTCGCCGCCAAGCTCGAAGATCCCCGCCACCTTAAACTGATGACTCTTGGCCGAGCCGAGGCCTCGTCCCGTAGACTGACTGGTAAGATTGGGCGTGTAGAGGCTCAGGGTGCTACCAAGCGACAGTCCCAGCGTATCGGCCAGCCCCTTACCCAAAACGATACTGTTTTCCTTGCTCGCCAGTGCCTGCCAGGCCGTATCCGGCATGAAATCATCTATGGTTGAAACCTTAGCTTCTAGCGCTGGCGTGATGCCGATAACCGTCAGCCCCTGAAAACCGCCGGGCTTCTGGATCAGGCCCTGAATTCGCACAAAGGGTGCGCTGGCGACAATGCCTGGGATCTTCTTGGCATCCTCGGCTATCTGCGGCCAGTCATGTAGCGGCTCATTCACCCCGGTCAGCTCGCCATGGGGCACTATCCCCAGCAGGCGCTGCTCAAGCTCCTTCTCGAAGCCGTTCATGGCCGACAGCACAGTGATCAACACGGCGACCCCCAGGGCGATGCCCGCCGTGGAGGCAAAGGAGATGAAGCTGATGAAACGATTGGACTGACGCGCCATGTAGAAGCGCCAGCCTACCCAGAAGGCGAGTCTCTCTCTCATGCCATCTCCCAGGCGCTTAACAGCCCATCTTGCATCTTCAGCTGCCTATCCATGCGCGCAGCCAGCTTAGGATCATGGGTGACCACCACAAAGGCCGTACCCAGCTGGCTACCCAGCTCTCGGATAAGCTCATACACGGTATCGCCGCTGGCGGCGTCCAGGTTACCGGTAGGTTCGTCGGCCAACACCAGCTTAGGGCGATTAATCAGCGCCCTGGCTATGGCGGTGCGTTGACGCTCGCCACCAGACATTTCAGCCGGGGTATGGTGCAGCCTGTGACTAAGGCCGACACGGCTGAGCAGCTCTTTCGCTTCCTGCTCGACTTCCTGACGCGGACGTTTCTGAATAAGCCCTGGCATGGCCACATTTTCAAGTGCGGTAAACTCGGGTAGCAGATGATGGAACTGATAGATAAATCCCAGCTCCTGATTGCGAATCGCCGCCTGACGCGAGGGTGAAAGCTGATAGAGATCTTCACCGTCGAACATCACCTGACCACTGCTGGGTTTATCCAGCGTGCCCATGATGTGCAGCAAGGTACTCTTACCCGAGCCCGAACTGCCAACAATAGCCACCTGCTCGCCCTTGGCGATACTGAGATCAACACCGCTCAGCACCTGAGTATCTATGCTTCCCTCATGGTAGCGTTTACTGACGTTACTGACTTGAAGTAACAAAGATTTTTCCTGTTGGGTCATAGATTATTCATACCTTAAAGCTGTGGCTGGTTGCACGCTAGCCGCCCTTAGCGCGGGATAAACTGTCGCTAGAAATGTGATTGCTAGAGTGCCAACGACTATCAGGGACAACTGGCCCCACTCGAGTTGCACCGGCAAACGTTGGCCCGCCCCGAGTACATTAATGCCGAGCGCCGAGAAAAGTGTATTAATGTTCAAGGTGGCCAGCACGCCGATAACCAGTCCGCCCACCAGGCCTAAGACGGCATTGAGTGAGCCCTGGATCATGAAGATCCCCATGATGCTCCCCGTGGTCAAACCTTGGGTCTTGAGCACGGCAACGTCTGTGGTCTTATCCACCACCATCATCACCAAGGCAGAGACGATGTTAAATGCGGCCACGGCGATGATAAGACTCAGCATCAGCGACATCATGTTCTTCTCCATCTTTACCGCAGAGAAGAGGTGACCATAGCTATCGCGCCAATCACTGGTGGTCACCTTATCACCTGACGCCTCAAACGCGGCTTTGACCTTAGGGGTCAGCTTGCTCGCCGTGAAGGGATCGCCCAGATAGAGGCGCAGCGACTTGATCTCTTTGGGAGACTTGCGCATCAGACGCAGTGCATCTTCGTGATGCACGTAAGCCAGGCTCGCATCCACCTGTGAGCCCATCTCGAACACACCTGCCACGGTAAACTTACGCTGGCTCGGCACAGGCCCCAGCGGCGAATAGACTACACCATCACCACTGAGTACACGTATCTTATCGCCGGGCTTCACATCCAGGCGGCGCGCCAACTCGGCGCCTATGACGATGCGGTATTTGCCCGCCTCGAGGCTATCGAGGGAGCCGTTGAAGTGACGGTTCAGACGCGCCAGGTTGTCTTTTTCAAGCTCGGGATAGATACCATAAATCTGCACCGCGCTGATGCTGCTCGGCGCCTGTAACATGGCTTGGGTGGCCACGCTCGGGCTCATGGCCAAGATCTGTTTACCATCGATTAAGTCGTTGGCGACATCTTGCCAGTTGCCAAGGTGCTGCTCGCTATGCACCGTCAGCTGCGGCACTGCGCCGAGAATGCGCTGCTTGAGCTGTCCCTCCAGACCATTCATCACAGAACTGACGATGATCAGGGCCGCTACCCCGAGCAAGATCCCCGACACGGCAAACAGGGTAATAAATGAGGCAAATGGATTGGCCTTACGTGCTCGCCAGTACCGATAACCTATGGTCCAAGATAACGCTAAATTCATGTTTGGCAGGGTCTCTTTGCGTCAGAGCCTTGATAAATCATTAAGATGGGCACGATAATAGGGGGAATAGCCCCCTAAAAACAAGAGGCAATCCGTTGAACAGCCAAACAAACTCCTATTTTAGCGTCGCGCATGGGTTCGCCGCTTACCTATCGCCCTGGCCTAAGGAGCAACCGCTGCCCAACGACCATGAACTCAGAGCCATGCTGCCCCTCGGCATGCAACTCATCAGCGAGGTCAAGGCGATGGAAGCCGACTGCCTGCTACAGCTAAGGCATCTTGATGATGAGGCGCGCACCGTGGTGGATTACCTCAAGCTGCAGTCGCGCAAGATAGATCTGGTGCTGCAACATGTGCTCGAGCAGCAGCCCCACGAGGGTGAGCGCTGCAGCGGCCTGCATTTTGGCGGCAGCGGCATACATCTCTTAAGCCCTACAAAGCTTGTGCCCGGCGAGCCCTATCGCATCACACTGCATATCAGGGAGGCGCTTATCGCCATCCTCTGCATAGGTGAGTGCACCCGCTGTGAAGATGAAGCCTCTGAGGGTGGATTTGACTGCGAACTCAGCTTTACTCAAATTCTCGATGAGGATGTGGAGCAACTGGTCAAAGCCAGTCTGAATATTCAACAAAAACAATTACAACAACGTAAAAAGCAGCAACAAAACCCGAGTTAGTTTTCACTGGCACTGACGGGGCTAAGTCTCTACAATGGCCGCATCATTGTCGATTGTTGGCCTTAGTCTGTTTTCATGAATGCTTTTTCCATCCTCACACCACCTAAAGTCAAAGGGGTTAAGTCGCCCCAAACCCTGAGCCAAGTAACAGGTGCCGCCCAGGCGATCAGCCTGGCGAAACTGTGCGAGCAGTATAGCGGCCTGACCTTAGTGGTGACACCTGACACGCCCAGCGCGCTCAGGTTAGAGGCGGAGCTAGGCTATCTGTTAGCGCCAAAATCAATCCCCGTCATGCTGTTCCCCGATAGGGAGACCTTGCCCTACGACAGCTTCTCGCCCCATCAGGATCTGGTGTCCCAAAGGCTAGAGACCCTATCGCGGATCCCAAGCGCCGGTCATAGTTTGGTGATCGTGCCCATGAGCACCCTGATGGTGAAGTTGCCGCCGCAATCATTCTCAACCGGCAACGTCTTACTGCTCAGCAAGGGCGACAACTATCCCTTAGAGGCGGTGCGCAGTCAGCTGGTCAACACAGGCTATCATCACGTAGAACAGGTTTATGAGCATGGCGAGTTTGCCGTGCGCGGCTCTATTATCGACCTCTTCCCCATGGGCGCCCAGAGCCCCTATCGCATCGAGCTGTTCGACGATGAGGTCGAGTCGATCCGCGAATTTGACCCGGAGACCCAACGCTCCAGCGGCGAGATAGAATCGATTCGCTTGCTGCCGGCCAAGGAGTTCCCGACCAATGACGCCGCCATCGAAGGGTTTCGCCAGCGTTACCGCCGTCAGTTTGAGGTAGTGGTCAAGGAGCCAGAGTCCATCTATCAGATGGTGAGCCGCAAGGTGATGCCCGCCGGGATTGAAAGCTACCTGCCCCTCTTCTTCGATGAAACGGCGAGTCTGTTCGACTACCTGCCCGGCGAGTGTCAACTGGTGCAGATGGGCGCTCTCGAGGATGCGGCCAAGCATCACCTACAAGAGATCAACCAGCGCTATGAGAACCGCCGGGTCGATCCCCTAAGGCCACTGCTGCCCCCAAAGGATCTCTACCTGCTGACCGAGCAGATCTTCGAGGCCTTTAAACAGTTGCCACGTTTCCTGATCAAGGGTAATGAGACCACTGGCACCAGCATTGAGGCGCAGCTTGAGGCCTTACCCGACATCGCCGCCAACCATAAGCTGAAGCAGCCCCTGATCAGCCTCAAAGAATTTGCCGACACAGGTACACCTATTTTGTTCTGCGTCGAATCGGAAGGCCGACGCGAGGCGCTGCTGGAGCTGCTGGCCAAGATAGAGATTAAACCTGCGCTGCTTGATCATCTGGAGAGCTTCAGCCAGAAGCCTCAACTCTTTGGCTTGATCGTCGCGCCGCTGTCTCAAGGTGCCATCTATCACCCAAAGAAGGGCCCAAGCTGGGCGTTGGTGTGTGAAACCGAGCTGTTTGGTCAACGCATCGCCCAGCAACGCCGACGCGATAAACAGCGCCAGGTGAGCCAGGATGTGCTCATCAAGGACCTTGCCGAGCTCAAGGTGGGTCAACCCATAGTGCATTTGGACCACGGCGTCGCCCTCTACCAGGGGCTGGAAACCCTGGACACGGGCGGGCTGGTCGCCGAGTACCTGAAACTGGAATACGCCGGCGGCGATAAGCTCTATGTGCCCGTCGCCTCTCTCAACCTCATCAGTCAATACAGTATCGGCGCCGATGAGGACCCACAGCTCAACAAGCTGGGCAACGAGAGCTGGACCAAGGCCAAACGTAAAGCGATCGAGAAGATCCGCGACGTGGCCGCCGAACTGCTGGATGTCTATGCCCGCCGCCAGGCTCGCCCCGGCGAGGCCTGCCGATTAGATCGTGAAGAGTATGCCCAGTTTGCCGGCAGCTTCCCCTTCGAAGAGACGGTGGATCAGGAAACCGCCATCGACGCCGTACTCACCGACATGTGTAGCCCCATCTCTATGGATCGCCTGGTGTGTGGCGACGTCGGCTTCGGTAAGACTGAAGTGGCCATGCGCGCCGCCTTCGTAGCGGTCAACGACGGCAAACAGGTGGCCATCTTGGTGCCCACTACGCTGCTGGCTCAGCAGCACTATGAAAATTTCAAAGACAGGTTTGCCGACTGGCCGATCAAGATAGAGGTGATGTCGCGCTTTAAGACCGCTAAGGAGCAACAGGCGGTACTCAAGCAGCTGGAGCTTGGCCAGGTGGATATCGTTATCGGTACCCATAAGCTGCTGCAGTCTGAGGCCAAGTTTGAAAACTTAGGCCTACTTATCATCGACGAGGAGCACAGGTTCGGCGTGCGTCAGAAGGAGAAGATCAAGGCGCTGCGCGCCAATATCGATATCCTTACCCTAACGGCGACCCCTATCCCGCGTACGCTCAACATGGCGATGTCAGGCATGCGCGACCTCTCCATCATAGCCACGCCACCGGCCAAGCGCCTGGCGGTGAAGACCTTCGTACGCGAATATGATGATGCCACGGTGCGCGAGGCCCTGCTGCGTGAGATCTTAAGGGGCGGCCAGGTCTATTTTCTCCACAACAGCGTAGAGACCATAGAGAAGCGCGCCCGTGAGATTGAGGCGCTACTGCCCGAGGTACGCGTGATCACCGCCCATGGTCAGATGCGCGAACGCGACCTGGAAAAGGTGATGTCTGACTTCTATCACCAGAAATACAATGTGTTGGTGTGTACCACCATCATAGAGACGGGCATCGACGTGCCCAGTGCCAACACCATCATCATAGAGAGAGCCGATAACTTCGGCCTGGCGCAACTGCACCAACTCAGGGGACGTGTAGGACGCTCCCACCACCAGGCCTATGCCTATCTGATGACCCCCCATCCCAAACGCATGACCAAGGACGCCATCAAACGGCTGGAAGCCATTGGCATGCTGGAAGATCTCGGCGCAGGCTTCATGCTGGCGACTCAAGATCTCGAGATCCGCGGCGCCGGTGAACTCCTGGGCGATGAGCAGAGCGGTCATATCTCCAAGATAGGTTTTACCCTCTACATGGAGATGCTGGAAGACGCGGTGAAATCCCTCAAGGAGGGCAAGGAGCCTTCGCTGGATCAGATGCTCAAGGGACAGTGCGAGATTGATCTTAGGATCCCAGCCCTGCTACCGGAAGACTATGTGGGCGATGTCAACATCCGCCTGTCACTCTATAAGCGTATCGCCAACTGCGCCACAGCCCAGGCGCTGGACGAGTTAAAGGTCGAGTTGATCGACCGCTTCGGCCTCTTGCCTCAAGCGACAAAGAACCTGATGGAGGTGTCGCTGTTTAAACATCAGGCAACCGCACTCGGCATCGCCAAGATAGAGATGCATGCCAAGGGCGGCAGCTTAGAATTTAACAACGATCACTGTGTAGATCCTGGCTTTATCATCGGACTATTACAGAGTCAGCCACAAAATTATCGTATGGACGGCCCAAGTAAGTTAAAATTCCTGATGCCGACAGAGACAGACAAGGATAGGTTAGCCCTGTTATCCCTGATCATCTCTCAACTCATGCAACATCGCCTTGGAGAACCGCGTGTTTAAAAAGAGTCTTTTATTGGTGACCACCCTTGCCTCACTATCCGGCGCCGCCTGGGCAGATACAGAGCGCTGGTTTGAGGTGGAAGTTTACCTGTTTGAGCGTCAGGGAAGTCAGTTGGAAGAGACCTTGACGCTTCCCGGCAATCGCCATTCGCGTCAACCAATAGACATGATCTCGCCGCTATTCGCTACAGACATCACAGGAGCCAGCCTGGGACTGGAAGGCTGCAATGCCCAGCAATGGCTGGAGACCCCTGCAGAGTGCGACAAGCAACTGCAACAGGCACAGGTGACTCATCCTAGCCAGATACCGACAACCATTGGCGCCCCAGAGCCAAAGTATGCCACCCTGGGCGCGGGCACAGTATTACTGGCCGATTCTCAGTCGCAGTTTGGCGCCATGATCAACACCCTGAAACGCGAAGCCGGACACAAGAGTCTGCTGCACATGACCTGGCAACAATCTATGCTGCCCCGTCATCAGGCAAAACCTGTGCGTCTCTACGCCGGTGAAGACTATTCAGATCGCTTCAATGAGGATGGTTACGCGGTAAATGCAGCGCCCCAAAATGAAACTAGCGTGATCCCTGAGTTTAACTTTGATCTGAATTTCGATGAAAAACAGGTGACTCCTATCTGGGCGCTGGAGGGTACCCTCAACATCTACCTGAATCATTACCTCTATGTGGAAACCGCGTTGACCCTACATAGAGAAGGCAGCAAGGCGCAGCCTCAAGTTGCTGGTGAAAATGAAATGACTCAGACCCCTTATCTGCACAACATCTATATGACACAGAATAAGCGGGTAAGAAGCGACGAAATTCATTATTTCGACCACCCGAACATGGGCATGATTTTGCAGATCAGAAAGATGGAGCAGCCGGAAGAATTTCACTCCCCCCAGAGTCAGCCTGACGAAACGACCCAAGGCTAGACAATTAGACGAGAAATCGAGGTAGAGCTCATCTGCCTCGCCTTCCTCCATCGGTAGATTATCAGACGCTATTGCAGCAGGCAAAGACACCTGTTCACTACAGGCGTAGGGGTAGCTTTAAGCATAGGTTTGAATAGGGTGTTAAACAGGCGCCCCCCCTATAGGAACACCAGCCGAGTGCTTAGCTCAAAGAGGCTCGCTCACCTCAATAGATGGAAAAATCCAGGTAGATCTCATCAGCCTCATCTTCTTCCACCAGCACATTGTCCACCTCAGACTGAGGCGATCCCTGCTCACTCCATGCGATGAAACGATCGACAGCTAGACTGCCTCCCTGCAATAAAATCAGCACCCTGCCATCTTCCAGGTTTTTTGCATACCCCGTCAGCCCCAACTCATTAGCCTTAAGCTGACTGTACCGCCTGAAACACACGCCCTGAACCTTTCCCGATATTGTCAATAATACCCGCTTCATCTGCGCCTCTTTGTTCTTATCGATCTAACCCTTTGAAGATAACCTAAACTCGGGGGATGGGCAAAAAATAGACAAAAAAAACAGCTAACTAATAAAGTGGTTAGCTGCATCGGGCGACATACGCAAACTGGGAAAAGGTCTTTAAGACCATCATGTAGCAATATGTATCACTTTGTATCATAAAATGGATAAGCTATGCTAGATTTGCATAACAAAAAGTTTTAACCACATACGCTCATCTTTGACCTAAATTCAGGATATTCAACCATTTTTTATCACTCAGTCACCATAACCCCCTGCACTGTGAAGTCGGTTAGGCGATTGACTAAGCCCTAGTGTCATCGAAAACCTTCGAATCACACGCATAAAAAAGGAGCCTACCGGCTCCTCATCTTGGTTAATTCTGTTTACTGGCGTTCTTTAAAGGCCTTGATCTCGGCAAGATGCGCCGCCAACGACGGAAATTTATGATGCTGCTCCTCATCCCAGACGATGGGGTAAAAAGGCGCTAAGGTGTTGGCCACAGCTTGGTTATCATGCACCTCATCCTGGCGGGACAAGATACAAATACCACGGCCCTTGTGCTTCTCTCTAAACTGGCTGACACACTTGCTGGCGATATCGGCATACTCTTCGGGCCTGTCTATCTTACCCAGCATATTATCTTCCGGATGCAGGTTAGGGTTAATCAACACGGTTTTAAGCCCATTGAGAAAGCCTATCCGCTCGGCCCAGTATCCCCCTAGGCCGACGCCTATCGCCAAGGGCGCGGGATCATCACTCTGAGTTAACTGACGGCTCACCTCATTAAGCAGATACTGCATATCATACTTGGGGTGGAGCGTGCTGTAGCTCACCAGACGCACGTCGGGATCGACAAACTGCAGCTGGCGCATTTTTTCGTGATTACCTGGACTGGTGGCGTCAAAACCGTGGAAATAGAGGATCATCCTGTTACCTGCTAACTGTAAGTGAATATTAACTTTAGCTAACTCATCATTGGCTGTTGTTGCGCTACATCAAATTTAGCCCATACAGATCTGCTCTGCTATCCTTCTTGCCGCCAGATAACGTGATTCATCCTCTAGCGCCTTGGCCGCCTGAGCCCCATTGGCAAGTAATTTACGCGCAGGCACCTGTGGACCTTGCTCTGGCCACTGGAACGAGGTTAGTAGCTCGCTGACACCCTGACTGTCGTTACACAACAAGATCATGTCACAGCCCGCTTCGATAGCCGCCCTCGCTCGCGCTGAATAGCCACCCACTACGCCTGCGCCTTTCATGCCGAGATCGTCAGAGAAGATCACGCCATCGAACTTGAGCTCTTCACGCAGCACCTGCTTGAGCCAATAGGAAGAGAAGCCCGCCGGATTAGGATCGACCTTAGGATAGATCACGTGGGCCGGCATCACTCCCTGCAACTGTTTTGCCCCCATGAGGTGTTGAAACGGCACCATATCCAGGGCGCGGATCTCAGCTTCGCTGCGCTCATCCAAGGGCTTGGCAATATGGGAGTCAGCCGCCACACTACCATGGCCTGGGAAATGCTTACCCACTGCGGCCATTCCCGCATCCTGCATCCCTTGAATGAAGGCACCAGCCAGGGCTATCACCTCATCAGGCTTATCGCTAAAGGCCCGGGTACCAATCACCTGACTGATGCCATTCAGATCCAATACAGGGGCAAAACTTAAATCGATATCACAGCTCAGCAATTCAACGGCCATGAGAAAACCTAGCTCGGTCGCCCAACACTTGGCTAACTGGAGATCATGCTTAGCCGCTGGCAATATGTCCCCCATGGCAGGGATCTTACTAAAGCCCTCGATAAATCTTTGTACCCGGCCGCCTTCATGATCCACGGCGATGAGCAGATCGGGTCTCAGGGCACGCACCGAGGCCACCAAGGTGCAAAGTTGATGGCGATCTTGATAGTTGCGGGAAAACAATATCAGCCCGCCGACCATGGGATGCATCAACTGCACTTGTTCCTGCGCATTCATCTCAGTGGATAACAAATCCATCATTAAATAGCTCACAACTCCCCCTAGAAAAACTGTTAGTTCAGCTTAAAGTACGCCAACTAAAAACAACTACCGTGAAAATAAAAATGCCATAAGCTTTTGTATAAAATCGATAAAACTTCAATGTCGCAGACAGCTTCCCGCGGCCCTTCTAGATTAGCAATAGTATGCCTAATGCGAAACCCAATCTTGAAAAAAACTAATGCGAAAGCTGCGACTAAAGTATGGGATACTTAATAATTGACAATCTTAATGTGCTCGCAAGGGTAGCACAATGGGGCGGTGTTAACGCCCCTTCGGGCATGAATAATTAAATTGGCCTAAAATCACAGAGATTGAATAACGAAAATAATGATTACAACAGGGTTTTATAATGATTAGCGTTTTTGACATGTTTAAAATTGGTATCGGGCCCTCAAGTTCCCATACCGTCGGCCCGATGAAAGCGGGTAATGTCTTCATTCAAGATTTAGAAAAACATGGTCATCTAGCAGAAACAGATGAGCTGAGATCTGAGCTATTTGGCTCTCTCGGCCAAACCGGTAAGGGCCACGGCACGGGTAAGGCCGTGATATTAGGCCTGATGGGCGAAGCCCCTGAAACCGTTGATACCGATAAGATCGATGCCACCCTGGCAAAGGTACACGATACGCAAAGCTTAACCATGCCGAACAACAAGGTGGTTCGTTTCAGCCGCGAAGATGGCATCACCTACCACAGGCGCAAGAGTCTGCCAGCTCACGCCAACGCCATGACCCTCTATGCCTATGCTAAGGGTAACTGCATCTACCAGCGTACCTACTATTCGGTCGGTGGCGGCTTCATCTTAGATGAAGATGAGATCCAGGCGCAAGATGCCTCGCCCGCCTCCCCAATCGAAGCCGCGCCCTATGACTTTAATAGCGCCGCCGAGTTACTGGACATGTGTGTCGACAACGGCCTAAGCATCTCCGCGCTGATGATGGAAAACGAGCTGTCTATCGCCAGCGAGCAAGAGGTGAAAGAGCGCCTGTGGACCATCTGGCAGACTATGAAGACTTGCGTCGAACGTGGCTATCAGAAGGAAGGCATACTCCCCGGCGGCCTGAAACTCAGACGCCGCGCCCCGGCCCTCTATCGTCGCCTCAAGGCCGAGAGCAAGACAGTGGTCGACCCGCTTACAGCCATGGATTGGGTCGATCTGTTTGCATTGGCCGTTAATGAACAGAACGCCGCCGGCGATCGCGTGGTGACTGCGCCGACCAACGGCGCCGCTGGCATCATCCCAGCCGTGCTATGCTACTACGACACCTTCGTCCAAAAGGTAGATCTGGATATCTGTTGTCAGTACCTATTGACTGCAGCCGCCATCGGCATTCTCTACAAGAAGAATGCCTCCATCTCAGGTGCCGAAGTGGGATGTCAGGGCGAAGTCGGTGTGGCCTGCTCTATGGCCGCCGCCGCGCTCACCGAGATCATGGGCGGCACGGTTGAACATGTGGAGAATGCCGCCGAGATCGGCATGGAACATAACCTGGGACTGACCTGCGACCCTGTAGGCGGTCTGGTGCAGGTGCCTTGTATCGAGCGTAATGCCATGGGCGCGGTCAAGGCGATCAACGCCTCACGCTTGGCGATGCGCGGCGATGGCAACCATAAGGTCTCGCTGGATAAGGTGATCAAGACCATGATGGATACCGGCAAAGATATGCGCAGCAAATACAAGGAAACCGCCAAGGGTGGATTGGCGGTGAACATAGTCGAATGTTAATCGCCTTTATATAAAGAATAAAAAACTCGCCCTGGGGCGAGTTTTTTTATGGATAAACACCGGCTTATTTGAAATCTAAGCTAAGCCTAAACGCTAGCCTTAACGGATCGGCAGCTCCACATCCGCGAACAGGTTCTCGATCAACTGAGGATCCCTGAGCGCCACCGCCTTCTCGACAATATCTTTGGTCAGATGCGGCGCAAAATGCTCAATAAACTCATACATATAATTGCGCAGGAAGTTACCCTTTCTAAAGCCAATCTTAGTGGTGCTGTGAGCAAACAGATGGCTGGCATCTATGGCGACTAGGTCTTTGTCTATCACAGGGTCGACTGCCATGGAGGCGATCACCCCAACTCCTAAACCTAGCCTGACATAGGTCTTGAGCACATCGGCACTGGTCGCGGTAAACACCACTCTAGGGTCGATGCCGGCACGATTAAAGGGCTTCTCAATTTCAGACTCTCTATCGAATCCAAACACATAGGTCACCAAGGGGAAACGACCTAAGTCTTCGATGCTTATCTGAGTGCGCGAGGCCAGCGGGTGATCTTTGGTCACCACGATGGAGCGATTCCAGTGATAGCAAGGTAACATGATGAGATCGTTATAGAGGTGCATCCCCTCGGTGGCGATGGCAAAGTCTGCATCCCCCCTCGCTGCCAGCTCACTGATCTGCGAGGGCGTGCCCTGATGCATATGCAGATTCACCTTAGGGTAGCGCTCGATAAAGGCGCGGATAATTCCCGGTAAGGCATACCTCGCCTGAGTATCGGTCGTGGCAATATTCAATTCACCCTGATCCGGCTTAGTATACTCCTCGGCTACCTTCTTGATGCTCTCTACCTTGCCCAAGATATCATTGGCGATGTTGATCACCTGCTGACCGGCTGGCGTCACATGGGTCAGATGCTTACCGCTACGGCCAAAGATCTGAATACCCAACTCATCTTCAAGCATACGCACCTGTTTACTGATCCCTGGCTGAGAGGTATATAGGTTCTCAGCCGTCGCCGACACGTTTAGATTGTGATTCACCACTTCGGCAATGTATCTGAGTTGTTGCAGCTTCATCATCTTTCCTTTGCAAAGGTCGGTCTCTTAGCGAGCCCCGAGGCCTAATTTCGCTACCCTAATCATAAGAGTTAGTATAAGAATTAGTTATAGTACAGGCGAAAAATTAAATCAAAGGGGAATATAGCATAGAGGTGAGATGAATCACACGACATAAAGATAAAGCTGGTCTAAGATAACTATGCTAGCGTGTTGATTTATAGTAGCATTAATGGAATTGCATAAAAATTGGTAGATCTATGATATTTACTTTGGTTCTGATCCTCATAGGCGCATTGCTGCTACTGGTTATTGGCATCAATGTCATCCAACAACAAAAAGAACGAGCCGAGGCCGAGCGAAGAACAGAGTTAGCCAGACAAAGAGCCATCATCGACGAAACCGAGAACGTGCTCTCTTGCACTGGGATGTTTCCCTGTTCGACCAACCTGGTATTGATCCTTTACAAAAGAGTGCAAGAAGCCTTAAGCCAATCTGTCACCTTAGGTGGTCCCCAGTCTGCCGATTATCAGCGCCGACTCACAGATCTTACTGGACAGATAGAAAACCTGCAAAACGCCCAGAAACAAAATCCTGCCATCGAGAGTTTTCGCCTGCCCGATACCGACAAGCAGATCCTAGATCTAGTTAAGGTACTAAAGAAGCTCAAGGCCATCTTGCGCGCCGAGCACAACAAAGGCAAAGTCGATCCCAATACCTTTGCCCAGGAAGAGGCCCGTGTTGACAGCCTGCAGCTCAGAATAAATGTAGATTCCATGCTATCGCGCGCCCGCACCGCCTGTTTCATGAAGCAATATGGTTCCTCTAAGCAGATGGTGACAAAGGCATTAGCCACCCTTCACACCATAAAGGCATTAACCCCTAACGATCCTTTTATCACCAAGAAGGTAGATGAAGCCAAGTTACTGCTCGATGAGATCATGGGCGCGCAGAAGCAGGCGCAGCCTAATGCACCGCAGCAGAAAAGTGAAGAGGACGATATCGACGTACTGTTCCAGCCGAAGAAGAAATGGTAACCCCCCTCTTAGAACAAAAAACCACCGCAATGCGGTGGTTTTTTTATATGCAAGGTTGCCTTGCTCGCGACGCCTATGGCGCCAGACGGTCGATACTCCAGCCACTTTCTGTACTGCTAGAGTCTTGACGGGTATAGAGGAAGCGATCATGCAGGCGATATTCGCCCCCCTGCCAAAACTCTATGCTGCTGGGACGCACTCGGTAACCGCCCCAAAACTTAGGCAAAGGCACCTCCCCCTGGCTGAACTTGGCCTTCATCTCGGCAAACTTGCTCTCCAGCGCCTGACGGGCGGAGATCTTGCTCGATTGCTTAGACACCCAGGCGGCGATCTGACTCTCTTTGGGTCGCGTCACGAAGTACTTTAATACCTCAGTCGTCGAGAGCTGCTCCGCCACACCTGTCACCGCCACTTGACGCTCCAGGGCGTGCCAGGGAAACAGCAGACTCACCTTGTTGTTTTGCGCTATCTGCTCCGCCTTACGACTGGCCAGGTTAGTGAAAAACACAAAGCCCTCGTCATCGAAGCGTTTAAGCAGCACTATGCGCTGAAACGGCTGGCCATCAGCGTCGACGGTTGCCACCGACATGGCTGTCGGATCCGGCAGGACCTCTGCATCACGGATCTGTTCAATCCACTTTTCAAATAGCACCATTGGGTTGTCGGGCAGCTCCTCACGGTGCAGCCCCCCCAGGGTGTATTCTCGTCTAATATCACTTAAGTTCGACATCTGCTTCCTTACCCTGTCCCTTTCGTTTACGTCTTATGGGCGCAGGCCCAAACGTGTAGCATCTCCAGACCTAAGGTCGCCCCGGCCAGCGCAGTGATCTCGGCGCTATCATAGGCTGGCGCCACCTCTACCACATCCATGCCGACTACATTCATACCGCGCAGACCTCGAATGATCTTCATCGCCTTGTCGCTGGTGAGGCCGCCGCACACAGGCGTTCCCGTGCCCGGCGCAAAGGCTGGATCCAGACAATCGATGTCGAAGGTAACGTACAAAGGCATGTCGCCGACACGGTCTTTAATCTGGGCAATAATCTCATCAGCGCTTAGCTCGTTGGCAGCGGCCGCATCGATCACCTTGAACAGGTGACTTGGCTTGTCATACTCGGTGCGGATCCCCACCTGCACTGAATGAGATGCATCTATGATCCCTTCGTTTGGCGCGTGGAAAAACATGGTGCCGTGATCATACTTGCTGCCCTGGCTATAGGTGTCTGTGTGCGCATCGAAATGCAGCAGCGCCATCTTGCCATGCTTCTTATAGTGGGCTCGTAGTAGCGGCAGGGTTACGAAGTGATCGCCACCAAAGCTGAGTAGCGCCTTACCAGAATCGAGAATCGCCGTCGCAAAGTCTTCCACACGCTGGGTAAAATCGGCCGCATCACCGCAGTCGTACACCAAGTCGCCCGCATCGACCATTTTAAGGTGATCGGACAACTTAAAGTCCCAAGGCCAACGGCACTCTTCCCAGGCCAGGTTTACCGATGCCTGACGTATGGCGCCAGGGCCCATACGACCACCCGAGCGGCCCGTCGTAGCCATATCGAAGGGTAAACCCAGTACCACTACATCGGCGTCACTCTCGAGTGGTTTAAAGTCCAGTGGCTGTCTTAAATAACCAAATGCATTAGAGTAAAGCGAGTAATCAGGCTTATCTGCAATAGTGGTCATACATGCTCCAAATCAAGAAGTAAAGATCACAACGCAACAGGCAACAACTGCTCACAATCGCGCTGTTTATAGTGTTTTATATATAGGCCTTGGCCATCTGCCAAGGCAAGTTCGCCGCGAGCCTGCAGGCTATACTGCTCGGCGCAATATGCTGGCGCCTCGGCATCAAATCCTGCGATATCCCAGCTTACCGGGTTCAAGCGATTTAACAACTCAACGACTATAGCCCTAAGACCGTCGCCGAGCGACAGATTCGTCTCCAGGCTCACATAGGAGCTCATCTCTTGGGGAGTGATATGCAGGGTGAAATAGTCTTGCCCCCTAAGGGCGTTAAGCGAATAACCCAGTGGCGAGAACAGATGCGTATCTAGGTGAAAGCCCGACAATAACTGAGTTAAATTGAGCCGACTGGCGATCCCCTCTGTCGATTGCCTGTCGCTACGCAGATAATCGGCCAAGTCGCCGCGGATATGGTACATCTGCATCACCTGAGTAGGCTTGAGCTGTCCCACCTGCCCTGACAAGAACAGCTGATGATAATGGCCATCTAAGTGACCCATTCGATAAGCATCACCGCTCAGCAGCTCTCTTAGGCGGGCAAGATCTTCTTCGAAACGACTGCTCTGCAAGGAGGCTAAGATCTCGCTCTTGCGCTGATAGCTTAAGCTCAGTATCTGCTTGGGACCCAAAGACTCAACCAAGTTCACTACCGTCTCTATGAGTCGGGTGTTACCACAGGTGATCAACACCAGGCTATCGTGCCAGATAAACAGGCTGGATTCGCTGAGCAGATAGGCATCGCACTGCTCACTGCTCAACTTGGAGAGGATCTCTGTATTGCTCTTTGCCAGGGCGCGGCGCCAATAGGCATCGCCTAACGCCCTAAGCGACGGACAAGCCGACTCTAGCGTCAGCGATAAACGCTTCTCTGCCCCTTCAAAATACATCGACTCCCTCCCCATCGTCTAACAGGATCCCGGCAAGCCCTAGCCGAGATCCCAGGCAATACTGGCTAACTTGCCAATCAGGAGAAATCTTCCAGATAGGTGTAGCCTTTCAATCCAACCTGCAGCTCTTCGAGGATGTTAGCGCGCTCATCTTCCTTAATGTGCAGGTTCACCAGCTCCTCATAGGTACGCATAAAGGAGACGGCGTCCAGGTTAACGTAACGCAGTACATCGGCAACCGTATCACCGGCCAGTACCGACTCGATATTCACCAGGCCATCATCGTCCAATCGCACCACGGCAGAGTTGGTATCGCCAAACAGGTTATGCATATCCCCGAGGATCTCCTGATAGGCCCCCACCAGGAAGAAACCGATAAGATAAGGGCTCTCAGCGCTCCATGCCGGTACAGGCAGGGTTGTTTCGATACCCTGGCCATCTACATACTGATCCACAGTGCCGTCTGAGTCACAGGTGATGTCCAGCATCACGGCGCGGCGCTCAGGTTCCTTATCCAAGCCACTTAGCGGCATCACAGGGAACACCTGATCGATACCCCAGGCATCGGGCAGCGACTGGAACAGCGAGAAATTTACGAAGAACTTGTCGGCCAGTTTCTCGTTAAGCTCATCGATCACCGGGCGGTGGAAACGATACTTACCGCTCATGACCCCTTTAAGCTCGTAACAGACACGCAGGTTCATCTGCTCCGCCCAGGCTCTGTCGGCCAGGCTCATCTGTCCAAGGGCAAACAGCGAATGCACTTCGGCCAGATCGCTCTGTACATCATGGTAGATCTCGATAAGCGCCCTTTGATCCGCGCGGCCACTCACCTCCCCCCATGAATCCCACATGTTCTTCAGCTGCTGCGGCGCCTCATCATTCGGCGCTTGCAAATCTTCTGGCTTATAGGCCTCTGTGCCAATCACGTCGGTGATCAACACGGCGTGATGAGCCGTCAGGTAACGACCAGACTCAGAGATGAGACGTGGCATAGGCTGATCGTGCTCGCGGCACATGTCATTCAACACGCTGACGATGTTGTTGGCGTATTCGGTCAGGCCATAGTTCATCGAGTTGCTGCTCTGGCTCCGGGTACCGTCATAGTCCACCGCCAGACCGCCACCCACGTCGAAACATTTAACGTTGGCGCCCATCTTCTGTAGTTCACAGTAGAAACGGCCCGCCTCGCTCACGCCGCTACGGATATCACGGATGTTGGCGATTTGCGATCCCAGGTGGAAATGCAGCAGCTGTAGGCTATCGAGCATGTCATGATCTTTCAGTGAGTTGATCACGTTGAGCACCTGAGCCGCCGACAGACCAAACTTAGACTTCTCGCCGCCGCTGGCTTGCCACTTGCCCTTGCCTTGGAAGGCCAGACGCACGCGCAGACCCAGACGCGGGGTCACACCCAGCTTCTTGGCTTCTTCGAGAACCACTTTCAATTCGGAGAGCTTCTCGAGCACGATATAGACCTGATGGCCCAGTTTCTCGCCGATCAGCGCCAGGCGAATATATTCCACATCTTTGTAGCCGTTACAGATGATCACCGAGCTGGCTTTCTGCGCCATGGCGAGTACCGCCATCAGCTCAGGCTTACTGCCGGCCTCTAGACCCAGCTGCGGCACCTCTTTAGACACCTGACTCGCCAGGATCTCTTCGACCACAGTTTGCTGTTGGTTCACCTTGATGGGATAGACAAGCAGATAGTCTGACTGATAATCATAGCGGGTGATAGCCTGGTTGAAGGCGTTACACAGGCTGTTGACTCTGTGATGCAGGATCTGCGGGAAGCGCACCAACACAGGCAAGGCCACGCCGGATTTCACCATATCCTTAGCGAGTTCATTTAACCCTATCGTGTGCTCAGGATGATTAGGATCCGGGGACACCGTCACCTCACCGGCCTCACTTATGCCGTAGAGCCCAGAGCTCCAATAATTAACGTTATAACCAGCATAAGCATCTTTAATAGACCAATTACTCATATTCTCTCAACCTGTCTATTTACATTCATATTCGGCAGCTGCTTTGTCTACCAACACATTAATGTTACTTACTATCGCACCTATCAGGTAAATAAGCCGCAACATCAACACCGTTTTTGGGTGTCAGATATCGAAGTTATCCTTCGAGTCCCCGCCATAATTAGTTAACTCAATTTATACTTGTCTAAAGTAAAAAAAGGCGCGCAATTAAACCCCTGAATTTAGCTAAATGCAAGTATCATTATCACATTAATTTATTACAAGGTTTTTTGCACGCCAGTACGCAGCCAGACCGCCTTTTATCCCTTACGGGTGTTCAGCGTTTTTTACAGTAAATTCAGTCAGCTGGCCCGCGATAAACAAGCTTTTAATCCTGGCTTTAACTAAGGTTCAATCCCACCAGCAATGCTCGCCCAATTGTGGGCATCCGCCGCTTAGCCAAAATTAATGGCATTACGGTTGGAATTAACTGCTTAGGCTAAAGCATCTTGGCAAGATTTCCACTATAATCGCCACATTTAACATCTAAGCCATAATCCATAGAGAACCACATGATAGAGATAGGAAAGCGCTGCACCTTAGAGATCGTCAAACGCGTCGATTTTGGGGTGTACTTAAATGCCCATGAATTCGGCCAGGTATTACTGCCTAACAAGGTTGCCCCCCAAGGGTGCGAGGTAGGCGACAGCGTCGAGGTATTCCTCTATCTGGACTCTGAAGATATGGTGATCGCAACCACCAAGCGCCCCAAGGCGCAGGTGGGGCAATTTGCCTACTTAAAGGCGGTCGCCACCGGCCCTTACGGCGCCTTCTTGGATTGGGGCCTGGATAAAGATCTGTTGTTGCCCTTCGGCGAGCAGCACAGGGAGATCGAGGTGGGTCGCTCCTATCTGGTTTATGTCTATGTCAGCAACGCCGACGATCGTATCGTGGCCTCATCGAAAATCGACAAGTTTCTCGACCGTACGCCGCCACCTTATCGCAACGGCCAAGAAGTCAGCCTCATCATCGCCGGCACTACAGACCTTGGCTACAAGGCCATCGTCGATAATGCCCACTGGGGGGTGCTCTATAAAAATGAGGTGTATCAGCCCCTTAAATTTGGCCAGCGTATCAAAGGCTTCATTAAGCGCATCAGGAGTGACGATAAGATAGACCTGATTTTGCAGCGCGGCGCCAAAGAGGAGCTGGACAAGCATGCCACCGCCATCTTGATGAAACTCAACCAAGCCGGCGGCTTCCTGCCCCTCACAGACAAGACGGATGCTGAGGTGATCTACGCCCAGCTCGCCATGAGCAAGAAGGCCTTCAAGAAGAGCATCGGCGGCCTCTACAAGCGCCAGAAGATCAGCATCGAGGCAGACGGTATCCGCCTAACTGAATAGAAGTTAAGCAGCGAAAGCGCCAAGCCTCTGATTGTCTTTGCATAAAAGCATGGCTCTGTTATAACAAGGCTATGCTTTTTTATTTGGGTACCTAAATCATGAAACTCACCTCCCATGAAGCGCGTGTGATCGGTTGTCTGCTGGAAAAAGAAAAAACCACGCCAGAGCAATATCCCCTCTCACTCAACGGTCTCACCCTGGCCTGCAACCAGAAATCGAGCCGCGAGCCTGTGATGAACCTGTCGGAGTCTGATACCCAGGCCGCACTGGATTCATTGGCGAAGAAACGCCTAGTGGCCGAGCAGAGTGGTTTCGGCTCTCGCGTCGTCAAATACAAGCATAGATTCTGCAATACCGAGTTTAGCGATCTCCAGCTTAGCGAAGACAAGGTCGCGATACTCTGTCTCTTGCTGTTGAGAGGGCCACAGACCGCTGGAGAGCTGAGAACCCGCAGCAACCGCCTGCATGGCTTTAGTGATGTCGCCCAGGTCGATCAAGCACTCGACAGCCTTGCGCAGATGGAGTCCCCCTTGGTACGCCAGCTCCCCAGGGAACCAGGGAAACGAGAGTCACGTTTTATCGAGCTCATCAGCGAGGCCGAGGCACATCTCGACACCCAGCAGGTACCACAAACAGCACCAAGGCCGGCGAGTAGTCAGCCAAATAATGAGCTTACCTCGCGCGTCGAACAACTCGAGCAGGAAGTCGCCGAGTTAAAACAGCAAGTTGCCGATCTTCTGAGTAAAATTTAACAACAATCTGAAACACTTAGACAATCAGATGAGTGTTAGGCTGAGCCCTAAACAACATGATAAAGGAATCATCTTTGGATAATCTTACTCCGCGCAGTTCATGGAACGCAGCCTTGCTTTTGGCCAGGTTCGAACTGAAAAAAATCCTCTTTAGCACACGAGGCATGATAGGCCTGGCCACCTTCGCGCTAGCCTGGGCTCTGCTGCTCTGGTACCCCATCAGACAGGCATCCATCTACCTGTTTTCACCAGACTTTAAGCAGCTGCTTGAAGGTGTCTTTGGTGCCGCCAATGTGGGCGAACTGCTCTCATGGGATGTGGCCGAGATGGCCGTTCTCTGGGTGGCCGCCCTCTATCTGTTCCCCATCTTTAGTCTGTTTGTGGGCGCCGATCAATTCGCCTCGGATAAAGCTAGGGGCAGCTTTCGTTTCCTCACCCTGAGAGTCAGCCGCACTACCCTGTTTTTCGGTCGGGTAACGGGTTATCTGTTGATCCAGGCAATACTCCTCATATTGACCCTAGTGGCAACACTGTTATTGGTCGCCTATCGCGACACGTCTCTGGTGTGGGCCGCCATGGGCTCAGGGGTCTTGGTGTTTATCAATATCATGATTGTCCTGGCGCCCTTTACCGCCATGATGGCAATCTTATCACTGCGCGCCAACTCGGCCAGACAGGCAAGCATTTATGCAGTGCTGTTCCTCGCCGGCAGCACGATAGTCAATGGTATCATCTCCTATTATCTGCCTGGACTCAGCAACATACTGCAATGGCTGGTGCCCGGTGCCCAGCTCGATATGATGATCAATACCAAGGGCCTGAGCAGCCTAGCCGTGGCAGCCATACCTCTGCTTCAGGCCGGTGTACTCCTGCTATTAGGAAGAAGTTATATGGCGAGGATAGCACTATGAAGCTAATTACCTGTAAGGCGCTGAGCAAGCAGTTCGGCAGTAAACGCGCTCTTAACGATGTCAACCTGGAACTGAGTGCTGGCGAGCCTATCGCCCTAGTCGGTCCCAACGGTGCGGGTAAGACGACGTTATTTTCGCTCCTTTGCGGCTATATTCGCCCAACGGAGGGCGCGGTCGAGATCTTAGGTTACGCCCCCGGTAGTCCTGCGCTATTGGGTAAGGTTTCCGCCCTGCCACAGGATGCGCGACTCGATCCCAACCTCATCATAGCGACTCAGCTAGAGCTATTTGCCCAGCTACAGGGCTTTAGCGCCGCCGCGGCGCGTCAGGAATGTCAGCGAGTATTGGCCCTGGTGGGTTTGCCCGAGGTCGCCCCGCAAAAGCCCTCCTCCCTGAGCCACGGCATGAGCAAGCGTGTCTCGATTGCCCAGGCATTAATCGGCTCCCCTGAGTTAGTGCTGCTCGACGAGCCTACCGCAGGGCTGGACCCCGCCAACGCCAAGGCGATACGCGAGCTAGTAAGGGGTCAAGTAGGCAAGACCACCTTCGTCATCAGCTCACACAACCTGGCCGAGCTAGAGAAGCTATGTGACAAGGTGCTCTATCTCGACAAGGGCATATTGAATCAATCTATCTCGATTCAAGACGATCTGGCCGACGAATACCTGACCCTCACCATGCAGAGCTGCGACGACACGGCGCTAACGGCCGCACTCGAGGCTTTGCCTCAAGTGCTTTCGGTAAAATCCAGCCAGAGCAAGGAGTTTGTGATCCACTATCAGATCACGGCTAGCTTCGCGTTGGAAACCGAACTCTTTGCCCTCTTCAATCGACAAGATTGGCGTTACAGAGCCCTGCAACGGGGACGAACATTGGAAGACAAGCTGTTCTCACAAGCTTAAAAGTACCACTTCGGGCACGGCATAAACGCCGTGCCCACTCATCTAACAGCTCCGCTCAACTTACCGTCTACCCTCTCTTTTCTTTATTCTCTTCGTCTTTCGCTCGCTCTTTTGCTCTGAACTCCCAATTCCGAAGCCGGGCGCAGGTACCGGAGACTGGCAACGAATCTCGAATGCTTCCTAATATCGACCGGAACGAAAATCAAATATGAAAGGTAAGTAGTTGATTAGACTTACTGAATGGGCTTTACGGAAAGTTACAGACAAAAAAAGAGCCGTGATAATAATCACAGCTCTTGGAATTCTGTTTTATAGGTAGGCGATGCTACCTAAAGGTCAGCTTAGATAACGGTTACGTTCTCAGCTTGTGGACCTTTTTGACCTTGAGTCACAGTAAACTGTACTTTTTGGCCTTCGTCTAGAGTTTTGAAACCGTCAGAGTTGATCGCACGGAAGTGTACGAAAACGTCTGGGCCAGACTCTTGCTCGATAAAACCAAAACCTTTGTCAGAGTTGAACCACTTAACAACGCCAGTAACTTGAGACATGATATAAATCCTGTAACTAAATAAAATAAAGCCTTAAACGGCAGTAGAGCTGGAAAATGCCGGTATTACTTATGTTAACAGGACGAACTGGTCGTATTGAACACATAAAGTTAAGCCCAACCTTCAAGCTGATTCCACTATAAATCATTCTGGCGGTATGTCAACAAACATTAAATGCCTCAAATCCTATTTTTTACTTACATTTCTGTCAGTTGTTACGAAAATACCTTCTAAAAACCCGTTTAAAAACACTAAATTTTTCTAAGCGAATAAAAAACACAAATTAAACAATGATTAACCAGCTAGCAGGCCCGAAAGACCTCCAACTTAAAATCCAGCTCGCAGGTCAAGGACTTGGAAATTAGCGCCTCTCGCTGCGCGTCGGTAAATTTCCAATTGTAGGGCGTCATCGCCAAAAAATGAGCGATGTCCGCCCCATCGTCGATTGTCATGGTCTGAGTTAATCGCTCACTGTGCAGGCGCTCAAACCCTGCGATCTGACTATCGACTTCGGGATTAGGCCTTGGCTGGTCATAGATCACCTGCTTCAGAGCAAAGTGATGCTGAGGACCTGCCGAGACGGTGATCAAGATAGCGCCCGGTTTAGCAACACGTCTTAGCTCGGCATCTTGTGAAGGCGCATAGATACGCAGCATGAAGTCGAAGCTCTGATCGGCAAAGGGCATCTCGAAACTGCTGGCGACGCAAAATTGAATATCTGGGTAGCGCTTCGCAGCATATTTAAGGGCCGACTTAGAAATATCCAAGCCACTGAGACTAAACGCCTCGGCGCTACCCATGGTGTGTTGCAATCTATGGGTGTAGTAACCCTCGCCGCAACCTATATCCAAACCATGCTGAGCCTCACTGGCATATTCCTTCGCCAAGGCATTTACCCTATCGCTCATCGCTTCATAATAGCCCTTATTGAGAAACTCTCGCCGGGCAAACATCATCTCTTTGTTGTCGCCGGGATCCTTTGAGCGTTTCTTCTGCACCGGCAGTAGGTTAACGTAGCCCTCTTTGGCACAATCGAATCTATGATTCGCCTCGCAGCACCAGGTGCGATCTATGAGTGACAGCTTCCGCTGACAGATAGGACAAAGATAAATCATTGCTATAGTTCCAATCCTAGCCGAACAAGCGTGTTCGACTAGTCGTCTAAAAACATCTTCTCAACCATGAGGTTAAGTTCGGGTGGTGCTAGAAGTTGATAGGACTCCAGCTTTCGCTGCAACGACTCAAGCTCCTCATGCTGGTTGGCGGCATGCTGCCAGTTGGGTCTCTGTACCCTCAGATAGTAATGGTGAGACAACAACTGCTTCTTACGCAGTAACTGCTCATCCACCTTGGTCACCTCGCTTAGGAGCACTCCATGCTGTTTAATATCACCCTGATTGGCAAAATGGGCCAGTTCTTGTCGAACCAGCTCTATCTCACCAATCTCTAGCAGCAGCCCCTCGGCGTCTTGACTCAAATCTTCCCCCCTGGCAAGTACCGACTTTGCGCGCCTAAGCTCGCGGGGGCCACCGAAGAGTCTCAAGTCGCGCTCCAGTGTCACCAGTAACCATTTATGGTCAAATTGCGGCATAAAGCAAACGCTATCGCCCTGAGTCTCAACCGCTATCACCAGACCTTTACGTAACCTTTCCGCGCACATCACGGGTGAAATGCCTAAGGCACTAAACAGACGCCAGCCCTGCCCATGGGAGCGATATAAGCACTCTTCTTGAGGCATCGCCTCATCAACCCTGGGCACCTCTACCGACACTAACTCACAGATAAGATAAGGATGGGCTCTTAAGATCAATCCCTTTTCGCTGGATGCCTGGGTCGCCACACACTCGAGCAAGTGGCCCCCCAGCGTCTGTAGCAGACTAAAATCGCTTACCGACTCGCGCAGGCGCAGCTGTAACTGACTCTTACGAGTCAGTTCGACAAATTGTGGCTGAGTCAGTAGGGGTTCAAACATTGGGTTATTCCTCGTTAGCCGACCATTGTAACTGGCTAGCTAAGCCACTGCCAACTTCAAAATGGCGCGATTTCAATCAAATAGGGAAAATAAACCGTTAAATTAGTGCAGGCGGAAACTAGGGTGCTATGATAAGTGCCACGATTCACACGCAACCTTACGCTATGCCTGCAAATAACCTTCCCAGCATCTTCTGGCACGACTATGAGACCTTCGGCGCAAACCCGGCCAAAGACAGGCCATCTCAGTTTGCCGGTATTCGAACCGATATGGATCTCAACATCATCTCGGAGCCAGTCACCTTCTACTGCAAACTGGCCAGCGACTACCTGCCGTCACCTGAGGCGATCCTCATTACAGGGATCACGCCCCAGCTCGCCAATCTCAAGGGGATGCCGGAAGCGGAGTTTATGGCCAGAATCAACGCTGAGTTTTCCCTGCCCAACACCTGTGTGGCTGGCTATAATTCGCTGCGATTCGATGATGAGGTGACCCGTTATGGCTTTTACCGCAATTTTTACGATCCCTATGCGCGGGAATGGCAAAACGGTAACAGTCGGTGGGACATTATCGATCTGGTGCGCGCCTGTTATGCGCTGCGGCCCGAAGGCATTAACTGGCCCGAGAAAGAGGATGGCAGCCCAAGCTTCAAACTCGAACACCTCACTCAGGCCAACAACTTAAGCCATGACAAGGCTCACGACGCCATGTCAGACGTGTACGCTACCATCGCCATGGCCAAGCTGATCAAAGAGCGCCAGCCAAAGCTGTTCGACTACTACTTCAACCTACGTAAGAAGAACGAGGTCAGTAAGCAGATAGATGTGCTGAATATGCAGCCTCTGGTACATGTCAGCTCCAAGATCAGCGCTCTCAACGGCTGTACCACGCTGATCGCCCCAGTAGCGCACCATAGCACCAATAAGAATGCCATCATCTGCGTCAATCTAGCCATGGATGTCACGCCACTGATTGAGCTAAGCGCCGATGAGATCCGCCAGCGCATGTATACCCCAAGGGCCGATCTTGCCAGCGATGAGTTGCCCATAGGTCTAAAACAGCTTCACATCAACAAGTGCCCCTTTATTGCGACGGCCAAGACACTCACAGACGGCAACGCCGAACGTTTGGAGATAGACAAGGAGTTTGCCCGCGCCCAATACAAGCGCCTGCGTCAGCACCCGGAGATCAGAGAGAAACTGGTAGCCGTCTTCGATACCGAGCATGGCAACGACATAAGCGATCCGGATTTGCAGCTCTATAGCGGCGGCTTCTTCAGCCACGCCGATAAGAGCAAGATGGAGATCATACGTCATACGTCGCCGCAACACTTAGCCGCTCTGGAGTTAGACTTTGACGACGAACGTCTGCCCGAGATGCTGTTTCGCTACCGAGCCCGCAACTATCCAGAGACATTGGATGACACCGAACAACAACGTTGGCGCACCTTCTGTCAGGCCCGACTGAGCGATCCAGACTATATGATCAAGCTGGAAACCTTAGTCAACGACACAGAGGCAGATGAAGAAAAACAGAAGTTATTGACGGCTTTATGTCATTATCTTAGCAACCTGTAGCCGAAACAGCGGTCATTTAGTGGAATAGGCCATCAAAATGGGCGTCAGATCCCGTTTTCGTGGTAACTTAGTTACTAAAATGATTTTCCAATAGCTTAACAATTAAGGATCAAGCTGATGCAAGATAGATTTGTTCACTGCATAGCTCAACTGCCAGAATCCTTGGCAGATAATTTAGTCCCTTTATTGAACCAGGACTTTGCCGGGCATATGGACGCTCAACAGGTGGCCGATCTCGCCAAGGCCACTCAGATGCACCAGGATGAGCTGCTGCTCGCCCTCTTGCCAGTTGCTGCGGCACTTGCCAAACCGCCCATAAGCGAATTTTATGTGGGCGCCATCGCCAAGGGCGCTAGTGGCGATATCTACATGGGTGCCAATCTGGAGCTAGACGGCGAAGCCCTGTTCCATAGCGTTCACGCCGAGCAGAGTGCCATCAGCCACGCCTGGTTAAGCGGTGAAACTGGCATCGAAGATATCATAGTCAATGCCTCGCCCTGTGGTCATTGCCGCCAATTTATGAATGAATTGGTGGAGGGGCAGGCCATTCGCATCCACCTGCCAGAGCAGGCGACTCAGCCCTTGTCTCACTATCTGCCATACGCCTTTGGCCCGGCCGACTTAAATATCAAGACGCCACTGCTCTCCAAACAGCAACACGAGTTTGCCCTGGAAAGCGCCGATCCTATGATCATCGAGGCGCTGGATCATTTGAGCCTGAGCTACGCCCCCTATAGTGAAGGTTATGCCGCCGTGGTGTTAGAGACCCGCGATGGTGCCACCTTCTGCGGCCGCTATGCGGAAAACGCCGCCTTCAACCCTTCCATGCTGCCGATGCAGATGGCGTTGTCGTCCATGGCCAGACATAATCGTGATTTCAGCGAGATCAACCGTGCCGTATTGATCGAGTCGAGCCAGGGTAAGATCTCCCTGGTGGGCGCGACCATGGATGCCCTGCACGCCGTAGCCGCCGTGGAGCTGGAACATATCATGGTGGATCCGGTTTAAGGGTCTAAGTCACCGGCCTTTAGGATCAAAAAAGGACTGCTCGGCAGTCCTTTTTACTATCTATTGCGCACGTTCTGGTTATTGCACTCTCATTATCGCGCTAGTGAAATTAACCGCGGCTCTTCTCCAGACGCGCTAACAGGCTTGAGGTATCCCAGCGCTGTCCACCCTGGGCCTGAACCTCGCTATAGAACTGATCCACCAGTGCGGTTAACGGCAGATGTGAGCCGTTGCGGCGCGCCTCACCCAGGGCGATCCCTAAGTCTTTACGCATCCAATCGACGGCGAAACCGAAATCATATTGTCCCTGCCACATGGTTTGATAGCGATTCTCCATCTGCCAAGATTGTGCGGCGCCTTTGCTGATCACCTCAACCACCTTCTCGCCATCTAGGCCTGCGCTACGGGCAAAGTGCAAGCCTTCTGCCAGCCCCTGTACCACACCGGCGATACAGATCTGGTTCACCATCTTAGTGAGCTGACCACTACCAACTTCACCCAGCAGCTCGGCGCAGCGGGCGTAGGCCTGCATCACAGGTTTGGCAGCTTCAAAGTCGGCGGCTTCACCGCCCACCATGACGGTCAACACGCCATTCTCGGCGCCGGCCTGCCCGCCAGAGACAGGCGCATCGATAAAGCCAACCCCTTTGACCTTAGCCGCGGCGCCAAGCTCGCGCGCCACATCTGCCGATGCAGTGGTGTGATCGACCAGTATGCTGCCCGGCGCCATGGCCGCCAGCGCGCCGTTATCACCCAGTACCACAGAGCGCAGATCGTCATCGTTGCCGACACAGACAAACACAAAGTCTTGTCCCTTGGCGGCCTCATTCGGGGTGGCACACCAGTTACCGCCATAGGTATCACACCAGGCCTGCGCCTTGGTTTGAGTACGGTTATAGACAGTTACTTCATGACCATGCTTCACCAGATGCCCCGCCATAGGGTATCCCATCACGCCTAATCCTAAAAATGCTACCTTTGCCATCTTCTGTCCTATCTCATTATTGATTAATACTGCTTATTCACCTTCTTAAAGAAAGGTTTTATTTGGGGGTACAAGGCCTCGAAGGCTGTAAATATGCGGGCATATTGTGCCACATGCACAGCCTCGGGTTCGAACTTTTCGCCAAGACGACGCATCTGCGTCCTGGCGCTAGCAAGATCTGGATAGATCCCAGCCCCCACGGCGCAGCACATGGCGGCGCCAAGCCCCGAGGCTTCATGCAGCGATAAACGTTCGACAGGGCGATTAAAAATGTCGGCGCACATCTGCATGACAAGATCACTCTGGGCACCGCCGCCCGTGATACGAACCACCTTGAAGGGCGAGCCCTTGAGCCTTTCCAGACGAAGTAGCCCCTGCTTGAGGGTCATCAGTATTCCTTCGATGGCGGCGCGGTACAGATGCAGCCTGCCATGCTCGGGCGTAAAGCCGACTATGCTGCCTCTCGCCTCGGGACCTGGGTAGATCATACCCTGCGCCCACAGCGGGCTCAGTAATAATCCATCGGCGCCTATAGCCACCTTGGCAATGGCCTGGGTAATATATTGCTCAGGGCTAATACCAAGTTCGTTGGCCTCAAGCACATCCTGCGCGCCAAACTGCTCGATGAGCCAGCTAAGCAGCCAAAAGCCGCGCTCCAGCTGGATCTCGGTAATATAGTCATTTTCATCGATAGAAGGAAAGGCAGGAAGATATCGATAGGCCTCGAGGTAGTTTTGGCCACCCCAAGCCAAGATGGCCGCACTGCCGAGGCTGATACAGGCGATATCCTCTTCACCACAGCCAGCTGCGTACACTTCGCAGGCCTTATCGGCACCGGCGCCATAGACACCAAGGCCCGGCACTAAACCGGTATCCTTGGCGAAATGCTCACTCACCTGCCCCATGCTCTTTGTTGGTGCAACTAAGGGCACCATCTGCGAAGGGCGGCTAGCCAGCGCCTGCCAACGCCAACTACGTGGACTCGCCCAGGCTTTACGCCGATAATCGAAAGGCAGATAGGCAACCTGTGACGCCTGGCTATCGACCAATCTCCCGGTGATCTGCCCTATGAGGTAGCCGCTAAGCAGCCCCACCTTGTCGGCGGCAGCTAGCCTATCTTTTTGATGCTCATGAAGATAGTTCACCTTAGCGGCGCGCCGCAGATACGCGATACGCCGGCTAAGACCGATACAGAAAAACCCCAGGCGATAGTACCAGGCCATGGGCGGCAGATTATCGCTCGCCAGGCGTCTGTCGGACCACATGTAGACAGGCGATACCGCCTGTCCATCCCCATCGAGCAGCACGGTGCAGGCCCTTTGAGTTGTCAGCGCCATTCCCTTTATTTGTGCCGGCAACACCTGGGTATGCTCAAACAGACCGCGCACCACATCCACCAGTTGTCGGTAGCAATATTCAGCCGACTGTTCACTCACGCCAGGTGCGCCGTGACGATAGGGCTGCACCGAGTGCTGACGTTTGGCGACTAGCTGTCCCTGGCGGTCAAACACTAAGGCCCTAACGCTCTGAGTACCATAGTCCAGGGCTAGAAAATAGGGATTCGCATCCTTGGAGATGACCCCTGGCTCTGCAGAGGCTTTTGTTATAGCTGGATTCATAGGCGATGTAGAGCCACCTCCCCTTAAGGCTTGAGGTGGGCCTCCATCTCAGCGCCAATCTTCTTGCGCATCTCCATCAGGCGAATGGCTGAGTCACGCATCACCTTATCCGACTCGGCGACCGGGACCCACTCGGGCACAGGGGATGGCTGACCTGAATCATCTACGGCCACCATGATCACGATACAGTGGGTGGTAAGATGCCGTTCGGGATGCTTAGGATCCCCCGCTTTCACGTCTATCCCCAAGTGCATCGAGGTGCGACCGGTATAAATCACCTTGGCGCTCACCTCGACAATATTGCCCACGTGAATGGGTTTGACAAAACGTATGCCGCCGGCGTAGGCCGTGATGCAATACTTACCGCTCCAGCCCGCCGCACAGGCATAGGCGGCCAAATCGATCCATTTCATTACCGCACCGCCATGCACCTTACCACCGAAGTTAACATCGGCCGGCTCGGCTAAAAATCGCAGGGTGATCTCTCTATCTTGTCCCGCCATCACAGCCACCTCATTTAGAAGAGTAAAACTAAAGTGTACTGCAAATAACTTGGCGATAGTAACTAAGAATCATGCTTTTAGCGCAGCTATCCCCAACGAACGACTGCAAGACAGGCCGCGAGAATCAATGGCAGACTCAGACGAATCACCCAAAGCAGGCCTTGCTGCCCCAAGATAGCCGGGATCTTGATAAATCGAGAGAGGCCAATCCCCAACAGGAAGAGCATGAGCACCTCGACACCGGCTGACAGATTGGTGTCACCACCGCTATAAATGGCGGTGACTAATAAGGCGAACCAAACGGTGGTAAAGGCGGCGGAGGCGAGAATGAAGGTCTTCAGCCCCACAGGCAGACGAAATGAATACTCACCACGAATCAGTCCATTGAGGTTAGCGGTGAGTAGACCAACCATGGGCATTAACGGAACAACGACAGGATTTAACACGATGACACCATCAGAGTGAAGTTAACAGAGCCAGATTATCCGCCCGGTTGTAGTCACTGCCAAGAGAGATGAATGAAACTTCATCCCGGCGCCATTCCGGCTTCATTCAAACATAAAAAAAGCACCATTAAGGTGCTTTTTCAATTAAAAACCGAAGCTTACTCGCCACGCTTAAACAGCAGTGAGCCGTTAGTGCCGCCAAAGCCGAAAGAGTTACACAGGGCATAATCGAATGCGTGACTACGTGCCGTATGGGGCACGAAATCGAGATCGCAGCCTTCATCTGGATTATCCAGGTTGATGGTTGGAGGGATCATCTGATCGCGCAGCGCCAGCAGGGTAATAATCGCCTCGACAGCACCGGCCGCGCCTAACAGGTGACCAGTCATCGACTTGGTCGAGCTGACCAACAGGTCGTATGCATGATCGCCAAACACACTCTTCACCGCTGAGGCCTCGGCCTTATCACCTGCCGGTGTTGAGGTGCCATGGGCATTAATGTATCCCACTAGCTGTTTTTCGATAGCCGCATCTTTGATGGCATTTTCCATCGCCAGTGCAGCGCCTGCACCATCGGCCGGTGGTGAGGTCATATGGAAGGCATCACCGCTCATGCCGAAGCCAACCAACTCACCATAGATGGTCGCACCGCGCGCCTTAGCGTGCTCATACTCTTCCATCACCATGATGCCGGCGCCGTCACCGATGACGAAACCATCTCTGTCTTTATCCCAAGGACGACTTGCGGCAACAGGATCTTCGTTGCGGGTAGAAAGTGCCTTGGCCGACCCAAAGCCACCGACGGCCAGCGGACAGGTCACATCTTCTGCGCCACCGGCAATCATCACATCAGCATCGCCATAGGCGATGGTACGTGCGGCAAAGCCTATGTTATGCACGCCCGTGGTACAGGCTGTGGTGACCGCAAAATTAGGGCCTGTCATGCCGTACTTGATCGACAGATGACCGGCGATCATGTTGATGATGGTGCTCGGCACGAAAAATGGCGATATCTTGCGAGGACCGCCCTTTAACAAGGCTGAGTGAGCCGCTTCGATAAGCGGCATACCACCCATACCGGCGCCGATGGCCGTACCGACACGGGTCGGATCTTCCACTTCCATATTCAAACCGGCATCTTCGATCGCCTGGATACCCGCCGCCATGCCGTATTGGATGAAGAGATCCATCTTGCGGGCTTCTTTCTTCGGCAGGTACTGCTCTACGTCAAAATCTTTGACCGAGCCGCTAAAACGAGTAGAGAACTCGCTGGCATCAAATTTGGTTATCGGTGCGATACCGCTCTGTCCCGCAAGCAGGGCTTTCCAGGACGCCTCTACGGTATTGCCCACAGGGGTCACTAGACCAATACCTGTGACGACTACACGACGTTTAGACACGTTTTCACCTTTCACTAGAATGAGATGGGAGGCCTCTAAGGAGACCGGAAAAACAAGGCTTATTAGGTTATAGCACAGGAAACTCAGGCGGGCATCCGCCCTCTCCCGCTCCTAGCCCTCAAACAAAAACAGGCGGCATAATTGCCGCCTGTTTTAGAGAATTCAGTATTACTGATTCTTAGAAACGTAATCGATCGCTGCTTGAACAGTAGTGATCTTTTCAGCTTCTTCATCAGGGATCTCAGTGTCAAACTCTTCTTCTAGAGCCATTACCAACTCAACGGTGTCCAGAGAATCTGCACCTAGGTCGTCAACGAAAGATGCTGCTGGTTTTACGTCTTCTTCTTTAACGCCCAGTTGCTCGATAATGATTTTCTTTACACGTTCTTCGATGTTGCTCATTAGTTTTCTTTCCTATTCAAATTACGCACTTGCGTAAGATTGCGAGTAGTTTATTCAATTTGGCACACAATGCAAGCTTAACTTTTGTGGTCTAACCACAAAACCTACGTAAGTCTACGCCAAAAATCAATCAAAATCAGTCAGTTGTTATAACCGACATTTAAACCATGTACATGCCGCCGTTTACATGCAGAGTTTCCCCTGTGATGTAAGCCGCTGAATCCGATGCTAAAAACAGTACAGCATTTGCAATCTCTTGCGGCTGTCCCAGTCTTTCCATAGGAACTTGCGACATAATACCTTTTTGCTGCTCTTCCGTCAGCTCATCCGTCATATCGGTCTGGATAAACCCAGGAGCAATAGCATTCACTGTTATTTGACGAGATGCAACCTCTCTTGCAAGAGATTTTGTAAATCCGATCAAACCAGCTTTAGCTGCGCAATAGTTTGTCTGACCTGCATTGCCCATTGTGCCTACAACAGAGCCAATGTTAATAATACGGCCACTGCGCTTTTTCATCATTGTACGTAACACCGGCTTAGAGGTGCGATAGAGAGAGCTGAGGTTGGTATCTATGATATCCGTCCACTCATCTTCCTTCATACGCATCAAGAGATTATCGCGCGTGATACCCGCATTGTTTACCAGAATATCAACTTCACCGACTTTTTCTTTGATCGAGGCAAATAATTGGTCAACTGATTCGCCATCGGTGACATTTAATACTAATCCATGACCTTTATCACCCAGATATTCCTGGATAGCGGCCGCACCACGCTCGCTGGTCGCTGTGCCGATCACCAAGGCGCCGGCCTCGACCAATGTTTCGGCGACCGCGCGGCCAATACCACGACTGGCACCGGTTACCAGGGCAACCTTGCCGGTTAAATCGAGATTGAAACTCATCTATTTACTCCTTATTCACCGAGCGCGGCAACAGAGGCGCTATCATTCGCCACTTTCGCGCTCAGCGATCTATTAATTCTTTTCGCTAACCCGGTGAGTACCTTACCTGGGCCCACTTCAACCAGCTGGCTCACGCCCTCGGCGGCCATCTTCTCAACGGTCTCAGACCATCTAACAGGACAATATAGCTGACGCACCAGGGCATCCTTAATGGCTTCGACCGTCTCAGGTGTGGCGACATCGACATTGTTGACAACACGAACGCTAGGCGCATTAAAGCTCAATGCGTCCAGTGCCTTGGCCAGTTCATCCGCCGCAGGCTTCATCAATTGGCAGTGAGATGGCACACTCACAGGCAAGGCAACGGCCATCTTGGCACCGGCCGCCTTACAGGCATCCGCCGCGCGCTCAACCGCCGCCTTCTCACCGGCGATAACCACTTGACCAGGGCTGTTAAAGTTAACCGGTGCAACCACCTCACCCTGGGCCGCCTCTTCACACGCCTTAGCGATGCCGTCGTTATCCAGACCGATAATCGCAAACATGGCGCCAGTACCCGCAGGCACCGCCTGTTGCATCAGCTGCCCACGTAGCTCAACCAGCTTTACCGCATCTTTAAAATCGATCACACCGGCGCACACCAGTGCCGAATACTCACCCAGGCTGTGGCCGGCAAGCAAGGCAGGCTTTGGCGCTGAGGTAGCTTGAATCGCACGCCAGATGGCGACACTTGCGGTAAGCAATGCAGGCTGGGTCTTATCTGTCTGATTCAGAGACTCGGCAGGTCCCTCTTGTACCAGTTGCCACAAGTCATAGCCTAACACTTCGCTCGCTTCGGCGAAGGTTTGACCGACGACCTCATGTTCCGCCGCCAAGTCGGCCAACATGCCTACCGCCTGAGAACCTTGCCCAGGGAAGACATAAGCAATCTTTTCCATTTTTATATACCTTTACTAAATCAATGTATTCTAGTACTAAAATCGACTAAAAACGAACGAGCGCGCTGCCCCAGGCAAATCCGGCGCCGAAGGCCTCGAGAAGCAGGAGTTGACCGCGTTGAATACGTCCGTCGCGCACCGCCTCATCCAAAGCAATAGGCACAGAGGCAGCCGAGGTATTACCATGTTTGGCCAGGGTCAATACCACCTTGTCCAGGCTCATATCGAGCTTCTTGGCGGTTGCCTTAATGATGCGGAAGTTCGCCTGATGAGGTACCAGCCAGTCGATCTCAGATTTATCAATCTGATTGATGCGTAGCGTCTCTGTGACCACATGAGAAAGCTGAGTCACGGCGACCTTGAAGACGTCGTTGCCCTTCATCGTCATATAGCCGACGGCCTCTGAAGACTCACTGGCTCTTGGCGGGAAGGAACATTTCAGCAGATCGCCTTGACGGCCATCGGCGTAGATATGGGTCGAGATGATACCCGGCTCTTCTGAGGCGCCCACAACCGCGGCGCCGGCGCCATCACCGAATAGAATGATGGTGGTGCGATCTTCAGGCTCGCACAGACGTGACAGGACATCGGCACCAATCACCAATACTTTCTTGGCCGCGCCCGTCTTCACAAACTGATCCGCAACCGACAACGCATAGACAAAGCCTGAGCAGGCAGCTGCGACATCGAAGGCCGGAATGGTATGCACGCCCAGCATCGCCTGAATTTCACAGGCCGCGGCAGGAAAGGCGTTATTGGCACTCGTGGTACCACATACGATCATATCCAGTTCGCTAGGGTCGACCCCGGCCATTTCCAGAGCGCGCACCGCGGCAGCATAACCCATGGTTGATACTGATTCGTCTTCGGCGGCTATTCTGCGCTCTGAAATACCGGTACGTTCAACAATCCACTGGTCACTGGTATCCACCATCTTTTCCAGATCTTGATTGCTACGGACTTGCGCTGGCAAATAACTACCAGTTCCGAGAATTTTTGTATGCATAAGGAGATATCAGTTATTTATGTCTAAAAGGATCGACTCAAGACGCTCTTCAATCATCTTGGGAAGCCGACGTTGTGCTTCGGTCACTGCCAAACTAATTGCTTGTAAATAGGCAGATTCATCCGCACTTCCATGACTTTTTACTACAATTCCGCGCAATCCTATCAGACTTGCTCCGTTATAGTGGTCGGGGTTCATCTGATTTAAAACACTATTAATGCGCGGGGCGATTAACTTGGCCAGTAATCGTACAAAAAAGCCTTGAGTTAAGCCTTTCTTCAACTGATGGACGAGGAGCCTTGCAATCCCCTCAGAGGTTTTCAGGGTAATGTTGCCGACAAAACCGTCACAGACGATGACATCGACATTACCCGAATAGATAGCATCGCCTTCGATAAATCCGGCGTAATTGAGCTGCGGGCTCTGTTGCAGTAACTGCCCCGCCTGTTGTACCTGATCGTTACCCTTGATCTCTTCGATGCCCACATTGAGCAGGGCAACCTTTGGGGCAGGATTCTTATCCACTGCCTCACACAGGACTGAGCCCATCACCGCAAACTGAAACAGGGTTTCGCTGCAGCAGGAGACGTTGGCACCGAGATCCAGCAGATATACGGGTTTATGATTGACCGCCGGCAGGCAGCTGACCAGGGCCGGTCTGTCTATACCCGGCAGCGTCTTGAGTAACACCTTGGAGATGGCCATCAAGGCCCCGGTGTTACCTGCGCTTAAACAGGCCTGCGCCTTCTTATCCCGTACCAGTTCGATCGCCAGACGCATCGAGCTTTGCTTGCAGTTACGCAGCGCATGCACGGGTCTGTCGCACATCTTCACCACTTCTGTGGTATGCACGAGTTCGATACGTGAGAGTATGTCAGATTCCAGGTGGCTTAGCAGAGGTTCGATTTGCGACCTGTCACCCACCATGATGACGTGTAAGAAGGGATATAAGCGAAGTGCCTGCAGGGTTGCAGGCACTGTGATGCGGGGACCAAAATCGCCCCCCATCGCATCTAACGCAAGCGTCAGATTAGTCATCGGCAATCAACAGATTACTTGTTGATAACCTTCTGACCACGGTAGTAACCGTCTGCAGTCACGTTGTGACGACGGTGTAGTTCACCACTCGTTGCATCAACTGACAGTTGAGCAGTGCTCAACGCGTCGTGTGAACGGCGCATACCGCGCTTTGAACGAGATTTTTTATTCTGTTGTACAGCCATTTGACCTGTCTCCTAGATTACTTGCTCTTCAGTTTTTCTAACACTGCAAACGGATTTGGACGCTCCTCTTGAGCGGGTTCAATCTCGCCTACTACTACATCTTGATCGCCTTTGCTGCAGCTTTCTTCTGCATGCATTGGGATCAAAGGCATAGCTACTATCAATTCATCTTCAATCAATTGATGCAGACGAATCTCACCTATCTCATTGCACTCAATAGGGTCATACGCATCCGGGAGCTCATCGATTTCTGCCTCAGACCCGCAAGGGCTAAAACAAAAGTCGACCGTAACCTCAGTGGTAAATAGCGTCATGCAACGTTGACATATCAGAGTGAGCTCCGTCACAGCCTTCCCTTTCAGGTAGACTATCCCCTGTATATCTACACCACATTCAATCGACACTGCCACATCGGAACAGTCGCCGGCACATAACTCATTTAATCGCTTTAGCTGCACACCGGGAACAAGGCCTTCATAAGAAAGCTTGCTGGCCGCTGCGCGTATAGGATCAATTGAGACCGGTATCTTTACTGTTTGCATAAGGCGCGCATATTATAGTTTGAATTACCTTGAGTCAAAGGAAAATTTATCTCCTTTATCGATCCCGTTAACGAAAGCGATAAAACCCATCAATAATTCAAAAATTGTTGGAGCGAAAATTTTACCCAAGGGTCAATGGATACTCAAGCCCCGCACGCTTAAAATAGAAGCATTCGCACGGCCTTAGTCGCCTCTTTTCATTGCCCTTGTCTAAATATAGTCCGCACCTCGCATATCGATCTCTTCAAGCAGTCATTTTTGTCCCGATGCGTTAAACCTTGCTTATCCATCTCACCTGCCACACGACTTAATTCTGCGTTTTTTTCCCAAGATGGCTTATGATAGCCGCCATTCATTAAAAAGTTTTGCCACTCGCAATAGATACCAGATAAACAAGGTAAAATCATGACCCCGCCTATCATACTCGCCTCCACCTCAGTTTTTCGTCAGTCTTTGCTTCAGAAACTCGCTATCGAGTTTGATACCTGTGCCCCTGAGGTAGACGAGACGCCGATCACGGGAGAGTCGGCTCAGGAGTTAGTGATACGCCTGGCATTGGCCAAAGCCAAGGCGGGCGCACAAGACCGCCATAGTGGGCTGGTTATCGGCTCAGATCAAGTCTGCGTCATCGACGGTGACATCATAGGTAAGCCGCTCACGCGAGCCAAGGCCATTGCACAACTCGAGCGCGTCTCAGGCAAGTCGATCACCTTCTATACTGGCCTCGCCCTGTTTAATGCGGCCGATGGGACGAGCGAGGTTATCTGCGAGCCCTTTACCGTTCACTTTAGGGTGCTGACCTCAGAGCAGATCAATTACTACGTCGATACCGAGCAGCCCCTTTACTGCGCCGGCAGCTTCAAATCTGAAGGCCTTGGCATCGCCCTGTTCGATCGCCTCGAGGGACGGGATCCCAATACGCTTGTGGGCTTACCCCTGATCGCCCTCACCCAGATGTTGTTTAAGCAAGGCGTGGACATCTTGGCCCCCGCACAGGCATAAAGGCTATCCGGCAATCACCAGCCGCTAGCGATTTCCAACGTCTCCAGGCTCTACTACCTCCAGGTTAAGGCCTTCATCAGGCCTTACACCTCTCCAAAGCAGACATTCATTCCAGTGACGAGCCAAGGTTTAGATTTATTCACTAAAACAAGGCTTCACAAACGGATAAAAACTAGCTACTTTGAAAATGAAGATTTTCAAACGCCAATAACATTGATAGCGACAAGGAAGTCAACTGTATTTTTGGGTGGTTATATTATGACCGATCTCGAAGAAGCTCTTGCCTTACTCGCCGCCCCCTGCATCGACGAGCGATTCTTTCAACGGGCACTCAAGGCTCTCGCCCTCGTGACACAGTGTCGCTGGGCTGCGTTCGCCCGTCCTTCAACACATCGGGGAAAAATAGAGGTAGTAGCCTTTTGCGACGTCAAACAAACCATTCCCGGATTCGAGTTTGACCTCAAAGGCTCTCCCTGCGAAGCCATCTACCAGATGCGCTACCCCGACACCCATCTCTTGTATGCGAGTGATCTACAGCAGCGCTTTCCCGACTTTCAGCTTATCAAAGATCTCGGGGCCGTCAGCTACCAGGCCGAACTCATCCTAGGCGACGAAGGGAACCCTCTCGGGCATATCTTAGTCATGGATCCACTCCCCCAGAGAGAAAATACCAAGTCACGGGAGTTCTTCCGCCTGTTAGCCCAGCGGATCGGTATCGAATATAAGCGCTTGCTGATGTCGAGGGAGCTGTCGGTACACAAGGAGATGATTGCATCGACCCATCATATGATGTCCTTCGTCGGCCTCGACTATCGCTATCATGTGGTCTCTAAGGGTTATGAGCATCTGCTTAACTGTGACGCGAGCGAGATCATCGGCAAACATGCCAGCGAAATCCACGGCGAGGCGGTATTCGAGAACCACATTAGGCCGCTGCTAGACAGGTCCTTCGCGGGAGAGTCGATCAACACCCAGACCCGCATTCACCCCCCTTCGGTGGCGGAACCTCAGTATCTCAACGTCCATCACAACCCCCACCAGGATGAAAATGGCCAAATCAGTGGCGTCATCGTATCGGCCCATAACATTACCGAGCTGCAAAAGGCCAAAGAGGAGAGTGAATACCTCGCCTTCCACGACTCACTAACTCAGCTGCCTAATCGCCTCGCCCTATTTAACCATTTCGCCAAACTGTTACCCAAATTGCCAGAGCAGCAGGCAGACTTGGCCGTACTCTATCTGGATCTCGATGATTTCAAGCAGATCAACGACAACTACAACCATCAGGTTGGTGACAAGGTACTACAGAGAGTTGCCGAGATTTTAAGGACGGTTTGTTCCAATGCTGAGATGGTAGCTCGTATCGGCGGCGACGAGTTCATCATACTGCATAGCTTCGAGGCCAAAGATGAGAGTGACAAAAGACAGCTGCTCAACGCACTTAGCCTAAGCCTCAATCAGAAGCTAGAAGAGGGCATTAGGCATGAGGGAGAGCAACTCAGACTCGCCGCCAGTATAGGTTACCACTGGGTCGAGCCAGAGCAGAGGGACGTATCGGCGCTTATCTGCATGGCGGACAAGTCTATGTACCGCAACAAGCGCCGCAAGCGGCTTAACCAGCCTTGCCAGTAATAAGCGGAAGCAGCGCCAGCGGATACTCAGCGATAGCGACTGGATTGGCTTCCTGTAGCTTTGGCGCCGAATGGGCACCATAACTCACGCCTATGCCGTCTATGCCGGCATTGCTCGCCATATTGAGATCGTGCACCGAATCGCCAATCATCACCGCCTTATCGGGCGCAACATCAAGCAGCGACAACAGCTCGTGTAGCATCTGCGGGTGAGGCTTACTCTTGGCCTCGTCGGCACAGCGACTGGCCACAAAGTGCTGATGAAATCCTGTTTCATTGAGTACCCTGTCTAAGCCGGCGCGTGCCTTGCCGGTAGCCACCGCCAGTTGATGCCCAGAAGCCTTGAGGGACAAAAGCAGCTGCTCGGCACCTTCAAAGACTGGGCTGGGCGTTTGATTAAGCTGCAGATACTGTTTGCGATACACGTTCACCATATTCTCACGTGTCTGCTCGCAGGCGCTGGGATGCAATACATTTAGCGCCTCGTCCATCGACAGGCCTATGATGTCACGAATCGCTTGTTCGCTCGGCACCAACATACTCAGCTCCCTGGCGGTCTGCTGCATACAAGCTACTATCTTGCTGACCGAGTCCATCAGGGTGCCATCCCAATCGAATATCACTAAATCGTATCGTTTCATGCCTTATCCAATTTATTCAACAATTCTTGTAGCGCGCTGTCCAGTGGCGCCTTCACCTGCATCACCTCCTCCGTGACCGGATGGGTAAATTTCAGCTGAGCGGCATGGAGAAAAAGACGATTGAGGCCCAACTGACGCATGGCATCATCAAACTTCTGCTCGCTGTATTTCTCATCACAGGCAATGGGGTGACCGGCATACTGGCAATGCACACGGATCTGGTGGGTACGGCCGGTAACCGGACTGGCCTGTACCAGGGTGACCCCTTGATAGCGTTGCATTATCTTAAAACGGGTTTCCGAGGGTTTCCCCTCCTGATTAACACGCACGATACGCTCACCAGACTTAAGAGTCAGTTTCAACAGCGGCGCATTGATCACCTTGTCATGCTTTTGCCATTCACCACGCACCAGGGCCTGGTAGTCCTTCTGCATCTTCTTATAACGCAGCTGATCATGTAGGTGTTTAAGGGCGCTGCGCTTCTTGGCGATCAACAAGACACCCGAAGTTTCCTTATCCAATCGGTGAACCAGTTCGAGAAACTTCTGCTGCGGTCTGAGCGAACGCATTGCCTCGATAACGCCAAAATCCACACCACTGCCGCCATGCACCGCGATGCCGGCAGGCTTATTGAGCACTATAAGGGCCTTATCTTCAAACAGGATACGCCCCTCAAGTTGAGACACCTTAGTCAACTTGGCACTCGGCCCTGGTTTGTCGTCATTGCTGGATACACGAACTGGCGGAATACGCACCACGTCACCATCTTGCAGCTTATATTCGGGCTTGATCCGTTTCTTGTTAACGCGAACTTCACCCTTGCGCACGATACGATAGATCATACTCTTAGGGACGCCTTTCAGTTTAGTCACCAGAAAGTTATCGATTCGCTGGCCCAGGTGATCCTCGTCAATTGTCACCAGTTCGACTTTATTTAATGCTTGTTGCTTGTTCATGCTACGCCTTGTCTCTTTCAAGCTTCACATTGTACATCAGATAACAAGTTTTGTGCCTTTCCATTTGCTGATTTTCAGGATTGTTGCTATATTTGCCACGCCAATGGGGATAAATACTGAATAAAGTGTTCACAAATCCCCCAATGCAAGCGCGAAGAGCAGAGACTAAAAACTATTTTTACTGAGTAGTAAGTGATTGACTTACAAGTCGTTAGATAAAAATAAACCGAGAAAACGAGTTTAAACGACTAAACGCAGTATAAATGCCACATTTAAACGTGGTTTCTCTAAGAATAGCGCTCCAAATTCGAAGTTTAATATTCACTTGTCGTCAGACGAGCACGTATCGATTTTGGCATTACCGGAAAGTACATTAGAATTTATGGGGTTGGTTGACGTTTAACAACGAATTCCTTGTTTTTAGCGATTTTAAAAAATAAGCCATAAATAGGATGCGACACGCAGCGATTGCGTCTTACAGAGATTGCGCACCCTAGCCCAGACCCAAGCCGTGAGGCTCCACTTATCATTCTGGGCCCGTAATGCATCGACAACAGCTTCGTTTGATGACCTTATTTTAAGAAGAAATACGTCATCATGAAACGGATGTTAATTAATGCGACTCAATCTGAAGAGTTGCGCGTTGCCCTAGTTGATGGGCAACAACTATACGATCTCGACATCGAGAGCCCTGGTCACGAGCAGAAAAAAGCCAACATCTACAAGGGTAAAATCACCCGCGTAGAACCCTCTCTCGAAGCGGCTTTCGTCGACTACGGCGCCGAGCGTCATGGTTTCCTCCCCCTCAAAGAAATTGCACGCGAGTACTTCCCTAAAGGCTACTCTTTCCAAGGCCGTCCTAACATCAAAGAGGTGGTGAAAGAGGGTCAGGAAGTCATAGTTCAGATTGACAAAGAAGAGCGTGGCAACAAGGGCGCAGCCCTGACCACCTTCATCAGTCTGGCGGGCTCTTACCTGGTGCTAATGCCAAACAACCCTCGCGCCGGTGGTATTTCTCGCCGAATCGAAGGCGATGAGCGTACCGAGCTAAAAGCCGCCATGTCTGAGCTGGAAGTCCCTCAGGGTATGGGACTTATCGTACGCACCGCAGGTGTAGGTAAAGATGCCGCCGAGCTCAAATGGGACCTTAAGGTCCTTCAGCACCACTGGGCAGCCATCGAAGAAGCGGCGCAAAACCGCCCTGCACCTTTCCTGATCCATCAGGAAAGTAATGTTATCGTACGCGCCATTCGTGACTATTTGCGCCGCGATGTCGGTGAAGTACTTATCGACCATCAACGTATTTATGAGCAGGCTAAACAACACGTATCTTTGGTACGCCCAGACTTCGTCGATCGAATCAAGCGCTACGAGGCAGAAGTACCACTGTTTACCCATTACCAGATTGAAACCCAGATCGAATCGGCCTTCCAGCGTGAAGTGCGTCTCCCTTCTGGTGGCTCTATCGTTATCGATCCAACCGAGGCACTAACCTCAATCGATATCAACTCGGCCCGTGCAACGAAGGGCGGGGATATCGAAGAGACAGCGCTTAATACCAACCTTGAAGCAGCCGACGAGATCGCCCGTCAGCTGCGTCTACGTGACTTGGGTGGCCTGGTCGTTATCGATTTCATCGACATGACACCGGTCAGACACCAGCGCGAAGTCGAAAACAGAATGCGTGACGCCGTGCATCACGATAGAGCCCGTGTCCAATTGGGACGCATCTCTCGCTTCGGTCTGATGGAGATGTCACGTCAGCGTCTGCGTCCATCTCTGGAAGAGTCTGCCGCGCACCTGTGTCCACGCTGTCATGGCCAAGGCACTATTCGTGGTACCGAATCGCTTGCCCTCTCTATCCTGCGTCTGATGGAAGAGGAAGCGATTAAAGAAAACACCTCACAGATCGAGGCCGTCGTACCTGTCGATGTCGCCGCCTTCCTGCTGAACGAGAAGCGTAAAGCCATTCGTATCACAGAGCAGCGTCATGGCGTCGAAGTCTATGTGATCCCAGATCCTAACATGACGACACCTGACTACCGCGTGAGCCGCCATCGCAAAGACGATCAGATCAGCGAATCAAGCTACAAGCTGCTTGAGCAACCTGAATCTAAGCTCTACGAACCGCGTAAGCTAGAGCGTGCCGCCGCTCCCGAGCCTGCCCTCAAAGGCTTCTCGACACCAGTTAAAGGTGCACCAAGCAAAGAGGCGCCGGTCCAGACCAAACAGGTAGAAAAGCCACAGGAGCCAGGCCTCATTGCCAAGCTTCTAGCCGCCATTGGTAAGCTGTTTAGCGGTGAGCCGGAGCAACCTAAGGAAGCCCCTAAGAAAGAGCAACCTCGCCGCAACGCACAGAGTCGTAATACGCGTCGCAACAACCGTCGTAACGACGCGCGTAAGAACCGTGATGAAGACAAAGAGGCTGACAACAAGCGTAGTCGTGGTGGCAAGAGCGAAGATGCTGGCAATCGCGCCGCTAAGAGCCGTAACGAGAAACGCCAAAAGCGTGACCGTGACGATAAGCCGCAAAGCCAAAGCAAAGCGAGCGAAGGCCAAGCGCAACAACCTAAACAGGAAGCCGCCCGCGAACGCCGTCAGCGCCGCAACATGCGCCGTAAGGTTCGTGTACAGTCTGAGCAGCAGCTAGCCGATGAGGCAGCACTGGTACAGGTAGCTGAAAAGGCTAACGACGAGCAGGTGCAAGTACCAGCCGCCGACACCAAAGCTGATGAGAAGCCACAGCGCCAAAAACGCCAGCCTCGTAAGAGCAAGCCTAAGCAAGAAAAAGTCGACAAGACAGAAGACAAGACAGCATTAGAGCCTGAAGCGCAAAGCGTCGTAGAAGAAACGACTGCCAAGCAAACTGCTGTCGAGACTCAGGCCGAGAGTGACGCTCAGCCTCAGCTCGAAGAGAGCAAGGCAACCGAAGGCGAAACGCAAGGGGATGACGCAAGTGCTCAGGCTCAAGAGACCGATGACAGCAAGCGTGAACCAAGAGAAGGTCAGCGTCGCAGCCGTCGTAGCCCTCGTCATCTTCGCGCTGCCGGTCAACGCCGTCGTCGTGACGAAGAGAGTAACGGTGAAGCCAACAATGCCGAACCCGCCTTTATTCCGAATGAGGTGGACACCGCACCTCAGCTAGAACAAGCCGAGAGTGGTGTTGAAGTTGTCAGTGAAGCTCAGGCTCCAGCGACTGAGAAAGAAGATAAGCAAGGCGCTACTAGCAAAGCCGAGACGACAGATGCGGCCACCTCCGTTACCGAGGAAGCATCTGCACAGAAATCGGTTAAGGGTGACGCCACTCAAGAAGAGGGCAAGCCTAAGCCAAAACGTCGTGCGCCAAAGGCCAAAGTCGCCTCTAAAGAGGAGACCTCAACAGAAAAAGCTCAGCAAAGCCTGCCACTGGCAAGCGAAGCTGAAACCAGTCTGAAAGAGGAAGTCCAGGCAGAGCTTGATCTGACCAGCACACCTGAAGAGATTAAGGCGGATCAGGAAGAGGCGCTTCAAGCGGAAGAAGTGACAGCGCAGGCCGAAGAGCCAGTTGTTGCGGCTGAAACGGTAGAAGCTGCACCTGTTGTCGACGAGCCTGCAGTGGAGGTGCAAGAGGCCAAGGCTGAAACTGAAGCCCCTGTTACTGAAGCCCCTGCCGCCAAAGAGAACAGCGCCGCCACAGCGCCAATGGCAAAGCCTGTTGCAGTGCAAGCCCCCATCGCTCAGGTGAAGCCTGCCGCTAAGCCTGTTAAGGCTGAAACCGCAGAGTCCAAGCCTGCCGAGGAAGCTGGCGACAAGACAGAAAAGCCTGCGCCTAAGGCCACTAGCCGCTTCGGTTCCATGGTGAGTTCAACCATGTCCAAACCAGAGATAGAAGCCAGGGCTCAAGTTGAAACACCATCGGGTCGTCAATACGAGCACGCGGCAAAAGAGGCCTCGGCCGAGCCAGCGAAACGCACTAACAGTGCAAACTCGGAAATGGCACGTCCCTAAGGTATAATAAGCCTTAAGTCAAAAAAGCCATGCGATAATGCATGGCTTTTTATTTTATTAGCGCCGCTATTTTGCTAGTATGCGCGGCCGAAAATCAATCAACTAACAGATTAATAACAGAGGCTAAATGTTCGATCTTATTCGTCACAAAACCAGCAGCCACAGAGCCGATTTGTTGTCGGGACTCACGGTTGCGTTAGCACTGGTCCCCGAAGCGGTTGCTTTTGCCTTCGTCGCCGGTGTCGAGCCTATGGTTGGCCTGTATGCCGCCTTCATCATGGGCCTGGTTACCGCGCTCATCGGTGGTCGTCCCGGCATGATCTCTGGTGCCACCGGCGCCATGGCCGTGGTCATGGTAGCCTTGGTCAGTGAACATGGGGTGCAATATCTCTTTGCCGCCGTAGTGCTGGCAGGCCTGATACAAGTCGGATGCGGTCTGCTAAAGCTGGGGAAATTTATTCGCATCGTGCCCTATCCTGTGATGATAGGCTTCGTTAACGGCTTAGCTATCGTGATCTTCCTGGCACAGCTCGGTCAGTTTAAGGTCCCCGATGCAAACGGCGTATTGACCTGGCTGCCACAGGATCAACTCGCGTTGATGCTTGGCCTCGTCGCCCTCACCATGGCGATTATCCATTTCCTGCCTAAACTTACCACGGCGTTTCCGTCATCATTAGCGGCGATCCTCACGGTAACCGCCATTGCGGTCTATTTCGAACTCGATACTCGTAACGTACTGGACTTCTTGAAGTCCATGTCAGGCGATGAGAGCGCGACCATAGCGGGTAGCCTGCCGACCTTCGCCATTCCGTCTGTGCCCTTTAACCTGGAGACTCTCTCTATCATACTGCCCTACTCCTTTATTTTAGCGGCGGTAGGCCTCATCGAATCTCTGCTGACGCTGACGGTGATCGATGAGATGACCAGCACCCGGGGTAAAGGCAACAAAGAGTGTGTTGGCCAGGGTATAGGTAACATCACGAGTGGTTTCTTCGGCGCCATGGGTGGCTGTGCCATGATAGGTCAGTCGATGATCAACATAAACTCAGGCGGGCGCGGCAGACTCTCAGGCATCACGGCGGCCATCGCCCTGCTGGCCTTCATCTTGTTCGGTTCGTCGTTGATTGAGATGATCCCGTTGGCGGCACTGGTTGGTGTAATGTTCATGGTAGTACTAGGCACCTTTGAGTGGGCAAGCTTCAAGGTAATGCGTAAGGTGCCTAAGCACGACGCCTTCGTCATCGTCCTGGTAACTGTGGTGACAGTGTTTACCGATCTCGCCTTTGCGGTATTTGTCGGCGTTATCGTCTCGGCATTGGTATTTGCCTGGGAGCACGCCAAACACATCAACGTCGATGTGAGTGAAGATGCTAACGGCTGGAAAGTCTATAAGCTCAACGGCCCACTCTTCTTTGGTTCGGTCGCCGAGTTTTTGGAACTGTTCCACGCCAAGACAGATCCTCAGGATGTGATTGTGGATTTCCAAAACTCTCGCGTGTGTGATCACTCGGCCCTCGATGCCATCGACACCCTGGCGGAGCGTTATGTGAGCTCGGGTAAACGATTACATCTTCGTCACCTTAGTCACGATTGCAAGCAGCTACTGCATAAGGCAGGCGACTTGGTGGAGGTCAACCTAATAGAAGACCCCCACTATAAGGTGGCCGACGACAAACTAGATTCTTAAGGGGTCCAGCTCTATATAAGCTGGCTAAACCTTGGCAATAAAAAAGGCGCATGATGCGCCTTTTTTATTATCCGCCGCCCGATTTGAGCCGTTCCTTAAACAGGGCCTTTATCTTATCTACCTTAGGTTTAACTACCACCTGACAGTAGGGCTGCTGCCCATTATGCTCGAAATAGGCATCGTGATAAGGCTCGGCGGGATAGAAGTTATCCAATGCCACCAGCTCAGTCACTATGGGCTTGTCGAAGATGCTCGCCTCAGTCAGTCTGGCTATCATCTGACTCGCCGCTTGAATCTGTTCATCGTCATGGGTAAAGATCACCGAGCGATACTGGGTACCGACATCATTGCCCTGACGGTTGAGCGTTGTGGGATCATGGCTTTGCCAGAATACCTCCAGCAGCTCTTCATAGCTGATTATATGGCTGTCGAACTCAATCTGCACCACCTCGGCATGACCGGTATCTCCAGTGCATACGGCTCGATAATTAGCTGTCGACTCATCGCCACCGGCATAGCCAGACTTAACCGATATCACGCCTCTGAGCTGACTAAATACCGCCTCCAGACACCAGAAGCAGCCACCGCCCAATGTTGCCCAGCGAATATGGCTGTCAACGTTCTGCCGCTCCGCTCTTCCCTTGAATACCATAGAGACAGAATTCACACAGTGGCGCAGATTCTTGCTAGTCAGATACTCCCCCTCAAACACATGACCAAGATGACCACCACACTGCTGACACACTATCTCGACACGATGGCCATCTGCGTCCGATACACGCTTAACAGCGCCCGGGATCTCATCATCGAAGGCAGGCCAGCCACAATGGGCGTTAAACTTATGCTCAGACAGATAGAGAGGCGCATCGCAACGCTTACAATGATAGACTCCAGGCGCATCGTGCTGATTGTACTCACCACTAAAGGGGCGCTCCGTGCCCTTATCCTCAATCACATACCGCTCAAATTCCGTTAGTTCACGCACTCTTGCACTCCTGTACGACTTTCCCTCAGGCCATTCAGACCACTCTACTCACACAATAGCAGATAAAAGACCTAGTAAACAGGTAGGTTATTGCATCATTATAGTGTCCACCTGCTGTTTGTTAGCTAAAGCATGATTTTAATAGTAAAAATTTTAGAGGCAAACCAAGCTCTTCTCGTCACCAAACAATGAAAGCGTGATTTTTGTCACACCCAATTGCTCAAAGGCGATCCCAAGGTTAAACTGCCAGCGGGGTTCAATAACAAGAAAACAAAATATGAAATTAGAAACAATAGATTACCGTGCTCAAGACAGCGCCAAGCGATTCGTTGAGTCCTTGCGCGAAACAGGATTTGGCGTACTCTCAAATCACCCGATCGACAAGGCTTTGGTCGATACCATCTATGAAGAGTGGCAGGCCTTCTTCAATAGCGATGACAAGCACAACTACCTGTTTAAGCCGGAAACCCACGATGGTTTCTTCCCTTCCGAGGTATCTGAAACTGCCAAAGGCCATACGGTGAAAGATATCAAAGAATACTACCATGTCTATCCTTGGGGGCGCATTCCAGACTCCCTTAGAGAGAACATACTGCGCTACTATCAGGAAGCTAACGCACTGGCCGAGGAGCTACTCGGTTGGGTAGAAGCCCATACTCCAGCAGAAGTGGCTGTCAATTACTCTATCGCCCTACCTAAGATGATAGAGAACAGCCATAAGACACTGCTGCGCATTCTTCACTATCCGCCAATGTCGGGCGATGAAGAGCTAGGTGCCATTCGCGCCGCGGCCCATGAAGATATTAACCTGCTTACCGTATTGCCGGCCGCTAACGAGCCTGGCCTGCAGGTGAAAGCCAAATCAGGCGACTGGTTAGATGTACCCAGCGATTTCGGCAACTTGATCATCAATATTGGCGACATGCTCCAGGAAGCGTCGGGCGGTTATTTCCCTTCGACGACCCACAGAGTGATCAATCCAGAAGGCGCCGACAAGACACGCTCGCGTATCTCGCTGCCCCTCTTCCTCCATCCTAAACCAGAAGTGGTCCTGTCGGAGCGTTACACCGCCGACACCTACCTGATGGAGCGTCTGAGAGAATTGGGCGTTATCTAACACCCTCGACTAAGATAAAAAGCGCCCAAGGGCGCTTTTTATTTATGATTTTTAAACTGTATCAGGGTAAAATCCCTCCCCAAATTTGCACAGAGACAGAGTACAGAGATGGCAATTCAGTGGTTTCCAGGCCATATGCACAAGGCGCGCAAAGAAATAGCAGAGGTGATGCCTCAAGTCGATCTGGTGATCGAAGTGCTCGACGCCCGTATTCCCTATAGCAGCGAAAACCCTATGGTCGCCAGTTTGCGTGGTGACAGGCCCTGTATCAAGCTGCTCAACAAGTCAGATCTAGCCGATCCGGAGATCACCCAGCGCTGGATCGACTACCTGGAGCAAGAGCAAGGGGTGAAGGCGATGGCCATCACCACGCTGCAGGCAGCCCAGGTGCGTAAGGTCCCCGAACTCTGTCGTAAGCTAGTGCCTAACCGTGACAAGGTAGAAAAAGATATCCGTACCATGATCATGGGGATCCCTAACGTAGGCAAGTCGACCATCATTAACACCTTGGCGGGAAGAGTGATTGCCAAGACGGGGAATGAGCCTGCGGTCACCAAGACCCAGCAGCGTATTAATTTGAAGAATGGCATCGTACTATCAGACACCCCCGGCATCCTATGGCCTAAGGTGGACAACGAGGCCAGCGGCTACCGCCTGGCGGTAACCGGCGCCATCAAAGACACGGCAATGGAATATGAAGATGTGGCCATGTTTGCCGCCGAATACTTCCTCAAGGCCTATCCCGATGCCATGCTTGAGCGCTATAAGCTCAAAGAACTTCCTAGTGATGACATAGGTCTGCTCGAGGCGATTGGTCGCAATCGTGGCGCCTTGAGACCAGGCGGCAGAATCGATCTGCACAAGGCCTCGGAACTGCTACTGCATGAGTTCCGCTCGGGTAAGATAGGTCAGTTGTCACTGGAAACCCCAGAGATGGCCGATGCCGAAAAGGCGGAAGTGGCTCGTATCCTGGCCGAAAAAGAGGCGGAGAAGCAGGCGAAGATCGAGGCTGAGCGCCAAAAGCGTTCGGGCGTTCGTCATAACGACTAAGCTAGCAACTTAAAAAATGCCGCTTGCAAGATGACGCTCTCGAAAATATTTCTAAATTGTCACTAGCAAGCGGTTGTGCATCAAGTTCATGCTTATTTAGCAATCTGCGACAGCAGTTTTTCACAACTCTGCTGCAGTAGATCCAAAACCTGCTCAAAACCCGCATCGCCGCCATAGTATGGGTCTGGCACCTCCCGCTCTCCCTCATCTAGAAACGAGAGCATCAAGGCCAGCTTTGACTGATATTGAGCTGGACAGCGAACACGCAAATCTCGCAAATTAGCCTTATCTGCCGCCAAGATCAGATCGAATCGTTCAAAGTCATCGTCTCTAACCCCTCTGGCACGAATGTCACTGAAATCTAAGCCTCTGCGCTCGCCAGCCTGACGAGCCCGTCGGTCTGGCCCCTCCCCCTCATGGTAATCAGAGGTACCCGCCGAGTCACAAACGATCGAGAGGCCCCGCTCGTTAAGCAGGCCTCTAAATACCGCCTCGGCCGTTGGAGAGCGACAGATATTCCCGAGACAGACAAATAGGACAGAGTTGATGTTTGACATACTTTTCCTTTCTTATTCAAAACCTACATTATTAATTTAATGCTTATCCCAAACGGCATGCGAATTCAAAGCGGCTCACGAATTCGCATAAAGCTGGCAAACCTGGGTACACCATTTTGAGTCAGGCCATAATACTTATAGGTAACCGTGCTGCCAATGGCCGGAGGATGCCGACGCTGCTCATCGCTAAAGCCAGTGCCTAGCTTAAAACGGATCCCCCCACTCGTTTCAACCTCTAGCGACCCCATCATTCCCAGGTATTTCCCCTTCCCCGGCAGATGGGCGATAACCTTAGCCTCGGCATCCTGATAACGCTTGAGCTTCACTAAGTCACCATTGCGCCCGGCCCGATAGCGAGCATCCTGATGATGCAGCATCAGGCCCTCAGCCCCTTGTGCCACCATTTTGTCTAATTCAACATTCAACGCCTGACTATCTTGAATTCGCCTTTGAGGAATGACATGCAAGAAAGGTGATAGATGTGCGTAGCGTTTAACGGCTAGCGAGTAACGTTCACCAAAGGGGCTATCTATAGCGGGATAATCGAAGACCAGAAACGAGACGGCGCGCCAACGCTCAGGGTCGGCATTTTTATTACGAACTAAGGCAGAGATAGCCTCAAACTGCTCGCGACCAATCCACAACTCGCCATCTAAGGGGTCTTTAGGAAAGCCTTTGGTAAACCAGGGAGGCACTCTTATTGGATGACCAGAGCGGGTCATCATCGAGTTGCCCGTCCAGCGTCCTCTTACGCCATCGAACTTTTCGCTCACCAGATACTCTGATATAGGTCGGTCGGCCTCGCGCCTACCTGCCAACTGCAATCCTGGCTGTTGTTTCGGCTTAAGCTGGCTCACTGCGCCACCTGGAAAACTGGGGGAGTCGTTAGCCATCGCCACATGTGAGACACAACATAGAAATAGCGCGGCGCGCCCGATAAAGATTGACCGACTAGTACACGACATTGGCTCCTCCTTGAGCAATAGGGTGACAGCTAAGCGTTAAGTTTAGCCCAAAGCCTATCAGGCAGATGTTACGCTGGTAACTAGAGTGTTATACTGGCGCCCAAATTGTAACAGGCCTGCCCCCGCCAGCTCAGGCCGAGCGGAAACAGTTAAACGACAAAAACGAAATGGACACCTATGAAACCGGAAAATAATCACGGCATCAAACGAATCTTCAGAGCAACAGGCTTCTCGATGCAAGGACTTAAGCTTGCTTGGCAATCGGAGGCTGCCTTTCGCCAAGAGTTGATCTTGGTCGCCTTCATGCTACCAATCGCCCTATTAGTAGAGGTGCCCTTGGTCGAACGTATCCTGCTTATCATGACGCTGATGATAGTCTTGATCGTCGAGCTACTTAACTCGGCCATCGAGGCGGTGGTCGACCGTATCGGTCACGAGATCCATCCCCTAAGCGGTCAGGCAAAAGATATCGCCTCGGCGGCAGTATTTATCGCTCTGGCCCTGTGCGGCGTCACTTGGCTACTTATCCTCTGGCCACTGGTTTTCTAACCCGCTTCAGACTTTAATACCTGGCTCTCGATACATCATCGGGAGCCTTTTTATTTGTGTAATCCAGCTCTCAATATCAACAAAAACGCCGCAACCTTGACATTTTTTGATACAAATCATTCACAATTTTAAATATCCTGTTAGAATGATAGCGTAGTAAAAAAGTCTTACTAAATAAATCAATAACTTATAATTATTATTAGTTGATAGAGGTTGTAGTTAGTGATTAAATCGGTCGCCATATTTAGCTTGTCTCTCTTTAGCTCTTCGGTATTAGCCGCTGGAGCTGCCAATTCCTATTCGGTGTCGGCACCGGTAGAACCTAGTGAGATCATGTTAAAAATTGGCGGTTTCTACTCCAACTCTAACTCCAGCATGGATGTCACCAACCCGGTTCAGGGCAATAATTTTAAGCTCGATTTCGAAGAGGACTTAGCTTTAGAAGAATCGCAGTTTCTACCGTTTTTCGAGGCCAGCTACCACTTCAACTCTCGGCACAGCATCTATTTCGACTGGAAACAGCTGCATCGTACTGCAGAGGTAAAAAATCTCACCGTCCCCTTTCAGGTCACCCTAGACAATCAAGTTTATGACGTTCAATCGGGTGCTCGTCTAGAGACAACCCTGAATATCGACATTGCACGCCTGGGATATGGTTATAACTTCTATCAGGGAAATAACTTTAACCTCGGTCTTTCCTTAGGCCTCCATACTATGTTTATCAAGACCGCCTTCGACGGCGACATAGGTATCTGTGCCAAGGGAGAGACACTACAACAATGTGCGCAAACGGCATCACCAAGATTTGTCGATGAAGAGGTCACGGCGCCCTTGCCGGATGTCGGACTGTACGGCGACTATGAGTTCAGCCCAGGCTTCAAGTTCAACGCCCACGCTCAGTATTTCTACATCAAATTGGACGATATCAAGGGCAGTCTGATAGATATTCGCGCCGGTGTCGAAGCCGAGATCACCAAGAATTGGCGTATGTCAGCCGCCTTTAACTATTACAAGGTCGATGTCGACTTTAAACACAGCATCTCAGATCAGCTCAACGTGGCCGACTATAACTTGTACTACAGCTTTATCGGGCCCATGCTATCGGTAAGCTATCGCTTCTAAGCGCCAAATGCCATCTTGATATGGCCGTTAGGCTTGGGTCCTAACGGCCATTTTTCTTTTTAATACTCGACTGTGTATGACCGACCGCTAGCTTGGCAGCCGCCCCTTGTGCGGGCATCAATTAACCATAAAACTGATAGCAGACCCAGATACCAGCGCATATCCCGGCAAAATCCGCACTTAAGCCACACACCAGGGCATGACGACCGTTACGTATCCCCACGGCGCCGAAGTAGACCGCCAGCACATAGAAGGTTGTCTCGGTACTCCCTTGCACCACGGCCGCTAAGCGGCCGGCAAACGAGTCGACCCCATAATGTTGCATTGTCTCCAGCATCATGGCACGAGCACCCGAACCGCTAAAGGGTTTCATCAAGGCGGTGGGCAGGGCGTCGACAAACCGGGTATCCCCCCCCAGCAGATTGACCAGGGCGGCGATGACCCCAAGCAGATAATCCAACGCACCCGAGGCGCGCAGTAAGGCGATGGCCAGTAACATGGCAAGCAGGTAAGGGATCAGCTGCACCGCCTGATTAAAGCCCTCTTTCGCGCCGCCAACAAACTCATCATACACAGCCACCTTACGCAGCCCCGCCACCAGAATGAAGCTGAAGATCAGCAGCACTAAGATGCCGTTGCCCAGCGCCGTTGAAAATTCACCTATGGCAGCTACCGTTAGCGTGCCTAGATAAAACACCAAGGTAGATACCGCCGCCAACATCAGGGCACCGTAGCCCAACAGGACACTATTCAGCAGTGAGATCCGCTGATAGAAGGCCACCACTAATACGCCCACCAGGGTGGAGGCCGTGGTGGCCAGCAAGATAGGCAGAAAGATATCCGCTGGCGACTCGGCACCTTGCTGGGCGCGGTAGAGAAATACGGTGACCGGCACCAAGGTAACGGAAGAGGTGTTGAGAACCAAGAAGAGGATCTGCGCATTGGTAGCCACACTCTTGACCGGATTCAGGCTCTGCAGATCTTGCATCGCCTTAAGCCCAAGGGGCGTCGCGGCATTGTCTAGGCCAAGTACATTGGCCGTCAGGTTCATGGTGACGCTGCCAAAGGCGGGGTGTCCCCGCGGCACTTCTGGCATTAAGCGGCTCAGCAAAGGCTCAAACAAACGAGCGAAGAGGCCCACCACACCGGCCTTCTCCCCTACCCGCATCAGGCCCATCCACAGGGAAAGTACGCCTATCAACCCCAAAGCAATTTCGGCGGCTAACTTGGCACTGGCAAACAGGGCTTCGACCACGGCAGATAGGATCTGCCACTGTCCCTGAAACAGACTGATGGCGATTGCGACTAAGGCGGCGACAAAAAAGGCAAACCAAACGCGATTTAACACCCGAGACTCCTTTCACCCTAAGCTTTGCTCAAGGCCCAATAATGGATGTGATATACTGGCGACTAACGATATCTCTATTCTGTTACCTATGGTTCAACTAAATCAAAATTTTATCAATAGCATAGCGAAAGATATGCCGGATCATCTCTCGATGGATGAATTTATCAGCTATTGCGCCAAGCCCCTACGTCCCTCCATCAGGGTCAACACTCTCAAGATAACGACCTCTGACTTTCTCACCATGATGAATGCCAAAGGCTGGCAGTTCGAACCTGTGCCCTGGTGCGAGGAGGGTTTCTGGGTAAAGGTGGGTGACTCGGTGCAGCTGGGTAACACGGTAGAGCATATTCAGGGACTATTTTATATTCAGGAGGCCAGCTCCATGCTGCCACCTAAGGCGCTATTTCCCGAGCCGATAGAGGATGCGTCCCCCCTCACCCTACTGGATATGGCTTCGGCGCCGGGTTCTAAGACTACTCAGCTTGCGGCCCTGATGAACAACCAGGGCTTGTTGGTCGCCAACGAATACTCCTCCAGTCGGGTCAAGGTGCTGCACGCCAACGTGCAACGCATGGGCGCCAGCAATCTCGCCCTCACCCACTTCGATGCCAGAGTCTTTGGCGAGTATCTGTTCGAGACTTTCGACGCCATACTGCTCGACGCCCCCTGTGGCGGTGAAGGCACGGTGCGCAAAGATCCCGATGCCCTCAAACATTGGGACGCAGATGAGATAGAGGCTATTGCCAGCGTGCAACGCGACCTAATCGAATCTGCCTTTCTGGCGTTAAAGCCGGGCGGCAGCCTGGTATACTCCACCTGCACCCTCAATCGCCGCGAAAATCAGGAAGTCTGTCTGCACCTCAAGGCCACCTATGGCGATGCGGTGCAGTTTGACTCCCTAGCCAGCCTCTTCCCAGACGCCGAGAAAGCCTGTACCGGTGAAGGCTTCCTCCATGTCTGGCCGCAGATCTTCGACAGCGAAGGTTTCTTCATCGCCAAGTTAACCAAGCTGACCGAGGTGCCCAGAAACAGCGAAGAACCGCGCAAGCAGAAGAACTTTCCCTTTAGTCCTATCGACAAGAAGTCTCGCCTGGCCCTATGCGACTATTTCGATACAAGCTTCGGCATAAAGCTTGACGGTCAGGGGCTCTTGATGCAGAGAGACGATGAGTATTGGCTGTTTCCTAGCAATGTGGAGCCTCTCATCGGCAAAATTCGCTTTCAGCGGATTGGCCTCAAGCTGGCCGATGCCCTGAAGAAAGGCTTTAAGCCCAGGCATGAGGCCGTCATGGCACTGGCCGGCAGTTCCCAAGGGATCAGGCTTGATGAGGCTCAGGCGATTCAATACCTGATGGGCCGTGATATCGCCTTAGCCAGTAAAGAGAAACCACAAGGCGAGCAGTTGGTGAGTTACCAGGGCGCCCACTTAGGCTTGGTGAAGCACTTGGGGAATAAGCTAAAGAACAGCCTGCCTAGAGACCTGGTACGAGATAAAATCTGCCCTTCTTCGATAATTACAGAGGATAACACAGGCGCTGCCTCAGGCTAAAGCGAAAGCGACTGAATTAACGTCAACAGCCGCAAGATAACATTTTGTTACATTTTAATCTAAGATTTACCTAGACGAGCCCGGCAGTGAGGTAGAGTTTGACTACACTAAAAGCCTGAGACGAAATTCGAGGCAATCTCAAACAGTAGCGCACGGCTCTGCAAAGAGCCATTCCCCTAGACCCAGAACAATTGGAATAGTTTTGGGTCTTTTTTTATCAGCTTCTCTTGGCTTGCGAGCTTAACTGCTTGCTTGGTTGTTTTCCAGATGACAACTTTAGTGCTTAGCTCTGCGACATTTGTCTATGCCCCCAGCAGCTAAGCACGCATCTTTCGCCAGTGACTATTTATCAACAGACACTAGGTTCTCAACAAACATTAGGCTTTCACCAAAAACTAGGCTTGCACTAGCTTTGCCGCGTCTTTAAACAGGCTAAAGAAGTTGTCACCAGTATACTCAGCCAGCTCTTCATACTTCTCACCGCGTAGCTCGGCCACAAACTCAGCCACATCCCGAACAAACGCAGGTTGATTCTCTTCACCACGGTGAGGCACTGGCGCCAGATACGGCGCATCGGTTTCCACCAGGAGCCTGTCTTTTGGCACCTTGCGGATCACAGAGCGTAGCTCGCCGGCATTCTTAAAGGTCACTATGCCAGACACAGAGATATAGAAGCCCAGATCTATGGCGGCCTTGGCCATCTCCCAATTCTCGGTAAAGCAGTGCAGCACGCCACCCACCTTGTCCGCCTGACCGGCCTTAAGCATGGCGATGGTATCTTCACGGGCATCGCGGGTATGGACGATCAACGGCTTATCTACCTCGACCGCCAGGGCGATCTGCTGCTCGAAACATTGCTGTTGCAACGCCTTGGTCTCGCCCGAATAGTAATAGTCCAGGCCTGTCTCACCGATGGCGACTACCTTAGGGTCTTGTAGATAGCTGTGCAACTGAGTCGTATCCAGCCCCTCCTGCACATCTAACGGGTGCACGCCTGCCGACAGGAACACCTGATCGAAGGCTGCCATTTTCGCCTGCATAGAGGCAAAACCTTGCTGACGCACGTTGACGCACAGGAAATACTCCACGCCGCGATCCTTGGCTTGGGCTAGCAAAGTCTTCAATGAGTCCTGGTCGGGCGCCGCTTTAAGGCGATCGAGATGGCAATGGGAATCGATAAGCACGCAAAAATCCTAAGTCACTACAAAAGGAGCCAAAGGATAGCTATCTACATGGTACAGGTCAAATCACCTGAGGCGAGTTCGCGGGAAAGTAGACTTTCAATATGATGTTTGTGGGTCGAGGCGTCGGTGATGATCTTCACCCCTATGCCCGCCGGTCGCCCACCGGATGCGCCCAAGGGGTTGATCCACACTACCAGGCCTTGAAACTCGTGACGCGCGGTCGAGCCAGGAAGTTGATAGGCGATGGTAAGCTCCTGACCTAGGTAGTGGCTTTCGGTCGTCGCCACAAACAAGCCCGCAGGCTGTATGAAGGGCATGTAGGCTCTGTATAGCTGATGTAATGTATCAAAATTAACCACGAGATCGACCATATTATTTTAACTTGTTGTTAGCGACTGATACTCTATGATAAACGACTGAAAAACGGCCATAAAATTCACATTAGGCATCATACTCAGGTTATGATACGTCTCCATAACCTTGGCTGCAAATTTTGTTATCTTGATGTTAATTAATGCATCAGCATCTTTCTGCTTCACCAGTTTTTGTCGCAGGACAACATACAAAACTTTAAGTGCATCAGAAACTTGCTTTTCATCTATATTAGTTAAGTTAGCACACAGGTGCCCAGACGACAAACTTTGCACCCAGGCTTTTCTCAGGCCAATCAAGGCCTCGTATCGTCCGTCATTTAGGGCGGCAAGCAGATCCACTGGGCCACCGACAATCGGCAGACACCAAGTCACATCACTCGTTAAGTTAAACTGAACCGCCAACCACTCCTGTACCGCCTCGCGGCTCGGCAGCTGGCAATGTAGGCGCTGACAACGACTGCTTATGGTGGCCATCAAACGGCTAGGGGTATCACTCTGCAGCAACAGAAGGGTCTCCTTGCCCGGCTCCTCCAGCGTCTTCAACAGGGCATTGGCCGCCGCCGTATTGAGTCGCTCGCAGTTCTTAACGATCGCGACTCGTCTTCCCCCCTGCTGGGCGGTGGCAGTCAACTTCTGGCACAGCTCTCTGACTTGATCTACCTTAATCTGATTGCCGTCGGCCTCTAGCAAGTAACAATCGGGATGGTTACCGGCGATAAACAACTGACAGCCCTTGCAGACACCGCAGGCACCATTGGCCGTCGGCGCCATACACAGGCTGGCCTGAGCCAAGGTATTGGCAAGTTGCATGCCGCCATAGCCCTGGTGAATCCCCAAGAGATAGGCATGTCCCTGCCGGCCAGTCATCAACTGACCACAGAAAGCCTCACGAACTGGGGTTAACCAAGGTAGATTCATTATGACTTCCGCTGTTGTCATGACCAATCTTGGCGCTGTAACACGGCCAAGATCTCTTTGTGCACCTGCGCCATAGTCTGACTGGCATCGATCACCACGATAGACTCGTCTTGCTCGGCCAGTTGCAGGTAAGTTGCCCTGGCGCGCTCGAAGAAACTCAGCGCCTGCTGCTCGATTCTATCCAGGGCGCCTCTGTCTCTGGCGCGCTGCAAGCCAAGCTGAGGGTCTATGTCCAAATATAGCGTAAGGTCGGGTTTAAAATCTTTCAGGGTCGCATTGCTCACGGCCTCGACCAGCGGCATGAGTTGACGCCCGCCCCCTTGATAGGCCAGAGATGAGAGGTTATGACGATCGCCTAGCACCCAGTTCCCCTGGGCCAAAGCTGGTTTTATCACATTGGCCACCAGTTGCGCCCTGGCGGCATAGATAAGCAAACACTCTGACTCATCACACAGGGGATCGTTAGGATCGGCTATCTTTACCAGATCCCTAATGCGCTCGGCGAGCGGCGTACCGCCGGGCTCACGGGTACACACGGGCGCCTGGCCGTTATGTTTCTCGATAAAATCTCTCACCAGGGCAATGGCACTCGACTTGCCAGCCCCTTCCAGTCCTTCGATAACGATAAATTTCGCGCTGTCTTGCTTCATCGATTTCTCTGATACTTGTCTACAGCACGGTTGTGCTCGGTTAATGTTTTAGAAAATATATGGCTGCCGTCATTCTTCGACACGAAATAGAGGTAGTCGACATCGGCCGGGCGAGCCGCCGCCATCAAAGACGCGCCGCTCGGGGCCGCTATTGGGGTCGGCGTCAGGCCATGAATACGATAGGTGTTAAAAGGCGTATGTTCGCGTAGATCTTTGCGGGTAATATTGCCCTGATAGCGCTCACCCATGCCATAGATCACCGTAGGATCTGTCTGCAGGCGCATCCCCTTACGTAACCTATTGGTAAAGACCGCAGAAATCCAGGGACGCTCGCTGGCCTTGCCCGTCTCTTTCTCGATGATCGATGCCATGGTCAGCAGCTCATAGGGACTCTTAAGCGGGATACTCTGATCACGTTCCTGCCAGGCCCTGTCTAGCTCCTGTTGCATCTTTTGATAGCTCTGCTGCAGGATCACCTTGACCGAATCGCCATTGCCATAGTGGTAGGTGTCGGGGTAGAACTTGCCCTCGGGCAGCTTAGACTCATCGCCATTATCCTCCAGCACCTGCATAAAAGCCCCATCCTGCCATTTCAGGCGTGGTAACTGTTTGAGTTGTTCGCGCCACTCTTTGATACTCTGCCCTTCAACAAGGGTCACGGTAAAGACCATTTCCTTGCCCTGACGTAGCTTTTCAAGCAGCTCAACCACAGTGTCGTTGGGGGAGAGTTGATACAGACCGCTGCGGATCTTGGCAAGCTCTGGGCGCAACTTTACCAGTACCTTGAGCTTCCATAACTCGTCCACCGCACCGGTTTGTGCCAAGGCGTTCGCCATCTGTGAAAAGGAGGTACCACGCGCCACCTCAAACTCGACGGGGCTATCGAGCCTAAGCGGCATCTGGCCGTAACTCACTACGCTCTGATAGACCCAATACAGGCCAATCGCACTCAAGGTTAATAGGCTAAAGAGTGCGGTCAGCACACCTATGATCAGTTTTTTCATAATATTATTTTTAGATCGTGTAGCAATTGCTTTATCAAAGGACTATGGCCGAATGAATGCTCCGCGATGCCATTCACGGCGACCGCGCCAAACAGGCTGTTGCAGGCCAGAACATGGTCAAAATGCGCGAGTTCTTCCAGCGACACGCGGCGCACCTCAAGATTAAAGCCAGCCTCGACAAACCAGAGTAGCAACTGCTCGCGCATCACACCGGCAACCCCCGCCTGTTCCAGGCTTGGCGTAACTATGGTGCGTCCCTTAATAAAGAAGAGGTTAGCCATAGAGGCCTCGATGATATTGCCAGCCGTGTCGCAGACCAGCCAATCATCGAAGCCAACATCTAATTGATGTGTACGGATCAGCACTTGCTCGAGACGATTAAGATGCTTCATGCCCGCCAGCAGCGGCTGCTGACCAAGTGTCACCTGGCTAACTTGCAGCTTGATGCCATCAGCTTGCCACTGAAGGTAATGCGCGGGGATCTCATGCAGCGACAACACACAAGTCGGCGCGGGCGTTTGCGGCGGCATATAGCCACGCCCACCAGTGCCTCTGCTTATCAGGACCTTAAGACAATAATCTTGAGAGAACTGTTTAGCCCCTTGCTCGCAGGCCTTTGCTATTTGCTCTGTCAGCGCGGCTTCTGGCAGCGGTAACCCAAGACGATTAGCCCCTTGGGCCAAGCGAAGCAGATGGTTCTCTAAGAAGAGTACCTTAGTGCCTCTGCAGCGCATGGTGGCAAACAGGCCATCGCCGTAGGCGAGTCCCCTGTCGAACGCCGAAACACTGTCCTCTTGCTGACCGTTTACCCAGATAGCCTTCGACATCACTTGTCCTGGCTAATGCGGCTGGCAAGGGCTTCTTGTTGATCCCTGTACTTAGCGCTCTTGCGCTTATTGTAGGGGCGCGCAACGGGCGAACTTAGGCGCTCGAAGTTGAGGGCCCCTATGGTCATCATGGGCTTCAAGGCCAGGGGCAGCTTGCCGCTGTTGTAGAACTCAAGCACTATCTTTCCCTGCCAACCTGGGTCGATTCGATGAGCCGTGACATGCACCATGAGCCCGAGCCTTGCCAGGGAGGAGCGACCATCCAACCAGCCGACAATGTCGGCAGGCAGGGTCAGGCTCTCATGGGTCACCGCCAAGGCGAGCTCACCGGGATGGAGGAAAAACGCCTCTCCTTCCGGGATCACTATCTTGTCGCTCATCACCCTGTCTAGGGCCGCCTGAACCTCGGCCTTAGGACCGCTGAGATCGATATAGGGCGCCGTATGGTCTTGAAAGACGCGGAACTGATCGCCGAGTTTCACATCGACGCTGACACCATTGATGGCATCATTGCTCGGACGAGGCTCAAGGATAATAGACCCATCGTCCAGACATGCTTCAATCTCTAAATCCGTTAAACGCATCCCAGCCTAACTCCCCATATCAAGCGATTATTTTGCTAAAAGGTGCTGAATTCTCGCCTTTAATATATCGGTTGCGATGCGGTTTTTACCACCACGCGGCACGATAATATCGGCATATTGCTTAGAAGGATCGATAAATTGCAGGAACATAGGACGCACGGTCTGAGTGTACTGCTGCATCACGGACTCCATGGTACGGCCACGCTCGGCCACATCGCGGGTCAGGCGGCGCATGAAACAGATATCCAGTGGCGTATCCATGAAGACGCTGGCATCCATCTGTTCGCGCAGGTTAGGATCTGTCAGTAGCAAGATCCCCTCGAGAATGATCACCTTCTTCGGTGTCATGGTGACCGTCTCGGCCATACGGGTATGCTCGGTATAGCTGTATTGCGGGATCTCCACCGCCTCGCCATTTTTCAGGGTGCTGAGGTGTTCACACAGCAGCTGATGATCCAGCGCCTTTGGGTGATCGTAATTGGTCAAGACACGCTGATCCATCGACAGATGGCTCTGATCCTTATAGTAGGCATCCTCGGCGATAACCCCTATCTGATCCGTGCCTAGATCACGGCATAGCTCCTCGAAAATCGTCTTCGCGATTAGGCTCTTACCCGATGCCGATGCCCCTGCGATACCAATTATGACACATTGCGAATTCATGCTTTGTAAACCTTACTCATCATCTGAAATTGAAATAGATACGACACTCTGTGTCTGGCTCAGGGCAAGTTGTGCCCCCACCTTTCTGGCGATCTCCTTATACAACAAGGCCACCTGGCTCTCACCATCCGCCACCACGCTCGGCGTGCCTCTATCCACATCCTCGCGGATATTAAGTTGCAGCGGTAGCTGCCCCAATAGTGGTACATTGTAACGCGCAGCCATCTTAAGGCCGCCATCCTCACCGAAGAGGTGCTCCTTATGACCACAGTCGCTACAAATATGGAAACTCATGTTCTCGACGATTCCCAGCACGGGAATGTTGACCTTCTGGAACATGCTGATCCCCTTCTTGGCATCGGCCAGGGCGATATCTTGCGGGGTGGTAACCACCACGGCGCCGCTTACCGGTACCTTCTGTGACAGGGTCAGCTGAATGTCACCGGTTCCCGGTGGCATGTCGATCACCAGGTAATCCAACTCGGGCCACAGGGTCTCGTTTAACAGCTGCGCCAGTGCACCGGCCGCCATAGGGCCGCGCCATACGGCGGCCTCATCACCACTGACGATAAAACCGATCGACTGAGCGGCGATACCATGGGCCTCTGCGGCTGTCATCATCTTGCCGTCCGGTGAGACAGGGTTAAAGTTGGGCACACCCAGCATTAAAGGAATAGAGGGGCCATAGATATCGGCATCGAGAATCCCCACCTTGGCGCCTTCTGCCGCAAGCGCCAGCGCCAGGTTAACCGAGGTGGTCGACTTACCCACACCACCCTTACCCGAAGCGACGGCAATCACCTGCTTCACATTGGGTAATGGCTCGACGGCGCCCGATGAGATCACCGCGGGTTGGAAATCGATTTCACACTCGACCTCGTCAATGGCATCGAGCACCGCCAGCTTGTTGGTGAGCGCCATGACAGTATCGCGATACTGGCTCTGGCAGGGATAGGGGTAACACAACCCAAGCTGCAATCGCTTGCCTTCAATATCCAGCTTGGTCACGCAACCTGCGGTCACCAGACCTTGCATTAAATAGGGGTCTTGATGGGCATCTAAAATAGCCAAAACCGGACCGAGCAGATCATCACTAAGATGATAATTCTGAGACGCTGAAGACAAAACGACTACCTCCAAAAATAAATTTGGCTAAGTGTATCAGAAAAACTCATCATATTCGGATAGATTTAGTTCACTTAAAGCAGCTTTTGATGAAACTTTAGCGATGATCGGTTAGTATCTATGCCATTCTTTTTGGGCACTTACTGATTTAGAGACAAGATGGCAACTTCACAACGTAAAATTCTCGTGACCAGCGCACTACCGTACGCCAATGGCCCCATACATTTAGGTCACATGCTTGAATATATTCAAACCGATATCTGGGCGCGTTTTCAAAAGCTACGCGGCCACGAATGTCACTATATCTGTGCAGACGATGCCCACGGCACACCCATCATGCTTAAGGCACAGCAGCTGGGCATGGCGCCAGAGGAGATGATCGCTCAGGTACAGAAAGAGCATCAGCAGGATTTTGCCGACTTTAATATTCAGTTCGATAATTTCCACAGCACCCACAGCGACGAGAACCGCGAGCTGGCGAGCGAGATCTACCTCAAACTACGCGATGGCGGCTATATCAAGTCTAAGACCATCTCACAGCTATTCGATCCAGAAAAGTCTATGTTCCTGCCGGATCGCTTCGTTAAGGGAACCTGCCCTAAGTGTAAGTCAGTAGATCAATATGGCGACAACTGTGACAGCTGTGGCGCGACCTACAGCCCAACGGATCTGATCGATCCTAAGTCGGCGGTATCCGGTGCCACGCCGGTGATGAAAGAGACTGAGCATTTCTTCTTCGATCTGCCCGCCTTCGAAGAGATGCTGAAGGAGTGGACACGTTCAGGTTCACTGCAACAAGAGATGGCGAACAAGCTAGGCGAGTGGTTCGAACAAGGCCTGCAGCAGTGGGACATCACCCGTGACGCCCCTTACTTCGGTTTCGAGATCCCAGATGCACCGGGTAAATTCTTCTATGTGTGGCTAGACGCCCCTATCGGTTACATGGGCTCGTTCAAGAACCTGTGCGACAAACGTGGCGATCTTAACTTTGACGAGTTCTGGGCGAAAGACTCTACCGCCGAGGTTTACCACTTCATAGGTAAGGATATCGTCTACTTCCACAGCCTGTTCTGGCCAGCCATGCTCGAAGGCGCGGGATTCCGTAAGCCAAACAGCGTCTACGCTCACGGCTATGTGACGGTGAACGGCGCCAAGATGTCAAAATCTAAGGGCACCTTCATCAAGGCCAGAACCTATCTGGATAACCTGAACCCTGAGTACCTGCGTTACTACTACGCGGCTAAGCTCAGCAGCCGCATCGACGATCTCGACCTTAACCTGGAAGACTTCGCCCAGCGCGTCAACTCAGATCTAGTGGGTAAGCTGGTCAACCTCGCCTCTCGAACCGCTGGCTTTATCAGCAAGCGTTTCGACGGCAAGCTGGCCAAAGTCGCCGACACTAGCCTGACAGAGACCTTCCTCGCCAAGGCCGATGCCATCGCCGAGTTTTACGAGACTCGTGAATTTGGTAAGGCGATGCGTGAAATCATGGCTCTGGCTGATATTGCCAACGCCTATGTGGCCGATGCCGCCCCATGGCAACTGGTGAAGCAAGAAGATAAACAAGAGGAAGCCCATCAGGTATGTAGCAATGCGCTGAACCTGTTCCGCATCCTGGTGACCTACCTCAAGCCCGTGCTACCAAAACTGGCTCAGGATGTGGAAGCCTTCCTGCAACTTGAACTGACCTGGGCCGATCTGGCCAAGGATCTCAGCGGTCATGAGATCGCACCGTTCAAGGCCCTGATGCAGCGCGTCGAGATGAAGAACATCGAAGCCATCATAGAAGCATCGACCGAAAACCTGCAGGTGGCCGAGGCGCCTAAGAGCGAGCTTGACCTTGACCCTATCAGCGAAGAGATCAGCTTCGACGACTTCGTCAAGTTAGATCTGCGTATCGCCCGCATCGCCAAGGCGGAACATGTGCCTGAAGCCAACAAGCTACTTAAGCTGCAACTGGACCTAGGCGGCGTCACCAAGCAAGTGTTTGCCGGCATCAAGTCTGCTTATGCCCCGGAAGATCTGGAAGGCAAGCTGACCGTGATGGTGGCTAACCTGGCGCCGCGTAAGATGCGTTTCGGCATGTCTGAAGGCATGGTGCTTGCGGCGGGACCCGGCAAGAAAGATCTGTGGATCCTCGAGCCCCATGAAGGTGCCCAACCTGGCATGCGCGTTAAATAAGTCGCATTGTTCGGTACATAACCGAGATGACACAAGAAAGGCCGCTATTTAGCGGCCTTTTCTTTTAGATGCTGTGGATAAGCCAGCATTAGCATATAAGATCTCTACACAGGATTGTCGATATCCACGAAATGATGAATTAGACCAAACTCATTTGCCAGATGTTCGCCCAATGCCTTGATACCAAATCTTTCCGTGGCATGATGACCCGCAGCAAAGTAATGGATATCCTGCTCGACCGCGCTATGGAAGGTGCGCTCAGACACCTCACCGCTGATAAAGGCATCGACGCCCAAGTCCACGGCGATATCGATGTAATCTTGCGCCCCACCGCTGCACCAGGCCAGACGATGAATAGGCCTGTCGCTCACTCCCAGATGCAGGGCCTTACGGCCCAGAACACCCGCCAGGTGCTCGGCAAACGCACTCGGCGCCATAGGTTCATCGAGACGCCCCTGCCACACCAGTCCCTGGGCAACGCCCTCCACAGATTCGGCATCTATGATCCCAAGCTCCCGCGCCAGTTCGGCGTTATTGCCTAACATGGGATGACCGTCGAGCGGCAGATGATAACCATATAGGTTGATGTCATTGGTGATCAGCGACTTGATGCGACGATACTTCATCCCGGTAATGGTCTCAGGCTCTCCTTTCCAGAAGAAGCCATGGTGCACCAGCAAGGCATCGGCATTTAACTCAACCGCCCTGTCGATTAGTGCCTGACAGGCGGTCACCCCGGTGACAATCGTCTTGATCCGCTCTTTGCCCTCGACCTGTAACCCATTGGGGGCATAGTCCTTGTAGTTGCCTACCTGCAGAAATTCCGTGAGGTATCGAGTCAATGCTGTGCGATTCATCTAAGCTCCTCATATGAATCAAATAACTTTGGCCGTTCCAGCGCTCAAAGACTGAAAAAATGACCGTGACGATAGCGCCTAGTTTAGCCATATCTGGGCCTCAGTTCATAGAAATACGTTGAATTTCTGTGAAAATTGGACAATTCAGGCGTTTCGGCTATAAAATTAGGCCAAACCTTCAATTACACATTAAAAGAAATAGGTTAATACTATGTCAAAGTTGACCAAAGAAGAGGTGATCAGCGCACTCGAGGCTGCATTGAGTAAGACGCAGGGTAAGAGTGTCACTATCGAGCAGAAAGGAAGCTGGTATAAGATCGATGGTGGTAAGTCTCTTCGTTTTAGTGACTTAGAAGCTATGTTGGCTGAACAAGGTGAGCAAACTCCAGCGGCTAAGGCACCGGCGAAAGCGGAAAAGCCTAAGGCAGCTCCTAAGAAAGCGGCTCCAGCGAAAGCTGAAAAGCCTAAAGCTGCAGCGAAAGCCGCAAAGTCAACCTCAGGTGGCATGACACCTAAAGAGCTTTGGCGTGCTAAGCTGGCGGGTAAAGGACAGCTTCCTCGCGGCTTCTAAACAAGCAGCAATCCTCATAAGGATATGTCGCCATAAAAAAGGAGCCATTAGGCTCCTTTTTTATGCTTTCAAAACAAAATTTTTCTACATCGCCAGGTCGACTCGCACACTCCCCTGAAGATAAACGACGCGTACTTCGTCATCGACATTAAAAATCATTCCAGGGTCAAAATCCTGAATCACCATCACCTCTTGGCCATCTTCATAGCGAATCATCAACTCCACCAGTTTCAACTTCTGATAGTAATCACCGCCACTGCTATGGCCTAAGCCGCCACCAATCAAGGCGCCCAATACGGTTGCCACATCCTGACCGCTTCCGCCACCAAACTGATGACCTATGACGCCGCCGATCAAGGCGCCGCCAAATGTACGCCAGCCTTGGTTGCGATCTTCCACCAACTGACTCTGAGTAATATTACGTACCGAAATGACATGACCATACTCGACCTTCTCAACAGGAACGGCCTGGTTTCGCTCATAGGCGGCACAGGCAATGCTGCTCAGACCCAGGCTCGCAAACAAGATAAAAACTGACCAAATAGCGCGAAAGAGGCGGGCTGTAGGTTTCAACATAAGAGGTTTTCCGCTAACTTATAAAGAGGCCGATAACTAATTTTACTCAATTGTGAACTCACTGTCCTATTTAAATCATGAGCTGGCTAAGTTCCCTTCTCCGGAATTTGCGCTGACCGATCCAAATGGACTCTTGGCCATCGGCGGAGACCTGCACCCTAAACGGCTGCTCAACGCCTATTACGAGGGGATCTTTCCCTGGTTCAACGAGAACGACCCTATCCTCTGGTGGTCACCCGATCCCCGTGCCGTGTTTGTCCCCGGTGCGCTCAAGGTCAGCCGCAGCCTGAAACGTGATATAAAACGCCGTCAGTGGCGCTTCAGCGTTAACCGCGCCTTTAACAGTGTGATCGAGCACTGCGCCCTCACCCGTCAGGGTAAGGAAGGCACCTGGATCACCTTAGAGATCCAACAGGCCTATAAGGCACTGCACCAATACAATAAGGCCCATTCGATTGAAGTATGGGACGGCGAAAAACTGATCGGCGGCCTCTATGGCGTTGCCATTGGCCAGGTGTTTTGCGGCGAATCCATGTTTCACCTACAGAGCAATGCCTCCAAGGCGGCCATGGCTATGTTGCACCAGCACCTGTTATCACACAGGTACAGGCTGATCGATGCCCAGGTCATGAATCCCCATCTGGCCTCACTGGGCGCCAAGGCGTTAAAGCGAACCGACTTCATCAACCTGTTGAAGCGCTTTCGCGATATCGAGGTCGCCAGCGATGCCTGGCACCCACAAGAGGTGCAGCTTGAACTCTAGGTCCGACACCATACAGGTAGGTATGACACATACCTTCGATTGCAGCTACCTGCCGGGCAAGCAGGAACAGCTGTTAGTGCTGCAGGAAGAATCACTCGACCTCACCCTGTTTGAGAAGCTTTTAGCACTCGGATTTCGTCGTAGCGGCGAGACCATCTATAAACCTCATTGCCCTCACTGTCAGGCATGTCTACCCATTCGCATTCCGGCCGCTCGCTTTACACCATCACGAAGGCAGAAGCGCACCTTGAAACAGAATAAAGATGTCAGCTGGAGCCTGGTCGATACCTGCACCGAAGAACACTATGCACTCTATGAGAGATATATAAAGGCGCGCCATCACGACGGTCCCATGTACCCGCCATCGAGAGAACAGTACGATCATTTCGTGCAGTGCAGCTGGCATCCACCAAAGCTGCTTGAACTAAGGCTCGACGATGAGCTGATAGGCGTGGCGGTCACAGACGTGTTACCAAACAGCCTGTCGGCCATCTACAGCTTCTTTGACCCTGAGCTCGACAAACGCTCCCTGGGTTCCTTGATGATTCTGTTGCAGTGCGATCTCGCCAGACAGATGCACAAGGAGCATGTTTATCTGGGTTATCAGATCAATGAGTCACGTAAGATGAATTACAAGACGGCCTACCATCCCTACGAGATATTGACTGCAAATGGTTGGCAGCGAAACGAATAAGTGCGCCTAATTAGAAAAAATAAAGCAAACAGATATTTGCCCAGATAACGAACACCTCTTTACAGAAGCGGTAATTTGCGGCATGATACGCCCGTTTTTAATATTTGAAGGCTAACAGGATAACTGATTAATGGCGAAAGAAGACAACATTGAGATGCAAGGCACTATTCTTGAAACCTTGCCAAATACAATGTTTCGAGTAGAGCTAGAGAATGGTCACGTAGTAATCGCCCATATCTCAGGCAAAATGCGTAAAAACTACATCCGTATTCTTACGGGTGATAAGGTCACAGTTCAGCTGACCCCTTATGATTTGAGCAAAGGGCGCATCGTCTTCCGTTCACGCTAAACGTTAGCTTACCTATGATAAAAACCGGCAATGCCGGTTTTTTTGTTCCTAATCGAAAGCGCAACTGGCAGAAATAACATAACCCCGCCCAAGGCGAATCGGATTGATAGGCCAAATCATGAAAAAAAGGCTGCAGATGCAGCCTTTTTCTTTATGCCTTTGTCAGCTTTTCCGGTCGCTCGACCTTTATGCTCAGCTTATCACCGTCAACATCCACATGGGCAATACCGCCCTTCTCTAGCTTACCGAAGAGGATCTCATCGGCCAGTGGCCGCTTAATCATCTCGGTGACTACACGAGCCATAGGCCGTGCACCCATCGCCTTATCATAGCCCTTCTCGGCCAGTAAGGTTCTGGCATCATCGCTCACATCCAGCACCACAGATTTCTCATCCAATTGCGCCTGCAGTTCGACCAGGAACTTGTCGACCACCTTGGCGATAACCGTCATATCCAGATGGTTGAACCAGATGATCTCATCCAAGCGGTTTCTAAACTCGGGCGAGAAGACGCGGTTGATCTCAGACAAAGCATCCTGGCTGTGATCTTGCTGCTTGAAGCCGATGGATTTACGCACCGTCTCCTGCACGCCGGCGTTGGTGGTCATCACTAGGGTCACGTGTCTAAAGTCCGCCTTGCGGCCATTATTATCGGTCAGGGTACCGTGGTCCATCACCTGCAGCAGCAGGTTATAGACATCCGGGTGAGCCTTTTCGATCTCATCGAGCAGTACCACGCAATGTGGGTTCTTGATCACCGCATCGGTCAGCAAGCCCCCCTGATCGTAACCAACATAGCCTGGCGGCGCACCGATAAGACGAGACACGGTATGACTCTCCATATACTCGGACATGTCGAAACGCACCAACTTAAGGCTGAGACAGGACGCCAGCTGGCTGGTGACCTCTGTCTTACCCACACCTGTCGGGCCGGCAAACAGGAAGCTACCCACAGGTTTGTGGGCACCACTCAGGCCACTGCGTGACAGACGAATCGCCGAGCTTAAGGCTTCAATCGCCTTATCTTGGCCAAACACTACCATCTTGAGATTCCGCTCTAGGTTCTTCAGCATATCCTTGTCGGTTGCCGATACCGTCTTCTCCGGAATACGCGCCATCTTAGCAATGATAGACTCTATCTCCGCCTGTCCTATGGTTTTCTTGCGCTTGCTCGTTGGCTGCATCGCCATGCGTGCACCCGCCTCGTCGATCACGTCGATCGCCTTATCGGGCAGATGTCTGTCGTTAATATGTTTATCCGCCAGACGCGCCGCCACCGACAGGGCCGCTAGGGTATAGCGTACGCCGTGATGCTCCTCATACTTGCTCTTGAGACCTTGTAGAATCTTGGTGGTCTCTGCCACCGAAGGCTCGTTAATATCGACCTTCTGGAAACGTCTGGCCAGGGCGCGATCTTTCTCGAAGATGCTCTGATATTCCTGGAAGGTGGTTGAGCCCATACAGCGCAGGTTACCGCTAGAGAGCAGAGGCTTAAGCAAGTTAGACGCATCCATCACACCACCAGACGCCGCCCCTGCCCCGATAATAGTGTGGATCTCATCGATAAACAGAATGGCGTGTTTATCTTGAGCAAGCTCTTTAAGCAAACTCTTAAAGCGCTTCTCAAAGTCGCCACGATATTTGGTGCCCGCCAGCAAGGCGCCGAGATCCAGGGAATAAACAGTAGCATCTGTCATCACCTCTGGGACTTCCTCATTAACGATACGATAGGCCAGCCCCTCGGCAATCGCCGTCTTACCGACACCGGCCTCACCGACCAATAGCGGGTTATTCTTGCGACGGCGACACAGGATCTGAATCGAACGTTCTATCTCATCTGAGCGGCCGATTAAAGGATCGATATTGCCTTTACGGGCCTCCTCGTTAAGATTGGCGGTAAATTGCGACAGTTTGCTGCGCTCTTCCGATTCGCTGTGATCTTCAATCTGCTCGGGTTCCTGAGCATTATCCAGCTCATCACGGGCCACGCCGTGGGAGATGTAGTTGACCACATCAAGACGGGTGATCTCGCCGTTACGCAACAGATATACCGCCTGAGACTCCTGCTCACTAAATATGGCCACCAGCACGTTGGCACCGGTCACCTCATTACGACCCGAAGATTGCACATGAAAGACGGCGCGCTGCAGCACACGCTGAAAGCCTAAGGTTGGCTGGGTTTCTCTGTCGTCGTTGGGATCGCTGATGATAGGTGTAGTCTGTTCGATAAAGCTCGACACCTCTTCTCTTAACTTGTCTAGATTAGCACCGCAGGCGAGCAGCGCCTCTTGAGCCGCAGGATTATCGATTAACGCCAATAGCAGATGCTCTACGGTCATGTATTCGTGTCGCGCGTCTCTGGCTTGTTGAAATGCCAGATTCAAGGTGACCTCTAAATCTTTATTTAACATAAGCACCCCCTAAAATAATCACAAAACTTCGATATTCAGGCTTTCTCTAAAGAACACAGTAACGGATGTTGGTTTTGCCTTGCAAACTGATTTACCTGTGCGACCTTGGTTTCTGCAATGCCGAAAGGGAAAATGCCGCAAATGCCCTTACCCTGATGATGGATTGCCAACATGATATCTGTGGCTTCTTGTTCATTTTTATTAAAAAAGAGTTGTAACACCTCGATGACAAAGTCCATCGGGGTATAGTCGTCGTTATTTAAGATCACTTTGTACATCGAAGGCGGCATGAGTTCAGTTTCCGCACGCTCTTCAATATGCTCAATATTACCTACTTTACCCATATTTCAATATTAGCCTCTAGTTTTGGCTTCTTCCAAAAGTTGCTGACCACCCGGGATAAACCTGTTACTCATCCGACCATTAGAAGCAATTGCTGACGAATTCGGCGCAAATGTTGCCTTTTTGTTAAATTGGTCTTGACATCCGCTTTTACTGGTTTCATTCTGTTCATCGAGCGGTGAATTTACCCCGCCTCATAAGTTTTACTATCTTACCGGTCAGTAAACAACAGAAGGAAGTGGAAGTATGGCAAACGGAACTGTGAAATGGTTCAACAACGCCAAAGGATTCGGGTTTATCTGCCCTGAAGCTGGTGGTGAAGACGTTTTCGCACACTATTCTACCATTGAAATGGAAGGCTATCGAACTCTAAAAGCAGGCCAATCAGTCCAATTCGAGGTGGAACAGGGGCCTAAAGGGATGCACGCGTCAGCGATATCGCCCACTAAATAGTGGGACCAAAACAAAAAAGGCAGGGTTATCCCTGCCTTTTTTATTGCTGTTTTTTCACCGCTAACAGAAACCTACAAAGCAATAAAAAAGGGCGCCATGGCGCCCTCTTTCTTTTATACCTAAGGTTAGCCGACCATCTGGTTCAGCGTCGCACTCGGACGCATCGCCTTTGCCGCCTTAACGGCATCCAGACGGTAGTAACCGCCCAAATCAACCGCAGGGCCCTGAGCACCATTTAACTCGGCAACTATCTTAGCTTCGTTACTGGTTAAGGCTTCGGCTAGCGGTGCAAACTGCGCCTTTAGCTCACCGTCAGTCTCCTGAGCGGCCAGAGCCAGAGCCCAGTACATCGCCAGGTAGAAGTGGCTACCACGGTTATCCAGCTCACCCACACGACGCGAAGGCGAGCGGTTCTCATCGAGGAACTTACCGATAGCGTTATCCAGCGCATCGGCCAATACCTGTGCCTTAGGATTGTCGTAGTTCTGGCTCAGGTGTTCGAGTGAGGCGCCCAGTGCCAGGAATTCACCCAGAGAGTCCCAACGCAGATGACCCTCTTTCTCGACCTGCTGAACATGCTTAGGCGCACTACCGCCGGCACCTGTCTCAAACAGTCCACCACCACTCATTAGCGGCACGATTGACAGCATCTTGGCGCTGGTACCCAGCTCAAGGATCGGGAAGAGATCGGTGAGGTAGTCACGCAGTACGTTACCCGTTACCGAGATGGTATCCAGACCTTGCTTGATGCGCTCCAGTGAGAAGCGAGTCGCCGCTACAGGCGCCATGATGTGGATCTCTAGTCCATCGGTGTCGTGCTCAGGCAGATACTTGTTCACCTTGGCAATCAGCTGTGCGTCGTGGGCACGGTTCTCGTCTAACCAGAACACGGCTGGCGTAGATGACAGGCGCGCACGGTTAACGGCTAGCTTAACCCAGTCACGGATAGGCGCATCTTTAACCTGACACATTCTCCAGATGTCACCGGCTTCGACGTCGTGAGACATCAATAGGTTACCGGCGGCATCGACAACCTTGACCACACCGTCGGCGGCGATTTCGAAGGTCTTGTCATGGCTACCATATTCTTCTGCCTTCTGAGCCATCAGACCCACGTTTGGCACGCTGCCCATGGTGGTTGGATCGAAGGCGCCATTTTCTTTACAGAATTGGATAGTTTCCTGGTATACACCTGCATAGCAACGATCTGGGATCAGTGCCTTAGTATCCTTCAGCTTGCCATCTGGCCCCCACATCTGGCCCGAAGAGCGGATCGCCGCAGGCATAGAGGCATCGATGATCACATCGCTTGGCACATGCAGGTTAGTGATACCACGGTCTGAATCGACCATAGCTAGGGCAGGACGCTCGGCGTAGATAGCGGCGATATCGGCTTCTATCTCGGCCTTCTTGTCGGCTGGCAGGCTAGCTATCTTGGCATAGACATCACCGAAACCATTGTTAACATCCACGCCCAGCTCTTCAAACAGCTCGCCATGCTTATCAAACAGTGACTTGTAGAATACCTTGACCGCATGACCGAACATGATAGGGTCTGACACCTTCATCATGGTCGCCTTAAGGTGCAGAGACAGCAATACATCTTCGGCCTTAGCGGCTTCGATTTCGCGTTCCATGAAGGCGACCAGGGCTTTCTTGCTCATGGTCGATGCGTCAATCACCTCACCGGCCAGTAACTTAAGACCAGCTTTCAGTGTCTTGCTGCTACCATCTTTTCCTTCGAACAGGATATCTATGCTGGTTGGCTCGGCAACAGTCACCGACTGCTCGCTACCGTAGAAATCGCCCGCTTCCATGTGTGCAACATGAGACTTAGAATCGCTGCTCCAGGCACCCATTGAGTGTGGGTTCTTCTTGGCATAGTTCTTCACAGAAGTCGGGGCGCGGCGGTCTGAGTTACCTTCACGCAGTACTGGGTTAACGGCACTACCTTTGATCTTGTCATAACGCGCCTTAATATCGGCTTCTGCGTCATTTTGCGGCTCATCAGGGTAGTTAGGCAGTGCATACCCCTTATCTTGCAGCTCCTTGATACAGGCCTTTAGCTGTGGAATCGAGGCGCTGATGTTAGGCAGCTTGATGATGTTGGCTTCTGGCTTAGTGGCCAGCTCACCCAGTTCGGCAAGGGCGTCAGAGATCTGCTGTTCTGGGGTTAAAAATTCGGGGAAATTGGCAATAACGCGGCCAGATAAAGAGATGTCGCGAGTCTCGACGCCGACACCGGCGGCTGCGGTGAAATGCTTGATTATAGGTAACAGAGAGAGGGTCGCGAGAGCCGGAGCTTCATCTGTCTCCGTATAGATGATCGTTGGATTATCGTTCATTATTACTTCCTACGTTTTTGTAAAATAAATCGTTTATGAATCAAACAACTATGATGTCATTATTATAATTTTACGATGGCGAATGCGAGGCATGAAAAGGAGAAACTGCAAGGGTGAACGCCCTGGGGCCATGCCCTGACACTTAAACCGATTTAATGCAAAACAAAGCGCGGTTAACATCTCAAAAGCTGTTCACGTTTTGCTATCGATCACATTTAGTTGGCCGACATCATAAATCATTCACGCCAATATTCAAATTCCACTAATGGCCAATGCACAGTACAATGTCAGCATTAGCATACACTCAGCCAAAAGTTTGCCTCGTGACCCAAAAAACACCCGGAGCCAATAAGCCAGTAAATCAACGCAGGGGCGCAAGAAAAGACGCCACATCGTCCCAATCTCCTGACTTCAATGCCAAGGGGAATCATCGCCAGCACAAGCAGGGTTCGGCTGCAACATCGGCAAAAAGTGCCAAGACTAAAGGTCACTACAAGCCCCGTCCCAAAGGCAAGCTAGGGGCTAAGCAGAAGCCCAGGCCGCAAAACCCAGTCATCGTTTTGTTTAACAAGCCCTTCGATGTCTTGTGCCAGTTCACCGATGAGCAAGGCCGTCAGACATTGAAGGATTTCATCCCGATTCAAGATGTCTACGCCGCCGGCAGGCTCGACAGAGACAGCGAAGGCTTACTGCTACTCACCAACGACGGTCAGCTGCAGTCGCGCATCACAGAACCAAAGAAGAAAACCAATAAGACCTACTGGGTTCAGGTAGAAGGCATTCCCAGCGACGAGGCGATTCAGGCATTGAGAGAGGGCGTCACCCTAAAGGATGGTCCGACTCTGCCCGCCAAGGTCGAGCGCATCGACGAGCCGAACATCTGGCCCCGTAACCCGCCGGTGAGAGAGCGTAAACAGATCCCCACCAGCTGGCTGGCGATCACCATCTGCGAGGGACGTAATCGTCAGGTCAGGCGCATGACCGCCCACGTGGGCTACCCGACCCTAAGATTGATTCGTTATAAAATAGGTCAATGGAGCCTGGATGAGATCGCAAACGGTGAATATAAGGTGCTGCCCCAATCCTAAAGAGGTAATAGATGGAACGTTATAAACCCAATGTCACCGTAGCCTGCGTCATCAATTGTGACGACAAATACCTGATGGTCGAGGAGTTAATCGACGGCAAGCTCACCTATAACCAACCCGCGGGTCATCTAGAAGCCTTTGAGAGCCTTGAGCAGGCCTGCGAGCGCGAGGTTTGGGAAGAGACAGGTCTTGCCGTCAAGCCTGAGTCGCTAATCAACATCTATCAATTTCAGGCAAGTGAAGAGCTAGCCTTCTTGCGCTTCACCTATGCCAGCATCTTAGATGAGGCGATTACGCCAAAGCCCCAAGACAGCGCGATTCGCCGCGCCCTGTGGATGACGCTCGATGAGATAACCCAGCTTAAAAGCCAACTCAGAAGCCCCCTGGTACTACAATGTATTCACGACTTTCGTCAGGGAAAACTCTTTTCGACTCAAGTGGTCAATAGCCGCTTTCTCTAGTTAGCCCAAAGTCACATTGCATGATAGAATATGCCCCCGCATATTATGGTGACGGTTTTTCCGGCAATTAGTGCGCAATTTACTTGTAAGAAGGCACTCTGCTAAGTAGGCCAATGAGCTTGCTCAATCACAGAAAACGTCACCATAGCTACACGAATTTAATGGTTTTTAGGATTTATGGCAGCAATCGAACCCAATCCAAACGGTAAAAAAGTGATCGTCGGTATGTCCGGCGGTGTCGACTCATCTGTTTCGGCGTATCTCCTCATGCAACAGGGCTATCAGGTCGAAGGCCTGTTCATGAAAAACTGGGAAGAAGACGATACCGACGAATATTGCGCCGCCGCCGAAGATCTTAAAGATGCCCAAGCCGTTTGCGACAAACTCGGGATCAAGCTACACACGGTTAACTTTGCCGCCGAATACTGGGACAACGTGTTCGAGTACTTCCTCGCCGAATACAAGGCAGGACGTACCCCTAACCCAGATATCATGTGCAACAAAGAGATCAAGTTTAAGGCATTTCTCGAGTTTGCCGACGACATCCTGGACGCCGACTACATTGCCATGGGCCACTATGTGCGCCGCAGCGATGCCTCGGGCCAGAGCCAGATGCTACGTGGCGTCGACGGCAACAAAGATCAGAGCTACTTCCTCTACACCTTGAGCCATGAGCAGATCGCCCGCTCCCTGTTCCCTGTGGGTGAACTGGAAAAGAATGAAGTGCGCGAGATCGCCAAGAAGATGGGACTGGTTACCCATGACAAGAAGGACAGCACAGGCATCTGCTTTATCGGCGAGCGCAAGTTCACCGATTTTCTACGCACCTTCCTGCCTGCGCAGCCCGGCAAGATAGAGACAGCCGAAGGCGAAGTCATAGGCGAACACCAAGGCTTGATGTACCACACCCTAGGTCAGCGTAAGGGCCTGGGCATCGGGGGCATGAAGAACAGCAACGACGATCCTTGGTATGTGGTAGACAAAGATCTCGATCGCAACGTGTTAGTTGTCGGTCAAGGTGGCAATCACCCTCGCCTCATGTCAGTGGGTTTCCATGCCGATCAGCTGCACTGGGTAGACAGGAAAGGGCCTAAAGATGGCGCCAAGATCACAGTCAAGACACGTTACCGTCAGCAGGATGTGCCCTGCACCCTCACCTATGAAGGGGACGATCGCATCAAGGTGATCTTCGACGAGCCGGTTGCGGCAGTAACCCCTGGTCAGTCCGCCGTATTCTACGACGGCGAGGTCTGCCTGGGCGGCGGTATCATAGACAGCCTGATTAGAGAGTAAGCCGTGAGCGAGCCGATTTTCGACAGAACCATGGCCTTTGCCGGTATATTGCAGGCGATAGGTCAGGTACAAAAGGTGGCCAGACACGGCCAGGCAGATGATGAGATGCTTGGCGCCTGTCTAAATACTATCATGGTGACCAATCCAGATAGCACTGCCGATGTATATCAAGACAAAGTTGCACTGAATCGCGGCTACCAACTGGTGTTGAACCAGCTGGGCGATGATAAGCTGAAAGATGTCGAGGTGACCCGCTACCTGATCGGTATCCTGGCCCTGGAGCGTAAGCTGTCACGCAACTCAAACGCCATGGGCATGTTGGCCGAGCGCATTAACCAAGTACACCGCCAACTGCACCACTTTGCCATTACCGACGAGCAGGTAGTCGCCAACTTCGCCGGCATCTACAGCGATATAATCAGCACCTTAGGCCCCAAGATACAGATCTCTGGCAATCCCGAGTATCTGAAACAGCCTATGGTGCAACATAAGATACGCGCCCTGCTGCTGGCTGCCATGCGCAGCGCAGTCTTGTGGCGCCAACTTGGAGGCAAGCGCAGGCACCTTGTCTTCTCGCGAAAAACAATAGTTGATACAGCTAAGAAAAGCCTCACCCTATAAATAATAAGTTAAGTTCATTAAAGGAGCTTCTAATGGAACTTTCCGCACTAACTGCTATCTCTCCGGTAGACGGTCGTTATGGTAGTAAAACCGCCTCATTGCGAGGGATTTTCAGCGAGTACGGCCTGACCAAATACCGTGTTCAAGTCGAAATAAACTGGCTAAAGCTGCTTTCCAGCTGCCCAGAAATTGAAGAAGTTCCTCCTTTTAGCGAAGCCGCACTGGCCTTACTCGACCAGATCAAAGACAACTTCAGCGAAGAAGACGCGCTACGCGTAAAGGCCATCGAGGCCACCACCAACCACGATGTGAAGGCTGTTGAGTACTTCATCAAAGAGAAGATCGCAGACAACAGCGAACTGGTCGCCATCGGAGAGTTTGTTCACTTCGCCTGTACCTCAGAAGATATTAACAACCTGTCTCACGGCCTGATGCTTAGCGAAGCCCGCGAGCAGGTGCTGGTGCCATACTGCCAGCAGATCGTCGATGGCGTGAAGAAACTGGCCAGCGAATACCGCTCTGTACCGCTAATGTCACGTACCCATGGCCAGCCAGCCTCGCCTTCTACACTAGGTAAAGAGATGGCTAACGTTGCCGTGCGTCTCGAGCGTCAGCTTAAGCAGATCCAAGCGGTTGAGATCATGGGTAAGATCAATGGCGCCGTGGGTAACTACAACGCTCACCTGTCGGCCTACCCTGAAGTTGACTGGCACACGCTGTCAGAACGTTTCGTGACCAGCCTGGGCCTTAACTGGAACCCATACACCACACAGATCGAGCCACACGATTACATTGCAGAACTGTTCGACGCCGTCGCCCGTTTCAATACCGTGCTGATCGATTTTGACCGCGACATCTGGGGTTATATCGCCCTGGGTCACTTCAAACAGAAGACGGTAGCCGGCGAAATCGGTTCATCGACCATGCCGCACAAGGTTAACCCTATCGATTTCGAGAACTCAGAGGGTAACCTGGGTATTGCTAACGCCCTAATGCAGCACCTGGCGGCGAAACTGCCTGTGTCTCGCTGGCAGCGCGACCTGACCGACTCGACCGTACTACGTAACCTGGGTGTCGGCATGGCGCACTCGCTGATCGCTTATCAGGCAACCCTGAAGGGCATCGGCAAGCTCGAAGTGAACGAGACACACCTGCGTGAAGAGCTAGATCAAAACTGGGAAGTATTGGCCGAGCCAGTACAGACGGTTATGCGCCGCTACGGCATCGAGAAGCCTTACGAGAAACTCAAAGAGCTAACTCGTGGTAAGCGTATCGATGGCGAGCAACTGGCTCAGTTCATCGACTCTCTCGAGCTACCAAGCGACGTGAAGGTTGAGCTGAAGAAGATGACGCCTGCCAACTACATTGGCCGTGCCGAAGCGTTTGTGGATGATCTCAAGTAGTCATCCCTGAAACCTAGTAAAGGCGGTAGGCAGCAGCTTACCGCCTTTTTATTTCAGGAATATCTAGTTTCCGCAAAACCTAGTTTCAGGAAGATGCTGTTTCCTGAATATGTGATTTACGGATTATGTTATTTTCGGCATATACTGCCCCTTAATTATTCAGGCCTGATGAGCTACGCCATGTATACACCCGACTTCGATACCCTAGAGTTTTTAGCCCATCATTGGCAGAAGCAGCCTCTGGTGATCAAAGGCGCCTTCGCACACTTTCAAGACCCTATCGCCCCCGATGAACTGGCGGGACTCGCCTGCGAAGAGGAAGTCGCCTCGCGCATTGTCCTGACCAAAAAAGATAACTGGGAGATCATCCAGGGTCCCATCGAAGATTACAGCCCCTTTGGCGATGCCAACTGGCAGCTCCTGGTTCAGGCTGTCAACCACTGGTATCCAGATGTAGAGCCCCTGGTAAGCGCCTTTCGTTTCATCCCCGACTGGCGCTTCGACGATCTCATGGTCTCCTACGCCACGCCCGGCGGTGGTGTCGGCCCTCACATAGACAACTATGATGTCTTCTTGCTGCAGGGTGAAGGCAGACGACGCTGGAAGGTCGGTGCCAAGGGACAATACTCACCCCGTGGCGGCGATACTCACACGGCACTTATCGATGATTTCGAGCCCATACTGGATGTTGTGCTCGAGGCCGGCGACATGCTCTATATCCCGCCAGGCTTTCCCCACCGTGGTGAGACCCTGGAGACGGCGCTGAGCTACTCCATAGGTTTTCGCGCGCCCAGCCAGCAGGAGCTCTTTAGCAGCATAGCCGATCACTTGATCGACACCAACGGCGGCAACAAGCGCTTTACCTCGAATCAGGAACCCGCAAGCCCTAGCCTGCTGAGCATCGAGCAGCAAGAAGGCATGTTAGCCCTGGTCTCTGAGATCTTATCTCAGCCCGAACACTATCAGACGGTGCTGGGCCAGACCCTGAGTCAGAACCGCTTCGAGCTGGATCTGGCTGAGCAAGAGGATAATTACACCCTAGAAGAGCTGCTTGAGGCCGTGGAAGATGGCGCCAGCATACAGCGCATCGGCGGGCTTAAGGTAATTCGTCTCGAAGGCGATAAACTTGTCAGGCTCTTTATCAATGGCGAGATCTACGACTTTAATGAAGCCAATGCCTCGAATGAAGAGCTCATGCTGTTAGCCGATCAGTTTAGCTTCGAGGGCGAGCAGGCACTGAGCCTGTGCCAGCATGAGGCCATAGGGCAATATTTTGTCTGGCTGCTCAACTCGGGCTACGCCTACCTGGCCTAGCGAGTATTTAAAAGCCAGTAAATGCTCCCGAGAAAGAGTAGAACAGCAGAACACAAAAAGCCGCCTCATATGGGCGGCTTTTTATTGAAATTAACACTCGTATTTCAAGCGCATTTTAAAGGCGCGATTAAACACAATGGCTGTTTAAAACGCTTAGCCTTCTTTCCACAATTTTTCGTCGTTATGGATCTGATACAGGCTCTCGGCACGTGACACCAACAGCTGAGCAAATTGAGCCTGAGTCTTATCTTTTACGGCACCAGATTTAATCAGGTTTTCCGCTTTAAGCTGCCACATCATAGAGAAATGACGAATCGCATCGCGCGCGGTGGCGGCGACCTGAACATCCACATAATCTGAAGGCAAATCACCAGACATCACCCAAAAGGTCTGCGGCTTTGGCTGCTTAGCCTCCATCTTCCAGACCGCGAGGAAAGGCGCAAGGTAACGGCTCTCTTCGGCAATCACTTTACTTGGGATGACCCCTTTTTCTGCCAGAAAGCGGTTTGCTTTCTGGAAATGCTCTTTAACCCATTGTTGTGTAAGGGCTTCTTGTTCTTCTGGAGTGAGTGGTTTAGTGTTTTCGACTGCTTGTTCCGTCATACTGCTTCCTATTGTTATAGTTATGCTGTGAAGGGCGAAATAGTGCTGACAAGCTGCATATTGAGTGAAAATTCACACACAACTTTACGTTAACGTAAAGTGGAAAGCAAAATTGCCACGCCGATCACAATTAATCCCAATCTTTGCTTTGTTGAGAGTATCGCTAAATGCTATCGTTCTGCAATAAATATAACAAGCCGTCGAAGGCGCCTCTATGGCATTCGGCGTTTTAATTCCCAAGCGGAGAACTCATAAAGTGGCAGTATTTAATCATATCTCATTTGATGACCACGAACAGGTCGTATTTTGTCATGATAAAGAAAGTGGCTTACGTGCAATCATAGCCATCCACAACACCAACCTGGGCCCAGCGGTTGGCGGTTGTAGAATGTGGAACTATGAGTCTGATGACGAAGCGCTGACCGACGTTTTGCGTCTTTCTCGTGGCATGACCTACAAGAACGCCCTCGCCGGTCTGGCCATGGGCGGTGGTAAGTCGGTGATCATCGCCGATCCTAAAGTGGAAAACCGTGAAGCCCTGTTCCGCGCCTTCGGCCGTTGTATTCATACTCTGGGTGGTAAGTACTACTCAGCAGAAGATGTGGGCGTGTCTACCAGCGACATCATGATTGCTCACCAGGAAACCCCATACATGGCGGGTCTTGAAGGTCAGAGCGGCGACCCATCGCCATTTACTGCGCTTGGTACCTATCTGGGTATTAAGGCAGCCGTTAAACATCAGCGTGGCCTGGACAGCCTCAAGGGCCTTAAGATTGCCGTTCAAGGTGTTGGCCACGTAGGTTATTACCTGTGCCGTCACCTGCACGAAGAAGGCGCCGAGCTGATCGTGACCGACATTCACCAGTCATCACTGGACAAGGTAGCTAGCGAATTTGGCGCTACCGTCGTTGCACATCAAGATATCTACCATCAAGATGTCGATATCTACGCACCATGTGCCCTGGGTGCCACCATCAACGACACCACGATTCCGCTGCTTAAGGCCACGATTGTGGCAGGTTGTGCCAACAACCAGCTTGCCGAACTTCGCCATGGCGAGAAGCTCAAAGAGCTGGGCATACTGTATGCACCAGACTATGTGATCAACGCCGGCGGTATCATCAACGTCTCGTTCGAAAAAGATTATGACGCGCAGAAATCTACCGCCAAGGTAGAAGAGATCTACAACACCCTACTGAAGATCTTCGAACTGTCTGATGCGCAGAACCGCACCACAGCAGATGTTGCCGATGAGTTGGCCCGCGCCATCATCAACGGCGAAAATTAATCGCTGACGAAAGCCATAAAAACCACCGACACATTCGGTGGTTTTTTATTGCCGGCAGTCTAAGTTTCGCTCGTTCTCCTCTCCCTCCGATAGCCCCCAAAATGCCTTAAAATTTTCTGCTTAGATTTTTCTTTTGGCGCCAAAGAGATAATTTTCAGACACAGATTTTTCACACAGGCGTACTGGAAAATGTCATATTCCTCTGCTTGACTTAGAGGCTCATCATCTTCGCTAGGATTGCATTATGATTAGTTTCAAGTACCACTTTAATCGGGATTTGGTGGAGTTACAGGCCAGTAACTGGATAGGTCTGGAGCAGGTATTTGTTAACGGCAAGCGAGTCTCGCGTAAGCTGAATTTCGGCCCCAAGAGCGAACATGAGGTACAACTACACAGCGGCGATCCCTGTAAGTTTCAACTGTTTATCGATCCCAATAGCGAGCAGATGATCTGCCGCATCTACAAGCAAAACCGCCTGATCACCAGCATCAAACAGGGAAAGGAAAATCTGATGCAAAGCCGTATGCTACTACAGTCTGTCATCATAGTGATGGCCGTCTCCAGCATTGGCATGTTATTGGTGGTGTAACCCAAAGATACGATATCCCGACCTTAACCGCATATCCAAAAACACGCAGACATTAAGCGCGCAAAACTAACCAGACAGACTCACCACCAGCTTCACCGATAGCAAAGGATTCTGCATTTTCATCATGGGTTGAAATAAATAAGGTGAGATATTTATTAGATAAGATTGCCTAGGGCAGACCATTGATCTTATTGAGTAGATAGATAAATTGCTGCGACTCAAACTCAGATAAATTACCGAGAAACTGCTCGTTGACTCGCTCAGCCTCGCGGACAAGATCTTGCTCCAACGCCTTGGCGCTATCGGTAAGGAGAATTTTAAAGGCGCGGCGATTGTCCGCCTCCTGATAACGAGTTATATAGCCCTGCACCTGCAACTGATCTAACAGGCGGGTCATGGTGTAGTTAGCCACGTCACAGCGCTTAGATAGCTCTGTCTGGGTAATACCCTCCTCCTGCCACAGGGCGAACAGGACAGGCCAGAGTTTAATGTCCAGCTCATAGCGCCTTAGCCTCTCATCCAAGGCCTTTTGAAGCTCGATATTAAGATGAGACACCAGGTATCCCAAGCTTTCATAATGTTTCAATCAGCACCTCCAGATACAGCGGTCATGCATTAATACTAACATCTGGTCCTAAAGAAACTAGGGCTCGGCTAACGCTAATTCGTAACGAAAAACCAATTGTCTTATCTAAGAAAGGCTTAAGTCTTACTTAGCGTCGCCGTCGACATTGAGCAGGTATTGCTCGATAAAACGATAATAACAGGCTCTTCCAAGTTTAGCCGATAATCCTCTGGCTAAGGAGACGGATATTGCCGCCTCGTCCACCACAAAAGCATCACGGCTGGCCACCTGAAACTGGGTGTCTATGGAGCTGGTCAGAGTAAATTGCCCATCTTCTTCCTCTTCATAATCATTGATAATAAAGGGGAACTCGGCAACTTCCACCCTCACCGTCTCCACCGGGGTCATCAGCAGATACCCCTCAGGCTTTAGGTGCAAAATGGTGGCAAAAAGCCGGCAAAATTTATCGGGCAGGGACTCGCCGCGATAAAACCAGCGCCCCTGGCTATCGATATGAAACAGCGGCGCCTCATCGCATAGCGGCGCCCCCTGGTTGATTTGCCGCAACTGGGCGGCGACTTCGAGTTCAGTCATTATCGAGCAGCGTCAACAATGCCTGAACCGGGTGCTTAGGTTTGAAGCCACCGAAACGTTTCACCTGGCTACGACAGGAGTAGCCCGAGATCAATATCTGCTCGTGAGGCAGCGAATCTATGGCCTTCTCCCAAGACATCTCATACAAGGCCTTGGAGCGCTTAAGGTTATCGCTCTCATGTCCATAGGTGCCCGCCATGCCACAGCAGCCCAGGCTGACTGTACTTAGCTCGGCGCCAAATGCACTAAAGATCGCCTGCCACTCTTTGGCCGTATTGGGTTTAGCCGTCGATTCGGTACAGTGGCTGAACCAGGTAAACTGCTTAGTCGACTCTTTCGCCTCACCCAAAGGGGCCTTGGCGTCGATCACCTTAAGCAACCATTCGTTGGCCAGCAATACGTTAAAGTCACCACGATTTTCTGCCAAGATCTCTTTATATTCATCGCGATAACAAAGCACCATGGCAGGATCTACCCCCACCATAGGCATGCCAAGTGCATGCACCTGATTCAAGAAATCGGCGCTGGACTGGGCCGTCTTGGCAAACTTATCCAGGAAACCCTTGATATGAATCGGCTTACCATTGGGCTTAAAGGGCAGCAATACTGGCTTGAAGCCCAGCTTCTCGATAAGCTTGATAAAGTGATAAACCGTCTCGGCTTCGTAGAAGCTATTGAACGGGTCTTGCACCACCAACACATATTGGTCACGATCGACTTGTGGGATCTGCTGCAAGGCATTGAGATCATAGCCACGGCAGGCGTGGTTCTCAAGGCGCTGCTTAAGCGTCGGCACTGACAGCGCAGGTGCATCCACATAGCCGATAGATTGTTTAATCACCCACTGACTCAGCTTGTTCTGTGAGGCAAAGTTGGTGATTTGAGGCACCTTGGCCATCAATGGCAGACTCTCTTCAATCCCCGCCACCAGGTAATCTTTCACAGGTCTGAGGTAACGTTGGTAATAGATGTTGAAGAACTGCGCCCTGAACTTGGGCACATCAACCTTCACCGGACACTGAGACGAGCACGCCTTACAGGCGAGACAGCCCTTCAACGACTCCATCACCTCATGGGAGTAATCATATTCGCGCTCTTTCTTCAGGGTGTTCTGGGTGCGTTGCAGCCAGCCAAGGGGCTTGGCCCTGGCTAGGGCATCGACATCCACGCCCTCGGCTTCTAATAAACGCAGCCATTCGCGCATCAGACCCGCGCGCCCTTTTGGCGATTGTACCCTGTCTCCAGTCGCCTTAAATGAGGGGCACATGGGCGAATAGACGCTGTAGTTGAAACATAGGCCATTGCCGTTACAGTTCATCACATCGGGGAATGCCTCACGGGTGTTGACCGGGATCTGACGATCGAACGCGCCGCGTTTGGTACTGTCGACGTTATAGAGCAGCGGACCACTGCCCTTAGGCGCCACCAGCTTACCGGGGTTAAGCTTGTTATTGGGGTCGAAATAACCCTTAACCTCTTCGAGCAGACCAAACAGGCTCTCACCGAAGACGGATGGGCCATACTCGCCACGCACCCCCTTACCATGCTCGCCCCACATCAGGCCGCCATACTTGAGGGTCAAGGCCGCTACCTGATCCGATACCGTCTTGAGCAGGCGCTCATCCTGAGGGTCGCACATATCCAGCGCCGGACGCACATGCAACACGCCCGCATCCACGTGACCGAACATGCCATATTGCAACTCATGGCTGTCCAGCAGCGCCCTGAACTCCATGATAAAGTCGGCAAGCTTCTCAGGCGGCACAGCGGTATCTTCGGCAAAGGCGATAGGCTTACGGCTTCCCTTGGTGGCACCCAGCAGCCCTACCGCCTTCTTACGCATGGCGTAGATGGTGTTAATGCTCGCCTTATCGGCGGTGACCTGATATCCCAGCAGGCCAGCCTGGTTAGCGGCAAGTTGGGTATCGAGCATCGCCTCTAGCTGTTTAATTTTCGCTTCCACCTCGTCAGGCTCACCGGCGAACTCCACCATGTTGAGGCCATCGATGGAGGCGCCCGGCACCTCTTCAATCAGAGACGACACCGAATGCCAGATGATATCCTGCTTGGCTAGATTCAGGACCTTAGAGTCCACGGTTTCCACCACAGTCGCCTTAGCCTTGACCAGGTCCGGCGCATGACGCAGCGCCGACTGGAAAGAGTCATACTTGATATTCACCATCATGCGGGTCTTGGGCAGCGGCGTGATATCCAGCTTGGCCTCGATGATCACCGCCAGCGTGCCTTCGGAGCCAGTAAGAATGCGCGACAGGTTGAACTCATCGACTGTCTCGTTCCAGACATTTTTCAGATCATAACCTGTCAGAAAACGATTCAGCTTAGGAAAGCGGCTCTCTACCTCGTCTCTGTGCTCACGTGTCATGCGGGCGATATCACGCTGCAAAGCCTGCCCCAGGCTTGGAGACTCCAGCGCATCCAGCGCTTCTAGTGCTTTAAGGTCCAGCGGCTTGGTCTCCAGCTCGCTACCGTCATATAGCACGCTGGTCAGCTCAAGCACATGATCAGAGGTCTTGCCGTAGACCAGCGAGCCGGCGCCCGAGGCGTCTGTGTTGATCATTCCGCCCATGGTGGCGCGGTTAGAGGTTGAGAGATCTGGGCTAAAGAAGAAACCATGGGGGCGCAGCGCGTCGTTGAGGGCGTCTTTGACCACTCCGGCCTGTACCCTCACCCAGCGCTCCTTCTCGTTGATCTCAATCACCTGATTGAAATAACGCGACAGATCCAGAATGAGGCCATGGGTCAGCGACTGACCGTTAGTGCCTGTGCCGCCCCCGCGCGCACTAAAGACTACCTGTTTGAACTCTGGCTTAGTCGCCAGAGTCATGATCAGCTTAACATCGGCCTGAGTCTTGGGATACAAGACCGCCTGAGGCAGAAACTGGTAGACAGAGTTATCCGTTGCCTGGGCGAGACGCGCGCTGTAACGCTTATCGATATCGCCACAATAATTGCTCTGGGCAAGGGCGTCGAGAAACGCCAAATAGACAGGCTCTAGGGTCTGTTGATGGGATAACTTAGGGAGCATGATGACTTCTTTTTAATTGGTGTTTATTAAAATAATGTTGCCATTATAAACAAAAAAAAGCCGCTAAAAAGCGGCTTTCGTCAATTAGCTTATTCTATCTAAAGAATAATTAGGCGTGAGCTTCACCCAAGTATAACCAGGTATCGATCACTGTATCTGGGTTTAGCGATACTGTATCGATGCCCTGTTCAACCAACCAGGCAGCAAAATCGGCGTGGTCAGAAGGACCTTGACCACAAATACCCACGTAAGCACCTTTAGCCTTGGCAGCCTTGATAGCCATTGCCAGCAGGGCTTTAACGGCTTCGTTACGCTCGTCGAACAGGTGGCTGATGATGCCTGAATCACGGTCTAGACCTAGGGTTAGCTGGGTCAAGTCGTTCGAGCCGATTGAGAAACCGTCGAAGATCTCGAGGAACTGGTCGGCTAGTAGGGCGTTAGAAGGCAGCTCACACATCATGATGACGCGTAGACCATCTTTACCACGCTCCAGGCCTTGCTCTTTCAGCAGTTCGATAACCTGACGGCCTTCTTCCAGCGTACGAACGAATGGGATCATGATCTCTACATTCGTCAGCCCCATCTCATTGCGTACACGCTTGATAGCTTCACACTCTAGGGCGAAACAGTCACGGAACGACTCAGAGATATAACGGCTCGCACCACGGAAGCCCAGCATTGGGTTCTCTTCTTCCGGCTCGTAACGGTCACCACCAACTAGGTTAGCGTACTCGTTAGACTTGAAGTCTGACATACGTACGATAACTTTCTTCGGATGGAAGGCCGATGCGATAGTCGCAATACCTTCAACCAGACGCGCCACGTAGAATTCTACAGGTGACTCGTAGCCGGCGATCATCTCGTGGATCTCTTGCTGCAGCTCGGCGCTTTGGTCGTTAAACTCAAGCAGCGCCTTAGGGTGAATACCGATCATACGGTTGATGATGAACTCGAGACGCGCCAGACCCACACCTTCGTTAGGCAGACGAGCGAAGTCGAACGCTCTGTCTGGGTTACCTACGTTCATCATGATCTTCATAGGTAGTTCAGGCATGGAATCGACGCGAGAAGACATGACGTCAAACTCTTGAATGCCTTCGTAGATGTAACCTGTGTCACCTTCGGCACAAGAAACAGTCACTTCCTGACCATGCTTGATCTTGTCGGTGATGTCGCCACAACCAACTACCGCTGGTACGCCAAGTTCACGGGCAATAATCGCCGCGTGACAAGTACGGCCACCACGGTTGGTAACGATAGCGCTGGCGCGCTTCATGATTGGCTCCCAATCTGGGTCAGTCATGTCGGTAACCAGTACGTCACCTTCTTGGATCTGGTCCATATCTTCGATAGAAGCCAGCACCTTAGCGGTACCGTTACCTATCTTGTGACCGATAGCACGACCTTCGCCAATCACATCGCTCTTAGTCTTGAGGTGGAAACGTTCGATAAGCTGTACATCTTCACGTGAACGTACGGTTTCTGGACGCGCCTGTACGATATACAGTTTGCCGTCGTTACCATCTTTAGCCCACTCGATGTCCATTGGACGACCGTAGTGCTTCTCGATGATCATGGCCTGCTTAGCCAGCTCCATCACCTCTTCATCGCTGATAGAGAACTGACGGCGCATATCGGCAGGTACATCTTCAATCTTCACCTGTTTACCGTGGCTCAGGTCATCAGAGTACACCATCTGAATCAACTTGCTGCCGATGTTGCGGCGAACAACGGCTTTGTGACCGGCGGTCAGGCTTGGCTTGTGAACATAGAACTCATCTGGGTTCACCGCGCCTTGTACTACCATCTCACCCAAGCCGAATGAAGAGGTCACGAAGACCACATCGTTGTTACCTGACTCGGTATCCATGGTGAACATAACACCTGAAGCGGCGGTGTCTGAACGAACCATACGCTGTACGCCAGCAGAAAGCGCAACGCCTTTGTGGTCATAACCTTGGTGTACACGGTATGAGATAGCTCGGTCGTTAAAGAGTGAGGCGAATACGTGCTTGATAGCAACCAGTACAGCATCGAAGCCCTTAACGTTCAGGAAAGTTTCCTGTTGGCCGGCAAATGATGCATCAGGCATATCTTCGGCAGTCGCTGAAGAGCGTACTGCGAACGATGCATCGTTAGTTTCTGAGGCAAGCTTGTCGTACGACTCGCGTACAACCTGCTCAAATTCGCTATGGAATGGGGTATCGATAACCCACTGTCGGATCTGTGCACCTGCGGTCGCGAGTGCATTCACGTCGTCGACGTCTAGAGTTTCTAGCGTCTCGTATATCTTCTGGTTAAGTCCGCTTTGTTCAAGAAATTCATTGAACGCAAAAGAAGTGGTCGCAAAGCCACCAGGCACTTGAACACCTGCATTAGCTAGATTGCTGATCATCTCCCCAAGAGAGGCATTTTTACCGCCTACCTTGTTGACGTCACCCATGCCTAATTCTTGATACCAGAGTACATATTGCTGCACAGTTCTATCTCCGCAAGTTTATTTCAGTGTGGCCCCTTCACACGAGGGCAGCGGCATTTTACACTCCACAGCAAGACGCGTAAATCTATAATTTTATTTGTAATTTTATTACTACAAGAGGTCAAAATGTCACGTAAAGTCTTTTATATCTCAGATGGGACGGCGATCACGGCCGAGGTTTTTGGCCATGCGGTACTGTCTCAATTTCCAGTTGAGTTTGAAGCACTTACTATTCCATTTGTCGAGACAGCTCAGAAAGCTGAGGCAGTAAAAGCACAAATTAATGATTGTTTTATTACAACAGGCGAACGACCACTTGTGTTCCATTCTATCGTCAAAGCCGAGATCCGAGACATCATCTACAGCAGTGAGTGCATAGACTATGACTTCTTGAACACCTTCGTCGCCCCACTGGAAGATCAATTGGGCGTCAAGGCGGTTCCCGTCACCCACAGAACTCATGGCAAGGCAAATCACAGCTATGAGGCGCGTATCGACGCCATCAACTACGCCATGGAAAACGACGATGGCCAGACCCTCAAACATATCGACAAGGCAGACATAGTGCTGCTGGGCGTATCCCGCTGCGGCAAGACCCCCAGCAGCCTCTACCTGTCGATGCAATTTGGCATCAAGGCGGCCAACTACCCCTTCATCGAAGATGATATGGACAACCTAAAGCTGCCAGAGGTCCTTAAGCGTAATAAGCACAAGCTGTTTGGCTTAACGATAGATCCTGTGCGCCTGCACGAGATCCGTCAGAGCCGCATGGAGAACAGCCGTTACTCGTCACTGAGACAGTGTCGCATCGAGGTGAAAGAGGTAGAGATGATGTATAAGCGAGAGCGTATCCCCTTCGTTAACACCACCAACCACTCGGTAGAAGAGATCGCTACTAAGATTCTGGATGTCACTGGCCTGGAACGCCACATGTTCTAAACAGACAGTCATAATGGGCAAGCTAAAAGCCCCAAATGGCAAGCTAACTGCACAGATGTAGACAAATACCGGAAATTTTCATCTGTTTACCCCTGTGCAGCTAGCAACTATTGGTTATAATCCGAGGCAATCAGGCGAAAGCCAAGACAAACGCTCGGTATATTGAATGACCATTAAAACAGACGAACTACGCACCACATTACTATGTAAGGCCATTTCACCTGCTAAACTCGCATCTGAATACCCGCTTACTCAAGACGCCGCCGACTACCTGGTTCAACAGAGACGTGAAGTTGAAGCCATTCTCACCGGTGAAGACAAACGTCTTCTGGTGATCATCGGCCCCTGCTCTATCCACGACACCCAGGCAGCCATCGACTACGCTAAGCGTCTGGCCGTGCTGCATAAAGAGCTTAAAGACTCACTCTGCATCCTAATGCGCGTCTACTTCGAGAAACCTCGTACGACGGTCGGTTGGAAAGGGCTTATCTCAGATCCGGATCTCGACGGTAGCTTCAATGCCAACAAGGGCCTGCGCCTGGCGCGTCACCTATTGCAAGAGATCACCGAGCTTAACCTGCCGATCGCCACCGAGTTTTTGGATATGGTTAACGGTCAGTATATTGCCGACCTCATCACCTGGGGCGCGGTTGGCGCCCGTACCACTGAGAGTCAGATCCACCGCGAGATGGCCTCGGCACTCTCCTGCCCGGTCGGCTTTAAAAACGGTACCGATGGCAACATCAACATCGCCATCGATGCGGTGCGCGCCGCCAAAGAGCCGCACATCTTCTACTCGCCCGATAAAGATGGTGCCATGGCCGTTTACCGCACCAGCGGTAATCCATATGGCCACATCATACTGCGTGGTGGCAAGCAGCCTAACTACCATGAGGCAGATATTCAGGCCGCGGCGCAGAAGCTCAAAGGTGTGGGCCTGTCTCACCGCATGGTGGTGGACTTTAGCCATGGCAACAGCCAGAAACAGCATAAGCGTCAACTCGAGGTCGCCAAAGACATCATGGCACAGATTGCCTCAGGCTCGACCGCGATTGCCGGCATCATGGCAGAGAGCTTCATCGAAGAGGGCAACCAGAAGGTGGTGGCCGGTGAGCCACTGGTTTACGGTAAGAGCATCACGGATGCCTGCCTCGACTGGGCCGACTCTGAAAAGCTGCTGAGAGATCTAGCTAATGCCTCCAAGGCGCGCATGGCAAAGCTTAGCTAATACCTAATGTGATTATTTTAAAAAGGCTTCCACGGAAGCCTTTTTTAATGCCATGAAAGGCGCCACATTACCGGGTTACAGCGCTGTCATTCTCCCGCGATTGTCAGTATAATCCGCCGGTTTTTTCCAATGCATAACCTTAAGGTTGCCGTATGCCCCTAACCGATACAGAAACTCAGTATTCTGACGCCATTCGCGCGCGCATCGCGCAGTCAGAAGCCCGGGTGATCAAAGCGATTTTCCCCTCTATCACCAACCACCATAACACCCTCTTTGGTGGCGAGGCCCTAGCCTGGATGGATGAAACCGCGTTTATCGCCGCTACCCGCTTCTGCCGCAAGACCCTAGTGACCGTCAGCTCAGACCGCATCGACTTCAACAAGTCGATTCCTGCCGGCACCCTGGCGGAGATCATCGCCAACGTTATCTATGTGGGTAACACCTCCCTCAAGGTTGAGGTCAATATCTTCGTCGAAGATATGTACCAAGATCATCGCGAGCATGCCATTCGCGGCGTCTTCACCTTTGTGGCGCTGGATGAAGATCGTAAACCCACTAAGGTGTGGAGCGAAGACTAACATAAGAAGGTCTCCTGTCGGTGGGCACACGCCTGCCGACCTGTCATCGAACACCTCACACCTCTTAGCTCTCCATCTCCCCCAGCACCTTATTAGACTTAAGTCTAATAATCCTTTGTGAAAATGAAAAAATCCCGTCACCCAGATGCAAAAGCAATAGAATACTGAGTCATTTATCTGTTACATTGACTTTACCTTCAAGTGCAACAAAGATAATCAAAAAGCAATGAAGCTAGAAAACTTGCACATCATCATCGCCGATGATCATCCATTATTTAGAAATGCGCTGCGACAGGCATTGAGCGGCGCCTTTGCCGACACCCAATGGTTTGAGGCCGATAGTGCCGAAGCCCTACAAGACCTATTGGACAAGGGCGATACCACCTATGACTTAGTCCTGCTGGATCTGCAGATGCCAGGGTCCCATGGCTATTCCACCTTAATACACCTTAGAACCCACTTCCCCGAACTACCTGTGGTAGTGATCTCGGCCCATGAAGATGCCATGACCATCAGCCGCGCCGTCCACTATGGTAGCGCCGGATTTATTCCCAAGTCCGCCTCCATGGAGACCCTCTCAGAGGCCCTCACAGCCGTGCTGTATGGCGATATCTGGCTACCGGACAACATAGAGCTGCAAGAGATCAACGAAGATGCGACGGATCAGATGGCGGCCAAGCTCGCCGATCTCACGCCGCAGCAGTATAAGGTGCTACAGATGTTCGCCGAAGGCCTGCTCAACAAGCAGATCGCCTACGATCTGGGCGTCTCCGAGGCCACCATCAAGGCCCACGCCACAGCCATCTTTAGAAAGCTTGGGGTGAGAAATCGTACCCAGGCGGTTATCGCCCTGCAGCAGCTGGAGATGGAAAAAGTAGAGCTGTAACTAAGCAAAGTACAGCACGAAAAAGCCGAACTCTCGTTCGGCTTCTTTATTTATTTCTGTTTGTTTTCACGGCCAGTGTCTTTCTCACCCATTACCTGAACCTGTCACACTAGATGACTGGCATGAAATCTCAGATGATCTTCAATAAAGGTGGCGATGAAGAAATAGCTGTGATCATACCCCTCCTGCAAACGCAGGATCAGTGGATACTCTTTCTCCTTAGCTACCGCAATCAAAGCTTCGGGCCTTAACTGCTCCTCGAGGAAGTTATCGCTACTGCCCTGATCGATAAAAATCGGCAGATCGCAACTGGCCTGCTTCATCAGCTCACAGGCATCATAGGCCAGCCAAGCGTCACGATTCTTACCTAAATACTGAGTAAAGGCCTTCTGTCCCCATGGGCAGTTGATGGGGTTGACGATAGGGCTAAAGGCCGAGACCGAGCGGTAAAGATCTGGATGCTTAAGGCCTATAGTCAGGGCGCCGTGCCCCCCCATGGAGTGACCGGCCAGGGAGCGTGACTCTGTCACAGGAAAATGATTCTCGATGAGCTCGGGAAGCTCATCGCGCACATAGTCATACATCTGGTAATGGGCCTGCCAGGGCGCCTGGGTCGCGTTGAGGTAGAAGCCTGCACCCTGGCCCAGATCGTAGGCGGCATCGTCGGCCACCTCCCCCCCTCTTGGGCTGGTATCGGGCGCAACGATCGCCACACCCAACTCTGCCGCAATACGCATGGCGCCAGCTTTCTGCATGAAGTTTTCATCCGTGCAGGTCAGGCCCGACAGCCAGTAAAGCACTGGCACCTTCTGCTCGCTTGCCTGTGGCGGCAGGTAGATAGCGAAGCGCATGGCACAATTTAGCACGCGAGACTGGTGCTGATACTGCTTATGCCAACCACCGAAGCACTTATTGCTGCTGATATTTTCTATGGTCATACTCTCATCCCTAAAGGGCACAGACGCTAGCGTCTGCGCCTAATCTAAGCCAATTGATGCCTATCGCTCAAAGTGCACCACAGAGCGGATGCTCTTGCCCTCATGCATGAGGTCGAAGGCGGTGTTGATCTCCTCCAGCGCCATGGTGTGCGTGATAAAGTCGCTCAGCTTAAACTCGCCTCGCAGGTATTTCTCGACGATCTCAGGCAATTCTGAGCGTCCCTTCACGCCGCCGAAGGCACTGCCACGCCATACGCGTCCTGTCACCAGCTGGAAGGGACGGGTCGAGATTTCCTGGCCGGCACCGGCGACACCGATAATCACAGACTCACCCCAGCCCTTATGACAACACTCCAGCGCCGAGCGCATCACATCGACATTACCGATACACTCGAAGGAATAATCCACGCCGCCATCGGTCAGCTCGACAATCACTTCCTGGATAGGCTTGTCGTAATTCTTGGGGTTGATGCAGTCGGTGGCCCCTAGCTGGCAGGCCAGCTCAAACTTGCTCTCGTTGATATCGATGGCGATGATGCGAGTAGCGCCCGCCATGGTCGCACCTATGATGGCCGACAGGCCTATGCCGCCTATGCCGAAGATGGCAACGCTAGCACCCGGCTCAACCTTAGCCGTGTTGAGTACCGCGCCCATGCCCGTAGTCACGCCGCAACCCAGCAGACACACCTCTTCCAGTGGTGCCTCAGGGTTAACCTTGGCCAGTGAGATCTCAGGCAGCACGGTATACTCGGAGAAAGTTGAGCAACCCATGTAGTGGAAGATAGGCTGACCATCTTTGAAGAAACGTGTAGTGCCATCTGGCATCAAGCCTTTACCTTGAGTCTCGCGGATTTTCTGACACAGGTTAGTCTTACCCGACTTACAGAACTTACATTCACCACACTCAGGAGTATAAAGCGGGATCACGTGATCCCCCACCGCCACACTGGTAACGCCTTCACCAACAGCCTCGACGATTCCGCCGCCTTCGTGGCCCAAGATAGCCGGGAAGACACCTTCAGGATCGTCACCCGAGAGCGTAAAGGCATCGGTATGGCAGACGCCGGTCGCGACTATCTTCACCAAAACCTCGCCAGCCTTGGGATACATCACATCCACCTCTTCTATCGATAATGGCTGGCCCGGTCCCCAGGCGATGGCGGCCTTAGATTTAATAAACTTGTCTGTCATCTCATATGCTCCATTTAGTGTCTGTATCTGTGTATCTGTCTGCCCACTTCAATGTAGTCGCTGACCATTACCTTGTCTCGCCAGCAGTTGCATCACGGTGGATTTGATTACTTGTACCTATTTTATTTATTCCACATAAGATGATAATCTCCGTTTTTTACAAATCATTTTTACCAAACAGTAATAATAGGTATGGCACCATGCAGGAATGGGAAGGGGTCAGTGAATTTGTCGCGGTGGCGGAAACAGAAAGTTTTACTAAAGCTGGCAAGCGCTTAGGGATCTCTACAGCCCAGGTGAGTCGCCAGGTAGGCGCGCTGGAACAAAGGCTGGATACCAAGCTGCTCTATCGCACCACTCGCAAGGTCTCCATGACAGAAGAGGGTCAGCTATACTACCGGCATTGCCGTCAGGTGCTCGATGGTTTGGAAGAAGCAGAGCGCGCCCTGAGCAGCTTAAGAGGCCTGCCTCAGGGGCTATTGAGGATGACTGCGCCCGTGGCCTATGGCGAAAAATATATCCTGCCTATCGTCAACGACTTCCTGCTCGCCTACCCCAACGTCGAGGTGGATATCGCCCTCACCAACCGCCAGGTGAGACTGGTGGATGCGGGGATAGACTTGGCTATTCGCATCGGCAAATTGGCCGATTCCAGCCTGATCGCCAAGCGTATCAGTCAGCGCATCAACTATGTATGCGCCTCGCCGGACTACCTCAAGCGGTTCGGCGAGCCTCATAGCCTGTCAGAGCTAAGTAGGCACAACTGCCTGATAGGTAACCATGACTACTGGCGTTTCTTAGAGCAGGGCCGTGAGCGGCAGCTAAAGATAAAGGGCAATCTGAGGTGTAACACAGGCCATGGCCTGAGAGATGCTGCACTTAAGGGACTGGGGCTGGTGCAGCTACCCAACTATTATGTCGGTCAGGATCTCAAGGCGGGGCGCTTAGTTTCTCTACTCAACGCCTTTCAGGAACCCAACGAAGGGGTCTGGGCCCTCTACCCGCACAATCGCCACCTTTCACCTAAGGTGAAGTTGATGGTGGAGTTTCTAGACCGCGCCCTGCCCTAACTCCACGAATATTTTTAGGCGATAAAAAACGCCCCTCCATCTAAAATGAAGGCGCGTTTCTCATGTTTTAACCCTTAAGTATTTAACGCCTACGCATTTAACACTTAGTGTTAGCTTAACGTCTGTGCAGCGATCAGTTACTGGCGTCAAGCAGACGTTGATAGAGCGCATCTTTCAGCTCGGCTCTATCATGCTTTAACTGATGCATGGCACTATCATCGATAGGCGCATCGTTAAGCTCTAAGGTTCGGATCTCTTTGTCTAACGCACTGTACTTCTTGTTGTCTTGGGCGAATCCATTGTCAGATTCGCTGAGTTTGAGGATCAGGTCTTGATAATCAGGAAAGTCGTTAATGAGCGAGTGGTTTTCACCTAGCATAAGGCCCCCTTTACTTGAGCAGATAAATGGATAAATTTTATGCCTTGTTCATAAATGTAGCACGCCATCACGCCCCCGGTCAGCATACACCTCACAAAATACTGCAAAGAATTGATAAATTAAGTTTTAGTGCGCCGTTTTATCACCTTTACACTTTGGATTTTCCCCGCTTTTGACTACCTGAAATACTCCATCATGCGATAGTAGAGCATACCAAGCGCCATCCCTTGATTACCGAGCCAATCGCCTACCGGCAACCTTATCTGTTTCATCTGGGCAAAGAGGTCGAACTCTTCGAGTTGCCCCTGAACCGCCTGACTCATGATCTCCCCCATGATGTGAGAGGAGGCCACCCCATGGCCCGAGTAACCCTGACAATAGAACAGGTGCTCAGACACCTTGCCAAGCTGAGGGATCCGGTTAACCACTATGCCCGCCATGCCAGTCCAGTCGAACTCGATCTCGACTCCCTTGAGCCGAGGGAAGGTACGCTCGAGCGCAGGGCGCAGTTCGGCGGCCACATCCTTAGAGTTCCTGCCCGAATAGTTGGTGCCGCCGCCAAACATCAATCGGTTGTCGGCGGTCATGCGGTAGTAGTCGAGCACGAAGCGGCTATCATATACGGCCAGGTCATGGGGGTTGAGCTGCTTGGCCAGTTGTGGGTCGAGCCTTACCGTGGCGCAGTTACCCAGTGATGCGGGAAACAGCATGCCCTTTAACTTATTGCGCGCCAACCTATGATAGGCGTTGCCCGCCAGCACGGCGCAGTTAGCTGTGATACGCCCCTTGTCGGTAGTGACTGTGACCCGCTTGTCGTCACGAATATCCAACACCTGTGAGCCTTCGAAGATCAAGGCGCCATTAGCCTCCGCGGCTCTCGCCTCGCCGATACAGAGATTCACCGAGTGCAGGTGCATGTTGCGGCTATTCAGCAAACCACCATGGTATAGCGGCGTGTCCAGATAGTCGGGAATGTCGGCCTTAGCCAGCAAGGTTAGTTCATCGCCCATGCCCCGCCTTAGACCCTCTTCATAGGTGGCCTGCATCTCGGCCATATGAGCCGGCTTATAAGCAGTGTGCAGATGACCAAACTTAAGGTCACAATCTATCTCGTATTTCGCCACTCGTTTCTTGATGATCTCATGGCCGCGCCAGCGCAGGTTCCAGACAAATTCCTCCGCCTCATGGCCGATACGATTGCGTAACTGTTTCACCATGGCGTTGTCGCCCGATAGGCTGCCGGTCACCTGACCACCATTGCGACCGGTTGCTCCCCAGCCCACTTTATTCGCCTCCAAAACGGCCACCTTAACGCCACGCTCGGCGAGTTCGAGAGCGGTCGCCACGCCGGTAAAACCTGCGCCTATGATCACCACATCGACATCCAGCTCCCCTTCAAGGCTTGGGTAATGGGTCTCCTGCTTGATGGTGGCATTGTAATAAGAGTTACAGCGAGCGAGTGACATGCAGCTTTCCTTAGTAATCGTTAGGTTGCGCCGCCATGATGCGGCTTTGTTTTATATTTTTTACAACACGTTTGATATTCGAGTATACCTGGGTGCAATTTCAGGTCAACTAGTTCACGCGGTGCGCAGTAGAAAGGCCAAAACTAAGCTCAGGGAGAATAAGAAAGAAGGGTAATACGAGAAAATAGAAGCGTTAACGCGCCGCGCGAAGCGGCGCGTTTGCAGACGTTATCGGATCTGCTGCCAATAGGCGTACAGGCCGGCAATATCCTTGCTACAAAGTAGATGCATCGCCGCTTTCACCTTGTCATCACTCCAGTGCCACCACTGCATCTCTATTAACATGGCGACCTCTTCATCCGGGAAGCGATAGCGGATCAGTTTCGCAGGGTTGGCACCCACTATGGCGTAGGGGGGCACGTCTTTGGTCACCACGGCACGACTCGCAATGACGGCGCCATCCCCTACTGTGACTCCAGGCATGATCATCGCTTCAGAGCCTATCCAGACATCGTTGCCTATCTGGGTATCACCAGCGCGGACAAAGCCATCTTGTGCACCCGTAAAGCTATCACCCTGTTGATAAAAAAAAGGGAAAGCTACTGACCCAGTCGCTTCTGTGACCCTGATTACCTGCCATCATAAACACGGCGCCAGAACCAATGGAACAATAGTTACCTATGATAAGCCGGTCCACATCCGCCCTATCGGGTGCCAGGTAGCGAGCGCAGTCATCGAAGCTGTGTTGATGATAATAGCCAGAATAGTAGCTATGCTCGCCCACGATGATATTGGGATTGGTGACCTGCTCCTTTAGCGATTGACCGGCAAAAGGGCTATCAAAATAATTTTTCATCTTAAAACCTGTTGTTACTCGTACTCAAACTTTTCCACGTCTGGCGTGCATTTGAGTGTTTCAAGAAGATGGCACTAAGGCATTCGCACTTCACTTTGCGACCCAGCTTTGGCTGACGAGCTGTCTTTCCCCTTGATAGAGCTCTAGGGTGAAGCGTTCACCTTTGGCTATCTGCCCTACCCCCTTGGGTGTCCCCGTCATTAGTATGTCGCCATCTTCGAGGGTCATGAAACTGGCTATCTCGGCTAACATGGCCTCGGGGCGATTGAGCATCAGGGCCACATCTCCCTGCTGGCGCAGCTCACCGTCGACGATCAGGCGAAATGAGAGTGAGTCGAGATCGCCATCAAAAGGCACAAACTCGCTAAACAGCGCGGCGCCATCGAAAGACTTGGCCCGCTCCCAGGGCAGCCCCTTGGTCTTGAGCCGGCTCTGCAAATGGCGTTTGGTGAGATCTAAGCCGACACCCACCCCCTCGAAACGCCCTTCCTTCACCAAGAAACAAAGCTCGGCTTCATAGTGAAGCGGCTCTTGATCTGTACTGAGTAGCGTCTCGGATATAGCCGAATTAGGCTTAACGAACAGCACCATCTCTTCGGGCATCTCGTTGTTAAGCTCCTTGATGTGCTCGACATAATTTCGCCCGACGCAGACTATCTTACTCGGTGTCACTTGTTGCTCTAGATATTTAACCAAGCGCAATCTTCACTCCTTTACTACTTATTTATTCTTACTTTACTAAACTGGATATCAGCGCTCTCAGCGCCGCGGGTTTAACCATCTTGGCCATGTAGTGATAGCCGCGCTGCTGCACATCTTCCACCAAGTCTTTACGGGTATTGGCGGTGATCAAGATCCCCGGCAGATGAGCGCCATAGAGGGCACGGATCCCATCCATGGCATCGACGCCATTCTGGCCATGATCCAGATGGTAGTCGGCCAGCACGATATCGGGAGCGACCCCCTTGAGCCCCAGCTTGATACGGGCATCGGCCAGATCGCTGGCGCAGATCACCTCGCACTGCCAACGGCTAAGCAGACTCTCGAGTCCGGCCAGTATCGCCTCTTCGTTATCGATACAGAGCACCTTCACCCCAGCAAGCGGCTGCATGACGGGATTGGCCTTCTTAGGCGGCGCCACCTTGGCCTTCTCCCCTAGCGGCACTGTGATAGAAAACATGGAGCCCAGTCCCAACTTGGAGACCACCTTAATATCATGATCCAGCACCCGCGCGATGCGATCGGCGATGGCAAGGCCCAGCCCTAAGCCGCTGACGCTCTTACTCTCAGGGTTCTCCAGACGCTTGAACTCCTTAAAGATCTCCCCCAGCTCCTGCTCGTCGATACCGCAGCCAGTGTCGATTACCTGGATCTCCAGCGCCCCGGCGCGGTGACGACAACCCAGCAGTACCCGGTTACCCTTGGCATAACGATAGGCATTGGTGAGAAAATTCTGCAGCACCCGCCTGAGCAGGCTGAGATCTGAGCTGATTATGCAGGAGCTGGCCACCATGGAGAACTTGATACCGTAATCCTTGGCCATGGCATCGAACTCTACCGCCAAACCTTCTAGCAACTCGGCTACCGAGAAGTCACGGCGGTTTACCTCCACCATGCCGGAATCCAGCTTAGAGATATCCAACAGATCCGTCAGCAGCTCGCCGGCGATCTTGAGCGAGCTATTGACGTGAGAGAGCGTGGTACGTCCCTCCTGATCCAGGTTTGGGTATTGCGCCAGGGACGCGGTAAACAGGCGGGCGGCATTCAGAGGCTGCATTAGATCATGACCGACAGCCGCCAGGAAGCGACTCTTGGAGGCGTTGGCATTTTCTTCCTGGGCCTTGGCCTCCAGCAACTGACTGTTGAGCAGTGCCAACTCATAGGTACGCTCCTTCACCCTGGCTTCCAGGGTCTCATTGGCCTCCTGCAGCGCCTTGGCCTGCTCTTTATACTGAGTAATATCGGTAAAGGTCATCACGAAACCGCCACTGGGCATGGGGTTACCCTGGATCTTGATCACCTTACCATCCTGGCGTTCACGCTCAGACACATGGGGCGTGCCATTACGCATATGCTGCACCCGCTTGGCCACCTGCTCCTCCACGTCTCCAGGGCCACAATAGCCACGCTCGGCGTTGAAACGCACCACATCGGCAATGGGCATGCCCGCCTGTAGAAAATCCTCAGGGTAATCATAGAGCTCCACATACTTGTAGTTCCAGGCCACCAGATTCAGCTCCTTGTCCACCACGCTCATCCCCTCATAGGCGTGCTCTATGGCGCCTCTGAGCATATCCTGGCTGAGTATGATCTTAGAGGAAGCCTCATCCACCAGGCTGAACACCTCATCGAGCGCCAAGTCGCGCCCCTGCAGCACAGAGTCCATTACCAAGGAGGCACTTGAGCCCCCCAAGACGCCTGCCAACATATGCTCGGTGTGGGCGATAAGCTCAGGTGAAGCCACCTTGTGCCAGCTATCGCTGCGCACCGCCTCATCGGAGAAGCGGGAGAAACTCTCGTAGGCGCGTGTAGGGCTGACGAAGCGACTTGCCAGGATCAAGAGATCCTGCTGAGAGATGGGCGATGTCTTGCGGTTGCTGGTGTTCTTCAGCTCTCCCGGGGTCACGAAGGCGCTGGCCTGAATACGCTCGGCCACCCCGGCGCGAAACCAGATGGAGCCGAGCACATAACAGGCAAGGTTTGCCAGCAGCGCGGTGAGAATGTCTCGAATATTGGGGTTGATGCTTTCGAGCAGTGCTAGCTCGCCGCCAAAGACCCCCTGGCTGTAGCTCATCCCCTGCGCCAGTATGTAACACCAGAGGCCGAAGCCAACGATAAGCCCCAGGTACACCCCGCCGCGATTGCCGTGCTTCCAGTACATGCCACCTATCAGCGCAGGCGCCAGTTGGGCGAAGGCACCGAAGGAGAGCATGCCCAGCGCCGAGAGCGAGTCGCTGTTCATGAAGGAGAGGTAACTGAAATAGCCAAGCCCTAAGATCAATACGATGGCTATGCGGCGGGCGTTGAGCAGAAACTGCGAAAACTGACTGAAGTTCTTCTGACGGATCTTGCCCGAGTGCAACATCAGAGGCACCAGCCACTCGTTACTCACCATGACACTGATGGTCACCACGGCAACGATCACCATGCCGGTGGCAGCCGACAGCGTGCCTAACAGGGCGATCACCGCCAGCATGGGCTGATCCAGTGCAAGCGGCAGATTGATCACATAGGTATCGGCCGCCACGCTATCCCCTAACATCAGCTTACCCGCCAGCGCCAGGGGCGCCACGAACATGCCGAAGAGCAGCAGATAGAGGGGAAACAGATACTTGGCCTTAACTAAGGTGCGCTCGTCTTTACATTCCACCATCATCACGTGGAACTGGCGCGGCATACAGAGAAACGCCGCCATGCCCACCAGTAGCTGGGGCATCAGGTTTTCCAGCCGTAACTCGGGGTTACTGATCAACTGACGCTCACTGGCCTGAGCCCAGATGTCACCAAAGCCATCGAAGAAACCGAAACTGATCACGCAGCCCACCAAGAGAAAGGCCGCCAGCTTGACCAAAGATTCGAAGGCAATCGCCAACATCATACCGGGATTGTGCTCGGTGGCGTCGAGCTTACGGGTACCAAACAAGATGGCAAACATCGCAAGGATAGCGGTAACGATCAATGAGACCCAGGCGCCGTCGTATTGGGCGTCTTCTGGCTGAAACAGGTTGAGGCTGAACACCATGGCCTTAAGCTGCAGGGCGATGTAGGGCATGATGCCAAACAGGGCGATCAGAGTAACTATGGCGGCGATGGTCTGGGACTTACCATAACGGGCGGCGATAAAGTCGGCGACGGAGGTGATGTTTTGCGCCTTGGATACGATCACCATCTTACGAAGCAGGCCGAAGCCGAAGGTAAAGATGAGTATGGGGCCAACGAAGATAGGCAGGAAGGACCAGAGATCCTGGGCCGACTGACCGACTGTGCCGAGAAAGCTCCATGAGGAGCAGTAAACCGCTAAACTTAAACCATAAATCCAGGTCTGTATCTTCTTGGTGATCCGTCCAAACCAGCGCTCTGCTCCCCAGGCCAACAGGAAGAGTAGCGACACGTATAACAGGGCGATCACGCCGACAACCAGAGTCAGATTCATAGCAATTCCAATTCTTTTAATTATTCTGCGCTAAATACTAGCTTAAATCTCGTTCAAATATAATCACAACAGACTAAAAATAAAGGATATTTTTTTACTAGACCAAGGTCTAATAGAGGTAAATAGCCTAAGCATTCCATACTTTATCCACGCACAATTAGAAATAAAAGGAAGTCAGATGAGCACCCAGTCTCTCTACAAAGTTCCAAGCGAAATCGCGGCAAATGCCCATATCAATGACGAGAAATATAAGAAGATGTATCAGGAATCTGTGGTTAACCCCGAAGGTTTCTGGAGAGAGCATGGCCAGCGCATCGATTGGATGAAGCCTTTTACTAAGGTCAAGAAAACCTCCTTCGACGATCACAACCTGTCGATCAACTGGTTCTATGACGGCACCCTGAACGCCTCGGTCAACTGTCTCGATCGTCATCTCGAACAAAATGCCGATAAGCTGGCTATCATCTGGGAAGGTGATGATGCCGCCGAGCAACGCACCCTCACCTATGGTGAACTCCACAAAGAAGTGTGTAAGTTTGCCAACGCCCTGCGCAGCCAAGGGGTGCGTCGCGGTGACGTGGTAACTGTATACATGCCAATGGTCCCCGAGGCTGCCGTGGTCATGCTGGCCTGTGCCCGCATCGGCGCAATCCACTCCGTGGTATTCGGTGGCTTCTCGCCTGACTCTATCGCCTCACGTGTGATCGACGGTAAGTCCAAGGTAGTGATCACCGCCGACGAAGGCGTGCGCGGTGGCCGCACCATTCCACTAAAGGCCAACATAGATGCCGCCCTGTCTCACCCAGACGTAAACTGTGTCGAGAAGGTGATCGTACTTGAGCGTACCGGCAACCCCGTCAACTGGGTAGAGGGACGCGACATCAAGTGGGATTCACTGATGGAAACCGCCTCTGAGCATTGCGTGGCCGAAGAGATGGGCGCCGAAGATCCCCTCTTCTTGCTGTATACCTCAGGCTCAACCGGTAATCCAAAGGGTGTGCTACACACCACGGGCGGCTACCTGGTCTATGCCTCGATGACCCACGAATATGTATTTGATTACAAAGAGGGTGAGATCTATTGGTGTACTGCCGACGTGGGTTGGATCACGGGTCATTCCTACATGGTCTATGGGCCGCTTGCCAACGGCGCGACCATATTGATCCACGAAGGTGTCCCTAACTATCCAAGCCCGGCCCGTCTAGGTGAGATGATCGACCGTCATAAGGTCAACATCCTCTACACGGCACCGACACTTATCCGAGCCCTGATGGCCGAGGGCAAGGAGCAGTTCGATGGTTTCGATGGCAGCTCACTACGCATCATGGGCTCAGTGGGTGAACCCATTAACCCGGAGGCCTGGCGCTGGTACCATGAGGTGATCGGCCATGAGAATTGCCCTATCGTCGATACCTGGTGGCAAACCGAAACCGGTGGCATCCTGATCTCGCCGCTCCCGGGCGCGACAGACACTAAGCCAGGCTCTGCAACTCGCCCCTTCTTCGGCGTGCAGCCAGCCCTGGTGGACAACATGGGTAACATCATAGATGGCGCGGCCGAGGGTAACCTGGTGATCCTCGACTCCTGGCCTGGACAGATGCGCACCGTATACGGCGACCATGACAGGTTTGCCCTGACCTACTTCAAGACCTTCCGTGGCATGTACTTTACCGGTGACGGTGCCCGCCGCGACGAAGATGGCTACTACTGGATCACAGGCCGTGTCGACGACGTAATTAACGTATCGGGCCACCGCCTGGGTACCGCCGAAGTCGAGAGCGCCCTGGTGGCTCATGAGCATGTCGCCGAGGCCGCCGTGGTGGGCTATCCCCACGACATCAAGGGCCAGGGTATATATGCCTATGTCACCCTGACCAAGGGCACTCAGGAGAGCGAAGAGTTGCGTCAAGAGCTGCGTCAATGGGTCAGAAAAGAGATTGGTGCACTGGCGACGCCGGATCTGATCCAATGGGCCGGCGGTCTGCCTAAGACCCGCTCGGGTAAGATCATGCGCCGCTTCCTGCGTAAGATCGCCGCCAACGAAGTGACCAACTTAGGCGATGCGTCGACACTCGCCGATCCAGCGGTGATCGATACCCTGATCGAGACACGTCTCAATCGCAGCGAATAACAGCTCGCAGCACTAGATTCTCTCTTCTAGCCCCTCTATGAGGGGCTTTTTTTATGCCTACCCTAGCAGGCCATGTTAGCCGCTGGTATCCTGATAGCCCCAATCACAGACCAGCATTTGCTTTGCAACTCAGAGATTACCAACGCCAAGCCGTGGATGCGGCCATCAGCCACTTTAAACGCTGCGATGACTCTGCCCTACTCGTGCTGCCAACGGGAGCCGGCAAGAGTATTGTCATCGCCGAACTTGCCCGCATCGCCAAGGGACGCACCCTGGTGCTCACCCACGTGAAGGAACTGGTGGCGCAAAACGCCGAGAAGGTAGGGTTACTGGCCGATGAGGCCAGCATCTTTTCCGCCGGCCTGAAACAGAAATCGACTCGTAACAAGACGGTCGTGGCCAGCATCCAGTCGGCGGTGCGTAACCCTAAGCAGTTTGATGAGCCCTATTCCCTGGTGATCATCGATGAGTGCCACCGGGTCTCCAACGAGAAAGAGAGCCAATATCAACAGCTTATCAGCCATCTAAGAACACAGAATCCGCAACTCAGGCTCTTGGGCCTGACGGCCACACCCTATCGCCTGGGAAGCGGTTGGATCTACCGTTATCACTACCATGGCAAGATTGGCAACACCGAGCACCCTGTGTTCGAGCACTGCATCTTCGAACTGCCGATGCGTCCACTGATTAAACAGGGCTTTCTGACACCACCCAAGGTGCTCGACGGCCTGTCGGCCCAGTATGACTTTAGCGAACTCTCACCCAATGCAAGTGGCGAGTACAGTGAGGCCGAAGTCGATTCCCTGCTACATCATGCGGGACGCGCCACCAAGGCGATTGTGGAGCAGATAAAACAGCTCACCAACACCCGCGCCGGCACCATCATATTCGCGGCAACCGTGCGTCATGCCCAAGAGATCATGACGCTGCTGGACAGCCCCGAGGCGGGGCTCATCACGGCAGACACACCTAGCCAGGAGCGCGATGCCATTATCGAAGCCTTCAAACGCCGCGAGCTCAGCTACCTGGTCAATGTCGCCGTACTCACCACAGGCTTCGACGCCCCCCATGTAGACCTTATCGCCATCTTGAGACCTACAGCTTCCGTGAGCCTGTTCCAGCAGATGGTCGGCCGAGGCCTGAGGATCTGTGAAGGCAAGCGGGACTGTTTGGTGATCGACTATGCCGCCAATGGCTTCGACCTCTTCTTTCCCGAGGTGGGTCGTCCAAAACCCGACAGCAAGAGCGTACCAGTACAGGTCCCCTGCCCCGTCTGTGGCTTTGCCAACATCTTCTGGGGGCTGGTAGATGATGATGGTGATATTATCGAGCACTTCGGACGACGCTGTCAGGCCGTGATCGATGACAGCAACGGCAAACACCAGTGCGACTTTCGATTCCGCTCCAAGGCCTGCCCAAATTGCGGCGAAGAAAATGATATAGCCGCCAAGGTGTGTCAGCATTGCCAGTCGACACTGATCGACCCCGACAAGCGCCTTAAAGAGGTTTTGCAACAGAAACATCATCACCTGTTCCGCTGCCAGGAGATGCTACTTGAGGCCGACAACGACAGACTCAGGGTGCGTTACCTAGATATCGAAGGCAACGATTTCTGCTGTTACTTCAATTTTGCCACCAAGGCGCAGATCCGCGCCTTCTATGGCGTGTTTGTGCATCAACACACCCGCACTCCTGGCCAGAAACAACCCACCTTTAACAAGGTTGACCAGGTGGTCGCAGCCCGGGATCATTTTCGCATGCCGGATCTGCTGCTCCTCAAGAAGGGCAAACGAGGCTGGGAACTTGTCGAGCGTTTCTTCGACTATCGTGGCCGATTCGACAGCCAGCATAAGTTTGTATGATCAGTCATATGCAAACGCCGCCGGCCTATGGTATAAAGTCACCAACATTTACTTCTGGAGCGAATATGTTTGTTGTAATTTTCGGCCGTCCAGGCTGCCCTTACTGCGTTAGAGCCGTTCAACTGTCAGAGCAACTGGTTGAATCTCGCGATGATTTCAAATTTAAGTATGTCGATATTCATGCAGAGGGTATCACCAAGGCCGATCTGGAAAAGACGGTAGGCAAGCCAGTTGAAACCGTGCCGCAGATCTTCATCGATCAAGAGCATATCGGTGGCTGCACCGAATTTGAACAATATGTTCGCGACAACAATCTGCTGTAACGACAGCAAAGAAAAAGGAGGCTAAGCCTCCTTTTTTATGCTCACTTCACGCCCTTATAGGACATATTTCACCGAGAACATCACGCGATTCAACTCGCCCTTGTCACCATTTTGTTTAGTGTTCTCCGCATACATATACTCCACCCCAACCGTCATAGGCTTCACTGGAGAATAGAGCAGGTTAATGTAACCAGAGTAAGACTCTTCGTTCACCGCACCGCCGGTCAAGGCCACATCGTTATCGGCCTTAAAGCCTGACAGGGTAAAGCTTGAACGCCATTTATCATTCCACCAGTGGCGATAAGAGACAAAACCGCCGAAAGAGCTGATGGTCTTGATGTCACCGTCGGCGTCCAGCACTCCGGCATTGGCATAGTTAAGCGCCATGTAACGCCCTAAGCCATCACCCGCGGTCGCCGATAACTTAAGGTCATCATCGCCAACCGGAATCACCCCGGTAAAGTTCACGCCATAGCCCATGGTCTGAGAGTCAATGCCATTCTTCTCAAGATTAAGTTGACGCCCAATACCTGCCAGAGTGAACTTTGCACCACCTTGGGTCTTGAAGTTATAACGCGCCACGAAATCTGGCACTATGCCGCTACCGCTGGTGATACGCGCCCCACCGCCATTAGGGGTCACTGTGGTTTCAGGGTTTTCCAAGGCAAACTGGAAACCGCCATTGGTGTATCTAACCTGCGTCTGGCGTACGAAAGGTGTACCTTCGGCCGCGCCCACAAAGTCGAGGTTCTCGGGCAGAGAGCCTGGATTCATGAAGGTACTCCAGGTCTGACCCACGGTCCAGTTGTCAAAACTCACAAATGCATGACGAATACGGGGAGAGTAGCTGTTAGATACCCTCTCGTTACCGTCTGAATGGGTCATGAAGTCCAACTCGATAAAACCTGTCAGCTTATGACCATCGAGATCTGTCGTCGTCTTAAAATTAAAGCGAGACTCTCTCGCTTGGAAATCGACAACTTGTTTGCCATTGCCCGGCGTACCATAAATGGTACCAGGGACATAAAACTGGCGAGAAAGATTGCCTGAGTCCGGTGCGCCATTGCTGTAGTCACTGAACATGACATCGGCCTTCACATAGCCACCAAACTTGAACTCTGTCTCAGCCATTGCAGCACTGGAACCTAGCGCCAGTAAGGTCGCCGCAGCCAGCAAAGACACTTTTGCATTTTTCATCTGTCCTCTCCCTTTTCATTATTATCGCAATGAATATGACGGAGTTAACAAACAAGTAACATTAGCAAAACGTCTATAAGACCAAGGTCGAACAGCTAGGACTAATATGCGAGAAAAACCTAGTGAATTAGTCTAGGTTGGGGCAAATTCAATCATCATCAAACCTAACTCGCAGCCATGCGGCTGAATAAGGCAACCAATGCTTAGCGACTTAGAACTGAATCTGCAAAGTAAAAAATTAGGTAAGCGAGACAACTGAAAACAGAAGAAGTGAGTCGTGAAGGATTCGAACCTTCGACCAATGTGGAGTTAAAAAGTAAAACCAACTGCCTCTTTGCTTTAAAAGCATCGACTGAGCTAACAACTGCCTAAATCCTACTCTTGATTTAACCACCTAGAAAGGGGGGGGGATCGCGAAGGATTCAAGCCTTAAACCAACATAGCGGTAAAAAGTAGAGTCAACTGACTAGATGCTAATCTCAAAGAATTAATATCTGCTCAGTTAAAACGATTTCAAATAGGAAAATGCAATGAAGGAATTAACTAGCAAGAGAAAGTGGTGGGTCGTGAAGGATTCGAACCTTCGACCAATGTGGAGTTAAAAAGTAAAGCCAACTACCTCTTTGCTTTAAAAGCATCGACCGAGCGAACAACTTTCTAAATCCCTCTCTTGATTTAACCACCTAGAGAAAGTGGTGGGTCGTGAAGGATTCGAACCTTCGACCAATTGGTTAAAAGCCAACTGCTCTACCGACTGAGCTAACGACCCATATTGTTGATACTGATGAAGATTAACCTTGTATCAGAGGTTAAAAGCCAACTGCCCTTTCTCTAAAAATAGCGACTGAGCTAACGACCCATCTTGGATGCCTAACTGTTTAACCACTGTCAGAGAAGTGGTGGGTCGTGAAGGATTCGAACCTTCGACCAATTGGTTAAAAGCCAACTGCTCTACCGACTGAGCTAACGACCCATCTTAGGTGCCTAACTGTTTAACCACTGCTAGAAAAGTGGTGGGTCGTGAAGGATTCGAACCTTCGACCAATTGGTTAAAAGCCAACTGCTCTACCGACTGAGCTAACGACCCAATTCCAACTAAATCTCTTTGATTTAGCGCCCAAACGACTACGTCGCTTCGAGGGCGCCTATAATACCTTTTTCATCTTCTCATGCAAGTGCAAATTCCCCATTTTTTTTTGTTTGCATGAAAAACAGACTAAGAGTATGTTTTTTGGTTAAATAGAGATTAAAGCCCCACCATCTGCTGTTTGGCGATACGCGCCGCAGCGCTATTAGCGTACTCGCTAACGACTTGCTGGTAGTAACGTTTTGCAGCGGCATTATCGTTACGCTTCTGCGCAATCATGCCAAGTTTCACCAGACTATCACCACGCTTATTCGACTCTTTAAACTGGTTCACCACAGTATTAAAGGCCTTGGCCGCATCGGCAAGTTCACCCTTGTTATAGAGTAACTGGCCTAACCAATAATTAGCATTCGCCGCATAGGTCGAGTTGGGGTATTGCACAATAAACTCACGAAACGCAGGAATCGCTTCGTCGTACTGACGCTCTTTCAGCACCAGATTAACGGCGCGCTCATAGCTGGCGGTTTCCCCGAGTGAGGAGGTCTCAGAACTCGAAGCCACTGGCGCTGCCACCACTTGAGTCGTCTTGGCCTTACTCAGGTTTGCGATGTCATCATAAAGCTGACGCTGACGCTGCAGCATCTGATTAATTTGATAACTTTGCTGCTCAGCTAAGCCACGCAGATCAAGCACCTCTTGCTGGAGCGTATCTAAACGCTGCTGCATCTCAAACTCTGCGGCCTGCTTGGCCTTTATAATACGCTCAAGGCGCGCAACCCTATCTTCGGAGGAACCACCGGCAACATCCTCAACGGGCGCAGGCGCCGCTACCGCGACGCCTACACTCATCAGAATCGCCGCGGTAACAACGGCAGTCTTCATAGTTAACCCTATTTAACGCTTAGTAAACCAATACCGCACGACGGTTCTTAGCAAAGCCATCATCGGTGCGAGAGAAATCTTGTGGTTTCTCTTCACCATAGCTCACTATGCTCATCTGGCTCGGCAGTACACCCATGCTTTGCAGGTACTTGGCAACGGCCTTGGCACGGCGCTCACCCAGAGCGATGTTGTACTCAGGGGTTCCGCGCTCATCGGCATGACCTTCAATCATCACGCGAACATTAGGATGCTCAAGCAGGTACTCACCATGAGCATTAAGCACTTCTGAGAAGTCAGACGATACCGAGCTGCGGTCGAAATCGAAGTAGATGATATGTTCCTTACGCAGTTCCTGGTACTTAATACGCTGCTGCTCTTCTGGCGTCAGAATAGGTGCTACACCACCAGTCTCAACACCACCACCGGCATTCATCTCACTGCTTTCGCTGCCGCTCATCGAGCTGGTCGCATCGGTTTGTGACTCAGATGTTGAGCTACATGCGCTGATCGCCATAATCGGCAGGGCAACAACCATAGCTTTAAACAGCTTATTCAGATCCATTTTGTAATCCTTAATCTTGTTCTCAGTAGTAAATTTATAAGAAAGGTGACCAAGCAGGAGACTTTACCTCCCCTTGACCTACTGGCAATCTTGCCTTAAATCGTCCATCCATAGAGACCGCCGCCAACACCTGTTGACCCTGATAGGTAGTGCCATAGATAACCATGGTACCGTTAGGCGCTATGCTTGGCGACTCATCCAAACGTGTAGAGGTCAGCACCTGCATAAAACGCGTCTCAAGATCCATGCGGGCAATATTGAACTTGCCGTTGGTGCGATTCACAAACACCATGCTCCGACCATCGGGCGAGATAGAGCCACCCAGGTTCCACTCCCCCTCGAAGGTCAGTCGTGTGACCTTACCCGATGCCAAGGCCACCTGATAAATTTGCGGACGACCACCACGCTCCGAGGTGAAGATCAGCGACTTACCATCAGGCGTCCAAGAGGCCTCGGTATCGATGGCATAATGGTTGGTAACACGTTTAATCGCCTTGGTGGCAATATCGACCACATAGATCTCTGGCTGACCATCTTTCGACAGGGTTAGTGCTAACTTCTTGCCGTCTGGCGAGAAGGAAGGCGCACCATTGATCCCAGGAAAGCTGGTAACCTTGGTTCTTTGCTGAGTATAGATATCCTGAACAAAAACCTCGGCCTTCTTGTTCTCAAAACTAACATAAGCCAAACGGCGACCATCCGGTGACCAGACTGGCGACATCAGCGGCTCGGGCGAGCGCAGTAACATCTGCTCATTATAACCATCGTAATCGGCGATCATCAGCTTGTAAGGCGATTTCGCCTTGTGATCTACCACCACGTAGGAGATACGGGTCAGGAAGGCACCACGAATACCGGTGAGCTTCTCATACACGATATCACTGATTCGATGACCATACTGCCTAAACTGGGCGCTGCTGATCACTGTCTCACGGCTGTCGAGCAGGTACTCACTGGCCGACTGTGGACCACCTGACTGCATCTGGGCTTTAACCAGATCGATAAGCTCGAAGTTCACCAGATACTGGTCTGGGCCATAGGGTTTAACCGTTCCCATGACCACAGCCTCGGCGGCCACGTTCGACCAGGCTTTTAAATCCATCTGCGCCAGCGAACCTAAATTGCGCTGCGGCAGACCCAACTCGTCCATCGGCTTAAAGGTACCGCTGCGGGTCAGATCCGACATCACCACATCAGAGATCTGTTGCGGCATGGGTGTACTCCCCTGCCACACAAAAGGCACCACTGCGATAGGACGCGCCGCATCGACCCCTTCGGTGATCACAATATCCAGTGCCGCCTTGGCCGGAATGGTTAAAAATGCCAGCCCCAAGATGAGCCATCTTCCCAAGTTTTTCATGGAACTCCTCTAATTAAACTCCGGTTGTACGGTGAGATTAATCTCTTTTAGCTTGTTATAGACATCGGCCTCGGGCGAAACAGGCAGACGTCCCGCCTTGTTGATTGCCGCCTTAGTCGCACGGCACACAACCGGATCGCCAGACACTATCTCGTTACCGGTCACAAAGCCATCTTTAGCCAGACGAATGAATACCCGGCAACTCTTGCCTCGCATCGACTCGTCGACCACTAGGTGGCGCTGAATCGTGGCGCGGATCATCGAGGTATAACGCTGCACCTCACTCATCACCTGCTTGTTGCGGGTCTGAGACAGTGCGGCCTGCTCGGCGGCCAACGCCTCTTGCATCATACGCTCCTGCTCACGGCGCGCGGCCTCTTCCGCCTTACGTTTCGCCTCGGCTTCCGCCTTACGCTTACGCTCTTCGGCGGCCTTCTTAGCGGCTGCCTCTTCTGCCTTACGCTTGGCCTCGGCTTTAGCAGCAGCCTCTTCGGCTGCCTTGCGCTCGGCTTCCTTCTTCTTACGCTGAGCCTCCGCCTTAGCAGCCTTCTCCTTTTCCTGCTGCTCTTTGAGCTTGGCCGCCTTTGCTGCCTTAGCCGCGTTTTGGGTCTCTAGCTCTTTCTGCTTGCGCTCCTGCTCCAGCTTCTTGATCCGAGCCTGCTCTCGTTCGCGGGCCTGACGCGCCTCTCTGGCCTTACGGTCTAGCTCCTCCTGACGCGCCTTCTCCTTGCGCTCAGCCGCCAGCTTCTCGGCTTTTAACTTCTCAACCTGTGCATTGACCCGTTTCTGATCCACAACCACGGCCTGCACCGCCGGGGCACTGGCCTGAGGCACCACCTTGGGCTTCTCACTAAAATCGACGCCCATGGCCAAGATCACTATCACGCCAACATGAATGCCGGCTGAAATAATGAATGGAACGGTAAAATCTGATTTCCCTGCCACCTGCTACTCCTCAGGCGAATCTGTCATCAGGCCTACCGAAGGTACGCCTGCTTTTTGTAACGTCACCATCAGCTGGATCACCCGCTCATAGGGGATGCTTCTATCGGCCTTGACCACCACCGGGCGCTCGGGCTCCAACTGTACTATGGCGCTGACTCTGACGGCGATCTCTTCGAGATCCAGCACCTCTTTGCTGCTGGCACTGCCAATATCCAGATAATAATCGCCATCGGCATCGATTGAGGCCACCACGGGCGGCTTGCTATCGGCAGGTAGACTCTCGGCCTCCCCCTGGGGCAGATCTACCTTTACCCCCTGAGTTACGATAGGCGCCGTTACCATGAATATGATAAGCAGTACCAACATCACGTCGATATAAGGTACAACGTTGATCTCGGCTACCGGGCGACGCCTCTTACGTTGATAACCCTGCTGCATTAACCGGCTTCCTTCTCACTATAGGCCTGACGATGCAAGATACTGGAGAACTCTTCCATAAAGTTGGCGTAAGACATCTCAATCTTTTCCACCTGAGTGGAGAAGCGGTTGTAGGCAATAACCGCAGGGATCGCCGCAAACAAGCCCATGGCCGTGGCGATAAGTGCCTCGGCGATACCCGGCGCCACCATGGCCAGGGTAGCGTTTTCAACGGCGCCCAGGGCGATGAAGGAGTTCATGATCCCCCATACAGTACCAAACAGGCCAATATAAGGACTGGTCGAACCGATTGTCGCCAGCAATGGCAGATGGGTTTCCAGCTTCTCAAGCTCACGGGAGAGCGAGACGCGCATGGCGCGATAACTACCATCCATCACGGCGGCCGGCACCTTGCCATTGAGGTTACTCAGACGGGCATACTCTTTGAAGCCGGCATAAAACATCGCTTCTAGGCCGGTGATATTCTCCTGCCTAGCGGACAGTTCCTTATAGAGCTTATTGAGATCGACACCAGACCAAAACTTATCTTCAAACTTGAGCGAACGCTGACGAGCCGATGTCAGCAGGCGTCTACGCTGAATAATCACCGCCCAAGACACCACGGACAATGTCAGCAGCGTCAACATGACGAATTTAACTAATAGACTGGCCTGTAAAAACAGCCCGATAAAAGAGATATCAGCTTCCACCCTTTAACTCCTGAACAATATGATGGGGAATGGCTTTTGGCCGCATGCGCGATAGCGCCACACAGGCCACCTGAATGTGTGCTTCACAATAGAGGGTTTCGTCTTGGTCCAGTAGACGCTGGCGAAACACCATGGAGGCCTTCTTCATCTCTATGACCTCAGACTCGACGAAAAGGTCCTGCTCGAAACGCGCAGCCACCTTAAAATCGATGTCGGCGTGTTTCACCACAAAGGCGATATCGTCGGCCAGCAGCTGCGTCTGCTTCACTCCTATCTGTTTTAACCACTCGGTGCGGGCGCGTTCGAAGAAGTTAAGATAGTTAGAGTGATACACCACTCCACCGGCATCGGTATCTTCGTAGTAAACGGATATAGGCCAACGAAACATAGAGAACAAAGGCTCAGCATTCAGATTAAACAGAGGCCTACTATACCGAGTGCCCAGGCAATTGTGAATGCTTGACACCCCGGTGACTGGGACTTAGTGCATAAAATTTTGTTAATAAAAAAGGGAAGTTATTCACTTCCCTTTTTAGGTGCATTTACTTAGCTGCCTATCTTACTCGGCACCGCAAGGCCGAAACTATGCATTAAGAAACTGTAAATATCGGCAAATTCATCTATCTTCATCGCCGTTGGCTTACCTGCACCATGGCCCGCCTTAGACTCGATACGCATGATGATAGGCTCATCACCTGTCTGTCTGTCCTGCAGCAGCGCGCCAAACTTGAAGCTGTGGAGCGGCACCACGCGATCGTCATGATCCGCCGTCATCACCATAGTCGCTGGATAATCGCGCTCTTTGATGTTGTGATAAGGCGAATAGGCCAGTAGCGCTGGGAACTGCTCGGCATTATCGGCACTACCATATTCGCTGGTCCAAGCCCAGCCGATAGTAAACTTGTGGAAACGCAGCATATCCAGAACACCTACTGCAGGCAGTACGGCGGCAAACAGATCCGGACGCTGAGTCACGGCAGCGCCCATCAAAAGACCGCCGTTACTGCGGCCATAGGCGCCAAGCTTGCTGCGATTAGTGTATTTGTTATCGAGCAGATACTCTGCTGCGGCAAAGTAGTCATCGAACACATTTTGCTTCTTATCGAACATGCCTGCCTGATGCCAGCTCTCGCCATACTCCGCACCGCCGCGCAGGTTTGGCACGGCGTAGATGCCCCCCATATCCATCCAGGCAATGTTTGCCGGACTGAATCTTGGTGTCAGTGAGATAGAGAAACCTCCGTAGGCATACAAGAGAGTTGGGTTCTCGCCATTTAGGGTCAATCCCTTCTTGTAGGAGATCATCATAGGCACGCGTGTGCCATCCTTACTGGTGTAGAACACCTGCTCAGAGACATAGTTGTCAGGGTTAAAGGCTATCTTCGGCTTAGCGTAGAGGCTCGACTGGCCCGTCTTAAAGTCAAACTTGTAAGTAGTCTGCGGCTGCACATAGCTGTTGAAGGTGTAGTAGAAGTAATCCTTGCTACGCTTACCATATGGGCCGGCAATCTTACCCTTACCCGGTAGGTCCACATCCTGGCGCTTCACCCCTTCCATGCTGAAGATAGACAGTTTGCCCAACACATCGTGCAGGTAACTGACCACCAGATGATCGTTGATGATGGCCACGCTGGCGATAGGATCGCTCGATTCGGGGATAATGGTCTTCCAATTTGTCTTGGCAGGACGATTCACATCCACGGCCACGATCTTGCCGTTTGGCGCATCGAGATCTGTCTTGAAGTAGAAGACTGACTTGTCATTCCCCAGGAAACTGTACTCGGCCTCTAGCTCGCTAACCAGCTCGACCACAGGCGCCTCGGCCACGGTAAGTGGCTTATAGAAGAAACGGTTACGGCTATCGGTACCCTGTGAGATGGAGATCAGTAGATAATCCCCTGCTTCCGATACCTCGGCGCCAAAGCCCCAATCTTTATTCTGTGGACGTTCGTAAATTAACTTGTCTTGAGACTGATCTGTGCCCAACTGGTGATAGTAAACCTTCTGATTAAAGTTAACATCTGCCAGCAGGTTACCGCCTTCGGGCGCGTCATAACGAGAATAGTAGACACCTTTATTGTCTTTACTCCACTCGGCGCTAGAGAACTTAATCCAGTTGAGCTCATCGCCTAGCTTGGCACCGGTCGCCACATCGACAAACTGCCACTGTTGCCAGTCTGAGCCCGATTTAGAGACGCCATAGGCGATGATCTTGCCGTCGCCGCTGACAGAGACGCCGCTCAAGGCGACTGTGCCGTCGGTAGAGAAGCTATTAGGGTCGAGGGCGACTTTCTCTTCGCCAACCTTATTTTTCACATAGAGGACAGATTGCGCCTGCAAACCATCATTGCGGTAATAAAAGGTATTGTCGCCGCGCTCGGTAGGGGCGGTAACCTTCTCGAAGTTCCACAGCTCGGTGATGCGATCGACGATTGCCTGCTTGTTTTCCAGCTGCGCCAGAAAATCATGACCAGCCTCTTGCTGCTGCTTCACCCAGGCATGGGTCGCGTCACTCTCTTCCTCCAGATAACGGTAGGGGTCGGCAACCTGTACACCGTGAATCGTTTCAACCACGCCCTGGGGCTGAACTGTTGTCTGCGCCGCTTCTGTCTCACTAGCATGGTACTGGCACCCCATGAGTGTTAAACCTAATCCGGCAAGCAAAAGGGTTTGCTTGGATAAAATCGTCTTAAGAGCCATCTGTAGCCATCCTGGATATCTCGTTATTATTAATGGTAAACCTGTGAGCTAGCGCCCAATAACCTCGTACTATACAAGTAAAAAAAAACCGTGCAATGGCTACAAATAATCGAAGTAGGCATTTGCGAAATAGACTTGTTAATAAAAAAACAACATAGATGAATTATATAAATCGTGAAATTATGCAGCAATTTTGCGTAATCAAGCGCAAAACCCCAGGTTAAGTGAATCCGCCCCTTACAACGGCTCAATAAATCATTAGAAATACTAATCTAAGGGTGGAATTTTTCTAGTTTGTAGGACAAATGGTCTGACCCTATAATTCACCTCGTTTTCCGGAAGTGTCTACCCAACCGGTAGATGGAAAACAAGAACTCCGAGTTCCCGTGCCAGTCACGTGAATTCATCCCTGGTTCTTATGCTTGACTTCCTTCCTTCAATTTGTTGATTGCAATGATTTATTTGCGGCCCACTTAAGATTAAGTGGGCTTTTTTTTGCCTATCATTTTCCGCTGCACACTTTTAAGCTCCGGCCGGTAACAAAAAACCGGCCATGTTGGCCGGTTTCCATCACTATGATTAACTCACTAAAGCTTCTCTAATCCAGCGGCTTGCTGAGGCGGATCACCACGCGTCTGTTGCGCGCACGCTCATCTATGGTGTCATTTGACGCCACATGGCGACGCTCACCGTGACCAAAGGTATGGATACGCTCGTCGGGAATACCTGCGGACAGGAAGAGCTGCTTAACCGACTTAGCACGTTTCTCAGACACCTTCTTGTTCACCGAACGGCCACCGAAGCTGTCGGTGTAGGCATCGATCAACACCAGCTCGACTTCAGGATCATAAGAGAGATACTCCTGCACCTTGGTAATCTGCGCCTTAGAGTAGCGGGTCAGCTCAGAGCCGCCAAACTCATAGGTCAGCACGGTAAAGGCGATATCGTCGAAACTATAAGGCAAGAGGTTAGCCAGACAAGACTTAAACTCGGCGTAACGGCGACCAAAATTCGCCGACGACAGGCCTACGGCCACCTTGCTTGAGCGATTATACCAGTCGGCATAATAGAAGGTGGGCTGCATGCCGCGCTCGAGTTCGTTCAACATGGACCAGGCCGCCTTCTTAGGCACCTCGCCGCTGAAATACTTCTGATAGGTCAACTCGGTAATAGGTCGGGAGACAACTCCCGGGCGCCAGGCGGGTGCCATGCTCATCAACTTGGCGCTGGTCACCTCGTCGGGCTTCACCCACATATCCAGACTAAAGTTCAAATCATGGTCTTTACCGGCGCGGCTGGTAAACACTGCCTTACCGTAGGATGGGATCTCATGCTCCAAGCGACAGATAATGGGGGTATTGCCGCTCAGGCGCCAGGAGGACTGTTCCAGCGAGGCCACATAGTGACGCAACTCGGCCTGCGCCGTCGTCGCCAGACTCAAGCCTATACCGAATGTCATCGCACTTAGCACCCTAACCCACATAGACAGTCACTCTTGTTATTTACGTTACTTATCCCTATCGGCCTAATTTAGCATTCCTTTAGCCCATATATTGACCAATCAAACATGACAAGCTCCCACCGGATACTTCATAATAGCCCCCCACTCTTCACTTTGGATATTTTAATGAGCGATATTTGCGACGCACACAAACTTAAGCATAGATTTCGTGGCTACTTTCCCGTCGTCATAGATGTTGAAACCGCGGGTTTTAATGCTCAAACCGATGCGTTGCTGGAGATCGCCGTCTCCCTGTTGAAGATGGACGACAATGGCAATTTGTTACTGGACAAGACGCTCCACTATCATATCGAGCCCTTCGAAGGCGCTAACCTAGAACCAGACGCCCTGGCATTTAACGGCATAGACCCCAGCAATCCATTACGCGGCGCCGTCAGCGAGAAAGAAGCCTTCCTGGAGATCTTCAAAGAGGTCAAGAAACACCAGAAGGCCGCAGAGTGTCATCGCAGCATCATAGTGGCCCACAACGCCGCCTTCGATCATGGCTTCGTCACTCAGGCTATTGAACGCAACGCCCTCAAGCGTACGCCGTTTCACCCCTTTGCCACCTTCGACACCGCCGCCCTCTCGGGGCTGGCGCTGGGCCATACCGTATTGGCCAAGGCCTGCGAGATTGCCGGTATCCCTTTCGATAACAAAGAGGCCCACTCCGCTCTCTACGATACCGAGCGCACCGCAGAGCTGTTTTGTCATATCGTCAACAAATGGAAGGCATTAGGCGGCTGGCCGGTAGCGAGCGAGGCGCCTGCTACCCAGGCTGAGACCAGCGAAGACAACGAAAGCTAAAATTAAAAGTAAGACAAGGCAGAGAGCACTCATTGCTAGCCTTGTATAAGACTGCCGATATCTCGCGCCGGATCGCGCGGGATACCGGATAAACTAGGCTGACCGCTACAAGCCTGTACGGCTTTCGAGCTTCAGGGCTTTGATCAAGTCAAACACCTCGTGGATCTCCTTAAACACCTGCTCTATATCATCGGCAAAGTCCAGCGGCTTTAACAGATCCAGTTTCGGCTCAAAATAGTTATGCTTGCAGGCGATCTTAATCAATAGTCGACCATTGCTAAAACTGGCCTCAAGATCGCCACGGTAGAAGCGAGACAGGGAGAGTAAACGCTCCATGGTCGCAGTATTTAATAGATATCTCGCCTCGATCTGATCGTCGCTATACACCTCAAACTGACGCTCGAAGGTCGGATCTTCCAGTTTTACCCGTGATAGCTGCTGTTTAAACTGCATAAAACCATTACCCATCAACCCTTTATCCTGACGAACCTGGGTACTACCGGAAAATTTCTTTGGCAGATCGAACTCTAACACTATGCCATCGAATATCGTCTTGTATTGGGGGCGATTATCTTTCGTACCTTTATGCTCCAGCAGCACGAGCTCCCTCATCAGGAAAGGCACATTGAGATACTGGCCTCTTACCGAATCTTGAAAATAGCCCTTGTCATACTCAGGAAAGAGACCATAGTCCTTATAGGCATCCAGCTCGGGTAAGTTTGGGGGGTTTAACGCGAAGCTCTTGCCGAAGTAGCCAAGCAGTAACGGATAGATCTCCTCGACTATCTTAGCCCGCAGTTGACTTATCTCATTGCCGGCCCAGATATTCACGACAGCGATCAGCGTACCCGCCCCAAAAGCACCGCCAAATCCGGCGAAAAACACACCACCTTCAAAATCAAGCACGACCGCACCATAGATGCTGACCGCAAAACAGGCCAAGAAGGCTAACAAGCCGATATAGGTGATGGGGGTACTAATTTTACTGCGAGCCTGATACTTAGCGGCAGCTTCCTGGCGGACGGACTCATACCGCCGACACTTAGGGGCTATCTGTTTAGCGTAATATTGACTGAAGGCCTGTTTATCCTCGACCGGAATCGCAAACTCCATTGGATTCATACATCTATCCTTGCTCATTTCCATTGTCCACAATTAGCGGCTATCTCGAAGCGATCGTCAAGAGATGACGTACCGTTTGTCTGAAAAACAACCAGTTAAATTAGGTTAAAGAAAGATAAGGCTAATTGCTCAATCTAGAGACAACCGACTGACCCGAGGTATATTTGGCCAGTAAGGCGTCTATTGCTCCCTGCTCCCGGAGCTGGCTTATCGCACCATTAATCTGCTTGAGCAAGCCTTGATGCTCTCTTCGCAGGCGGATCACCAACACGCCATCCGAATGTACGGCCGCCAGCGCGATGGGCACATGCAGCTCCCTTGCCCAGTAAAGCGCGGTAAGATCACCTGCGATGGCGGCCTGGATCCGCCCCTTCTGCAAGGCAATGATAAGCTCACGTTCCGACTTGAAATCGACACGGGTAAACTGGCTATCGTCGTGATAGAGATAGCCGCGCACAGTGCCTATCTCCTGCCCTCGTATCTTACTGATATTCATCCAGTCATCCTGTGCGCCCGCCAAGACCACCACATGCTCCTTGATAGCGAAGATGGGCTGAGACTGCACGAAATTTTCGCCCAGCTCGCCGCCCTCAAACCAGCTGGGACTCACCACATCGAAATCCAGTGCTCCGCTGGCCAACGCCTGATTAGTTCGCTTCGGTGGATAGAGTTTTGCCTCCAATCGAATAGGGGTCAATGCAAAGATATTTGGCACTAACTCGGCCAAGATCCCCGGGTCCTTGGCATTTTCATCGATAAAGTAGGGATACCAACTGTTAGAGCCATTCACATCATAGGAAAGTACGGTTTCGGCGCGTACAGGCACCAGGAAGAAAAGACAACAGAAAAACACTATAGAGAGTCGCATCGAACACCTTACATTAGGCACTAAGCCGTTAATCAAGAAGGATCTCTCTAGGTATATCAAGGGCGCCTGAAATGATCAATTTATTAACATGAAATGACACCAACAAAGGCTGATACTTAGCTTCACCCCACACTCTGCCCGCACTAAGATGGTATAGTCTGGCTAACACCTACAACAAGCGATACAGACAATACCTATGAGCCAAGCCCATTTTGACGGCAAGTATGAAGTGGAATTCAAGTACCGACTTCAGGATAGAGACTCTTTTCTGGCCCGGCTGCACAGCCTCCCCCATCAGGTGATGCTTAAAGACAACGTCGAGTTTGACCGCTATTACGACACCCAGGCGGGAAGCCTGGCACAAGAGAGCAAACATCTGTGCCTGAGGGAGATGCGCCCCTCAGATATCAAGCTATGGATAGTCAAGGGCCCAGCTAGCCAGCAGTGTCAGGCGACTCGTATCGACAACATCGACAGCGCCGCCGATATGCTGGAGACCATGGGTTATGAGGTGGTGCTGCGGCTTACCAAGACCCGCAGCATTTACTTTATCGACCAGTATCATGTGACGGTCGACAACTTAGAAGGGCTGGGGGATTTTGCCGAGCTGGCGATCATGACAGACGATGAGACCCAGCTGGCGCATCACGAACAAGGCCTGCTCAAATTAGCCGAGCAACTTGGTCTAAGGGAGAATGACAGAGAGACCAACTCCTATCGCGAACTGATGATGAATAGTCAAACAGTCCCCTCACCCGCTTAGCGGTAGGTGGCGACAGGTGAAGCCCAGATGTAACTGGCCATAGAGACTATAAAAAAGAGCCATAAAAAAGAGCCATAAAAAAAGCTGCCCTAGGGCAGCTTTTTTACTAACAGTCTGAACCGCTTATAGTGTCTCAGCGTTATCAGTCAGGTAAGAAGCAACGCCTTCTGGGCTTGCGTCCATACCTTTGTCACCTTTTTCCCAGCCTGCTGGGCAAACGTCACCGTGCTCTTCATGGAATTGAAGCGCGTCGATCATACGTAGCATCTCGTCAACGTTACGGCCTAGTGGCAGATCGTTAACCACTTGGTGACGAACTTGACCTTCTTTGTCGATCAGGAAAGAACCACGGAAAGCCACACCGGCTTCTGGATGCTCAACGTCGTAGGCTTTACAGATATCGTGCTTCACGTCAGCCACTAGGGTGTACTGCACCTGGCCGATACCGCCCTTATCTACTGGGGTGTTACGCCATGCGTTGTGAGTGAACTGAGAATCGATAGAAACACCGATAACTTCTACGCCACGCTTCTTGAACTCTTCCATGCGGTGATCGAAAGCAATCAACTCAGATGGGCATACGAAAGTGAAATCAAGTGGGTAGAAGAATACTACAGCTGGCTTTCCTTTAATCGCTTCGCTCAGGGTAAAGCTATCTACAATTTCGCCATTACCAAGAACTGCTGCAGCTGTAAAATCAGGAGCCGGACGGCCTACTAATACGCTCATTTTTTATCTCCATCTATGGATTGAAAAAGCTTTTAATTATGAACTCAAAAGCATTATAGGCAGTCACCAGCGGGACACAAGTAATTTGGGATCATTGTCACTTTTTTTAATAAATATTCATCGAGTTGCCCAAGTTATCACCGCCTTCTTCCCGGCCGGTTAGGCTTATTTACAGTTACGCAGTAAACTTGAATACAGTTCGGTTACATCTCTTGCAAAATTCTTAGATAAAACGCCATGGCGCTGGACAACACGGGCTATTGCTGGCAAAAATAGCTTCCCACTAAAGATTAAAAAATCAGATTGAATCAATATGAATGCAGTTGTTATTGCCGTTTGCTTGATGTTGGGCCTTAGCCTAGCGCGAGTAAACGTCGTTATCGCGCTCACTGTGAGTGCTCTGGTCGCCGGACTCGTCGGCGGCATGAACCTTGAGCAGACGGTCGACGCCTTTAATACCGGGCTGGGCGGCGGCGCGCAGATCGCTCTGAGCTATGCCCTGTTAGGTGCCTTTGCGGTCGCCCTGTCACACTCTGGCCTCACCACGCTGATCTCCCGCAAGGTGATCGCTCACTTAGGACAAGAGCAAAGCCCTGGCAACGTCAATAAGGTGCGCTGGTTACTCTTGCTGGCCATCCTGGCCATGGCGGTTTCGTCACAAAACATACTGCCTATTCATATTGCCTTCATTCCAATCCTAATTCCGCCGCTCTTGCATGTGATGTCAAAGCTCAAGCTCGACCGGCGCCTGGTAGCCTGTGTGCTCACCTTCGGCCTAGTGACCACCTATATGATCCTGCCCGTAGGTTTTGGCGGTATCTTCCTCAACGATATCTTGCTCGCCAACCTCACCAGCAATAATTTAGATGCGGTGCGCGAACAGATCCCTCCTGCCATGTTGATCCCGGCGCTGGGCATGGTCAGCGGCTTGTTTATCGCCGTGTTCATCAGCTATCGCAAGCCAAGAGAATATAAGGAAGAGTTGATCCTGGCCGCCGAGCCAGAGGAAACCCTTAATCGCCGTAACATCGCCATCGCCCTGATCGCCATCGCCTCCACCCTAGTGGTGCAGCTCTATACCAACTCAATGATCTTCGGTGCCCTCATCGGCTTTATCATCTTTAGCTTCTCTGGCGCCCTCAAGCATGTGGCCGATCAGGATATCTTCAACCAAGGCGTGCGTATGATGGCCAACATAGGTTTCATCATGATCTCCGCCGCCGGTTTCGCCGCCGTGGTCAAGGCCACAGGCGATGTAGGCACCCTAGTTGACTCCCTCAGCCATCTCATCGGTGACAACAAGGCATTGGCGGCCTTCCTGATGTTGGTAGTCGGTCTACTCATCACCATGGGGATAGGATCATCGTTTTCCACCATCCCCATCATCGCCACCATCTATGTGCCGCTGGCTATCAGCTTTGGCTTCTCGGTACCGGCCACCATCGCACTGGTCGGCACGGCGGCGGCGCTTGGTGACGCCGGCTCACCGGCATCGGATTCGACCCTGGGCCCGACGGCAGGTCTCAACGCCGACGGTCAGCATGATCACATTCGCGATAGCGTGATCCCAACCTTTATTCACTACAACATCCCCTTGTTGATCTCGGGTTGGATAGCAGCCATGGTGCTCTAACCAACACCTGATAAAAAGAGATAAAAAAAAGGAGCCTTAGGCTCCTTTTTTACTGCTCACCATTTTTAAAATGGTGTCTTATTTAGTACCGAAGATCTTATCGCCGGCATCACCCAAACCAGGCAGGATGTAACCCTGCTCGTTGAGGCACTTGTCGATAGAGGCAGTATAGAGCTCAATATCAGGATGGGCCTTCTCTAGCGCCGCAATGCCTTCTGGCGCCGCCACTAATACCAGGGCCTTGATTGAGGTGCAGCCGCGCTCTTTAAGCAGATCGATCGTTGAGATCATAGAGCCACCGGTTGCCAGCATAGGGTCGACCACCAATGCGATACGCTCATGCATATTGCTGGCAAGCTTCTCAAAGTAAGGCACGGGCTCCAGCGTCTCTTCGTCACGGTAGATCCCCACCACAGAGATACGTGCACTCGGTACGTGCTCAAGCACACCATCCATCATGCCAAGGCCGGCACGCAGAATAGGCACTACGGTAACCTTCTTACCCTTGATCTGCTCAACTTCTACTGGACCATTCCAACCTTCGATAGTGACCTTTTCGGTTTCAAAGTCAGCGGTCGCTTCATAGGTCAACAGGCTACCCACTTCAGCCGCTAACTCACGGAAACGCTTAGTACTAATATCTCCTTCACGCATCAAGCCAATCTTATGGCGTACCAGAGGATGCTTAACTTCGACCACTTTCATCGTTTTCTCCTGATCAATTCCAGTTTTTCCAGCAAATTGTACCGATTCTAGTAGATTTGTTCACAATCGAAAACATAAAGTTTTACAAACACGGTAAATCGTGACCTAAGTCCGTTTGAATATTCAAAATCATCCCTTTCGAGTGCCTACACAAGCTGATAGAATAGCGCCGCATAAAAATCCAATAACGATGTACCCGAGAGGATCCTCCGTGAGCACTCCTACCCAGCTAAGCTATAAAGATGCAGGTGTTGATATCGACGCAGGCAATGCCCTTGTAGACAATATCAAATCTGCCGTTAAACGTACCCACCGCCCCGAAGTCATGGGCAACCTAGGTGGTTTTGGCGCACTTTGCGAGCTGCCGACTAAGTACAAACATCCAGTTCTTGTATCTGGCACCGATGGTGTTGGTACCAAGCTTAGACTGGCTATCGATTATCACAAACATGACAGCGTAGGTGTCGACCTGGTTGCCATGTGTGTTAACGATCTGATTGTTGCCGGTGCAGAGCCCCTGTTTTTCCTCGACTATTACGCCACAGGCAAGCTAGATGTCGCGACCGCGACCTCAGTTGTTAACGGCATCGCCGAAGGTTGTGCTCAGTCAGGTTGCGCCCTGATCGGTGGTGAAACCGCCGAAATGCCAGGCATGTACGAAGGCGAAGACTATGATCTTGCAGGCTTCTGCGTAGGCGTAGTCGAGAAAGAAGAGGTGCTTGACGGCTCTAAAGTGGTTGCCGGTGACGCGTTGATCGCCCTGGGCTCAAGCGGCCCACACTCTAACGGTTACTCACTGATCCGTAAGGTGCTCGAGGTAAGCAAGGCCGATCCTCAGCAAGACCTTGAAGGCAAGCCGCTAATCGATCACCTGCTGGAACCCACCAAGATTTATGTTAAGCCGCTGCTTAAACTGCTTGAGAAGCACGACATCCACGCCATGGCCCATATCACAGGCGGTGGCTTCTGGGAAAACATCCCACGCGTGCTGCCAGATGATGCCAAGGCCGTGGTAAAAGGCGACTCATGGCAGTGGCCTACCGTTTTCAACTGGTTAATGGAAAACGGTAATATTGCCGAGTTTGAGATGTACCGTACCTTCAACTGTGGTGTTGGCATGATCATCGCCCTACCACAGGATCAAGTGGATGCTGCGCTGACCCTGCTTAAGGCCGAAGGCGAAAACGCTTGGCTCATCGGTGACATTGCCAGCCGCAATGGCGACGAAGAGCAAGTGGAGATCTGCTAATGCCCAGCTGCTGTCGCGTCCTCGTCCTGGTCTCTGGTAATGGCAGCAATCTGCAGGCCATCATCGACAGTTGTGACGACAACCTGGACGCCGAAGTCGTTGGTGTGATCAGCAATAAGCCCAATGCCTACGGCCTGGTGCGCGCGCATCAGAGTGAGATAGACACCAGCTGCGTGATCCCTCATGAGTGCGAGTCCCGCGGCGACTATGATCTGCGCCTCAAGGCGGCCATCGACAAGTATCAGCCGGATCTTATCGTACTGGCGGGCTTTATGCGTATCCTGAGTGACGATTTCGTCAAACAGTTCGAGGGACGAATGATCAACATTCATCCTTCGCTGTTGCCGAAATACACAGGCCTGCATACCCACCAGCGGGCGATCGACGCCGGTGACAGCGAGCATGGCGCCAGCGTACACTTCGTCACCCCAGAGCTGGATGCCGGCCCTGTAATCCTGCAGGCCAAGGTGCCCGTCTATCCCGAGGATGATGCCAACGTGCTGGCAGAAAGGGTGCACGAGCAGGAACACGCCATCTATCCCCTGGTAGTGAAATGGTTCAGTCAGCAGCGTCTACGGATGACAGACGGCAAGGCCTACCTTGACGATCAACTGCTCAGCCCCATGGGCTACGCCGCCGACTAACCCACCTGTTGTCGGCCTTCCAATAAAGAGACCCCAGGGTCTCTTTTTTATTAGTGACAGCCCTGCCTGTGCAGCGCTCGCTAGCCTGTCACCACACGTTTTAACACTCGATGAACCGCAGAAAAGTTTACCGAGTCCCCCAGTCATCGACCAAGTTAGGCTATATTGCCGGCTACGCTAAATAATTCACCAAATTACATTGTTTTTAAAACACAATTGGTTTTAGATGAAGGCAGTTAACTTACTGCTAGCAAGATGAGACCTAAGATGAAAAATGTAATTTGTGATATTGATGGTGTACTGCTACATGACAACAAGTTGATCCCGGGCAGCGATAAGTTTATCCATCGCATTCTCGAGCAAGGAAACCCACTGGTCATACTGACCAACTACCCGGTACAGACGGGTAAAGATCTCCAAAACCGCCTCGGCGCCGCCGGGATCCAGGTACCAGAAGAGTGTTTCTACACCTCGGCCATGGCCACGGCAGACTTTCTCAAGCATCAGACGGGTGACAAGGCCTTTGTCATCGGCGAAGGCGCCCTGACTCACGAGCTCTACAAGGCCGGCTTCACCATTACCGACATCAACCCAGACTTTGTCATCGTCGGTGAGACCCGCTCCTATAACTGGGACATGATCCATAAGGCCGCCCAGTTTGTCGCCGCCGGGGCCCGCTTCATCGCCACCAACCCTGACACCCATGGCCCGGCCCACAGCCCTGCCTGTGGCGCCCTTTGTGCACCTATCGAGCGCATCTGTGGCCGCAAGCCCTTCTATGTGGGTAAGCCCAGCTCCTGGATCATTCGCAGCGCCCTGAACCATATCGGCGGCCACTCGGAAAATACCGTGATCATCGGCGACAACATGCGCACCGATATTCTGGCGGGATTCCAGGCAGGTCTGGAAACCATCTTGGTTACCAGCGGCGTCAGCCAGGTCAAAGATATCGAGAAGGAACCATTCAGACCCAACCATGTGTTTGACTGCGCCGGTGATATCGACGTCATCTAGTCTAATTAGCCAAAGAAATCACTAGCCAAGACGCGTGGCCCAGACCGCGCGTTTTCTATCCCCGACCCGCACAATATTTAACCCTGTCATTCCAGCTGCCATCAGCCTTTCATCAAACATAAAGCGTAACATTTAATCACCCTGCGTCCCTTGCCAAGGCCCGTCATCTTATTCATCATGTGGGCGCGATTTATAAATAACAAAAACAAATAGGAAGTCCCATGCGTTTTGCCCTACCCACCTGTGCTCTGGTGCTCCTCAGCGCCTGTAGCCAGCATGCTCCCCAGCTCGCAAGCGAAGAGCAAGCTCCCGCCTTTAACGAAGCCAGATTCAGGCTGGATATTCAGACTCTCTCCTCGGATAAATTTGAGGGCCGCGCCCCCACCACCCAAGGTGAAGCGCTGACCCTGGATTATCTTAGCAAGGCCTTTGCCGCCGCCGGACTGGTCGGCGCCAACGATGGCAGCTTCCTGCAGCCTGTGCCTATGGTCAGCTACACCGCCAGCGAGTCGCAGACCATCACCCTGGGCGAACTGCCTATGCAATACCGTCAGGATATCGTCCTGGGCAGTCGCCACGACAATCAAGAGGTGAATATCAAAGATGCGCCGCTGGTCTTTGTCGGCTATGGCATCAAGGCACCGGAATACGATTGGGACGACTATGAGAGCCTGGATATGAAGGGCAAGATCGCCCTGATCCTGGTTAACGACCCAGGTTTTGCCCTGCCAGAGTCGGGTAAATTTAACGGCAAGGCGATGACCTACTACGGCCGCTGGAGCTATAAATTTGAGGAAGCCAGCCGCCAGGGCGCGCTTGGTGCCATCATCATTCACGATACCAAGCCAGCCTCCTACCCTTGGTCTGTGGTAGAAAACAGCTGGACAGGCGCTCAGCAAGATCTGGTACTGAATAAGGCAACACAGGACAGCCGCGTACAGGTAGAAGGCTGGATCACCATGGAAAAGGCCAGCGAGCTGTTCGACAGCGCAGGCTTGTCCCTGGCGACCTTAAGCGATCGCGCCGCCAGCAGCCCGGTGAATGTCGCGCTTGAAAAATCTGCCAACATCGCCTTCGCCAACAAGGCGGAATATGCCGATAGCTATAACGTGGTGGCCACACTCCCCGGCCAAGGCGCAAGTGATGAGCAGATCCTCTTTACCGCCCACTGGGACCATATCGGCCTGGACGCCAACAAACAGGGCGACCAGATCTATAACGGCGCCCTGGACAACGCCTCAGGTACGGCAGGGATCCTAGAGATCGCCCGCCAATTCGCCGCCCAGGCCAAGCAAGGTAAGCCGCTCAAGCGCTCGCTCACCTTCGTCGCTACCACAGGCGAAGAGCAGGGATTGTTAGGTTCACGCTATTATGCCGCCAACCCCGTCTATCCGCTGGACAAGACGGTGGCCGTCTTCAACCTGGACAGCACCAATATCTATGGCCGTACATCGGATTACACCATAATAGGTAAAGGCAAGTCACAGCTGGAAACCTATCTAGTCGAGGCGGCCAGCGGCCAGCAGCGCACCGCGGTGAGTGAAACACGCCCTGAGTCTGGCGGCTTCTTCCGCTCAGACCACTTCAGCTTCGCCAAGTATGGCGTGCCGGCGGTATTTGCCGGCGGCGGCAACAACCCGGTCGATGAGGACACTGCCAAGTACAAGGCAGAGATGAAACAGCAGATGAAAGGCTGTTACCACAATGTCTGCGACGAATATCGCGCCGACTGGGATCTCTCCGGCGCCCTGGAAGATCTCGGCGTCTACTATCAGGCCGCTCAACGCCTGGGTAACAACGGCGACTGGCCCGGCTATTATGCCGGTACCGAATTCCACCAGCTGCGCCCGGCAACCACAGACAAGACCACCACCGCCGAGTAACTAAGGTTTTCGGCAACACATGAATAAAAGGCTTCCATCGGAGGCCTTTTTGTTTATTTATCCACCCGTCACGCCGCTTTTTACCAACTCGACTAAAATCCAGAGCGAGATTCAGATTGAACAATTCCAGCCACTAATAGAGGACTGAAAATAGCGATTTCATAATTAAAACCGTAAACAACAAAATAAAGCTCAAACCCCCCCCGGAAAGAATCAAACAAACAACACCAAAAACAACCTTTTTGTGATGTTTTGATAATTTTGACACTTGGCAGATGCAGAAAATGCTGTCAAAGTGAGTGGCAACTGAGATTTATACCGTTTTCTGGAGCTTTCATTATGTGTTCAATATTTGCGATTCTCGACATCCAAACCGATGCCACGCCGCTACGCCAGGTTGCCCTGGAGATGTCCAAGTTGCTGCGCCATCGCGGCCCCGACTGGTCAGGGATCTATACCAGCGACAAGGCGATCCTCGCCCATGAGCGTCTGGCCATCGTCGATATCGAACATGGCGCCCAGCCGCTGCTATCAGAAGATGAAAGCCTGGTTCTGGCGGTCAACGGTGAGATCTACAACCACAAGGAGCTCAAGGCCGAACTGGGTGACAAGTACAGCTACCAGACCAACTCAGACTGTGAGGTGATCCTCGCCCTGTATCAGGAATATGGCACCGAATTTCTGGACAAGCTCAACGGTATCTTCGCCTTCGTACTCTACGACAAGCGTAGCGACAGCTACCTGATTGGCCGGGATCACATGGGGATCATCCCCCTCTACACGGGCCATGACGCCCAGGGCAACTTCTATGTCGCCTCGGAAATGAAGGCACTGATGCCTGTCTGTAAGACGGTAGAAGAGTTTAAGCCGGGCCACTATCTAACAAAGGGTGGTGAGACCCACTACTACCAGCGCGACTGGCAATCTTTCGAGGCGGTACAGGACAACGGAGCCAGCGTCGAAGAGCTACGTGAGGCACTGGAGGCTGCGGTCAAACGTCAGCTGATGTCAGATGTCCCCTATGGCGTACTGCTCTCCGGCGGTTTGGACTCTTCCGTGGTATCGGCCATCACACAGACCTTCGCCAAGCGCCGTATCGAAGATGACGGTGCCAGCGACGCCTGGTGGCCACAGCTACATTCCTTCGCCGTTGGCCTGACCGGCGCGCCAGATCTGGCGGCGGCGCAGAAGGTAGCCGATGCCATAGGCACCATCCACCATGAGATCACCTTCAGCTTCCAGGAAGGGCTCGATGCGCTTAAGGATGTAATCTATCACCTGGAGACCTACGATGTCACCACCATACGTGCGGCCACCCCCATGTATCTGATGGCGCGCAAGATCAAGGCGATGGGGATCAAGATGGTGCTGTCTGGCGAAGGCGCCGACGAGCTATTTGGCGGCTACCTCTACTTCCACAAGGCACCTAACGCCCAGGCCTTCCACGAGGAGTTGGTGCGTAAGTTAGACAAGCTGCATCTATTCGACTGCCTGCGCGCCAACAAGGCGATGGCGGCCTGGGGCCTAGAGGCTCGCGTCCCCTTCCTCGATAAAGAGTTTATCGACACCGCGATGCGCATCAACCCAGAGGCCAAGATGTCTAAAGATGGCCGCATAGAGAAGCATATCCTGCGCCAAGCCTTCGAGCACAAGCTACCCCAAGAGGTGGCCTGGCGTCAGAAGGAGCAGTTCAGCGATGGCGTCGGCTACTCATGGATCGACGGTCTAAAGGATCATGCCGAGGCTCAGGTAGACGATCTGCAACTGGCCAACGCCAAGTTCAGATTCCCCTACAACACACCAGAAACCAAGGAAGCCTACTTCTACCGTTGCTTCTTCGAAGAGCACTTCCCACTGCCATCGGCCGCCGAGACAGTACCTGGCGGCAAATCGGTCGCTTGCTCCACCCCAGAGGCGCTGGCCTGGGATGAGAGCCTGCAAGGGATCATCGATCCTTCGGGCCGCGCGGTACAGTCTGTGCACGAGAGTGCCTACTAGTCAGCCCCGCATCTAATAAATGCCATAAAAAAGAGACCACTAGGTCTCTTTTTTATGGCGCTCTTGTTATGGGCGCCGTTGCTAATCGAACTTGTCACTCAGTAATGCTCGAGATGTTGCTTGGCAAACTCCTCCACCACTTGCATGAAGCGGCCCTCCTCATAGGCCTGACCTATGATCGCCTGCATCTTGCTTAAGGGGATCCCCATCTGATGACGCTTACTCACGCCGAAATAGACCTGGCGATGTTCCTCGTGGGTATAAGGGTGCACCCTAAGCTTATCGTCGAAATCACCGAAACGAGCCCTGAGACTGGGCAATACCACCTCCGAGACGATCAGCAGATCGAAACGCCCCTTGAGTAACATGTTGGTTGCCGAGATCACATCGTTGGTTTGCACCTTATGTAATCGGGCATCACTATCGAAACGGTCAAAGTATTCCGTCTCACGGGATACACCGATATCGAGGGTCGTCAAATCCTCGTAGTCGTTCACGTTCGCCAGTGCCTTCTGGCTGATGAAGACGAATCGACCGTCGTTACGATAGGGCAGAAAATAGCTGTAGGCCGCCCGCTCCGGCTTAGCATATATTCCGGCTAACACGTCTACGCTGCCCTGCTCTAACATATGCAGGCAACGGGCGAAATTAGGACTGGAGACAAAGACTAAGCGACGCTGCAACAGGCTGGCAAACAACTCGAGCGCGGCAACATGCTCGCCTATGGGAGAGCGATCAGGCTCAAGTATTTGAAACGGAGGATAGTTGTCGACGCAGACCCGCATCATGTGCTCGTCTTGGGTGTCCTCTGCGTAGACATACTGGGCGACGAGTAAGCCCGCCGCCACCATCAAGGCCCTAGTAAGCTGCATTCAAGAATGACTCCAGGGACTCCATCTCCCACTGACCATACTGCTCCTGATAAAACCTCGGCTCATCAGCCGTTTAATCAATTAACCGTTCAGCCTTTTAAAATAATGCTCACGTTCGATATCCAGCACCTCCATGGTGATGCTGGACACAGTGTCGCACAGCGGCGCGATAAGCCGATCGACACACTGCATCAGATGCAGTTTCTGTTCGCTGGTTCGCCCCGGCATGATTTTAAAGCTGATATGAATAAAGTTAGCATCATTTGCCTCACCGACACAGTAATGTTCGGCGCAATAAGCCCGAGACTTGATACTGGCTGGTTCAAACAAATCGCTCTCGATGGCGCCGCGATGCACCAGATCTACCAAGGTGTCGATAGCAATCTGCTCAGCAAGGGGCGCACTATATTCTAGAATACAATGTGGCATCTGTTACTCTGACCAAACCGCAAACTCATTACCGTTTGGGTCCTTAAAATGAAAACGACGCCCGCCGGGAAAGGAGAAGATCTCCTGGGTGATCAGGGCGCCAGCATCGGCCACCGAAGTCAGACACACCTCTAACGCCTTGGCATAGATGACGATTAACGGCGCGCCGGATGCAATATCGAACCCTTTTTCCGACAGGTAAAATCCCCCTGCGATACCGGCATTGGTGAAACAGCTGTACTCTGGTCCATAATCTTCGAACTGCCAGCCGAACACCTTACCAAAGAAGGCCTTAGTCGCGGCGATATCCTTAACCGGGATCTCGATATAGTTAATGGTCTGATCTTGATTCATTGCATTTCCTTGCAGGACTATCGTGATTGGGTTGCGGCCCCTAAACCTGAGCCAAGTATCACTTTTCAATCTACCCTCGTTCTAAAAGTAAAGCGAGCGTTAAATCCTCCCTACCACCGACACAGCCAATATTTTGGGCAACAAAAAAGGGAGCCAGGCTCCCTTCTTAAATCATTTGGATCGTTAAAAACTAGTCCAGCAAGGCTGCCAACAGACCGATAAGGCCGCCGAAGACGCCGCCCCAAACCACCAGCCAGCCGAGGTGCTGTTTGATCATCTCTTGCACTATCTCTTTCACCAACTGAGGCGTAAGTTCGGCCAGACGTTGGTCTACTATGCTCTTCACCTTCGCCCTGAGATCGGCTAGCACATCAGGCTGCTCTATCTCGTTTTTCAGCAACTCATAGAAATCATCGCTCTGAGACAGCTCCACCAGGGAGGCCTTCATCTTATTGATAAAAGGCTCTTTCAGCGGGGCTATCGCCTCTGTGCCGCCAAACATTGCCAGCATGCCGCCAAATGAAGACTGCTCGACCGTGGTCACCAAGGCGTCGAAGGCCGGCGACATATCCACCTGTTCGATGACAGGCTCAAGGTTGATATGCGCTACGCTGCCACCCTGCTGTGACAAAAATTTATCGATATTCTCGTTGGTGAAAAACTGCTCCATCATAAGATGGGCGATACCAGCCTTGAACTCCTCGAATCTTGCTGGCACCACACCGCTACCATAAAGGCCTGGCACCTTCTCGAATAACATATGGATCGCCAGCCAGTTGGTCACCGCCCCCGACAGGGCAAACAAACCTATGCTAAAGACGATGGGCTGATGAAAAAGGTAGCCGCAGACCACCAACACGGCGGCCAGTAAATTAGTGATAAGACTCTTATTCACCGATTATCTCCAAGGACAAGACAAAAAACCGCGCTATCTTACCACAAGCAAAATCCCTGAAGACAGCCTATCAGTTTTGGTTAGCCGCCTGTTCGGCAAACAAAGCGCGAGTGTTCCAATCGTCGATGAAAACGAAGCCATCACCGCTGAGGTAGTCGCGGCGCACCGCCATCACACCAGTCTCGTCAGCCAGCTCCCTGGCTTTCTCCACCAGACGGGTGGCGATGCCTTGATGACGAAAGGCCTCCTCGACATAGAGGTCGTCAAAATACCAGACCGGCTTAAGCAGACGCGAAGAGAAAGAGGGATAGAGCTGAATAAAACCGACAATGTCCTGGGCTAACTGAGCGATAAAGATCACCGAATCATTTTCATACAGACGGGCCTGTAGAAACTCGCCACTCTCAACCAGGGCAGGCGCTTGTCCCAGGCTCTGACGATAACGATCAAACAGAGGCGCTAACTGGGTCAAATCATCTTCAATTGCAATTCGTATCAGCATATTCCGTCCTTGAAATCTGTATTGCCCTAGGATGAGGGGCGACAAATACAGTTACATCCTTATGATTTAGTTGATGTTATCACACTAAAACTAAAATAACAGTCCATTGTAGATGCGACCTAAGTCTAGGCTAGCCCCTTGGACGTTTACGCAGATCTTTATACTCGAATGACAGGCTGTGGATCCGCTCGATGGGAAATCCGTTAAGAAAGGCGATCTCCCGGCTCTCATTAACCAGGCCGGGCTCGCCGCAGAGAAACAGGTGTTGCTGACGGTCAAATTGATGACACTTGAGCGCCTCACTGAAGGGGTTAGCGTGGATCACCCGCCGCCCCTTGCTCTCACTCTGCCCCGTAATACAGGCCTGATAGTGGAACTGACGATGTTCCAGCATCATCTTAAGTAGCTTGTGGTGCAGATAGAGATCGTTATCGTCCCGCGCGCCGACATAGAGAAAGATCTCTCCCTGATGCCCCTGAGCCAACGCCTGCATCAACATGCCGTGGGCGACCCCCAGGCCGCTGCCAAAGGCGACTATGATCAGCTTGGCATCGCGATAGGCGGTGCGATAATAGCGACTGCCCAGCGGCCCCTGCACCAACAGGCTCTCGCCTATGCCCGCGTGGTGATACAACCAGTCACTGAACTGGCCATTGTATTTACGCCTGACATTTAGCTCGATGAAAGACTCACTCGGCAGGTTCGTGGGCGAATAGCTACGGGTCAGGCCATCGAAGCGTCTCAGGTTTATGTATTGTCCAGGATGATGCAGAAGCGGCTCATCTAACGCCAAGCGAACGCGCACCACGGCCTCATTAATAAACTGCTTCTCTTGGATCTTGGCACCGATAAAGAGATCCTGAGGCAAGATAGACTTGAGGCGCAGGGCAGGCGTGGGTTTACACTGGCAGGAACAGAGATAGTGGCGCTGCTTGAGCCCCAGGGTCAGGCCGCGCTGGGCACCGATCGCCATTTCACCATCGACATGTTGCAGCAGACAGGTTTTACACACCCCCTGCTTACAGGAATAATTGACCTGCTGACCATGACGGATCAGGGTGTCCAATACCGACTCACCGGCCTTGGCCTCAAACGCCTGACCGTCGAGGTAAAATGTTGTCATATCTGTCGATTTATCTCGTAAAAATTTAAAGAAATTTAATGTTTAGCCGTTCATTATCGATAATAAACCTACTAAAATTATAGCGACTGGTTCACAAACGTGCGGATTGGACTCGCCGTCCCCCTCCCCTGAATCTTTTCAGTTCGTCTACAACGTCATTAAGGTCATTAAGGTCATTAAGGTCATTATGTCTTCCGTCCCATCATTTTTCGCTCGACTCGGACAAAAATACAAACAGCTGCCTAAATATCAAAGATATATTGGTATCTCAATTACCCTGTATTTAACATGGACCCTGTTATTGGGTCTACTGCTTCCTTATCTGCTCACCCAACAACTGCCTAAACAGTTGTCGAACCAGCTCCAAAGACCCGTCTCCCTCGCCCAGGTGAATATCAACCCCTTTACCCTGGAAGTTGAACTCACAAATTTTGCCATCAAGGAAAAAGATGACCGGGCCTTTGTCGGCTTTAAACGACTCGGCCTCAATATCCAGTTTTGGGACTCGCTGTTTCAGCAGGGCCTGAGTCTCAGCGATATCACCCTGGAAAATCCCCACGCCAAGGTTAAACGCCTCAAAAACGACGAGGAATTAAGGTTTAACTTCTCCGATATCCTGGAAACCTTGGCGAAGAACGGCGAGGATAAGCCTGAAACTGAGCCAAAGGGCGATAATGCGATCCCCCATTTCATCCTCAATAATCTGGCGATTGTCGATGCCAATCTGCATCTGCGCGATGAGATCACTCAAGGGGAAGTCAGCTATCCCAAGGTTAACCTCAAGGTCGCCAGCTTCGACTCCCACAACCCAATCGTCGCCACTAAGGTGAGCAGCAATGGTGCCGGTGCGCAGCATCAGCAAGGCCAGAGTCATGAAGCTGTGAATGACGCAGCGCAGAAGGCGAACCGCTACCATATGGAGTTTCATAGCGATCGCGGCGGCAAAATCGCCCTCAAGGGACAAGTACAGCTCACCCCCTTCGAGCTTGTCGGCGACATCAGCCTGAGCCACATAGATCTGCCCCAGCTGTGGGCCTTTATCGATAAGGCCTTCCATGTGTCACTAGACAAGGGCTATGTGGATTTCGCCACTCAATACCGTGTCGCCATGGATAATGACAAGCTTGAGGCCAGCACCAGCGCCGGTGAGCTGAGTTTCAGCGAGCTGCTGATCACCCACGAGCAGCGCGAACTTATCTCTCTGGGGCGTTTTGCCCTAACGGGCATTGCGGCCGACCTGGACCAGCAACAGCTAGATGTAGCCGCCCTGACCTCCAGCGACCTCCTAGTCAATGCCAGGTTAGATGAGAAAGGTGTGGATCTCGCCGCCTTGCTAGCACCAATAGCTAATGGTAATAAGGCGAAATCTACTGAGACACCTAAAGCGGCAGACACTAATGCAGCAAGCGAGCAGGCGACAGACACTCAAGATGCCGATGTACAAGTAGCCGATACCAGCGAGCAGGCGGTTGAATCCCAAGTCAAAGACACTCAGACGCCTAGCTGGCACGCCAAGCTAGCTAAGATCAACCTCAGCAACTATCAGCTAAACCTCACCGAGCAGCTGTTTAAAGAGGAAAACCTCTGGCAGATTGGCCAACTGGAGTTCTCCACAGGGGCGGTAGATGAGAGTCTGAGCCAGCCCATAGACTATCAACTGGCACTGGCCATCAACCAAAGCGCCAAGGTGCAGAGCCAGGGCCAAATCGACGCCCTGGCCAAGCAGGTCAGCGCCGAATTATCACTCGAAGGACTGGGCCTTAGCTGGTTCCAGAACTACCTAGCGCCTTTTGTGAACATCAAGATCGACGATGGCCGCCTGGCGACATCGGGACAACTGCTTGCCGACGCCGATGGAAAGCTGAATTATCAGGGCACGCTTCAGGTTGACGATCTTCAGGTCAAAGACCTCAAGGCCAACAAGACACTGGTGAAGTGGCAGCAACTGGATCTCAACGAGCTTAAATTCGATAAGCAGGCCAATAAACTGGCAATCGATCAGGTGACCCTGAACAAGCCATACGGGCGCATACTGATCAACGAAGATCGTACCACCAACTTCCAGGACCTGCTGGTCGCTGCGGCAGATGATGAGGCGACGAAGCCTGCCACCAAGGAAGATGGCAAGCCCGAAAAAGCTAAGCAGACTGAGACCAAGCAGGCTGCTGAGAAAAAGACTGCTGGGCAAACCGGCGATGCGGCCAAGCCGATGGCGCTTAGCATCAACAAGATAGTGTTCAAAGATGGCTCGACCTTCTTTGCCGATAACTCTCTCACCCCTAACTTTGCCGCCAGCATAGAACAGCTCGAAGGCAATATCGCCAACCTCTCCTCCAGCAGCGAGAAGGCCGCTAAGGTCGATATCAAGGGCAAGATAGACAGATATGCACCTGTTGTACTCAAGGGTGAGATCAATCCCCTGCTGGAGCAGCCTTACCTGGACCTAGACCTCAGCTTTAAGCATGTGGAACTGACCTCGGTAAACCCCTATTCGGGCACCTACGCGGGTTACTACATAGATAAGGGCTTGATGTCACTGGATCTTAAGTATCAGCTAGAAAACAACCAGTTGGTGGGCGACAATCACCTGGTGGTGGATCAGCTGCAGCTAGGTAAGAAGAGTAACTCCAGCCTGGCAACCTCCCTGCCAGTCACCCTGGCGATCGCCCTTTTACAAGACAGACACGGAGTGATCGACCTAGGCCTGCAGGTCTCTGGCGATCTCAACGAGCCAAACTTTAGCTTCGGTAGCATTATCGCCACCGCCTTTACCAATGTGATCACTAAGGCAGTTACCGCGCCATTCAGCCTGTTGGCCGGCCTCTTGGGCTCAGACGATGAGCTGGATAAGGTGGCCTTTGCCCCTGGTCTGGCGACGCTGCCTGACGAGAGCCAGTCGCTGCTGAGCAAGCTGGCCAAGGGCTTAGCCGACAGGCCTAAGCTCACCGTCAGCGCCAAGGGCGCGGTGGATCTGGTAAACGACAGTCAGGCCTTGATGACCGCCAAGCTGCATCGGGCCTTGGTTACCCAGGCGCAGCTTGATGATGCCAAGTTCACCGAGGCGCAGATGCCTGAAGATCTCACCGCCAGCACCTTCCCTACCTCTGGAATACTGTCTGACGCGCTTAAGTCTCTCTATGAGAAGACACTACAAAAAGATCCAGGCAAGGTGCTTAAAGAGATCAAACAACAGGCCGAGCAGGAGAAGAGTGCCGGAGACGAGAGTAACGAGAAGATGAGCGACGAGGAGCTGCAGACCCGCTGGCATATCGCTCTGTACAACTATCTGGTCTCGGCGCAACAGCTCGACGATAACGCCCTGGGACAACTGGCTCAGGGCCGGGCCCTAGCCGTAAAACAATACCTGATAGAAGAGGCCAAGATCGCACCTAGTCGGGTATTCGTACTCGACAGCCAGGCCGCGCTCGACACCAGCGCCGCTCAGGCCCTGCTGACCCTAAGCGCCGAATAGCAGAGGCGCTAACTTCATCGAGTGGCCAGGCTCCAGTTTATAGGTAGCTTGGCCGCTTTTTTAATCGCCGCATCCTTTCCTGCGGCTTTTCTATTTGCCGATAGAGTCCTTTCTATCTCTACAAAATATTTGGTGCCAAACAGGAATTAATAACCATCACCAGATCTCAGTTTGCGCCAAGGCTTTGATCTCCATCACGCTTGCGTTAGAATCCGCCCCATCAAAATTTTCTAGGAGTCGTTAATGTTTATTGTTCGCTGGGTATTAGGCCGCATTATCCTGTTTTTGAATTTTGTTTTTACCCCTAAGAAACGTCAGCGTCCGCTGGCCGAGCAGGCAAAGGTCGACGAGCAGACACAAGGGCTTGCGCTTTACCAATACGCCGCCTGCCCCTTCTGCGTAAAGGTGCGCCGCGCCATTCGTCGTCAGGGGCTGAATATCGTTACAGTCGACGCCAAGCAAGCCGAGCACCAACAGATGCTGGTTGAACAGGGTGGACTGGCCAAGGTGCCTTGTCTGCGTATCGATAATGCGGGAGAGACTCAGTGGATGTATGAATCCTCAGATATCATAGATTATCTCAATAAGCGTTTCGCCTAGGGTTTAACCTAAGCGCTGTGGGCACCCTAGGGTGCCCTTTTTATTGCCAGGCCTACGCCTGCTATAGATGGGGCATCATCCCCTTGAGCACAATGTCATGATAGGTTACCACGCCTAAGATCTTACCCGCCTCGATCACCGGCGCCTTGTTGATGCCGAAGCGTTCGAACAGCCTGGCGGTATAACGAATGTCCATGTCGGCATGCACAGACAGCACAGGCTTTATCATGATCTCATAGACATTGACCCGCTCCGGCGACTTGTCTTTCGCCAGCACCTTACGGGCGATATCACTCATCAGCACCATACCGTACTCGTCGTGTTCATGACGCTTGTTTACCAGCAACATGCTGACATCGTTGCCCACCGCCAGCTTGATCGCCTCGGCCACGGTATGCAGACCATCGACCATCACATAGCTGTTTTTCATGACGTCGCTGTTCTTAATTAGCCTGCTTGGTTTCATAATTGATCCTCGATCTCTTTGCTGAGTTTTTCCACCTGATGGGCGACGCCCACGGCATCTTCCACATCTATCTGTATGGCAATCCCCTGCCCCGGGTTAGTTTCAAACTCCCCTACCCGGCAAATGGTTTCCAAGATACTGCGGCTCATATGCTCCTCTACCAACCAGAGGATCACGTCGCGCTGTATATCCAGACCCAGGCCCATGAAGGTCTTCTTCTTCTCCAGCCCCTCACCGCGGGCATGGTTGATGACTGTCGCTCCCGTGGCGCCCGCCTCTCTCGCCGCATCGAGAACGGTATCGGTGCAGGTTTCATCGACGAAGGCGACGATAAGTTTAAAGCGCATGGTCTCGCTCCTTAGCGGATTTTCGCTGACTTAAGAATTCGACTAACTGGGCATAGCCCATTACTGTGATCATAGGAAACAGGCTGGCAAAGGCAATCAGGCCGAAGCCATCGATAAGCGGGTCACGGCCCGCCACATTGGTCGCCAGTCCCAGCCCTAGCGCCGCCACCAGCGGCACGGTCACGGTGGAGGTGGTCACCCCGCCCGAGTCATAGGCCAATGGCACTATCATCTTAGGGGCATAATAGGTCTGGATCACCACCAGCACATAACCAGCCATGATGTAGTAATGAATGGGGTCGCCCACCACGATACGAAAACAACCCAGGGCTATCCCCATGGCGACCCCTATGGCCACAGAGATCCTAAGCCCCTGAATGCCGATGGCGCCGCCCGAGACCTCGTTGGCCTTGATCGCCACGGCAATCAATGACGGCTCGGCAATCGTGGTGCTAAAGCCTATGGCGGCGGCAAACAGGTAGACCCAGAGATAATCTTGCCAGATAAAGGGCGTATCGCCGCCTTCTGGGTGGAGGAAATCGGGCGAGGTCAGCTGGCTGGCCATGCTCTGGCCGATGGGAAACAGCGCCAGCTCCAGCCCCACCAGAAACAGGCTGAGGCCGATAATCACATAGACAAACCCAAGCAGCACCCGACGCCAATTGGCGATGGCACGTTTAAGCACCCCAAGCTGAAAGCCGAACAAGATAACGGCTATCGGTATTACATCCCGGGCGGTCAAAAGCAGGGTATCTAGCATCTCACTCAGGTAAGTCATCACAACACCCACATGCCATAGAGTAATACGAAGATCATCGGCGTTAAACTGGCAAAGGCGATCAGCCCAAAGCCGTCCAACATGGGGTTTCGCCCCTTGATCACACTGGCCAGACCGACCCCCAAGGCGGTCACCAAGGGCACGGTAATGGTGGAGGTGGTCACGCCGCCAGAGTCATAGGCTATGCCTATGATGTTCTCTGGGGCAAAGGCGGTTAACACCATGACACACACATAGCCACCTATTATTAAATAATGAATAGGCCAGCCCTTTAGAATGCGGATCACCCCAAGCAGAATCGCCAGCCCCACAGAGATGGCCACGGTCAGCCTTAGCCCCATTGCGTAACTGTCCATGGCGTCTGTGCTCGCTGCGATGGCCCCAGAGTTCGCCGCGACCTCGGCCGCCTCGTTGGCCACCGCCGTCAAGGCGGGCTCCGCCAGCGTGGTGCCAAAGCCTAGGGAGAAGGAGAAGACCACCAGCCAGAAGACGCTGCCCTTTCGTGCCAGCGCCTGGGCCAGAGACTCACCTATGGGAAACAGGCCCATCTCGAGCCCGAAGACGAAGAAGGTTAAACCAAAGACGATAAACACCAGCCCGAGCAGGATCTCGGCCAGATTGGCCGGGGCCTGATGCAGCACGAAGATCTCGAAGAAGGCAACCACACAGATGATGGGTACCAGATCCCGAAAACTGCCGAGTAATGAACGAAACAGGCTGATCAAGGCCGACATGCAGACTCCTTAGCGCTGGGGATCTCCTAACACACTTCCCCTTACCTTGAGTGTGCCAAGACGCTAACAAATAACAACATTTTTCTCACATCCCACCCCATTTACGTGAGCCAGTTCAAGTTACTCGGCAAAAGTCAATTTAGGTAAAGTCAGTTCACCTGGGGTGATCTCCCCCGGCGATTGGGTTATGCTCCCTCAAGAACAGACGTTAACCTCGACGAAAAATAAAGATAACAACAAGATGCCGATACGCTCCTCACTGCTTACCACCGCTGTACTGCTAACAGCAATCCTTAGCCTTGCCGGCTGCGCCAGCAAGCGCGACGTCGATGATTTTAAGGTGCGCGTAGAAGATACCTTCCACACCTCAATTAAGGGCAACGGCATCAAGCTGTTTACCTACAAGGTCAAATACGCCGAGCTACCGACACTTGAGCAGCCCCATATGCAGCGGGTACGCCAGATAGAGAAGATGAAACGCTCAGGCAGCAAGAAACGCTCTGTCTATGCACCGGATCTGACCCGTTGGACCGAGCAAATTGAATTGGGTTTAGAGAAGACCATAGACATGACAGGCTACTGCCGCGAGGGCTACCTGGAACTGAGCCGCATCATAGAGGTGGGGCGCGGTGAGATCCGCGGCGAGTGTAACGACGGCGCCACAGACGCCGACATTAGCAAGTTTGCCAACAAGTAAGCCCCGATTCGAGCGCAGAGTCAGCGCTTAAAGCGTCCATGGGCTAGGAAATGCTTCGTCTGTGCTATCACGCTGGGGTTATTCATCATGAAGGGATGGGTGACCGCTAGGCTGATATGATCCCGCATTCCCTCCAGGCGAGTACGAGCCACGGAGACCTTACCATCGTTAGGTCCTGGCAATAGGGTTGAGAGCAAAAGATTCACGCTGCGACAGCCGGCAATCACCCCAAGTTCAAAATGTGCCTTACCAAGGCGATTAGGCACGCTGTCTTCCTCAGTGCCCAACTGCAGACCCGCCGGACCGTTTATCCATTTGAACCCGGGAAACGTCTTAAGACTATCCACCACCTCGCTGCCACAATTGGGCGGGCCAAGCATGACCACCCGGCCAAGTGCGGGCAATGACTGCTGACTCAGGTACTGGCGCACCAGGATGCCGCCCATGGAGTGGGTCACGAAGTGGACTCTCTCGCCCCGACACTGTGACAGCGCCTTGTCGATATGCTCGCCGGCTAGGGTCTCGATATCGAACTGAGTAGAGGGATAGCCCAGATTCACGCACTGATAACCCTGGGCCGACAGGGCTCGCTCCATCTTCTCCATCGAATTTCTGCTGCGGGCCAAGCCATGGAGTAAGATCACTGACTCATTGTGGGGTTGCATCGCTGAATGGCTCCTTGTCATCCCTGCTTTTCCTTATTCATCCTTTTTCATACCAGCACAAGGCGAACTAACGCCTGGTTCAGACAAGCTAAAGCAGGCGATACTCGATAAGGTAAAGAGTTTCAATCTCGCCATATATCTCGGTGATCACCGCCTTTAACTGCTCAAGCGACATGTTCTCCTGCTCTGCGTGTCGGGAATTTAATGCCTCGAAGGCAACGGCTTCGACCCGCACCACCTGAATATCGCAGAAGTATCGCCCGGTTTCAAAGGTGGAGACAGACAAGCGATCGCCGACGCGAAAGTGCGACTCGCTCTCATCCCTGAGGGTGATGGTTTTCGCCCCGCTGAGGATATCGGCTTCGAATCGCTCGAAGAAGGTGATCTTGGCATCACAGCTTATACGGCTCATAATTCTCCTATCGTAACACTCGGCTATAGCCCCAGGTGAAGGATTAGGTTAAAATCCGCTCCCGGTTTGGGTAGCCGAGGGGCAATCCAACGGGCGACCCGGCAAAGCCCACATTTTATCTGAATCAAAGACCCTGGTGGAAGTATGAACAAGAAACAAAAGATGCTGAAGAAGACGGCAAAGCGCGCCAAAGCCCGTCACAACAAACATACGCCGCCGACCGTAAAGAAATATATCTCTAAGGGCGATCGCGCTAAGATGCTGGCTCAGGAGCAGGCCGAGATGGCTGCCAAGGCCAACGCCGCCGAGAAGGCCGCTAAGGTCGAGGGCGAGCCAGAAGTAGCCGTTGAGGCTGTTGAAACCGCTGAGCAGGAAGAAGCTTCACAAAACGCTGAGCCAAAAGCCTCTGAATAACAAGCCTCAGAGTAATAAGACTCAGAATAACAAGGCTCTCGGCTATTGAACTAAGCCCAACTCTTAGTCCTCCCCCCAAGCGGCGCCATCAAGGGCGCCGTTTTTGTATATCTCACTTTCAGAACCGTCCTAATCAGCCCTCGATGTAAAACAGAGCTTGGCTAGTCGCGCCCTGGGTCTGTGATCAGCTCGCTCACCCTGTTGCTCTCCTCACAATCTTGCTCTTCGCTGATCTGCGCCATCTGAGCGCAAGAGGATGAGAGCGGATTGGGGCTGCTTGGGCTTAGCTCCTCGTCGAGCACCTCCTGACTAACCGCCGATTCGGCGCTGGCCTGCACCCTCTCCACCAGACGATAAGCGGTTAACACCCCGAGCACGCCAAAGAGGATCGCCCCCAATACCTGACCGATCAACACACCCTCTACGCCCCCGAGTTGGCCGCCATAATAAACGAAGGGGATCGTGCCCAGCGTCGCCTTGCCCACGTTAAACAGGGTCGAGTACTTGGCCTTCCCCAGGTTATTGAAGGAGGCGTTGGCCACAAACAGGGCGCCAGAGAAGACAAAGAAGACGGCGATGTAACGGCAGAAGAAACGGATCAACTCGGCGCTCTCCCCCTGCATGGCAAACAGGGTCACTATCTGCTCCTGCAGCAGCATCAAGATCAAGGACACTGACACCACATACAGGGCGCAAAATTGCAGCGCCTTGGTGAGACTCTGACGAACACGGGCAAACTCCCGCGCGCCAAAGTTCTGCCCGACTATGGGGCCTATGGCGCCGCTCAGCGCGAAGATCATGCCAAAGGCCACTGGCGTCAGCCTGCCCAGTACGGCCCAGGCCGCCACATAGCTGTCACCAAACTCGGCGATGGCACGTGTCACCACGGCATTGCCTATGGGCGTGGCGATATTGGTCATCATCGCGGGTCCCGCGATGGCAAAAATCGGCTTGATATCTTGCTTGAAGGCAGTTAAATCGAAACGGCCAAACAGCTTATGCTTGACCACCACGCCCCTCGCCGCCACCAGCAGCACGGCAAGACGCGCCAGCACGGAGGCGAGCGCCGCCCCCTCGATCCCCATGGCCAGCAGGAAGATGAAGATAGGGTCGAACACTAGGTTGACCCCGCCGCCCGTCAGCGTCGACACCATGGAGAGCTTGGCATCGCCCACCGCCCTGAGCGCCGCCCCCAACGCCATCGCCAGACAGATGATGGGCATGGAGGGCACCAGAATATAGAGGTAACCGGCGGCCAACTCACCGGTGCGGCCCGTGGCCCCCACCAGGGTAAGCAGCTCGGGAATGAAGCAGGTGACAATTATGGCGACGACAGAGGCCACCAGCACAGTCACCACGGCGCTGTTGAGCAGCAAACGTTTAGCCAGCTCAAACTCCTTGGCCCCCACGGCGCGAGATACCAGGGCGCCGAGGGCTATGGAGAGGCCGATACCGATTGAGGTGGTAAAGAAGGAGATAGTGCCCGCGTAGCCCACGGCTGCGGCCAGCTCCTGTTCCCCCAGCAGACTGAGGAAGAAGATATCGATCAGATCCACCACAAACAGCGCCGAGATACCGATGGCGGCGGTGGAGCTCATCACCAGTATGTGGCGCATGATGGAGCCCTGGACAAACTTAGCCGTGGTCATAGTGCCCACTCCCTATTCGATACGCTCATTACTAGATAAATCACAAACACACAGGCCCTAGAGGTCGGTTTCCAACTCGCTACCACACTTGTCACAATAGAGCGCCGAGACTTCGTGGCCCATCTTGAGGCAGTTGCTGCAACGGCGCAGATCTTTCTTGCGCACCATCTCCTGAGAGAGCTCCGAGGTCAGGATACCGGTCGGAATGGCGATGATGGAGTAACCTATCAACATGGTCAGCGCCGCGATCCCCTGCCCTAATGTGGTCTGTGGCGTGATGTCACCGTAACCTACCGTGGTGATAGTCACGATTGTCCAGTAGATAGATTTCGGCATGGAGGTGAAGCCATGCTCTGGCCCCTCCACCACATACATGATGGCGCTGAGCACCATGACGATCAGGCTGACGGAGAAGAAAAACAAAAATACCTTACGGCTCGACTGCATCATGGCCCGCAGCAGAATGTTGCCCTCGCTGAGATAACGCAGCAACTTGAGCACCCTGAAGATACGGAATAGACGCAGCACACGGATCACCAGCGTGAAGCTCGCCCCGGGGAAGATGAGCGCCAGGTAGCTAGGTAGAATAGAGAGCAGATCCACCACGCCGTAGAAGCTACGGGCATATTGCACCGGCTGCGCCGAGCAGTAGAGCCTTAGCAGATACTCCAGGGTAAAGATGCCGGTAAAGCCCCACTCGGCAATGCGGATCCAATCACCATAACGCTCATGAACACTGTCTATGGTGTCGACAAACACCAGGGCAACACTCAACACGATACAGACGATCAGGCTAAGGTCGAAATAGCGACCCGCCGGGGTGTCGGTACCGAAGATAATCTCTCTGAGTTTCTGTTTACGCGCCTCTTGCGGGGTCTCATCCATCTAAATCAACAATCCTTATCGCTTGCCATATCTCTTACTATAAAAATATGCCAACTCCATGGGCTTTGATGCAACATGGAATTAACCGATCCAGCTTAATCTAAAATAAGGTATGATGAACACCCAAGTAGTGGCTTTATTTTACCGAACCAAGACGATGCAGACATTTTTTAAACAACTCCTGCTGCTCTGCCTGCTCGCCCCGTTAGGGGTCACCTGGGCGCAATCGAGCGGCCTCAGCTCGCCCCACAGCGCCAGTAAGAGCCAGATTGGCAAGGTCGATCTCGTGGTGGTCAATAAGTCTGAAGCCAGCATGTTGTTGATGCGCCAAGGTAAAGTGTTGAGACGCTATAAAATAGCCCTAGGGGATCGCCCGGTTGGCCACAAGCTACAAGAGGGGGATCAACGCACCCCAGAGGGGCGCTACATCCTGGATTATAAGAAGGCCGACAGCGCCTACTACCGCGCTATCCATATCTCCTACCCTAATGATGAAGATAAACTCAGGGCTGCCGCGCTGGGGATCAATCCCGGCGGACAGATAATGATCCACGGTCAGAATCCTAACTCCTCGCTCACCCCGGATGAAGCCCAGCGACTCAACTGGACCGACGGCTGTATCGCCATCAAGAACGAAGAGATAGACGAACTGTGGCGCGCCGTCGATACCGGCACCCCCATAGAGATCTGGCCTTAAGACCAGTGCCGCCACCAGTGCCGAACCGGTTACTAGATCCGAGGCACTAATACCCAATTTTGAGTCCACACAAGACAAATAAGATGACAACTGAATCTCAAATTTCCAGTGAGCTGACTTTTGACGCGCTCAATAAGCAGTGGCCTACCTTCAGCCAAGCGATTTTAGATTTCATGAAGGAGCTAGGGCTGGATAGCCTGGATCTTGAGTGCGACCACGCCGCCCTCAGGGTCAACACCAGTCAAGGCGCCGATAGCCTAAGGGAGGCCTACTGCCGTCAGGGTAAGATAATCTCCGACAATATGATCAACGGCCGCCCCATTCTCATCATCGCCCTAGACACCCCCTTAGTGCTGGGTGAGCTGGCGATAGATTGCATCGAGCTGCCCTACCCCGGCGATAAACGTTATCCGGTCGAGGGCTGGGAACATATAGAGCTGGTGCTGCCGGGCGGTGCGACTACCACAGAAACATTGCGTGAGCAGCTGCTCGAGCGGGCGCCGACACTCGTCGCCGTGCTGGATCAGCAAACGGATGTTAAAGTAAAGATGAGTTCGCCTCAGGGGGAACATGAACGCCTGGCTAACCCCACCATCGCCTTCAAACGGGGCAACCTCTGTATCAAGGTCCATCCCCACGGCATAAAGGCGGTTATCGCCTCCGAAGCTAAGTAGCCAAGTGACTGTTATCTTGTAAATAAACAGTCACTTGGTTTCTACATCACAGCCCCAATTTAAGCGGGCTTGATGTTCTGATTCACCCTAAACAGGTTGTTCGGATCGTACTGCTTCTTCAACTGACGTAATCGCCCATAGGTTTCACCATAGGCCGACTCGGTGCGCTCAGATTCGTCATCGGTCAGGAAGTTGATGTAGGCACCGCCGCTGGCAAATGGCTTGGTCTTATCGAAGAACTCCCGCGCCCAGGCGATACAGCGTTTATCATCATCGGCAGACTCCCAGCGAACATGCACGTTCAATACGTACTGGGCATCCCGGGCTGAGTAAGCCATGGCATCGGCGGCCGGCAAACAGGTGGCGCAGCCTATGGAGGCGATAAAGATCTCGCACTGCTCTGTGGGCAGGGTGCCAGCATACTCGATGGCCGTATCGATAGCCGCTTCGCTAAGCTGGGTAAAATTGTGTGATTTCCAATAATTACGCGAACCGGGTGTCAACAGAGGATCGAAGGCTTGCTGCCAGGCAACTAAGGGCTGCACACCAACATGCTCACCCACAGGCGTGCCAAATTGACGAAGCGGCGCGATCAGTTTCTCACCATCGGCGGGATCGCCCGCATAGCATATTGCCAACACGATCACCTCTTTGCCGTGTACCGACTCGGGTAGAAATGGCAGTGGCGGCGCCTTACGAGCCACCATCCAGACACTCAGATCGTCTGGCGCACTGGCGGTAAAGTTAACAAACTGGCTGATGACAGACTTCGCCTGTTCGAAGGGAAAAACGATTAAACCGCTAAGGACATCAGGCCCAACGGGATGCAGCTTAAACTCAAACTGAGTGACTATGCCGAAGTTACCGCCGCCGCCACGCAGCCCCCAGAAGAGCTCTGGCTCGTTTGCCTGGCTGGCAAGGAGCTGCCTGCCATCGGCGGTCACCACATTGGCCGATACCAGGTTATCGATAGTCATGCCCAGTTTTCGGCTTAACCAGCCAAAGCCACCACCTAAGGTTAATCCCGCGATCCCTGTGGTGGAGTTGATCCCCATAGGCACCGCCAGGCCATGTTTTTGAGTGGCTGCGTCCACATCCTCCAGGGTACAACCTGGCTCAACCAGCGCCAGCCGTTTGTCGGGGTCGACCTTGACCTGTTTCATCAGTGACAGATCTATCATCAAGCCATCGTCACAAAGGGCCTTACCCGCAATATTGTGGCCACCGCCGCGAACCGAGATGAGTAATTCATGTTCCCGGCCAAAGTTGACGGCTTTGACCACATCCTCCGCCGAGGTGCAACGGGCAATCATCCCCGGTTTGCGATCTATCATGGCATTCCAGATCTGTCGTACTTCATCGTAATTGCTGTCTTGGGGCAAAATGACATCGCCCCCGAATTCAGCCTTAAAACTGTCCACCTGAGATTGTTGTAAACCTTTCATATAAGCTGCCTCTTAAGCGTCACATCGTCGCGCTAACAATGTATGTGCCAATAAGTGCTATGCTCATTCCCTCAAGTGCAACGTCAATAATGCTTGGTTTTATTTAGAGTAATGAAATTCATTCACGGATTTAAATACGGCTTATAAAAAGAGCATCAGTCTTTATGTTAGTAGAAACCATGGTGTTTGGATAACCAGACTCATTCTCAAAGGCGATATTAAATGGCGACAGCGGACTGGTTGGAGGTTTAACCCGATATTTTTTCGATATAGAGGATAACTTCTCCCACCCTGATGCCAAACTTACTCATCTCTGTCTTGTTGAACAGACGCTTATCATCGAGCAGAAACATCCAATCATCTAAGGTCACCCGATAGATCTCGCCATTTACCGGGATCTCGAGTTCATATTGCCAAAACAGCGCCGAACCTCGGGTTTCGCCATGGGCTGTACCCACCACGTCTTGGGCGCGGCCTTGATAGGAATTATCATCAAGCTTGGTAAGCTGCCAGGTGCGCTCGCTTTTCTCGCCGTCATCGAACACAAACCACTCCTGGATCTCGCCCCTACCTCCCTGCCAGTTAGCCAGCATATCCACCTCGAAGCGCCTTATCAGGGTGCCGGAGCGATCCAGCACTATGCCGTAGGCCTTTAGCTTACCGTCGAAAAAGCTGTCCAGATGCAACTCAGGGCTGGTGTCGCTGTAGTCCTCCAGAGAGGCACTGCCACAGGCGCTAAGGAGCAAGATATGTAAGGAGATCACAAATGCTAAAACGATATTTTTCATTGTCTTAATCCCAATAGACCCTGTCTTAACTCAGGCTCTGAGGTGCGCTCAGATAACCAGATGGCCAGAAACGCCTCGCCAAAGGTCTGATCCTGGATCTGCCCAAGTTGCTTGTCACCGAAATAGAAATAGCTGTCACCCTGGCTGTTCACCCATAAGGTCAGGCTGTCACCCTCACGCACGTCGGGCCATAGCCCCAGTATTTGCCCCTGCCAAGAGGTTATCTGCTCGTCCGAGTACCCCAGATGACGCCATTGTTCTACCGTAGCCTCGATAAGCAGATCGCTTTCGATATCTCGGTAGTAGTTAATCTTTAGCGCCTTATCAGCACTCGCCTCATAGTCAGGCTTAGCGCCATACAGCTCGGCGCGATACAAGGTCCAAAACAGATACTGCATCTCGGCGCTACCTATCTTATGTAACCTATCGAGATCCGCGGCCTGAGCACTCAGGCTAAAGAGTAATAGCAATAAAACTTTGCCCATGACTCACCTCACTTTCTTACCTAAATAGGCTTTTAACCTAATCAGCTAGTCACCTAATGAGCTTGTTACCCGGTTAACTTGCTAGCTTGCGGCGCAGAGACCTTGCCCTGACCCCAAACCAGCAAGGGCAAGAGCACTGCCCAGACAGGCGCCGCGATCAACCAAAAATTAATACCCGATACTTGTGTCGTTAAGGCTCCCAGGCTCAATCCGGCCCAATAACTGCCCGCCCCGCCAAGGGCGCCAATCAGCATCAGCCAGGGCAGACTGAGCCCGGATAGCAGACGTAAGCTGTGATTGAGGCTCATCAGGAAGATCACCCACAGCAGGGCTAGCCAGAGGGGAAATGCAGACTCGATACCGCGAAAGGCGCCGAGTGCGATGAGCGCCCCATCCACCAGCAGTCCGAGCGGCAAAAGCGCCATCAGCCTGAGATCCGCCTTCAAACAGGGGGACAGCAGGCAGTGCAATATGATCAGCCCAGAGATAATGTAACTGGCCGAGTTTGTTAACCAGGCCGCCGACCACCAGGCCAGCTGAAACAGGCCGAGATTAATAAGCCAGAACGCTTTCATCCTGGACACCAAAATACCTGGGCTTACGGGCGACAAGATGATGGGTGGCGATTAGTCGCTCCTTAAATGCCCCTTCGCAGTAACAGAAATAAAACAGCCAGAGCCGCTTAAATTGCTCGTCATAGCCCAGCGCCTCCAGTTCCGGCCAGGCTTGCTCGAAGGCCTGACGCCAGTCATACAGGGTTCTGGCATAATGCAGGCCAATATCCTCAAGATCGCATATCACCATGTCGGTACGCTTGGCCAGCTGCTCACTCATCACGGCCACCGACGGCAGACAGCCACCGGGGAAGATATATTTCTGAATAAAATCGACGCCTTTACGGTACTTCTCGTAGCGACTATCGCTGATGGTGATCGCCTGCAGCAGCATCTTGCCATCATCTTTCAGCAAGCCCGAACAGGTCTCGAAAAAGGTGCCCAGGTACTCATGGCCCACCGCCTCTATCATCTCTATCGACACCAGCTTGTCGTACTGGCCTGTGAGGCGGCGATAGTCCTGCTTGAGCAGGGTTACCTGGCCGCTAAGATCCGCCTGCTCGATACGCATCTTGGCATATTGATACTGGGCATCGGATATGGTGGTCGTGGTAACGCGGCAGCCATAGTGCTGCGCCATATAGATGGCCAGCGCCCCCCAACCTGTGCCTATCTCGACCACATGCTCCCCAGGCTTGAGTTCCAGCTTGTCGCAGATGGTTTGCAGCTTATTTTGCTGGGCCTGAGCCAGCGTCTGGGCCGTATAGCCGTAGAGGGCACAAGAGTAGAGCATAGAGTCGTCGAGAAAGCGCTCGTAGAGCTCGTTACCTATGTCGTAGTGGGCCAGGATGTTACGCTTGGCCCCTTGCTCTGTATTACGCTGACTCCGCCTTAGCAGCAGATGCTTGATTCGATTCAGCCAGGCCATCTTCTGCTCCAGCGCATCCAGCCGGGTTTGATTGCGAGCCATCAGTTGAATGAGACAGGTGAGATCCGGGCTGGTCCATTTACCGTCGAGAAAGGCCTCGGCCGCGCCTATACTGCCCCCTTGGATAAGGTCTCGATAGAAGCTGGGATCCAACACATTTATCTGGGCGCTCAGGTTAGTGCTTCGCTCGCCAAACTGCTGCTGTGTGTCGCCTTCGATGAGGGTGATAAAGCCACCTTCGAGCTGACCCAACAGGCGAATGACCAGGGCACGATACTTCTGCATTGTGCCCTGCTCCACTGCCACAGCGCGAGGCCTTACGCCATTTACTTGTTTGATTGTCTGTTCCATCTCTACCTCGCTAAATGAAATACCATCTGGTTCAGGCTATGGATTAAGCTGCAATCTCGTTAACCCTTGCTATTTAGTCGTCTCACCGGCATCTGGATGCGCAATAAAGGGCACCCGCTTGAGAAACAGCTTAAGCGCCTGCCAATAGATGCCGACGACCATCTTTACCGTCATCGATGGGATCTTGACCCAGGTACTCAGCAAATTACCCGGGGTGATCCCCTGTTTGTCGAGCGCCAGTGTGGCATCGAACACCTTGGCTTCCTTATGGTTCTCGATATGCACCAGCGCCTTTGCCGCTGGCGGCGAAACCCGCCAATGATAGGTCATCTCCATCGCCATAAAGGGCGACACATGAAATGCCTTCTTGAGCTTCATCTCGCCCTCCAGGCTCAGCAGATAGTAGTGCCTCTGATTCCAAGGGGTATTACTCACCTCGGCCAACATGTAGCGGCAAACCTGCTGCTCGTCATAACAGAAGTAGAAGTTGATGGGACTAAAATAAACCCCTAGACAGCGGCACTGAGCCAAGATCACAACCCTGTTTTCTGCCTGCCAACTTCCACCGAGTGCGGCGACTTTCTGGGCAATACGTTGCTTAAGGCTGCCGGGTTCATTTTTGAGGTAATCTTTTTCATTAAAACGTATGGGGTTGAACCAGCGCAGACCAAACAGCCAGCTGCGGGAGGTAACAGCAGACAGCTCGTCGAGATCCAGCCCCATCATGTAGAGGCGATACTTAAAGGCGTGTGGGATATCGCCAAACCTGCGATGGCGAACCTGGCCGGTATAGATGCCGCTGTGCTCCACAGGCACTTTAGGCTCTCGCTGCGCACTGCCCGCCTGAGAGACAGCAGATGTTTGGCCATTGGCGCTCATAGGCTCATCCCGAAGCGCTTGGTGACATCCAAGGCACTGCGCACGCCATCTTCATGGAAGCCGTTGTACCAGTAGGCGCCGACAAAATGGGTGTGGGCCTTGCCGCAGATCTCCAGGCGCCGCTGCTGGGCCGCGACACTGGCCTCATTTAGCACGGGATGGTGATAGACGAAGCGGCGCAGCACCTTGTCATCCTCAATCTCCTCACTCTGATTCAGGGTGACACAGAAGGTGGTGTCGCTGTCTATCCCCTGGAGGATATTCATGTTGTAGGTGACGCAGGCGGCGCGCTCTAGGTTATCATCCAGCATATAGTTCCAGCTCGCCCAGGCCAGTGGCCGTTTGGGCAGCAAACTGATATCTGTGTGCAGCACCACCTCGTTGCGGCTGTAGGGAATGCTGCCCAACACGGCTTGTTCATCGACCGTAGCGTCCCCCAGCAGGGCGAGGGCCTGATCCGAGTGACAGGCGAAGATCACCTCATCGAACACCTGTGTTTCGCCCCCTTGCAGCACCAGTCTCACCTCGCCCTCATGGCGATATACCCCCTGAATTTTACTGCCTAGATGTACCGGGCAGGACAAGCCGGCGAGGATCGCCTCGACATACTGACGAGAGCCGCCGGGCACCACATACCACTGGGGCCTGTCGCTGATGTTGAGCAGGCCATGGTTATAGAAGAAACGGATGAAGAACTTAAGCTCGAAGGCCTGCATCTCTTTCAGGCTGGTCGACCAGATGGCCGCCCCCATGGGCAGTATGTAGTGCTCGCTGAAAAAGTGAGAAAAGCCATGCTGCGCCAGAAACTCCCCCAGGGTCATCCCCTGTGGCACAGTATCCTGGCCGTAACACTCCTTGCAGAGACGATTGAACCTTAAGATCTCACTCAGCAGACGCCAGAAACGGGGGCGAAACAGGTTACGCCGCTGGGCAAACAGGCTATTGAGGCCGTGGCCGTTGTACTCGAAACCCGTCTGGCGGTTGTGCACGCTAAAACTCATTTCGGTAGCCTGCCCCTCGATGCCTAGCATGGCCAGCAGACGATTAAAATTGGGATAGGTCCTGTCGTTGAACACGATAAAGCCGGTATCTATGGCATAGTCGCGCCCCTCATGGTGCACATCAACTGTGGCCGTGTGTCCGCCCACATAGTCGTTCTGCTCAAACAGGGTCACCTCATAATGCTTGTCCAGCAGATAGGCGCTGGTCAGGCCCGAGATACCCGAGCCGATAATGGCAATTTTCTTCATGGAGACACCATCCTCATGGCGAGACGGCGCCAGAGCGAAAAAGGTAACAGCGAGAGGCTTTGCATCAGCCAGATAAACAGGCGCGGGAAGCGAATATCGCGCTTGCCCTTGGCGATGCCGCGCATTATGGTCTCGGCGGCCTCCTCGGCGCCGATCATCATGGGCATGGCGAAGGTGTTGCGATCCGTCAGCGGCGTCTGTACGAAACCCGGATGCACCATGGTAACCTCTATCTGGTGCTTAGCCAGATCGATCGCCAGCACCTTGGCCAGATAACTCAGTCCCGCCTTGGAGGCGCCGTAGGCCTCGGCTCGTGGTAGCGCCAAAAGCTGAGCACTGGAGCTCACCAACACCAGACGACCGCCGGTTTTTAGCTTGGGCAACCAGGCCTGCAGGGCGTAGCCGATGGCAATAAGGTTGATGTTGATTATCTTCTCGAAACGCTTGGCATCGAAATTAAGCGCATCGTCGATATACTCGCAATCGCCCGCGTTGAGGATAAGCAGATCCAGCGGCCCATGGTCGGCAGCGAGTTCGGGATAGCTATCGTACTGGGTCAAATCGAAACACAGGGTGCTGATGTTAGGCTGCGCCTGTGTCAGCGCATCTAGCTTTGTCTGGCTGCGACCGCAGGCCACGACCTGATGACCAGCCTTGGCATAACCCAGGGAGAGCTGCTTGCCTATCCCAGAGGTGGCGCCCGTTATCATTACTTTCATCCCGGCCTCCTAGTTCACGGCGCGGCGTTTGACCGCACGGATAAGTCCGCCGAGCAGCGGCAGCTGTTCATACAACATGGCGCCAACATCAAAGTAGTCTCTGTGATATATCACCTTGTTGTCTTTGGCCCGCAATTGAGAATGCCCCTCGACGACTATGGGCTGACAGCCATTGAGCTGCTTGTGCCTGAAGGTCATGGTCCAGTAGACGGCGGCTTCACCTTGATGCTCAAGAACCTCATCTATGGTGAATTCACAGCTGATCACCTGACGATAGAGGCCCTGAAAATAGTCCAGCAGGTTATCCAGCCCCTCGACGCGATGCAGAGGGTCGCAAAAGACGACCTCTGGGTGATAGATCTTGCGCAGCGCCTCGAGATTATCACTAGCTAACTCGCGATACACGGCAGTAAAGTTTTGTAACCATAGGGCGCTAGTCGTCTTCGTCATCCTATTCCACCTTATAAAACGCCAGGGCCCTTTGGCGCGCCGCCTTATGGTCCACTATCGGCGCAGGGTAGATCTCAGCCTTGCCCTGACTGGCTAAATAGTCGTGGGGAAAGTGGATCTGCTTGTCGGGCACCTCGCTCAACTCTGGTAGATACTTACGGATGAAATCGCCATTAGGATCAAATTTCTGGCTCTGGGTGATGGGATTAAAGATCCTAAAATAGGGCTGGGCATCACAGCCCGTGCTGGCGGCCCACTGCCAGCCGCCGTTGTTGGCACTGAAATCACCATCGATCAGCTGCTGCATGAAGAAGCGCTCACCCTTATGCCAGTCCACCAGCAGGTGCTTGGTGAGGAAACTCGCCACTATCATGCGCAGACGATTGTGCATCCAGCCGGTACGGCGCAGCTGTTTCATGGCCGCATCGACTATGGGGTAACCCGTGCGCCCTTCGCACCAAGCCTGAAGGTGGGCCTGATTATTGGGCCAGGGCAGCGACTCATACTTGGGCTGAAAGCTTCTACCCTTGATAAGCTCGGGATAGTGAAACAACAGATGCTTATAGAAATCGCGCCAGATCAACTCATTGAGCCAGCTGAAGGCGTCATGCTGGGTGTCATAGATCACCTCGGGATGACGCTGCACCAGTTGCAGCGCCAGCCAGCGAGGACTGATGGCCCCAATAGCCAGATAAGGCGACAAGCCTGATGTGCCTTTGATGGCCGGAAAGTCCCGCCGCTCGCCATAATCGAGCAACTTGTTTTCCCAGAAATGGGGCAGCAGCTGGCTCATCACCTGCTCACTGTCGGGCCATCGGCTGGAGTCCACCAGGGGAAAATCAAGGTCAATGCTAGTTAATGAGTTGGTGTTTTCCTGCTGTGTAACCTGGGGCACGGCTTGAGCATCACAGACCGATTTTGCCGGCGTCGGCACACACTCGATGCCCTTCGCCGCCACACACTTGAGCCAGGCCTTCTTGAAAGGGGTAAAGACCTTAAACATCTCACCCTGCTGGTTGAGCACGCTGCCCGGCGGCAAGATGGTATCGTTTTGCCACAGGCGCAGATCGCTCCCCGCCGCCATCACCTGTTTATCGCGCTCCTGCTCATCGAGCTCAGGCTCGCTGTTGGCCAGCAGCAGGTTGACGCCATGGTCGCGGCAGTAGTCGCATAACACCCTCACCTGATCCCGAAAATCTGTGGCTGACAAGATGACCAGCTCGATACCGTACTGGGACAACTCACCGGCCATCAACTCGAGATGGCGACGAATGAGATCGACCTTGATCGGCGCCATATCATGCTGTTGCCACTGAGACGGAGTGGCGATAAACAGCGCCTGTTTCACCCCGAGCCGCACCGCCTCACTCAAGGCGGGATTGTCATGGAGACGAAAATCCCGTCTCAGCCACAGGAGTGCGCTCAATAGCCGTACCTCAATCTCAGCTCCTTGGGATGAGGGTTAAGATAGGTCTGCTGCTGCAGGTATTCGTTAGGAAACTCAATAAGATGATGCTTTATCAGGGTCAGCGGCACCAAGAGTGGCGACAGCCCCTCGCGATAGGCGGCGATCTCCTGGGTCAGCTCGCGGCGCTTATGCTCGTCCAGCTGACGCTTAAAGTACCCCTGCAGGTGTTGCAGCGTATTAGTGTGACTACGACGGGACGCCTTATGCTTAAGTGCCTGCATCAGCCCCGAGATATAACGCTCACCCTGCTCCTCTACACCGATATCGGCGCGGCCCAACAGACGGCCCAACTCGCGATAGCTCTCTACATGATGACTCATCACCAGATACTTATGGGCGCTATGGAACTGGATTAACTTGTGTCGGGTCAACCCCTCGGCCTTGAGATCCAGCCACTTCTGGTAGGTGAAGATGCGGGTAGTGAAGTTTTCGCGAATGATGGGGTCGTTCAACCTGCCACTCTCCTCACAGGGCAAGAGCGGATTTGCCTTCATCACCTGCTCGGCGAAGATGCCGACGCCGGTAGACTCGGAACCCTTGCCGTGATGATGATACACCTTGACCCGCTCCATGCCGCAGCTGGGGCTCTTGGCACAAAACACGAACCCTGCAAGATCCTGATAGTTCTGGGCGGCATTAGCGCCGAAGTCTTTAAGGGCCTGGGTCACATCGCCGCTACCGTCGGGGCGCGACACGGTAATGATGTTGTCCCGCACTATCTGCCTGATGGTGGGGCGTGGCACCGGCAGGCCGATGGCCATCTCGGGACACACAGGTTTAAATTCGGCGAACTCCGCCAGCTGCTCCATACAGAAACCCGATTTTTTGTGGCCTCTGTCGAAACGCACCGGCTCACCCATCACACAGGCACTGATGCCAATCTTTAATTTCTTCATAGCGCCTCCAGTTGGCAGACTCGGATTAACACTCGGATTAATAGATGAATCGTCCTATTGGGTTAAGCAGCTGGCTCATCCCTTGGGTAAAGTGAATAGCGTCACTCGATACTGTGAGGCAGACGCAGCCCTCCTCGGTCACCGGCTGATGGGTGTGCTGGCCGTCGAGCCAGACGAAATCGCCCTTGCGATAAACGCCCATCTCATCGGTAAAGCTGCCCTGCAGCAACAAGGTTATCTCGAAGCCTTTATGGGTGTGACAAGGCACACTGCCCCCCTTGTCTATGTGCAGCAGGCTCATCCTGAGATCACCATCATCCAGTGCCAGGCGCGAGCGTGATAGCTTGCCCATGCCCTGCCACTCCTTGAGGGCAATAGACTTAAGCGCGGTCGGCAGCGGGATGCGCTCACCGCCCACGGCAATCTCGGTGACGGTTTGCGGCAACTGGTTCGTATCGTCACGCTCCTGTGCCGTGATAGCCTCGATGCAATCATCAAGATCTGCGTAATCGTCTGAGTCACCGAACTGGTTGAGAAAATCAAAATAGTCTAAGCCAGAAAAATCCTCTAAGCCAGCGGCTTGAGGCTCATCTCGCAAGCCTTGTTCTTTGATAGACTCGCCGAAGGCGTCGATGGCGGCCTGCTCGGTGAGAGCCTGTACGGCGCGGTTACACTCACTACAAAGCTCCACATGGCTGGCCACCACGACGGATACGGATGCAGGCAAGTTACCGGCAACAAACTGCGCCAGTACGTCAGAAGTGGGATGGTGATTAATCATGCTGCTGGTCTCCCATCTGCTGCTTGAGTTTTGCCAGGGCGAGCCTGAGCCTGGATTTAATGGTGCCGATTGGCACGCCAAATTGCTGGGCCAACTGCTCTTGGGACAGCTCCTGATAATAGACACCCTTGACCACGGCCCGCTGGGCCTCCGGCAGGCTGTCGACATAGGCCATCATCTGCTTCTCCATCAGATGATCGGCGAAATGAAGCGAGTCCTCCTCACTCTGGGCCTGAGCCTGTTCCAGCGGCCAGATGTCATCGCCCAGGTTCATCTCGGCCTTGGCCTTAAGGCGCCTGAGCATATCGAAGGCGGCGTTACGCATCACGGTATAGACCCAAGTGGTGGCCGCCCCTTTATCGCCGTCATAGAGATGAGCCTTGCGCCAGACGTTACTCATGGTCTCCTGCACCAACTCGTGCGCCTGAGCCTCGTTGCCTAGCTGCTTTATACCGAAGCGTTTAATCTTGGGCGCAAAGAATTGAAACAAGTGGGTGAACGCCAGCTTATCTCTGGCATCGGCGACCCGCACCAACCAGCTCGAAAGCTCCGTCGGCACCTGCGTCTCTGACTGAGTTTTGATATCCGCACTCCCTTTATCTAGGGCGCCTGCGCTTACAAGTGTCTGCATCTTTACTCACGTATGACCCTTACATAAAGGCCTATACGCAGGTGAGCGCGGCGAGGATCAATTAATTTTGTCCTGACCCAAAATGAATGTATCGAGAAACGACTTTGCCTGGGGAAAACTGTCAGGCAATATGAATTTCTCCTTCTCATTCAAAGATAAAGGCAATATCTCTAAAAAGCGAGCGCAGACCCAATCCAGCCGGTTAAATTCTGGCTCGGGGTAGAGCTGTGCCAATTGGCCATGTTCGGCAAACACGGCGCCTAGGGTCAGACCCAGCTGTCCAGGCTTGGCACTGGGATACTGAGATGGCCAATGATCACGATGACGGCAGCGAGCCATTAAGAGTCCATCGCCACGCATATCGAACCTGTCCAGGCTCACCAGATGGCTGGCCCTGACATCGATCACCAACAGGCCGTCCTCGCCGTGGTGAAAATCGACTATCTGTACCTTGGTTCCCCAATCTGGCACATTGAAATCAAAGGCCTTATCGTAGCGGGCGATCACAAAGCCTGTGCCTGTGGACTCGGCCGCCATGGATTCTGAAACCAAGGATTCTGAAACCATAGCAAGGTAACGCTGCTCGAAGATCCTCAGACGCTGAACGCCCTCCGGCAACACAAACAGCGGCAGTGGAAAGACCGCCAGGGTCTGCTCAGCGAATTCTTTGAGGTCTTGTTGCTGCGTCCTGCTTCCAGGGCTGGTTTTATGGGTGATCTTCATACTGGCTTGCTTACACGACTCTGCTACTGAAATGCTTTCCAACTCAGATATCGAAGTGCAGTTGTTTGCTGCTAGTGATATCTGGTTGACCTATAACTTGATTACGCAGCGATGCCAATAATCGATCACCTGAATACGAGGTGTGATAAAAACAGATGGATAAATAAAGACAAGGATTAATAAAGAGAGGGGTTAATAAGCAGAGACATGGAAAAGGCGCCCCTTGGCCGCCTTGACTGATATTTTGTTCCGCTCATTATATGGGAGGAGCTATTGAGGGGTAACTTTGACCTATTTGGCCTACTTTGCCTGCTTGGCCTGGTTTTGACGCTCAAGCACACTGGCCATGGACGGTACCACAGTCACGGGATCCAGTCGCATCTGGAACCAGTTAAGGCGCCAGTCAAGATGCGGCCCGGTAACGCGTCCGGTGGCGCCCACCTCGGCAACCGGTTGGCCCTGTTTGATCACATCGCCCGGCTTAACATAGAGCTTGCTCAGATGCAGGAAGCTGGAGCTCACCCCATAGCCGTGGTCGATGATCATAGTGCCGCCTGAGTAGAACATGTCGGGAACTGAGAGGGTCACCACACCATCGGCGGGTGCCACCACAACTGTGCCTGTCTTGGCGGCGACATCCACCCCATAGTGAGGGTTACCCGGCTTACCGTTATAGACACGCTGACTGCCATAAACACCCGAGATGCGGCCGGTGAGCGGCCAGATGAAATCTTTAGCAAAGGCGGTTTGGCCCGAGAAGGTGGCTCTGGCGGCCTTGACCTGCTTGCTGTCTTTGGCGGCGCGCTCTATAGCCTTAGGATCCGGCTTCATGATCTTCTTGGCGATGCCGTTGACCCTGTCTATCTTGTACTGTTTCTCGCTTATCTTGAGGGGCATAAGCTGGGTCAGGCCATCGGGATAGACCAGCTTAAGCTCTTGATTAAGCTCGGCTTGTCTCTCGAAGCCGAAGGCAAACAGGCCTTCGGGGCTCACCTTTACCGGCTCACCGTTGAGCCATACCTGAGTTCCCGCCTGAGTCTGGCCGCGGATCAACGCACCCTGCTCCATCTTGCCACTCAAGTTAACCTCGCTCAGGTTCACCTCGGCCTGAGCGCCCATGGCGCCACCAAGACAGAATACCGCCACAACTAAGCGCAACAAGTTCAAATTCGACTCCTATTGATTAGGCTAATAAAACGTCATATATACCGCTAGGCGCGGCGCTCGCCTTTAACTGAGATGGCGCCCTTACCCACACCTTCATAGGCGATCACCTTAAATTCGCTCTCTGGGTTTTCGCTCGCCAGCGTGGTGGCGATAAAGTCGGCCAGCAGCTCTACCGTGGTGTCGTGGGGGATGATCTCGCAGCGCTTCTTAGGCATGGCCAGCTGAAAATCCCCTTGCGGCGCCACATAGTGGAAACCATAGTGGGTCTCGTCACTCACCGTTGTCTGCGGCGACAGCTCTAGTTCGTCCACCCCAACCAGGTCATCTTCGCTCCCGAGATAAATATCTTTCCAGCGGCGGGCCCAATACTCGTCCCACTTAGGCGCGGCGATACCATTTTCAAACACGTTGATCGGGCTGCGATGACCGTGGGCGATACGCTGACAGTTGCCATCGTGCTTCTTCAAGCCATGTGAGTAGTGATAATAAGGGGTTTCGTGCAGCTCGTTACGCAGGGTTAACGCAATGCCCTGTACGTTGTCGGGCAGCACCTCTTTCAAGGCTTTCAGCAAGAAGGCGTTCACGCTGTCGAAATCGATGATCTCAGTGGGTATCAGGGCAAAGGCCTGGGCAGGACAGGCGAGATGGATATCTCCCTGCAGGCTGTTGAAGTCCATCCAGACACGATCGCCCTGCTGCTGCCATCTTACCTCGGCACAGGCGGTGGGGATCAGCAGGCGGTGATCGGCCACATCGTCGATGGTGTTCTTGATGGTGCGTTTCACTTTGGCAAAATCCAGCACCATGTTCTGATCGTCCAGCCCGCCATCGAGCAGCACATCGACGATCCAGCTCTCTCCCACCATGCCACGAATAGGACACAGGTAAGAAAAATCGATTACGGTTAAATCTCTAACAAAAAGTTGCATTTACGCTCCGTCGGCAGAAAAACAGTCCACCTTAAAATGGTCCCATCGGCAAACGGCCGGAGGACACTCTAGTTTCAACAGATAATTTCAACTCATCTGCGATATTTTAGCAAGTCACACAGGGCCTAAGCGTTCGCCGCCTGACCAGTACAACTTATTTAAAGCATCATAAACGAAAAAAGCGCCTAACACAGACGCTTTTTTCTGGCGCTAACTAAGCCGTTACAATTAGGTTATTGACCGCCCTTGAGGCGGCGATCTAATTGATCCTTCAGGTTAGCCGGCACGCCCTTGATCAAAATAGAATCTGAGATGGGGTCGTAGATCACCCGCTCACCCAGATGCTGACCGTCGAAGCTGATGGTCACGCCACCACCGGTACCGGAAAACTTCTTCAGCTGACGCAGGGTCGGCTTGTCGCCGGGAAACTCCTCCTCCAGCTCATAGTCGCCGCCCTGGGCGAAATCGTAGAAGGAGTCCATTCCCGCATCGGCCAGTTCATCGGCCAGGTCTTTAAGCTGAATATCGGCGCCGCTATCGACCTGCTCGGTGCAGTACTCGAACACCTTCTCGCGGCATTGCTGGCGCTCATCCTTGGTCAGCTCGCTGTTGGCCACGAAATCTTCTACCGCGTTCATCAGCGACTTGTTCTGCGCCTTGGTGTTCACCCCTTCGACACACCCCATGAAATCGAGGAAGAAGTCGGCCACCTTACGTCCGGCGCGGCCGCGCACGAAGGAGATATACTTGAGCGAATCCGGATCGGCCTGCCACTCGGTCAGATCGATTCGGGCCGCCAGCTGCACGTTGTTAAGATCCAGGTGGGTGTTTTGCGACAGCTCCATGTCGTCCAGTACCGTCATCGACGACTTGGCATTGAGCAGGGAGACAAACAGGTAGTCGCTGGTCATATAGGTATAGCAGGCCAGCAGCAGGAAACCGCCCTGGCTAAAGTCATACTTGGCGAGTTCTTCCTGCAGCAGCTGACCCGCGACGCCGGAAAACTCGACGAACCCAAGCTCGCCACCCAGATACTGGCTCAGTGCCTCTTTAAACTTAGGGTTTGCTTCACCATCTTCGCCGTGGGTACCAAAATGACCAAACCCCTTACCCGACTTACTGGTGTAGGTTTGATGCAGCTCTTCGAGCATGGCTTCAACGGCTTGACTATTTAGTAGCGGTTGTGGACGCAATCTACAGCTGAGCTGGCCTTCGCCATCTTGGGATATCGCGTGAATAATTGCTTGTTCGACGTTAATACTCATAAGCCTCGATAGTGATGTTGGTAGAAATCCGTTATTATATGCCGCTATTTCAAATTAAAGTGAAAAAATTTTTAAATATGGCTATCCAATCTAAATATTCAAACGCCCAGGTCGAAGCCGTCATCGCCGAGATCCTGGCTGTACTGGACAAGCACCAGGCACCAACCGACCTCAGCCTCATGGTTCTGGGCAACTGTGTCACAGATCTGCTGCACCGCAAGGTACCTGAGGCGGCGCGTGAACAGGTGGCCGAGCAGTTTGCCAAGGTGCTGACCCAGTCGGTAAAAAGCTAACACCAACGGCTAAAAAGCGGTTTTTGTGCGCAAAAAACTGGCCAATCCGCCTTAAAAAAAATTAAGATAGACAAGTATTTCAACAAATAACGGATCCCTATGATCGAGCGTAAAAAAGAGATGGGCCGTGATCGTGTGTCACGCTTAGTCAGTTGGGGGCATTGGTTTGCCTTCTTCAACGGCTTCTTGGCGATGATAGTCGGCGTCCGTTATATTGAAACCGTGGGCGCGCCCGAGTCTTGGATTGGCTGGGGCTATCTGGCCATCAGCACCCTGGGCCACTTTAGTTTTCTCGCCTTCATCGTCTATCTGGTGGTGCTGTTTCCCATCACCCTCTTACTGCCCTACTCCAAGATATTGCGCGGACTCGCGGCCTTTGCCGCCACCCTTGGCCTGTGTATCTTGCTGTATGACACCCTGATTTACGACGACTATGGTCTGCACCTTAGTCCATTTGTGTTCGACATCGCCTGGGCCGATCTCAACGCCCTGCTGCAAGGCACCTCTTATATAGTTACGCCGCTTGGGATCATCATCCTTGAGCTGACCGCCGCCAACTACCTGTGGAAACGCATAGAGAAGATCCGCAAGTCTAACTATGGCCCCAAGGTGGTCTTGGTTATTGGCCTCTGTTTCGTCAGCAGCCACCTGATTCATATCTGGGCCGACGCCGCCGACATCACTGAGATCACCCGCCTGGATGACGCCTATCCGCTCTCCTATCCGGCCACCGCGCGCTCCTTCATGGAGAGCCACGGCATAGAGAAGAGCAGCAAGGCACAAGATCCGAGCAAACTACAACCGAGTCTCAACTACCCGATCTCGCCGCTGCAGTGTAGCGCCGACCCAGAGCTCAACATCTTGATGATCGCCATCGACGGCTTTAGGGCCGATCTGGTGGACAAAGAGACCATGCCCTTCCTGTACGAATACGGCAGACACAACCATGAATTTAAGCAGCACCTGAGTGGCGGCAATATGCATAACAGCGGCATGTTCTCCCTGCTCTATGGCCTGCAGGGCAGCTATATCGCCGCCAGCGATCTCAGCTATCGCTCGCCTGTGTTCACCCAGGAGCTGGCTAAACAGGGCTACACCCTGGCGCGTTTCGCCCCCGAAACCAGCAATATCGAGCCGCAGGCCATCTATCAGGATATGACCTCGCACATTCAGCCGCTCACTAACGGCGTGGCCGATGCCGATATTCAATCCATCGACAGCTTCAACCAGTGGCGCATGCAGCAAGACAAGCCTTGGTTTGCCCTGCTCAACCTGCAGAGCCCCGACAGCTACGACACGCCGATCGGCTTCCTGGGGATTGAGACGGTGAAACCGAGCACACCACTTAAGCCGGCGCAGAAGGTGTTGTTCAACCAATACCGTCAGTCCCTCAACTTTGTCGACAAGCAGCTGCAAAAGCTTATCGAACGTCTACCGGCCAGCACCTTCGTGATGGTCACCGGCGTGTCGGGCAAGGTATTCACCGGCGACAACGACAATCAGCGTGGCAACCTGTCACCGGCCAACGTGCATGTACCACTGATCATCCACTGGCCCGGCATGGAGTATGACAAGAAGGTCACCTACCCTAGCAGCCACTACGGCGTGGTGCCGACCCTGATGACCCAGCTGCTGGACTGCACCAACAAGGCGAGCGACTACAGCGCCGGGCGCAACATACTTCAGCCCCAAAGCGAGAACTGGACCTATATCGGCGACAACCTGGTGTTTGGTATCTATCAGGAAGATGAGATCACGGTGATCGATAGACACGGCAAGTACCGTATCTATAACCGTGACTATAGCAAGCGTCTGCGCAACAAAAAGATCAGCGCGCCCGAGCTAATTCAGGTGATGCGCGAAGGACGACGCTTCTACAATCACTAGGCCCTGAGTCATTTAGAGCCGAGAACTGGGACTGAGTCATTAAGTCCCGAGTCACTGATCATTAGATCGCTGTGCACCAACGACTTAGGTCGAGCAGTCAGCGACTATAAACTAGGCAGTCGATCGGACTCAACCGCCGAAACACTTGCACAGGGGCAAACGACTTGATAAAGTTCTGCCTGTTCGAAGCAGACCCCAAGTCTTTGCTGCTTTGGATAAAATCGGTATGTAGCGCAGCCCGGTAGCGCACTGTCATGGGGTGTCAGGGGTCGGAGGTTCGAATCCTCTCATACCGACCAAATTCTTAATCAAAAAAGCCTGTACTTCTTAATGAGTTACAGGCTTTTTTGTGTCTAATGACTTATTGTTGGTAATTCAAACATGGTCAAACTCTGGTCAAACTCTGGTCAAACCTACGACGAAAATCCGCATTAAATCTGGTGTCCTTTCGATTACTTTTTGTAATGATGTGGGCCTTGTAGATGCTTATTCACTCTCTTTGTAGTAGCCCCCCACATTCTCTGCAGATGCTTCTCTTCAATAGGCGTTAAATTACATGAAAAATTGACCCACCAATTGCGACATGTGTGAGACCCACTTTGTTTAACTTAATAACAAACTCTTAGTTGCAAAAAAGTAATTCAGTCAGTAACACAAATCATTTTGACTAGTTTGGTACAAGCCCATCTAGTTTCTCCCGCCAAAATCGCATCCAATTGTAAATCGCTACAGAGTTAATAACTGCGTCCTTCTGTGACAATTCCATAATTCGACCAACCTTGTTCAGCTAACATCAATAAGCTCATGCTAAAACAACGCTTGTGCTGTGGCGCATTGACCATTTGAAAACCCATACAATTCGCTCGGCTCTACCCTAGTTAGTCATACGGCCACTTAGGTCGCTATAAACATAATTAGGAGTACCTATGAAAAACAACACTATCGCTCTTCAGCTCATCAGCCTAAGAGCCATCATTAAAAAACTTTATAAGGCGATAAACATAGAGCTTGAAACCGTCAGCGATGTTCAACTCGGGCTACTTGCTGAACAGGAATTTCTACTCTACTCGGTTGAATCTTACCTTGGCAAAAATGGCTTAAATGAAATTGAATGCGAACTTGTTTTAGAGTTCTTGTATCAATGCTTGAATAATATGCCACTAACGAACCTAGTTATTGAAGAGGACACATCATCCATTAACTAGGAGAAGCCATGAGCAACAACAAGTCACTGTTTATTAGAGAGTATCAAAGGAAATCAAAAAGTCCCTGGGATGACCACTGCACTGTTCTTTTGCTTGCTGAGCAGCAAAAGAATGTTCAAGGAACCATCGAAGTTAGCTTCGGACAGTACATCTATCAGCATAGGGATTCAGCTGGAAGAATTTTAGGGATCAGCGTAAGCAAGTCTATCCTAGAGGACTTTCCAGAGTTCACTAACCAATATCTTGAGGGCATTGACATGTACATCATTCTCCTATTGCTAAAGGAAGAGATCAGAGCTTTCTGTAACTTGTTCAAACATGAGTTTTTGGAACTATATGGCCTCTATCCTAATGAATATTTTGACCAAGCTGAGCAACACTGGGCAGACAGGTTAAATGATGACTTGTAACACCTACTAGCGAGCCAAATGGCTCGCTTTTTTCACAAACTTAGTTCGTTACCCTACTAGCGATTCACCGTTTTGGAATGGCCCGTATTTCATTGACACCCTAATGCCTCAAAATGTGGTTGTCACTGCAATTGCGAGAGAAATGATCGCCTACATTTGGGCAATATCCAGAGAAGTGGTACTCGCGCCAGTTAATCCGAAATTACGACTTGCGAGAGTGCCTGCATGAAAATAGATTTTGAGTTAATGCAGCTGATGAAGCATCGGGTGTGGCACAACCACCGACGGCGTTAGGATGGCAATGGGATAAATATCCCATTGAACCACGTGCATAGACTGAAGACAGGTGCCACGACGGAAAAAGTAAGGTAGGCGCTGCTTATTGAAAAATAAGTAATCCACGGATACCAGCATGACAACCGACGAACTTACTGGCTTAATCGACTGCGTTAACTCAACTTAGTTTGAGAAAGGCAAAAGGCTTAATAATTTAGGCCGATATTTGTGCGCTCGACTTGACAGTGGGAGTCATACCAACGCCGCGCACAGCCGCCGGAGGTAATTGGCGCCATTTTTGCGCAAGCAAAAAAGGTGACAATTGTCGGAGGTCGGTTGCTGCGCCTTGTTAAATTCATTTTACTCCATATTCCATTGATCTAAATCTTCAACGGGATTTGGAAGGCGACCTTCAAGCCATTTTGCACATGTACCTGGCTTGAACTCTTGATCGTGACACTCGATGACCCACGATAGAAACTCATCAGGGCCACCATTCATATATGGCGGTGGTGATACTGGATGAAAACTTGTTGGTAAACGCTCATCTAATGACAAGTAATTGAGCACATGCCCGAACTCTTGTACGGTTTGCCATGCAATCGGGCTAGTGATGTCGACCTCAAATTTCACCCACCAACGGCCATCATCTTCAGAACCATGCCCAATAGCGCCTTGAATAGATGGAACTCTATTGAGAAATTCTAATAGTTTTGTAAATGCACGATCATCCATCTTAATTGAACCGAACTATCCTAAGAATTTAACGCCCTGTTAATGGGCAAAATATAGTTGGCTAAAATTAAGCGACGAAGGAGCAAAAGCCAACTGTATTTTGTCCCTGTTTAACAGTTTGTTAAGTTACAATTTCGACAAATTCATCAATTTTGCACCTTTGGGGTTCGAACAAAACGAATGGATTGCAGAGTCTACAATTGAACCAAAATTTAAATGGATTTTGTCGCTAAGTAAATGACAAGAAGATTGGGGCTCATTGCAACCATGGAAGTATTGATTTTTCCTTATTGAGTGCCTTAAAACATGGAACAACTCTTTCAAAATGTGATATTTAGCTGCTAAATAATGAGTGTAAAGGTTGCCTTTTTCCTCAAAAGTTTTGTGTATGCTGCCATTGACATGCTCTAAAGCGAAATTTTCGAAGTCCATAAGGATGTTATTGTTTTGCGGCATCATAAAACGACTTAAAGGGTATATATTCATATCAACAAACTGCATTAGACATGAATCTAAACTGTTGAAATCATCTTTAGGTAAGATTTCCCCAGATATGTTCATGTACTGCTTTGCTGTTGCTATTGAATTTAAGAAAGCGGTTTTTTGTGCGCCATCTACATTATCAGTAACAACTCTTAACTTTGCTTTACTATGAGCCTTAAGAGATGTAAATATTGAATCAAATAGGACTTCAAACTTTTCAATATTTTTATCTCTTTTGTTATTGGATTTAAACTTGTATTTTTTATTTAAAACAGTGGCAGAATGAAAATTAAAATTTAGGTTTGCCTTTTCAATTGAGCGAGACCATAAAATCCATCTCGTTAACGCCTCCATTTTACTTTCTTTTTTTAACTTCCTTGCCGTGAATCCAATCACCACTACCTTTAATTAGCCATTCACTTGTATCAAGTGATGGTCTAAATTCATGTTTAATTTGATTAACAAATTCAGCTATTTTAGGCGCGTCAATATCTCGAACTAGAAAACCACCAACAAATGTCATGTTTTTAATAAAGCGTTCATCAATATAAAGTGTCAACTCCTCGCTTTGTATGGTAGCTGAAGCTAATAAACCGCTAGCATTAGCGCCAGCATGTACTTCGGGCGCTAACCATAAAATATCTTGCTGCCTAATTTCGTCATGTCTAGGAATGTAATAATTAAGATCTTCTAACTTTAATTGGTACACCATACTTTCCTTGTAACTTAACGCTTTGCTCTAGGGAATCCCCAGATAATTCCTTGTACAATCAATTAGTAGACACGCATGGTGCTGTTTGATCTAATCAATTTCGCCAAAAACAAACTAGAACAACACCATGCGCGACATTACAATACTAC
>NZ_WRPA01000049.1 GCF_009831655.1 Shewanella insulae | reverse complement strand
ACATTGGGTATCTGTGTCGCCGTCGCATCAGCTCTTTTCCCATACGCACTATCGATAGCACATTACGTTTCTTCACCGTATTGGCCTGGAAATGTCGTTGCAATTGCTGCGCTTCACCAAAGAGCCCCACCCACCAAAATGCCAATTGCACCAGCAAGGCTATCATCAACAGGATATCCATTCTTGCCGCATCACGTGTTCGGCTGTGGCGTAAACCAAATCCGTAAGCCGGACTTTTTAAGTCCCTAAAAGTCTCTTCTATCTGCATTCGCTTTTGGTAAAGATTGACCAGCTTCTTGGGCGGCATCGCCTCCATTGTTAAATTGGTCACCAGCGCCCAAGGCTCTTTTGCCGTCAATTCATAGGTCCATTGAGCGGTATGATGGCAGTCGGTTGTCGTGCTACGTTGACCTTTTCGCCCTTTACCTCTCGCCTTAAACAACACCATTTCACAGAGCAAAGGCTTCTTGACCGATAAGGCCACCCGACCAACATGCTTGGCGCGGCTATTTGCTCTGGCATAGAGCGCTTTGAGTGAAAATTGACGACCAAAGGGA
>NZ_WRPA01000048.1 GCF_009831655.1 Shewanella insulae | reverse complement strand
GGAAGATGCCAGCAATCCTAACCTCACCGACAGCGGCGCACTCAGCTTCACCGACGTGGATGTCAACAACACCCACAGCGTCACCGAGGTGTATAACGATGACATCAGCTGGAGTGGTGGCGATCTCACCAGCGTGCTCAGCGCAGGTCAAATTCAGAGCCTGATCGATGGCTTCAGCGTCGACAACGACAGCTGGGACTACAGTATCCTTAACAGTGACGTGCAGTTCCTCGCCCAGGGTGAGACCATCACCCTGAGCTTCGAGGTCACGGTCACCGATAACGACGGCGGGTCTGACACCAAGACCGTCAGTCTCACCATTACAGGCACCAACGACCTGCCGGTACTCACCGTGGATGCCAGCGGCGGCGTGGTGGAAGATGCCAGCAATCCTAACCTCACCGACAGCGGCGCGCTCAGCTTCACCGACGTGGATGTCAACAACACCCACAGCGTCACCGAGGTGTATAACAATGACATCAGCTGGGACGGCGGCGATCTCACCAGCGTGCTCAGCGCAGGCCAGATTCAGAGCCTGATCGATGGCTTCAGCGTCGACAGCGACAGCTGGGACTACAGCATTCTTAACAGTGACGTGCAGTTCCTCGCCCAGGGTGAGACCATCACCTTAAGCTTCGAGGTCACGG
>NZ_WRPA01000047.1 GCF_009831655.1 Shewanella insulae | reverse complement strand
AATCAGTTATGTGTTGACGACTTGAGATAATAGGTTTGGAAAACGCGCATGCGCGTTTTTCTAGATGGTATATTTAGCAAAATGCTGATAAGTTCATTGTATACAGATAGTTAACTGTGCGCGTTTTCACTGGTCCAACGAGGTAAACGCGCATGCGCACTAATAAAATGTTATATGCCTACAGGGATTGTTCAACCATGGATGAAATAGTCGAGGTCGCGGGAAGAGGATTTTTGCGAATCGTAAAATGGATAATCATCGACCTATTTATTGAGTTTTTTCTTTATTTTGTCGGTTACGTTACGCTAAAGGTCGTTACCTTCGGCAAATATCCCAAAGCCAATCGAGATAACGATACGTTATGCAGTGGCACTGGTGCAGTCGTTTTGTTGTTGGCTATTGCGGTAATAGCTTTTTATAACTCGAAGTAGGCATATAACAAGTTGCTTAATTTCGTTACGGCCACAAACAGCGTGGCCTCCACTGGACTGCCTACGCTACGCTGCGGCAGCCAATTAGCAAAGCGCTGGGGGATCCCCTCATAATTCAGGTCTCCCAGCAGTGTGAACCAACTTGATGTATTCATGCATTGCCCAGCGTAAATGCTGCGCTGTTATTCGATAGTTTTTCCTTCGCCGAACTTCTTTCCC
>NZ_WRPA01000046.1 GCF_009831655.1 Shewanella insulae | reverse complement strand
AAAAGTAGCACTGATCGCCTGCATGCGAAAGCTCATCGTGATCTTGAATACCATGCTTAAAAGCGAGGAGCTGTGGTGCGCAAAAAACGGATAAATATATTGACTAAACACCACAGTCACTTGTTAGTTGGCAGTTGAACTACGTTGCCATATTTGCTTATTACCATTTAATACTAAAACCAATTCGTTAGCATTAACTTTGCTTACTTTAAATGAGGTTTCTCTTTGAGAGCCTAATATGGTTTCAGACATTTTTAAGTGATCATCGAAAATGTCCCAAGTACCTTTAGTTGAGAAGGTTGTTGATTCCCCCCAACCATTTTGAGTAACTCCATGCTCTTCAATTTCACAATTGAATTTACCCTTTTCAAAAAAGGTACAGCTTTTTGTGTCCTTATAGTCTTTACCTGATTCAACGAAAACCCACGTTCCAAGAATCTTACTTTCTTGGACTGCGAAAGACTGGAAAGACAAAAGCGAGCAAATAATAAAAGGGATTATTTTTAACACCAAGCCTCCGTGCCAACTAACGCCGGCCACAGCGGCTGGCTAAAGTGGCACGTAATTGCGCCAGCAATTTGAGTGACACTTTTGACAGTCCGTTGCTGGCCCTTGTTAAATTTTGGCCCTTAGCTTTCCATGGTAATATCTTCA
>NZ_WRPA01000045.1 GCF_009831655.1 Shewanella insulae | reverse complement strand
CTGAGGAATCCCCTGATAACTTTGATATAAATCATGAGATTAGAGTGAACTTGCACCTTGGAATGTGATCTGATTAAGCGCAAACAAAAACCAATCACGGACTTCCAAGGTGCAAGCGTTAACTATCTTACATCAATCTCTCTATCAACATTGCCCAGAAATTCACCAAAAGCGTCTAAATACCCTCATGGTTGCCTGCCAGGCCCTCATTGATTCCGACCGTCTTACATTGACCGCTTTAGGTCGCCATATTGATGGAAATCGTACGCAAACCAAGCATTCGATAAAACGTATGGACAGGTTACTTGGCAACCATCATCTTCATCATGAGAGATTAGCTGTCTATCAATGGCATGCTAAATGGCTACTGACACAGCACACTATGCCTATCGTTTTGGTGGATTGGTCTGATATGCGTGAAGGACGCGAGCTCATTGCCCTGAGAGCCTCTATCGCCATCAAGGGGCGCTCAATTACGCTTTATGAGCGAACATTTCCCTTAGCGTTGCAAGGAACGCAATCTGCCCATAATCAATTTCTCAATGAGCTTCATAAGGTATTACCTGCGAATGTCACTCCGCTAATAGTGACTGATGCAGGGTTTCGTAATCCTTGGTTCAGAAAGGTAGAGCAACTCGGTTGGTACTGGCTAGGGCGAGCTAGAGGGTTAAGTGTCTATCGCCTTCATCCCTTTGGTCGTCAATTTTCACTCAAAGCGCTCTATGCCAGAGCAAATAGCCGCGCCAAGCATGTTGGTCGGGTGGCCTTATCGGTCAAGAAGCCTTTGCTCTGTGAAATGGTGTTGTTTAAGGCGAGAGGTAAAGGGCGAAAAGGTCAACGTAGCACGACAACCGACTGCCATCATACCGCCCAATGGACCTATGAATTGACGGCAAAAGAGCCTTGGGCGCTGGTGACCAATTTAACAATGGAAGCGATGCCGCC
>NZ_WRPA01000043.1 GCF_009831655.1 Shewanella insulae | reverse complement strand
CTAGATGGTGATCAACTATCTTTGACCCAGCTAGGCCGTAATATCTCTGGCAATGTGGCGCCTAAACACAGTATCAAACGCATTGACCGCTTGCTCGGTAATCACCACATCAATAACGACCGATTGACGATATATCGATGGCATGCAATGCATCTTTGCGGTGCTAACCCAATGCCTATCGTACTTGTCGATTGGGCCGATGTGAGAGAGCAACTCCGTTTGATGACATTGCGCGCCTCTATTAGTGTTCAAGGGCGCAGCGTGACCCTTTATGAGCGTACTTTTGAATTCAAAGATTACAATGCACCTCGCAGCCACAATGCTTTTCTGACTGAATTGGCAAAGGTGCTTCCGAATGGTTGCTGTCCGCTAATCGTCACCGATGCTGGCTATCGCAATACTTGGTTCGCTCAAGTCGCAAGTCACGGCTGGTTTTGGTTAGGGCGTGTTCGTGGTGACGTCAGTTATCAGCATGTTGGAACACATCAATGGCACTCCAATAAGTCGCTTTACCCAACAGCAACGAACAAAGCCAAATACATCGGCCGTGTTAACCTCGCCAGGAAAAGCCCATTGCCCTGTCATTTACACCTGTACAAAGCGAAAGAAAAAGGCCGTAAAGACCGCCGTTCCTCAAAGGCTGGAAGAAACCATACCGCCCAAGCAAGCTACGGAAGAAGCAGCAAAGAGCCGTGGCTATTGGCAACCAACTTACCACCTAACCATTTCAACTCAGTCCAAGTCACAAAGCTCTACGCTAAGCGAATGCAGATTGAAGAAACCTTTCGAGACTTGAAGAGCCCACAATACGGCATGGGGCTGAGGCACTGCAAAAGTCGTTGTCCGCAGCGGCTAGATGTGTTGCTGCTCATCGCTATGCTGGCTGAAATTGCCTTATGGCTAATTGGTATCGTTGCCTTACATCTAGGCTGGCAAAAACACTTTCAGGCCAACACCATTCGGCACCGGCCTGTGCTGTCGATTGTCAGATTGGGGAAAGAAGTTCGGCGAAGGAAAAACTATCGAATAACAGCGCAGCATTTACGCTGGGCAATGCATGAATACATCAAGTTGGTTCACACTGCTGGGAGACCTGAATTATGAGGGGATCCCCCAG
>NZ_WRPA01000042.1 GCF_009831655.1 Shewanella insulae | reverse complement strand
TAACAAGTGACTGTGGTGTTTAGTCAATATATTTATCCGTTTTTTGCGCACCACAGCTCCTCGCTTTTAAGCATGGTATTCAAGATCACGATGAGCTTTCGCATGCAGGCGATCAGTGCTACTTTTGGCATTTTGCCAGCCGCTTTGAGACGCTGGTAATAGCGCTTAAAAACAGGATTACACTGTATGGCTGACATCATCGCCATAAACATGACTGTACGTATTCTGTGGCGACCACCACGGATCCTGCGTTTACCCTTGTAAGAGCCGCTCTCGCGGTTCATGGGAGCGACACCAACTAGGGCGGCAATTTCTTTTCGGTTTAGTTTTCCTAACTCTGGCATTTCACTAAGCAGAGTGTAGGAAAGCACTTTCCCCACCCCAGGAACACTCGTCAATATTTCCGATTTGACGCGCCATTCTTTGACCTGGGCTACGAGCTTATCGAGTTTTTCCGTAAGTTTATCTATTTGCTGGTTAAGTGATTTAAGCAAAGTATTAATTGATTTATAAAGCTCTTTGGGCATGATTTGGAGACGATTTTTTTCCATCGTTGCCATTTCAAGTAGCTGAGTTCGTCTGATTAGTAAGTCTTTGATTATTTGTGACTGTTCATCCGGAAGCTGCTTTATCTCAGGTTTAATGATTGCCGCAAATTGAGCGATGACTGAAGCATCAATTCTGTCTGTTTTCGCCATAACACCGATAGCTTGGGCAAAGCGACGAACTTTGATTGGATTGACGATTACAACGGGTAAATTAGCTTTATCGCAGGCAAAGACAAAGGCATGCTCATAACGACCCGTCGCCTCAGTGACGATACGCTTTACCGGATGCTGCTTAAGCACCTGAATGACTTTCTGGATATGTTCAGGGTCATTTGGGATAGATAAATGTAGGTCGAGTGGATGTAGAACGATATCGAGCTGTGACTTACCGACATCAACGCCGACATTGATTTCAGTTTGGTTTTTATGGTTGTTCATTATAAGCTTACTCTGCCTTGCTATACGGGCTCGAGGCCCCAATGACTGTTCGAGTTATTGCTAGGAGTTATGCAGCGCTACCCACTTGTTACCGGTCTCTCGTAAGAGGAGCCGCCATTCAATCGAGCTACTGCATAAAGACCCTCAACGGCCATTGAGGGTGGGCCTCCAATTTACCCTAAAATGGAACAGGATTAACCATACAAG
>NZ_WRPA01000041.1 GCF_009831655.1 Shewanella insulae | reverse complement strand
TGTAGTGGCATAGTGAATTTGGCCACCTGAATAGACGAAGTGATAGACTCACTTCTGGAAAAAAGGTGGTAGAAATGAAGAACACAAGACCGACATTCAGTGCAGAGTTCAAATTAGAAGCTGCGCAGCTGGTAACGAAACAGGGATACAGCATAGCTGAGGCTGCAAGCGCGATGGGCGTCAGTAATTCAGCCATGCGTAAATGGGTAAACCAGCTTCGACAGGAGCAGCAAGGCGTATCCCCCAAAGGCGCACCGCTCACCCCCGAACAACAGCGGATCCGCGAGCTGGAGAAGAAAATCCGCCGCATTGAAGAAGAGAACACCATTTTGAAAAAGGCTACGGCTCTCTTGATGTCAGACTCACTGAACAGTTCTCGTTAGTCGAGAAACTCAAGAAGAGCCATAGCGTAAAACGGATTTGTTCAGTATTTGGTATTCACCGCAGCAGTTACAAGTATTGGCGAGGCAGACCTACCACCATTGACTCGAAACAGGTGAAACTGCACAGCTTGGTGCGGGAGGCTTATGAAGCCAGCAATGGGTCAGCGGGTGCCAGAACCCTGGCTGATATGGTGACGACTGCTGGCGTGAGGTTGACACGCTATCGTGCCACAGGACTGATGAAGAAGCTGGGGCTAGTGAGCTGCCAGGTGCCGCAACATCGCTATAAAAAGGCAGACAAGGAGCATGTCGCCATTCCTAACCTCCTTGACCGCCAGTTTGCAGTGACGGCTCCCAATCAAGTGTGGTGTGGCGATGTGACCTATGTGTGGACAGGCAAACGATGGGCTTACCTTGCCGTTGTTCTGGACTTGTTTGCACGGAAACCGGTGGGGTGGGCGATGTCATTTTCGCCCGATAGTGCGCTAACAAGCAAGGCACTAACCATGGCCTTTGAGGCGCGAGGAAGGCCGAAAGACCTAATGTTCCATAGTGACCAAGGAAGCCACTATACCAGCCGCCGCTTCCGCCAACAGCTCTGGCGTTATCAGATTAAGCAGAGCATGAGTCGACGAGGAAACTGCTGGGACAACAGCCCGATGGAGCGCTTCTTTAGAAGCTTAAAAACAGAATGGATACCGATGACCGGCTATCGGGATATCGGTGAGGCTCAGAGTGAAATTTCGCGATATGTGACGGGGTATTACAGTCAGCTGAGACCACATCAATATAACGGTGGGCTGACACCCAATGAGTCAGAGCGAAGATACTGGCTTGAATACAAAACCGTGGCCAATTTTAGTTGACCACTACA
>NZ_WRPA01000040.1 GCF_009831655.1 Shewanella insulae | reverse complement strand
AAAAAAGGTTCATCGCGGATTAGCGTGGACTGGAAATGAAAACGGTTGGAGAGTTATTGTTTAGTCGCCAAACAAAAACAATGACCAACCCCAACCGTTCTCGATGTCGAATATTACCTTTCCCATTGCGCTCTGGGAAGGCTTTGAAGCCGTCCATACCGAGCAAAATCAACAAACCCTTATCATCCACCTAAAACCGATTGATAACGGCCACTGTGCTTGCGGCAAACCGGCTAAGGCCGTTCACGACGCTTCACTTCGCAGCGTATCGGAACGAACCATACTGGCGTATCAGGTTCAGTTACGGCTACCCGTCCGCCGTATTCTTTGCCCCGATTGCGGTATCGTTCGGGAGCATATCAGCTGGTTAAAGCCTTATGCTCGCCAGACCACACGGCTCATTGAGCATGTCGAGGCGCTACTCAAGCTCTTGCCGATTAAACATATTTCGCAACTCCTTGGCCTGCACTGGCATACCATCAAGACTATCGACAAACGTCGGCAGGCAAGAGAGGTCACAGAGCCTGATTGGAGTTGTGTCAAACGCCTGGTCATGGACGAGTTTGCCCTGTTCAAAGGCCATCGTTACGCCACCGTGGTGGCCGATGCGGATACTCATCAAGTCCTCTGGATAGGTGAAGGTCGCAGCAGAGAAGCTATCCGGCCATTTTTCGTTAAGTTGGGTCAGTACTGCCAACAGATTGAAGCCGTTGCTATGGATATGAATACTGCCTTTGACCTGGAGGTACAGATGCACTGTCCCCAAGCCAAAGTGGTCTACGACTTGTTCCATGTTGTTGCCAAGTATGGCCGTGAAGTCATCGACCGAGTCAGGGTTGACCAGGCTAATCAACTCAAGCACGACAAACCAGCCCGCAAACGGGTGAAACGGGGGCGCTGGGTCTTACTCAAAAACAGAGATAATTTGACAGACAAACAGGCGGGTTATCTCAATGAGCTGTTGGAGTCGAACAAAAGCTTAATGACAGTTTACCTGCTCAGGGAGCAACTCAAGGAGATGTGGTACTGCACAGATGAAGCCGAAGCCATGGCTCAATGGAACCTCTGGTGGCAACAAGTCAGAGAGAGCGGTATCAGGCCATTACTCCAATTTGGCCAGCGTCTTAAGAACTATCTTCATGGCATAGTTGCTTCAGCGGTTCATCCGTTGCACACCTGCCGACTGGAAGGGATGAACAACAAAATCAAACTGCTGAAGCGAATGGGCTATGGCTACCGGGATACCGAATACTTCTTTCTGAAAGTCAGAGAGGCGTTCCCCGGAGATCCGCGATGAACC